>JAFZOW010000011.1 GCA_017552715.1 Lachnospiraceae bacterium
AAGATATAGTATAATCACCTTGTAAAATTTTGTTTAGTCGCATAAACTTATTTTACAGCAGAAACCAGGCTTTTCATAGTCTGGTTTTTGTTTTTGGGGAATAAAAAAAGAGCTGCCACACCAATTTAGTGCGACAGCCCCGTTTTTTTATTCTCCGTTCTGTTCCTTTTTGTATTTCGTGATAAGCGTCTGTATCCTCTCGCTGGGATCCAGCAGATCACTTATGGAAGTATCGTGGTTCAGAGTATCAATGATATAGGCGATGTATTTACTGAGGTCGCAGCTGATATACCATTCGCGTTCAAGAAGCTCCGGGCTCTGGTAGATCAGATTAGTGGTGAGCACCTTGGTGAACACGCCTTCTTTGTTTGCTTCATCAAAGCGATCCAGACCGCTGGAGAAAAGGCCGAAGGTGGTGAAGCAGAAGATACGTCTTGCTTTGCGCTTCTTCAGTTCCCGCGCCACGTCCAGCATACTGTCACCGGAAGCGATCATGTCGTCTACGATGATCATATCCTTGCCTTCCACATCCGTGCCCAGGAATTCGTGGGCTACGATGGGATTGCGGCCGTTCACGATCTTGGAATAATCACGGCGTTTGTAGAACATACCTACATCCAGTCCCAGCACGTTGGCCATGTAGATGGCTCTGCTCATGGCTCCTTCATCCGGGCTGATGATCATCATATGCTGCGAGTCGATCTGCAGGTCTTTAATATTCTTGCACAGGGCCTTGATGAACTGGTAAGCCGGCTGTACGGTCTCGAAACCACTTAAGGGGATGGCGTTCTGCACCCGGGGGTCGTGGGCGTCAAAGGTGATGATGTTTTCCACACCCATGCTCACCAGTTCCTGCAGGGCGATGGCGCAGTCCAGGGATTCCCGCTGTGTACGCTTGTGCTGACGGCTTTCATAAAGGAAGGGCATGATCACCGTGATACGCCTTGCCTTTCCTCCCAGTGCGGCGATGACACGTTTCAGATCCTGATAGTGGTCATCCGGAGACATGTGGTTGACCTGGCCGAAGTGTGAATAGGTCAGGCTGTGGTTGCAGACATCCACCATGATGTACAGGTCATGGCCGCGTACGGACTCCATCAGTATGCCTTTTCCTTCACCGGAACCGAAGCGGGGGATCCTGGCTTTTACGATATAGCTGTCTCTCTTGTAGCCGGAGAAGGCCAGTGTGTCAGCATGTTCGTTTTCCCGCTCGGTACGCCACTTTACCAGATAGTAGTCCACCTTTTCCCCAAGGGTGTGGCAGCTTTCCAGCGGAATGATGCCTAGGGATCCTACGGGAATAGTGTCCAGGTTGCGGACTTCGTCTTTTGGACTTGACATGCTCAGAACCTCTCTTTCTTTCACGCGCTTTGGTAGGTTTTTTCTATTTTACGTTGAAGTCTGATATCCCTGCCGCTTAAACGGCAGATGGTGCAGTTTTCCATGAGCCGGGAGAACAGCCGGTCGCTGTAACGCTGCCGGATCTGTTCCAGATCCAGGTTCGTGGAAATGATATAGGAGCGACGGTTCAATCCGCGCTCATTCAGTATATGGAAGAGCTGGGACAGTGTAAAGTCGTTGGTCAGCTCGGTGCCGAGGTCGTCGATGATCAGCAGATCCGAGCCGAAGAGCCGCTCATAAAAACTGTCCTGTTTCTCCCGGTTGCGTTCATTCGCTACGGCATAAACGGATTTGAAGAGCTGTTCCGCACTGAAGTATATGATGGAATGTCCGCTCTTTAAGAGTTCATCCGCGACGCAGTCGGAGAGAAAACTCTTTCCGCTGCCTACTGTACCATAAAAAAGAAGATTTTGGTAGTCCGTATCGAAATCGGATATAAAATTTTTACATGCGGCCACTGCCGTATCAAAAGCCTTCAGATCCTCCCCGCTGTAGTAATCCCTGCGCAGGAGGGAGAAATTGTTTTCCCGCAGTATGTCGCGTATGCGGGAGGCTTCGTAGAGGGGCTCCAGCTCCAGCTGCTTAAAGCAGCTGCATTTTTCGCCGTCGATAAAGCCGGTATCACGGCATTTTTCGCAATGGTAATGAAGCTTTAAGTGGTCTGCGGCATAGCCGTGCTCCGCAAGCAGGGAGCTTTTTTTCTCCCTGAGCTGTGAAATGTCCGAACGAAGCTGTTTGAGCCGCTCCTCCCTTGCTTCGGGATCCTCCAGTTCGATCAGCGCACGGCTGCATTCCATGGAAAGATCGGCGATGCGCCGCTCCAGCTCGCGATATTCGGGGATACGGCTGTATACCTCCTCCCTCCGGGCACGCAAGGCGTACTCGTTTTCGCGCTGGCGCTCCTCATAGATGCGCCGGAACTTTTCGAATTCTTCGTTCTTCAGTGCCATATCAGCTGTTATTGACTAACTTTCTCTCCAGCTCGGAGAAGTCGTAATCCTGTTGTTCGATATTGTTGAATGCGGTACGGGATGCGTTCCGGGAGGGCGCGGAGGAGACAGCGCCGGGCTTGTAGCCGGCCCGGAAGGCTTCATCGGCAGCAGCCACATCCTTCATATTCTTTACGCCTTTATCGTGCCACTGTTTTAAGATGGTCTCCACATAGGGGAAACGGTTGGCATCCACAGCCAGTACGGCTCTGCCGCAGGCTTCTTCGATGACCTCCATGGGGAAGGCATAGGTAGTGAGCCAGCGGCGCATGAAGCGCTGTTCCTGGGGTGCGGGACTGCCGCTGCGGCCCAGAAGGCTCATGATGTGCTTGAATTCCCGGTCGGGGATGTCTCCCTCCTGATGCCGGGCTTCCGATACGGTACTTATACCCTGCTCGGCCCAGGCCATGGCGGTGGCTTCAATATAGTGGAAACTGCTCTGGCCTTTTTCGACACAGTACTGCAGCAGATAATCGATCAGTTCTCCGGAAAAGCCCAGTCCTTCGGAGAAGAACACCAGGCTGCGGATCTGAGTGGGGCTTAAGGGACGGCCGATATACTGCTGGGCTGCCGTAAGTATCCAGGAGGTGTCGGGAGAGTTCTTGAACTCCCGCAGATCGTCCAGCCGGTAAGCGGCTTTGCAGGCCTCCGGATCGGGGAGACCGTCGGGACGGACCCTGCTTTCAACAGAAGCTTCTTCCGCATCTTCCACGTCGGCAGAGAAGGCTGTCTGTCCGTTGCGCTCCGTATGGAGGCGGACAGGCTCACTGTCAGCCGTATCGGCAGCAGCGGTACGGGAGCTGGTGCGCTTTTCCGTGTTATCGGCTGTATCGGCGCCGCTTACGGCTACTTCGCGCAGTACCGCCGGAGTATCCAGCAGGGCCAGACGTATCCCCAGGAGCTGGTCGCCGAAATAATCGTCTCCGGCTGCCTTTTTGGCGCGGTCCACCGAAAGGGTGAGCACGCCGCGACGCTCCCAGTATTTCAGAGCACGCAGGATGTCTTTTTCTGAATAGTTGAGTTTATCCGCCAGTTCGGAAAGGTCTGCACAGCCTCCGGAGGAGACGGTGCGCAGAAGGCACAGGTAAAGCTTGATCTGTGCGTCATTGGCATCTTTCATGTAAAAGTCGATAAAAGTGTTGGAAAGCAGTGTCATATTACTGCTTCCGTCGATGCTCAGCTTGATGTTCTCCATTTAGATGAACCGCCTGTTTTCATTTTCTTTGGGATTGCATAGTGAAGTATAGCAAAGAAACGGGGAAAATCAATACTCCGCTATCCACAAGTCCATATACAATGGGGCTTTCAGCCGTTGTGGATAAGGTGGATAAGTGGATAAAGAGATCAAAACCTTGCCTGAAAGGCGGAAAAGATATGAACAAAAACTTGTTCACATCTGATCGGTCTCATTCTTCCCCGGGATTGACATGTATCATGACATGCTTTACTTTAGGAAAGTTTTTTTCTACATTATCATGCACGTTTTCGGCGATGGAATGGGCTTCCAGCAGTGATATATCCCGTTTTACGGCGATCTCCAGATCGATGTAGATCTTGCTGCCGAACTGCCTTGTACGGAGCATGTCGATCTTCTGTACCCCGGGCTGTCCGTCCACAAAAGCACGGACCTTCTGTTCAAAGGCATTGTCGCAGGAGGTATCCAGCATTTTGTTAAGGGAGTCCTGAAAGATATCGAAGGAGACCTTGAGGATAAGGGCACATATGAGGATGCTGGCGATGGGATCCATGATGGTAAAGCCCAGCCGGGCCATCCCTATACCTATAAAGGAACCTACGGATGAGATGGCATCCGAACGGTGATGCCAGGCATCGGCCTTAAAGGCGGCGGAATCCAGCCTTTTGGCATAGTACATGGTATACCAGAACATGCCTTCCTTTACGAGGATGGACACGATGGCGGCGATCAGGGGGAGCAGGGTGGGGATCTGGATGGAATCCCTTTCGAATGCCAGTTTCCGTATGCCGCTGTAGCCGATCCCGAGTCCGGTCCCCGCAAGAAGGAGCCCCAGGATCAGGGACGCGACGCATTCCAGCCTTTCATGGCCATAGGGGTGCTCCTCGTCCTCTTTGACCCGGGACATGCGCACTCCGATATAGGCGACCAGCGTGGCAAATACGTCGGACAGGGAATGGACGGCATCCGATACCATGGCACCGGAATGCCCCAGTAGTCCTGCCAGCAGCTTAAAGGCAGCCAGCAGCACATTTCCGAGGATACCGACTTTGGAGAGTTTTTTGAAGATCTTCTGTTCGTTCATCTTGCGCTTCCGGTCCGGGTCTCAGGTGTTTGTGTTGTGTTATATAATAATCATAACACTCTCCCTCCGGCTTGTCAAACCGGGGGAGCTTCCAACGAATTGACCCGGAGGGGAAAAACATGTATAATTTCAATTATGAACATAATGTTGTTTCTTATCATTATTTTGGCATACATCGTCTGTATCGGCACTTTAAACGAGAGGATTTTCCGTCTCCAGAGTGATATAGCACTGATCTTCTTTTCCCTCCTTCTGTCCCTCCTGCTCCTCATAGCCAGGTTCATCTTTCCCGACGCCGGCATCAGTTCCTGGATCGGCAGTCTGGGGGATTTCGGTTTCCGGGAATACCTGATGGACGGGATGCTGTGCTTCATGCTCTTTGCGGGAGCCAGCAAGGTCAATATGGGAAAGTTCAGAAAGAACATACGTGCCATCTCTCTTCTGGCCCTCCTTACCACGCTGATCTCGTCCTTCCTGTACGGCGCACTGTTTTACATTATTGCGCTGGTCCTCCGTCTTCCCATGGACATATGGATGTGCATACTTCTGGGCTGCGTGGTCTCTCCCACGGATCCCATTGCCGCCACGGGCATACTCAACAAGATAGGGCTATCCAAGAATGTGTGCTCCGTTATAGAAAATGAGTCACTGTTTAATGACGGTACGGGTGTAACCCTCTTCATATTTGTACGTTCCCTGATCGTCCACAGCTCTGACAGTAATTTTGCGGTGCTCATGTTAAAAGAGATCGGCGGAGCGGTGGCCGTGGCCCTGCTGGTTTCCATCCCGCTCTTTGCGCTCATGAAGCTTACCCGGGACCCGGTACGCTATATACTGATCTCCCTTCTGGATGTTTCTTCCGTATATATGATATGTGAACACTTCGGCTTTTCGGGAGTCATCGCCTCCGTGGTGTGCGGCATGTTCTTCTCCTATTCCATGGAAAAGATGAAACGTACCGTTACCGTGGTGGATCCGGGGAATTTTTACGAGGATTTCTGGGAGATCCTGGAGAGCATACTGAATTCCGTACTTTTTGTAATGATCGGCCTGCTGGTGCTGAACATGAAGCTCAGCCCCTATGCTCCGCTGATCATTCCTCTGGCCCTGCTCATCCTCATCTTTTCACGGGGAACCGGGGTGCTGGTGAGTACCGTGCTTACGGGCAAACATATCCCCGGGAATTACAGCCTTCGGGAATTTGTCATACTGATGACCTGGTCGGCGCTGAAGGGAGGCCTTTCCATGGCGCTGGCAATAGAGACTGCGGAATATCTTCCGGAGCCGGTATATCAGATCTTTTCCAATGTTGCCTATACGACCATATTCTTTACTGTACTGGTACAGGGTTTGACTATTAAACGCGTTTACTTTGCGCTGGAAAAGCAGAAGGCGGTAAGGCTTACCCGCAGGAACAAAGCAGAAAGGACAGAGTCATGAAGATCATCATCGTCGGATTTGGTCAGACAGGAAATCTGCTGATCTCTTCTCTGGCAAGCGAGAATTTCGATGTGGTAGTGATCGATAAGGATCGTGCTGCCATAGAAACGGTCACCGACAAATACAATGTTAACGGTGTGGTGGGCAGCGGTGCATCCCGGGAGACCCTGCTCAAAGCGGGAGCGGATACCGCGGATGCCATTGTGGCACTGACCCATATCGACGAGATCAATCTCTTAAGCTGCATGCAGGCCAAGGCGCTGGGAACCCGTTTTGCCGCCGCCCGTATCCTGCAGCCGGATTTCCTGAGCGAGGCGGAGGAATTAAAGAAGCAGTACAGTATCGACTTCTTTATGAAGCCCCGCAGGGATATCGCGGAAGAGATCTGCCGTAATATGGGTATGCCCGGCTTTACCAAACTGGAAGGCTTCTGGGGTAATAAAGTCCAGCTCCTGAGCATGAATGTTCTGGATGACAGCGTTCTGAACGGGCGTACCCTTATCGATATCAAGAAGTCACTGAAGCTGGATATCCTGATCATCAGTGTTATCAGGGGAGGAAAGCTCTATATCCCCCGAGGGGATTTTGTGATACGCAGCGGGGACGGGATCAACGTTGCCGTGGCGAAAAAAGATCTGGAGGAGTCTTTGCTGAAGCTGGGGATAAAACGCAGTAAGGCTAAAAAGATCGTTATCGTCGGGGGGAGCAATACCTGCATCTATCTGCTGGATCTGCTTAAGAAAGACAGGGGCGGTATCACGATACTGGAACAGGACAGCACCCGCTGCAGGCAGCTGATGGAGAAATATCCCGACATCAATGTGGCTTATGCCGGAGGAGGGACACTGGAAGTCCTGGAGGAGGAGCGTGTTTCCGAAGCCGACGTGATGATATCCCTGACGGATAATGACGAGACCAATCTGGTGGTGAGCATGTATGCCTGGTCCTGCAATATCCCTTCCATCATCACCCGGGTGGACCGGCCGGAGCATCTGAAGCTCCTTCACAAGGTCAATATCGATATCACGGTCTCACCTGCGGAATCTTCGGCCTTAAGGGCTCTGCGTTTCCTTCTCAGCCATGAAGCGGAAGATGCCGGCAAGGATATGGGTAAATTCTATCTTCTGGCGGACGGGATGGCTGAGATCATCGAGTTTACCGCCGGTGATGATTTCAAAAGCCTGGATAAAGCCTTCAGTGACAAGGCTTTCCGTCTGAAGAAGGATGTGCTGGTCACAGCCATACTGCGGGATGATGAGCTCATCATCCCTTCCGGAAGTACCTCTGTTAAAAAAGGGGATCATGTGATCATCACGTCCTCGAGAAAGAATCATATCCGCAGCTTAAACGAGATCCTGTCGTAGAAAATGGCGAAAAAAACAGCGGTATTTAACTTGCATGAGAGCATATTATGTGGTATGATACCGTTGTTGTAAAAAAAACCACTATATATGGGGAGGACCATTCAAATGAACAGAGCAGAATTAGTAGATGCAATGGCTAAAGAAGCCGGCCTGACCAAGGTTGACGCCGAGAAGGCACTGAAGGCTTTCACGAACACCGTTTCCAAGGAGCTGAAGAAGAAGGGTAAGGTACAGCTCGTAGGCTTCGGAACCTTCGAGACCTCCAAGAGAGCAGCCCGCAAGGGTAAGAACCCTGCAACCGGCGAGGCGATCAAGATCCCGGCAGCTACGGTTCCCAAGTTCAAGGCCGGCAAGGCGCTGAAAGATCTGGTCAACGGGGCTAAGAAGTAATCACTGAAGAGAAAAGATCAGGAAAAGAAGCGGGGCGCTTGCCTCGCTTCTTTGTTAAAGAGGGAAAAACAGGCCATATTGCCTCGGTTCGGATCGGAGAAGGACAGGGATAATGGATTACAGCAAATATGAGATATATGATTTTGACCATGTGAGCGCTTTCAATATGTCCACCGGATATAAGGAAAGGTACTACAAAGCACATTGGCATTCCTACGGCGAGATCCTGCTGGTGGGGCCGGGAAAGACAAATATATACAGCGTGGGAAAGAATACTTACGAGCTGGTCCCGGACGATCTGGTGCTGGTCTGGCCCATGGAAATGCATTCCATCGTGGATGCCGACCGGAAGGAGGCGCTGGTCATACAGTTCTCCAATGCCTTCATCAATTCGCTCTTCGATCTGCGAAGGATCATGCATATGTACCGCAATCTGCATATCATATGCATTCATGCACATCCGGAGCTTGCAGCGAAGCTGAAAGATATTACGATGAAGATGAAGGAGATCTTTTTCACGGAGCGGCAGGACAAGGAGATCCGCTGCTGTATGCTCCTTATGGAATTTATGCTGACGCTTCTGGATTACAGGAAGGAACTGGCTCCGGAGCTGGGAGAAGAGGATCCCTACGCCTATGCGGACGATGTTATGAGGCGTATGATGTCGGTCACCGATTATATCAAGAATAATCTTACGGCGGACGATCTGTCCCAGGGCGCCATGGCACAGATGGCAGGGATCAGCCGGGACTATTTCTCCAGGATCTTCAAGAATGTCACGGGCATGAATTACAGCAAGTGGCTGAACACGATCCGGCTGGAGAAGGCCTCCGAACTCCTGGCGGAGGAAGGGAGGACCCTGACCGAGGTAGCCATGCTTTCGGGCTTCCAGAGCATACCCAGCTTTAACCGGGTATTCCGGGAGGAAAAGGGTATGTCTCCCGGGGAATACAGGGCTCTGCTCATCACTTAAGCTCACATATGGGATGAGGAAGTGTTGGAGCGGGCAAAGAGGAAGCCGCGTACGGAACCGGAGCGGGAAGGCAGACTCACCTTCTTGCGGAAATAAGTTGCATAGCGCAGCCAGGCCGTTCCGCCGCTGATCATCCATACGATACCGGAGGACAGCCAGATGCCGGCTGCTCCGTAGCCCAGATAAGCGGTAAGGAGGATGGGGACCGTAAAGCGGCCGATCACCTCCACCACACCGTTGATCAGGGAGAAAAGGGCGTCACCGATGCCGGTAAGTACGCCACGGATGACGTATATCATGCCAAGGGCAAGGTAAAAGAGGCTGGTGATCTGCAGTCCCTTTGCGGCAAGACGTATCACCTGCTGATCGGATACGAAGAGCCCTGCAACACTCTTACCGAAAAACTGCATGAAGAACATGAGAATGGCCGTAAGGGATACCATGATGATGAGACCCGTCCTGTATCCCGCATAAACACGGTCATTTCTTTTTGCTCCGTAGTTCTGGCCGCTGAAGGTGGCGAGGGAAGCGGCAAGGGTCATATAGGGCTGATGGATGAGCTGCTCGATACGGTTTGTGGCCGTAAAGGCAGCAACCACAGTGGTCCCGAAGGAGTTGACCACACGCTGGAGGGCCATGGAGGAAACTGCGATCAGAGCAAACTGTATGGACATGGGCACACCCAGACGTACGATACGGTAGGTCATCTTAAGGGTGACGGACAGGTCGGAGCGGCTGATACGGAAGTAGGGATTTGTCCGGTATGCGTGGATCCCGCACAGTATCACCGAAAGGAACTGGGAGATCACAGTAGCCAGCGCGGCTCCCATGATGCCGAGGGAGAATACGCACACCAGCAGGATGTCGAGTATTACATTGACGATGGTGGAACCGATCAGGAAATAAAGGGGTGTTTTGGAGTCGCCAAGTGCCTTCAGCATGGAAGACAGGTAATTATACAGGGATACGAACAGCAGTCCGACACACATAAAACGGGTGTACAGCAGGGCATCCTGCATGATGGGGGCCGGAGTATCCAGGATCCTTAACAGTGCCGGAGCAAGGGTGAAGCCCAGGATACCGAAGATCAGCGGCACCATGAGCATGATCATGCCGGTATTAACGATGCATTTCTTTACTTTATCATCGTCATGGGCACCGTAATACTGGGACGCCACGATACCGCCACCGTTTCCCACGCCGTTGCACAGCGCAAAAAAGAGGAAGGTGATGGAGGAGGTGGCTCCTACGGCGGCAAAGGCGTCGGAACCTATAAAACGCCCCACGATCATCGAATCCGCCAGATTGTAGATCTGTTGGAAAATATTGCCGATCAGCGTGGGCAGTGCAAACAGCACGATATGTTTCAACGGTGAACCTTTTGTCATATCCGTAATATTGCTTTTCATGATCTTCTTCTCCCCTGTGTTGTTCTTTTTGACAAGCTGGATTATAGACCGCGTTTTTTCCCTTACCCTCTCATGAATCGACCTTTGGATTATCATTATTTGTCATTTGGGGGGAGCGCATGCAAAAAACAACCCGGACTCTGCTTAAGGCCCGGAAAGCAGCGGAAGGTTTTGCGGATGTTAAACGATAAAGATCAGATTTATCAGTATGCCGCTGATGAGAGAAAACAGTATGACAAACAACCAGTAGAAAGCAAAATGCTTTGCCCCCAGTACGGCCTTCAGCGCTCCCAGATTTGTGATCTTTGTGGCAGGCCCCGTGATCATAAAAGCTGCGGCGCTCCCCAGGCTCATGCCGTTTGCCAGCCAGCTTTTTATGATGGGGATAGTGCCGCCTCCGCATACGTACAGAGGAACACCTATGGTGGAGGCCATCAGCACGCCCCAGGCTTCATTGCCCCCAAATACAAAACGGATCGCTTCCTGCGGTATGTATCTTTGAAATAATGCTGAAAGGATGATGCCGATCAGAAAATACAGGCCGGTAGCTTTCAGGTTCCGTCCCAGGTTTTTCAGAAAGCGGACAAAGGGATTCGGATCGGTATCCCGGCTCTTCGGCTCGTCAAAGCTCTGAAAGTTGAAAAAAGACTTTTCACGGAAAGCAAAGCGGATGACCAGACCCGCAGTGATCCCGCATAAAAAACAGCAGATGATCCGTATACACAGGACTTTTACACCCAGGGCCGCACTGTATATGATGAGCTGCGGATTCAGCAGGATGGAACTCATCATAAAGGATGCAAGCCATTCGTCCTTTATACCGCCTTTCGAAAAGGAGGCGGCGATGGGAATGGTCCCGTACATGCATAAGGGGGATGCCACGCCCAGGATGGAAGCAAATATGATCCCCAGGATACTGCTTCCGTTGCTTTTCATATTTCTCATCAGTGCGTGGATCTTATCTTTAAAGAATACGGACACGATGGAACCGATGATCATGCCGGCCACCCAGTACCAGAAGATCTGGCTGAGCTGCAGGGTAAAATAATACCAAAAGTAGATCCACTCCGTTTTAAGTATGTTTATCATATGACCCCTGCTTTATTCCATAATGTCCGTATCTATGTCGATCAGCCGGTACACACGCTTTCCGAATCCGATCTCTTCCGCATGAGTCAGTATGTGTATCCCGTTCTTTTCAAGTATCCTTCCCTGCAGGGAGGCCCCGTCCTTTGCTTCAAATACCTGATCCACACAGGCCTGGTCCAGGGCCACCGGATCCGTCGATGCAAAGATGCCGATATCGTGCATATCGACTTCCGCGGGTGTTGAAACGCAATCGCAGTCGATGGAGAGATGATTCATAACGCTGATATAGACGATGCGTTTTCCGTGGTCTTCATAATCGGAAACGGACTTGGCTGCCTCCGCCATACTCTCGGTGAAAACATCCTGATTGGTGACCAGTGAACCCAGATCGATGGGTGGCCGGGAAAAGACGCCGCCCGTATGTATGCGGACCTTACCTTCCCGGGAGGCGATACCGATGGAGATGTTTTTCAAAGCTCCGCCGAAACCGCCCATGGGATGACCTTTAAAATGTGAAAGGACCAGCACGTAGTCATATTCCGCCAGGTTTTTTCCGACCCAGTTTTCCTGCAGATGAACGCCGCCTTCCACGGGGATCTTCATATAGCCGTTCTCATCCATGATATCCACCTCGGCGATGGCCGTAAAACCGTGTTCTTCGGCAACCTGCCGGTGCATGGCGGTATCCGCACGTTTGGAACCGGAATAAGCTGTGTTACATTCTATGATCGTCCCGTCCACACTCTGCACCAGATCTTTTATCAGCTGTGGATCCAGGTAATTCGGATTTCCGGCTTCCCCTGTGGAAAGCTTGACAGCCACTTTTCCTTCCGGATGCACATCCAGTGTCTCATAGATGCGCATCAATGCCTCCGGGCTTATCTCTTTCGTATAATACACGACGGAAGCTTTGGAATAGGAGCGGCCTTCCGCGTCCATGACATCAGCATTATAAGAGACATGCGGCTCGATATCGTAGTGCATGTGACGGCTGTACCAGAATACCAGTCCGGCGATCAGGATCACTGTTACGGACAATACGATCAGGAATTTTTTCAGCTTTCTGTTTTTCATAAGTCAGCGCTTCTCCTTCGGAAGTAATCCGTTTATACCCACATAGTGGTATTTCATCAAAAGCAGTATCTGTTTTTTCAGTTCTGCGGGATCTTCATAGCTGCTGATCAGATCCGTCAGCGCGAAGATCTGTATCTTTGCGATAAGCGTGTTCAGATTATTGTCGGGAACCTGCGAACGCTCCGTAAATATCCGGATGTAGCGCCCGCTGATGAAATTCCTGTCTTCGTCCCTGCCGCTTTTCAGCATTACCAGTATGGCGCTGCGATGAGCGGCCACCACCTCTGCCAGCCGGTACGATATCTCAGTTACTTTCATATTCAGGCTTTTCTTTATAAAGTCAGGAGCGGTCATCCGCTCCGCTACTTCCAGTATGCTGCGGCGAGCTTCTCCCACCAGGCTTTCGTAGATCTCTTCTTTTGAGGAAAAATAACGGTAGATATTGCTCTTGCTGATATAACACTTGTCTGCGATGAGTTTCAGGGAAGTCTTTGCATAACCGTAGCGGATAAAAAGCCTCTCCGATACCTTAAGGATCCTTTCATGCACTTCTTCCTTCTTTACCTGCATCACATACCTCTTCAGCTTCAAAAGCGACCGTTACATATCTTGAATATAGCAACAGATTGCGCATATGTCAATCTTTACACATCAAAAGCGACCGTTTTGCGAATCCGGACATTGTTGCCGGAAAGCTGAAGATGATAAACTCTACTTTCCGCAGATTGTCATGTGATGATGGCTGTAATATATTTAATGAGAAACCGACAGAGGCATAGACACGCATAAGAGGAGGGATCTTAAATGGATCAGTATATAACCGCAGCAGTCATAAAGCAGCTGCGGGAAAAGAACAAAATGACCCAGCTTCAGCTGGCAGAGAAGCTGGGAGTGAGCGACAAAACGGTATCCAAATGGGAGACGGGCAAGGGCTATCCGGATATCACACTGCTTGAGCCCATAGCAAAGGCTTTTCGTATCTCTCTTACGGAGCTTCTGTCCGGCAGTACCGTTCACAATGCCAATGTGTCGGCGAACATGCTGCGTTCGAAGTTTTATGTATGCCCGGTCTGTGGAAATGCGATCCATTCCATGGGGGAGGCAGTCATCCACTGCCACGGGATACAGCTTCTTCCCGCGGAAGCGGAAGAGACGGATGAGGAGCACATGCTCTTTGTCGAGCGGGTGGAAGATGAGTATTTCGTCAGGATCGATCATGAGATGAGCAAGACCCATTACATCTCCTTCATTGCTGCGGTATCTTCGGAACGCTGTCAGCTGATGAAACTGTATCCGGAAGGGGAAGCCGAGGCGAGATTCATGATACGCGGCGTAAAGAAGATATATTTCTACTGCAACAGGGACGGCCTGTTTGTTCATGATATCGTAAAAGGCATAGACGATAAAGTGAGCGGCTACGAGGATACGCAGGAGAGGCGGGAACTGGAAGAGTCGGCAAAACAGCTCTTCGGCTGAATGCGGTCAAAAAATGATATGAAGAGCTTCCAAAAATAAGAAGCCGTACCCGACATAAGACCATATACTGTATTAAACATCAACCCCTAAAAAGGAAAGGAGTAAGGTCTTATGTTTGACTTCAACTATTATACCCCTACGAAAGTTGTTTTCGGGAAAAACACGGAGAGCCGGGTTGCCGAGCTGGTTAAGGAATTCGGCGGAACGAAGCTCCTGATCCATTACGGAGGAGGAAGCGTTGTACGTTCGGGCCTCCTGAAAAGAGTGACGGATACGCTGGATGCGGCCGGGATCAGCTATGTGACCCTGGGCGGTGCCGTGCCGAACCCCCACCTCGGACTTGTATATGAAGGTATAGAATTATGCAAAAAGGAGAAGGTGGATTTCCTTCTTGCCGTAGGAGGAGGCAGTGCCATCGATTCGGCCAAAGCCATAGGCTACGGAGTTGCGAATGACGGAGATGTGTGGGATTTCTATGATTATAAGCGCCAGGCGGCAGCGGCTCTTCCCCTGGGAGTGATCCTTACCATCGCGGCAACGGGAAGTGAGATGAGCGATTCTTCCGTTATCACAAAGGAAGAAGGCCTTGTAAAACGGGGCTACAGCAGTGACTATTCCAGACCCAGATTTGCGATCATGAATCCCGAGCTTACCATGACCCTGCCGGATTATCAGACGGCCTGCGGTTGCACCGATATCATGATGCATACGATGGAGCGTTATTTTACCAACGGCGGGAATATGGAGATCACGGATGCGCTGGCGGAAGGCCTGCTCCGTACGGTGAAGAAGAATGCCCTGATCCTCTGCGAGGATCCCGGAAACTATGACGCCCGTGCCGAAGTAATGTGGGCGGGAAGTCTTGCTCATAACGGCCTCACCGGCTGCGGTAATGACGGCGGAGACTGGATGACCCACAAGCTGGAGCATGAACTGGGCGGTCTTTATGATGTGGCTCACGGAGCCGGACTTGCGGCGATCTGGGGAAGCTGGGCGAGATACGTTTATAAGGACTGCCTTCCCAGGTTTAAGAAATTCGCATTGAATGTTATGGATGTGGAAGATGTGGGCAGTGATGAAGAGATCGCCCTCTGCGGGATCGAGGCCATGGAAGAATTTTACCGCAGTATTCACATGCCGACGAACCTCCGGGAACTGGGCGTGGAGCCCACGGAAGAAGAACTGGTGCTGATGGCAAAAAAATGTGCTGTGGGTGTCGGAGGCGAGATGGGTTCGGCCAAAGTCCTGAATGAAGAGGCCATGCTTTCCATCTACCGTGCAAGCATGTAAGATCATTCCCGTGCAATGCGGCTTATGATAAAAAAGCTTGACAAGCATAAGCTGCATTGCTATGATTTACAGGATTTAAGAATCCTGAGGAAAGCGAGGTAATCATAATTATGCGTGTAGAGAAAATCGTGATCATAACTGAATATTGTATGAAGACCTCGGTTTGTGCTTATTGATCCCTTAAGGATGATCTGTTAAGAAGAGTTCTGACCGTGGCATTTGCGCACGGTCTTTTTTATTGTTTGAAGAAAAAGGAGAAAACGAAAAAGATGAATATTGAAAACCTGGGAAGGATATCCGAAGTACAGAAGAACAGTTATACGATACGGTATATGGAAGAGGATCTTCCGGCAAAATTGAAAGGAAGCTTTTACGAAAAAGAAGCGGAAGAATTTCCGGTGGTAGGGGATTATGTTACATTCCGGTATAATCCTGACGGTGAAGCCCTTATACTCTCGGTCTGCGAAAGGAAAAGTTTTCTGCAGCGGCCGGACCAGTCCAAAACGGGCGTGATGCAGTATATGGTATCCAATGTGGACTACTGCTTCATCGTTACATCTCTAAATGATGATTACAGTTATAATCGTATCGCCAGATATGCCGGCGTTGCATTGCAGGGAGGAGCAGTGCCGGTGGCCATACTCACAAAATCGGATCTGTGCGCTAATGTGGGACGCTACGTAAGTGAAGTGGAAAGCATTTCCGAGAAGATCAGGGTGCATGCGATCTCTGCTCTGTATGATATCGGACTGGAGGAGCTGAAGGAGTATCTTACACCGGGCACGACGATCTGTATGATGGGATCTTCCGGTGCCGGAAAATCCACACTGATCAATGCGCTGGCAGGGGAAGAGACCATGAAGACCAGAGCCGTCAGAGAATCCGATTCCAAAGGAAAGCATACGACAACGCACCGGCAGCTGATCGAGCTTGCCAACGGGGCTTCCATCATCGATACTCCCGGTATGAGAGAGATCGGCATGGCCATGACACAGGAAGGGATCGATGAAACCTTTTCGGATATCATAGAACTGGAAAGCCACTGCAGATTCAGTGACTGCAGACACGATACCGAGCCCGGCTGCGCGATCAAAGAGGCCATTGAAAACGGTACTCTGTCGGAAGAACGTCTGATGCTTTACAAGAATCTCGGCGCCGAAAACACAAGAAATTACGCAAAGAAAAAAGAGATCTCCAAATGGGTCAAAGCACGGAAAAATTACGGTGTGGGAGGATATTAAGCTGACAAAGCGGAGTCAATATGCTATACTGTCCGGCGGAGGTATGAAGATATGACTGAAAACAATGTAAAGATCCCTTTGATCATCGCGGTGGTGCTGCAGGGTATAGCTCTGCTGGTGGCGCTGACCTGCGTTCTGACGCAGGAGTCCATTATTCCGGCTCTGGCCAACGGACCTTTGATCCAGAGAAAGATCGTTCCCATCAACTTTTATATCATTGTGACCGAACTTATCCTGCAGCTGGGCTTTCTTCTCACTGTCTTCTTCTACGGCGGAGAAGCGCGGCGGGGTATTGCGGCGGTATTTGCAATACTGAAATGCGTGCTTTCCCTTTCCGTCCTGGGCCTAACCATGCTCACCAATGTGATCCTGGCGCGACAGGGTTCGGAAATGCTGACAGCCCACAGCCTGGTAAGCAGTTCGATAAGTACTTCCACCCTGGCCTTTACGGTCGTTTCCTCGGCCCTCTTCTTCATCGCGCTGGGACGCTACGGGATAAGTGAGACGCCGCAGATGAAGCAGATAAACTTACAGTGACGGATCCCTTTCCGGGGGGATGAATACATCAAATTCGATCTCCCCGGCATCCGGATCGGCTTTGACATAAATATCGCCATACAGCTTGCGTGCGATCTCTCTGGCTTCAAAAAGGCCGATACCGCTGCCGGGAACAGCGGAGGCGTTGGAACCGCGCCAGAAGCTGTTGAAAAGATAGGGCAGCTCTTTTTCACCCGGTACATTCCCTTTATTCTTTACTATAAAACAATATCCATCATTGTCTTTTTCCAGACTTACCGATATCCCTTCCCCGTTACCGTACTTGATGGCATTTTCCATCAGCTGCGAAAGGATCCTGCATATGCCGCTCTTATCGCTCTTTACAAGGGCGTTGTGTCCCGTTTCCACAGTGAAGGGTATGCGCAGCATCTGAAGACGGTTGGAAAACTCTTCATTTAAAAACGTTTCCAGTTCGTTCAGATAGAAGGAACTTATCTCCGGTTCAAAATCGATCACGCCGCCGGATGCTTTTTCGATCAGTTCCTTTACCAGTTCCGCCACATCATCGGCATTTTTCCCGATCTTTTCAGCTACTTCCGCATCCTTTTCATTGGCTTTCCCATCCGGCTGATAAAGACCCGTGCGGATAGCATCGGCATACAGCTTGATATTTGCCACAGGTGTCTTGATCCCGTGTGCGATGGTGGTCATCATCGTCAGATGATCCCGGCTCAGTTCATTGATACGCTTTTTGTTTTTTTCCAGCCGGTCACTCAGCATATTGATACCCCAGACAAAGCGGCCGAAGAGCCGGTTTTTCGTTTCCGGGAGCTTTTCGGACAGTTCGTTCCTGGACATCTTTTCGGGATAAGCAGCCAGCTTTCCGAAGGGACGGAGAACGGCAGCATGTATATATATCCACACAGCCAGGGTGATGAGGAACGCTGCCGCAAGACAGAGATTCATCAGGATCCGAAGCTTTCCGTATCCGGGGTCCCTGTATTCAAAGCAGACAAAGCCCGTGACACGATCTTCCCGGTACAGGGTCCAGATCTTGACATTTTCGTTTCCACGGTTCAGAAGGGAAAGATCACGGTTCTTTCCTTCCGCAGGCAGATAGTAGATCCTGTCCGGCAGGCTCACGCCTTCCGATCGTGCCTCGGCTAAGAGAGTGCTGTCATGATAAAGGGTATTTATCAGCTCTTCCATATGTTCCGGGTCGGAATCTTCCGCCTGCTCTTCCAGGCATTGAAAAAAACGGTTCATATAGATGACCGCCTTATCGCTGCGTTCTTTTATAAGGGAAGTAAATACCGCATTGGAAACGATAAAAAGAAATACAAAAAGAAACAGAAGAGGGATGAAAAGCTTTCCCGGCCTTTTCATACGCCGTTTTCCCCGAACTGATAGCCGACTCTCCAGACCGTACGGATCAGTTTCGGATCCTTCGGGTCATCTTCCAGCTTTTCACGGAGCCAGCGTATATGAACATTCAGGCTTCCCTGCTCACTGAAGGAATCCACGCCCCATACTTCGTTAAAGAGCTTATCTTTGTCGATCACCTGTCCGGGATGCTTCATCATATATTCCAGGAGAGAGAATTCCTTGGTACCCAGCTGTATCTCTTTGCCGTCTTTATACACGATGCGGCTGCCCAGATCCATGGTGATGTTTTCATGGCTGAGGAGCTGCCGGTCTTCGCTCAGATCGTAGGCACGGCGCAGAAGAGCTTTGATCTTAAGCCCCAGTACCTGGATCGAAAAAGGTTTATCGATGTAATCATCGGCTCCCACCTGCAAGCCCAGGATCTTACTCTGATCATCGGTACGGGCACTCATCATCAGCACCGGGAGCTTCTGGCTCCGCCTTATCTCCTGAAGAGCCTCGTAGCCGTCCATGCCCGGAAGCATCACATCAAGAAGCAGCAGCTTAAAAGCTGCTGTTCCCAGAAGGGCGATCCCTTCCTCCGCATTCATCCTCCACTCCACGGAATAGCCTTCGCGGCGGAGGAAGTCGGAGATCAGGGTCCCCAGTTCTTCATTGTCTTCGATCACAAGTATATCCGTCATGACCCTATCATACTTCGTTCTTTTGCTTTTTACAACTCAGTATTCCCCGACCTTTACAAATTCGGGAACATCCTCCGCATAATATCCTTTTGTGAAGGCCACATGGATGTCCCCCGTGGCATAATCCACGATCATGGTATGCACCGTTCCGGCGTTGTGAACATTCCTGACTTCGTGCTGCTGCACCACTTCCTTCGACATCAGCCCCTTCACATCCGCTACGGAAAACTTTTCTTTTTCACTGACCCATATATTGTATTTCGAAAAACGGTCGATATTGCTTTCAACTCCCGTAAAGGCATCCTTATTTCCCTTCGATGCAAAGGAATTGACGATGCACAGCGCATCGGGGCTGTCCCAGGAAAGTCCTTCCATCAGTTCCGTATCAACACCCCGGAGTATCGATACGGCCCGTCCGGCTTCCTGCACTTCCCGGGTCGCATTTTCACAGCAGAAGGCATCCTTCTTATCCGTTACCAGAAGATTATTGCACCAGGTAAAATCGGGACTCTCCGACAGCAGGAATTCTCCGGCTTCCTTTGCACTTTCGAATTCTTCCAGGGCGTAGCGTATCTCAAAGGTATAACATTTCTTCCCTTCATATACAAAGGGCATTCCCTCCATGGCTCCGGTATCGGAACCTATATCCAGTATCGCTATCACCAGCCCGTCGTCATTTACGGCCGTTATCATATCCAGCAGCCCCAGTACGCTGATCACGGTAAGAGAACGTTCATTCTTCTTCATATGCGTTACCGCATGGATCTTTGTCATCTGTGCCTGGCTCCCGAGGTTCCATTCCAGATTGCGCATGGTGATCCTCTCTCCCGTAGTTGTCCGGCTGCCTCCCAGGGAAAGGGCACTGCAGGCCGTTCCCCGCAGGGCATCCGGTATGATCTGCATGGTGAGGGCCTCGATATAGCTCAGCTTTCCGTTTTCCTCATAACCCTCTTCTCCCCGGGAGATCTCTTTCGCAAAGCTTTCGATCTCTGTTCTGTATTCTTCCGGGATGGAGGCTTCCAGCGTAAGGATCCTTTCTTCCAGAGACGCATGATTTACCGGACGGCCACCGAATGCCATACGGATGTTTTCATAAAGATAAGGTTCAAAGCATTCTTCGTATTCCGGTACGGCCGTAAGCAGGGTCCGGGCATAGGATGCTCCCACTTCTTCGGGACCGCCCTTTTCATAATCCAGGGTCACGTCATAATAGGAGGGGTATCTCTTTATCTCACATAGTCCGTCCTCCGAACGGAAGCTTTCAAGCAGCTCTTCCGTTTTGCTCTCATCGGACAGAAGGGGCTCTTCCTCAACATTGCAGGAACCCACCTTTACCATCGCACCTGCACCGGCTGGTACCTCCGTCACGCCGCAGCCGCATAAAGCCGTGAGGGCTCCCGTCATGATAAGTTTTCCGATAAGTTTTTTATTCATTTCGTATTCTCCATATCCGTATCTGATCCATGTTTTTAAATGACAGTGCTAAGACAAGCGTGATGAGAAGCACGATGGTAAGGGGCAGCAGTATCATCACCGTAAGAGGCGGGGATGCGAGGGTAAAGCTTCCCACATTCAGTACCGCTATGCCGATCCGGTCGAAGAGCCATTTCGACAGGCTTAAGGATATGAGCGTTGCAAGCAGGGTTGCCATGGCTGCAAGCAAAAGCATCCTCTGGTAATGCCATCCCCGGATGCTTCCTTTGCCCACACCCAGGCTCTTCAGCATGGCGATATCGGAAGTTTCCTCTTCAATGAAGATCTCCTGATAGAGAAAGGTCATTGCCAGAGTACTTATGGCGATGATGATACCCGTCGTTACCATCAGCAGATCGAGAACCGGTCCGAACTGGCTTCCCAGATCAAATTCCAGGACCTGATCAAAATCCCACACCGTGATATCTTCATTGACGGCACGCATCTTCTCTACATAATCACGGTATTCGCTTTCATCTCCACCGATATCGATGCTGAATATATCCCAATCCGTGGATACGATATCGTCACCGTTCCGGGTCATATAAACGCTGTAAAGCTGCATGGTTTCCGCATATGCCGTTACAATAAAATCCCTTTGTACGGTCTTTGTCGAAAAACCGTCATCCTCATAAACCTTGTACTCCAGCGTGATGGTATCACCAAGCTGAATCCCCCTGTTCCGCTTGAAATTATGGGAAATGGCAACTTCATTGGGAAGCTCCGGCGCTCTGCTCCCCTTGATGAATTTCATTTTATTCAGCTCATAATCTCCGAAATAGAGGGTGGCCGCTACTTTATTCCCGTCAAGGACCAGAGCTGCATTCTGCATGTCCGTGATCTGATAATCCAGAGGAATGCCCTGCTCTCCGTAGTATTTTTCGTAATAGGAGAATACATTCCTGTAGCTTCCCTCCTGATCGATCAGTCGGTCCCTGAGTTCTTCTTCGGGACGGATCATGACTTCCCTTTCCCCGCTGCACCAGTAGGTCCTGCGGAAGTCATCACTTATGATCGTTGCTTTCAGCTGTACCACCATCAGGAAGACCACCATCCCCATCATATAACTTATGATAAGATAACGGTATCTCTTCAGTCTTCCCAGGATGTCACTGAGAGCCATAAAGAAAGGAACGGACATGAGCCTGCTCTTATGAAGGAAGACTCCCGGCAGCTTCTTAAAGCGCTCTCCGCGGTTTTCACCGTGTATCGTATCCATTACCGAGATCTTCCTCATTCTTCTGAGGGCGATAAAGGAAAAGGCGAGCATGAGCAGTATAAAGATCAGGCTGACGCCCGCGCCGAGAAGGACAAGGGTGGAACTGTCCGGATTCAGGGTGTTGTTGATAAAGCTCCGTATGAGGAATCTGCATAAGGCTGTCCCGACAATGCTTCCGGTCAGCCCTCCCATGGCGGCGAAGGCGATATACTTTACGATGAACAGGGATTTATAGGAGAGTGAATCCACCCCGATGGCTTTCATCATTCCGATCTCCCGCTCTTCCCGCTTGATGGTGGCACGCAGGCTGAAACGGATGGACATGAAGATGAGCAGGATCAGGGAAATACCCATAATGACCATGAAGATCCCTATGATCAGCGAGATCAATGCGGCATTTGACTGTGTGTTGGTCTTTCCGGTATAGATGTTTCCCACCGAGCCCTGGATCTTACCTTCCGGTCCCAGGCTTATAAGGGCTGTCTCCAGCTCCCGGCCCCAGTTCCTCAGTTCCCTTATGGAATCAAAGCCGCTGCTGAGCTTTATTTCATAGAAATCCGTTGGTCCGAAGTATTCTTTCATAAGCTGCTCATAATCAGCATCGGAAAACAGGATCTTATAAAGGGAAACGGAACTGGGATCCTTGTATATATGGGATACCGTGAATTCATAGATATTTCCCATATCGGTGGTAAGCCGTATCCTGTCTCCGGGCTGTGTCTTCGAATGATAGGCCATCCCCTGTGAGATAGCCACACAGCCGTCTTTCAGCGTAAACAGCTCATCGTTCTTATCATAAGGGATGTTCTGCCCGCGGCTTATGGGAGAGATAAGAAATTCATTACTGTATAAGCTGGTAACACTTCTTTTATCAACACCGTCAAATTCGATCCTTGCAGTGGGCAGAAGCACCCTTTCGTTCACGCTGATCTCATCAATGATGGGATCTGAGCGGAGGAGCTCTTCGATGGTCTTTCGCTGTCCTTCCTTATCCGATAAGCTGGTGGGTACCGTAAAGATCACATCCGAGGTATTGCACTTTTCGTAGGTTTTATCGATCCCTGCGACCAAAGTGTAGATAAATCCCGTGCTCATGACCAGAAGAGTCGCGGAAATGATCATAAAGATACACAGCACGATATTCAGTCCGACCTTATCTTTCAGGTCTCTTTTCAGCATTCTCCAATACATAGTTCTTTACCACCCCATCTCTTCCAGCCATTTCCGGAGCTTCCGTTCACGCTGCACCACTTCCTCACGACCGTCAGTCACTTCTTTTTTGTTCTCTTCCGATCCTCCTGCCGATCCCTCGGCCGTTCCCATCTTCCCCAGCAGGAGTTCTCCGCGTATATCCCCGTCCACCAGATAGAGGATGCGGTCGGAGCTGGCTGCCACCTTTTCGCTGTGGGTGACCATCAGGACAGTTGTCCCTGTCTGATTTGCCTTGACCAGTTCCTGCAGAACTTCCATCGAAGCTTTTGAATTCAGCGCTCCCGTGGGTTCGTCTGCAAAAAGCACTTTGGGACTGTTGATCAGTGCCCGGGCCAGACAGGCTCTCTGAAGCTGCCCGCCGGATACTTCGGTGATCTCTCTTTCCGCCGTCTCGATGATACCCAGCCTTCTCATCAGGGCTTCCGCAGTCCGGTTCACTTCATCTCTGGACCTGAGTTTGGCCTGGTAGCCGGGAAGCACGATATTGTCCAGGATGCAGAGTTTCTTCATCATATACATCTGCTGAAAGATGAAACCCATCTTTATAAGCCGCAGCTTCGTAAGCTGTTTTTCATTCATCTTCGAAAGATCTTCCCCGTCGAAGATCACCCTTCCGGCTGTCATGTCATCCATACCGCTGATGGTATAGAGCAGGGTGGACTTTCCCGAACCGCTGGGGCCCATGATGGATACAAATTCTCCCTCCTCGATCTTCAGGTTGATATTCTGCAGGACATTGTTGCTGTATCCGTCAACAATATACCTTTTACACAGATCCGTTGCTTCCAGACAAACCTTTCCCATTTTCCTACCTCTGCTTTTCAGATTCTATGCAGGCTCTTTCTTACATGTGTTCTGAAAGGGCTCTCCCGTTTACAAACTCACTCTAACATTTCATTTCTTAAAAAATCTTTAAGGATACGGATTTTTTTCCGTCGCAGGGATCGCGGCGGCTTTTTTATATACTTTTTGGCCGCTTTGTGGTATCCTTGAAGAGGTTTTCGGCTTTAAAACGCATACCGGTACAGGAGGCAGGACCGGAAGGGAGAAACTAGAGCCATGCTGGAAAAACTGTTTTCGCAGTCCGGGGCGGAATCCTTAGGGGAGATCACCCGGCTGGATTCCCTGCTTTTGCATCTGGGCGGGATGAGGGGTTCGGAGGAATATGAGTTTGACGGCAGCGGGGAGATGGTAAAGATCCGTCATTACTGTTTCCGCTGTGTTGACGGAGATTACACAAGGCAGCTCGTAAGAGAGCTTTCCTGCGAAGCAGCGAGGGTGCTGCTTAAGCTTAACGAATTCGGGATCGGGGACTGGAACGGCTTCAAAGGTCCCCATCCGAAGAATGTGAGTGACGGGATCATGTTCCGCCTGGAAGGAAATGTAAATGACGGAAAGCGTATCCATGCCGAAGGATCGGCCAATTTTCCGAAGCATTTTCATGAATTTACGGGCTGGATCAATAAAGAACTGCAGAATGCGGAAGAAGCATGACATTGCCCGAAAGACCGGAACAGGATGACTTCAGGGGGAGAGGGAAGAGTGGAGAACCGTAACAGGAACATTACCGGGATAGCGGTGGCAGGCTTTATCATTATAACGCTGATCACTGTCTTCGGTACGATGTGGATCGGTCAGAGCGCACGGGAGGATTCGCAGGAAGCCGCACGTACCGTGAGCCTTCTTTATCTGGATGAACTGGCGGGAAGAAGGGAACAGGTGGTAGCGGATAATCTGCAGGGCCGGATCACCGATCTTCATACGGCGCTGGAGCTGATGACGGATGACGACTTAAGTGATATAGAACATCTGCAGCAATATCAGGCAAAAATGAAGCGGCTCTTCAAGCTGGAAAGATTTGCCTTTGTGGATACGGAGGGACTGATCTACACTTCCACCGGAACCCAGTCGGATATCGATGAGTACAGATTCGACCGTGATTCCATCACGGGACCGGAGATATCCATCAAAAATCTGAAGACCCACGATAAAAAAGTCATCATCGCCACACCCCTGGAGCATGTACCCTTTAACGGGGGAGAGCTTGTGGTATGCTTCATGGAGATCGACATGAAGGAGATGCTGCAGGGTGTATCCATGCATTCCCAGAGTTCCGACACCACTTTTTCCAATATCTATACCTCCGACGGTGTGGCCCTTACCGATATGATCCTGGGCGGCCTGGCGGAGGAAGACAATCTATTCGTCTCTTAATATGATCACCACCATACCCATCGATGTGCTCAAGATCGATATGAAATTCATCCGCAATATGAACAGGGATGAGAAGAGCCGTAAGCTGGTGGAGCTGGTGATGGATATCGCGAACTTCATCGATGTGCCTGCGGTGGCGGAAGGCGTTGAGGATGAAGAGCAGCTGGGAGTGCTGAAGAATATGGGCTGCCAGATCATACAGGGCTACTATTTCTCAAAGCCGGTGCCGCCGGAGGAATTTGAAAGCTTTATCGTTGCCGAGAAGGAGGTTTGAATATGCTCACGATCGATAGCCTGAAGGAATACGGTGCTGCGGTAGAGGAAGGCCTGGCACGATGCATGAACAATGAGGCCTTTTACCTTAAGCTGGTGGATAAGGCGGTAAAGGATCCGGCCTTTGAAAGCCTTGAAAAGGCGCTGGGTGAGAATAAGCTGGATGAGGCTTTTGAGGCGGCCCACCGTCTTAAGGGGGCGCTGGCCAATCTGTCACTGACCCCTGTCTGCAAGCCCGTATCGGAGCTGACGGAGCTGCTTAGGAATAAAACGGAAGCCGATTACGGAGCATACCTTAAAGAGATACTGCAGCAGAAAAAGCTCCTTGAAGACCTGATCTGAGTATCCGGTGGCAACTTAAGTACCGCTTCCGGCAACTTACGTCGGTCCGCATTGTACTCCTTTTATGGATCTGATATCTTCGCATTATCAGAGAAACGAAAGGAGTACGCTTATGATACGGTGCAATGGTTTAAAAAAGAGATACGGCACACATGAAGTGCTGAAGGGGATCAGCTTTGATATCCCGGCCGGACATATCTTCGGCCTCCTGGGGCCTTCCGGAGCGGGAAAGACGACCCTGATCCGTATCCTCACCGGCCAGCTTTCCTATGAAGAAGGGGAGGTCTCGGTCATGGGAAAGAGGCCCGAGCGCCTGAGCGGGAAAGAGAAGAAGGGCTTCGGGATCATGATGGACAGCTTCGGCCTTTATGAGCGCTTCAGCTGTGAAGAGAACCTGGCCGTCTTTGCAGACCTGTACGATGTTCCCCGCAAAAGGACAGGCGAGATCCTTAAGGAAGTGGGACTGGAAGAGGCCGCAAAAAGGAAGGCTTCGGATCTTTCAAAAGGGATGCGTTCCAGACTGCAGCTGGCCAGAGCCTTCATGCACACCCCCGAGATCATCTTTCTTGATGAGCCCACCAGCGGCCTGGATCCCCAGACGATGAAGGCCATCCACAGGATCATCCTGAAAAAGAAGGAAGAGGGCTGCACCATATTTCTTACCACTCATAATATGGAGGAAGCAGCGAAACTCTGCGACGAGATCGCGCTTCTGAACGAAGGGACCTTTGTAGAGGAGGGAAAACCGGAAGAGATCTGCAGAAGATATGATCACCACAGAAGGATAAAGATGCATTTATCGGACGGATCGGACAGTGAGTTTGACCGGGACGCGGATTCGGCGGAACAGATCTATGAACTGCTGATGAGCGGTAAGGTCGTAACGATCCATTCCACGGAACCCACACTGGAAACGGTCTTTCTGGAACTGACCGGCAGAGAACTGGAGGAGGACAGATAAATGCATAATATCATGGTTATCATTAAAAAACAGATAAGAGATACTTTTAAGAACCTGACGATACTGATCCAGTTTGTGCTTTTCCCGCTGATGTCCATCATCATGGAAAAGATGATAAAGCTGGACAACATGCCGGAGCACTTCTTTACAAAACTGTTTGCGGTCATGTATATCGGTATGGCCCCGCTGATGGCTGCCGCATCCATCATTGCGGAGGAAAAGGAGAAGAACACGCTGCGGGTGCTGCGTATGGCGGATATTAAGCCCTGGCAGTATCTTGCGGGAACAGGGATCTATGTGTGGACGATCTGTATGGTCGGGGCGGCTGTCATGTCGACAGAGTTGGATGCATCGGAGCGACTGTTCTTCACAGGAGTTATGGGAGTCGGTTTCCTGCTCTCGGTGGTGGCCGGAGCCTGCATCGGGATCTTTGCGAAAAACCAGATGAAAGCAACATCGCTGGTGATGCCCTGCATGATGGTCCTTTCCTTCGTACCCATGTTCTCGCAGTTTAACGGGAAGGTAAAAGATGCTGCGGTCATCCTGTATACACAGCAGCTGAGAAATATCTTTGACGAGATGTCACTGAAAGCATTTTCCGGAACGGATGCCGTGATCCTTGGTGCAAATGCACTTCTCTGCATCCTGCTCTTTGTACTGGCTTTCCGGAAAAAAGGACTGGAATAAATGAAGATCGAGATCGATGTGGATGAAAAATACAGGGATATAGAGCTGCAGGTCAGGACTCCTGCGCTGACGCAGGATATCGAAAAGATCATTGCGCTGATACGCATGATCGACATGCAGATCGCAGTAAAGCGGGAGGATGAGACCATCCTTCTGGATGCTTCCCGCATCCTCTTCATCGAAGCGGTGGACAGGAAAAGCTTTGTATATACGGCGGATGAGACCTTTGAATCCGACTTGAAGCTCTATGAATTTGAAGAGCAGCTGTCGGAAAAGGATTTCATCCGCATAAGCAAGCAGAGCATACTGAACCTGCGCAAGGTAAAAAGTCTGAAAGCGGATATCAACCGGAAGATCCGGGTGACCATGGAGAACGGTGAGCAGATCATAGTTTCCAGGATGTATTCCGATGAACTGAGAAAGAGACTGGGTGTGAAATGATGGAAGAAAAGAACAGCTTATTTGCAATGATCCGGACGATCTTTGTTACATATGGGATCATGGTCGTGCTTTTTGTTATACTGAATATCCTTATCGGAGAGGAGGCAAAGGATTTTTCCAGCCTGTTTGTATACGGAAACAGAGCCTTTTCCATGGCAACGCTCATACAGCTCTTTGCCCTTTCCCTGATCATAAGCATCTGCCGGAACGTTCTGTTTTCCGACCGGTGGATTAAAAATATGTCCATCATGCTCCGCAATGTCCTGTTTTTCCTGATAATTACGGTCACGATCACTCTTTTTGTCATATTGTTCGCCTGGTTCCCCATAGATGATATCTCGGCCTGGAGCGGTTTCTTTATCTCCTTTGCCCTGTGCTCCGTGGTGGGAGTGCTGGTCAGCAGATGGAGGGAGCGGGCCGAAAATGATAAGATGAACAAAGCACTGGAAAGATACAGGAAGGCGGATGAGGATCGTGGATGAGCCGTCTTCCTGTCCGTGAAAACATCCGTAATCAAATCGTAATCTTTTAGCCTCTGTTATCTTCATTTTTTCTGTATTATAATGCTTTTCAAGAGCTCTTAAGAAAGCAGGTACCCTAAATGACAAAGATACTTATATGTGATGATGAGAAAGATATCGTCCGTGCGCTTCAGATCTATCTGAAAGCCGAAGGCTATGAGATCTTTTCGGCCTACAACGGTGAGCAGGCCCTGGAGATCCTGAAGAAGGAGGAAGACATCCGCCTGGTGCTCATAGATATCATGATGCCGAAGATGGACGGGATCGAAGCACTGACGGAGATCCGGAAGATCTCGAATGTTCCGGTGATATTCCTTACGGCAAAGTCGGAGGATGCGGATAAGATCCTGGGACTGAACCTGGGGGCGGATGATTATATCACCAAGCCTTTTCTTCCGGCGGAGCTTACGGCAAGGGTAAGATCCTCCTTACGGAGGTATACGATGCTGGGGAGCATCCCGAATGAGAAGGATGAATTCCGTGTAGGCAGCATCTGCTTAAACGATCCCGCAAAGGAAGTGCGTGTGGACGGCGATATCGTAAATCTCACAAAGACGGAGTACGAGATACTGAAGCTCCTGATCAGGGAGCCGGGACGTGTTTTTTCACCCAATGAGATCTATGTAAAAGTATGGGGAGACGATCCTTACGGGACGGAGAATACGGTGGCGGTTCACATCCGGCGGCTTCGGGAGAAGATCGAGATCGATCCCGCAAAACCTCGCTATCTTAAAGTCATCTGGGGAAGGGGATATAAGATGGAAAACGGAAATCCGTAAGGGATTCCGCGGATGGAGGGAACTATGAAAGAGGAGAAGAAAAGCTTTATACATTCAGGGATATTCTGTGCCATATGCGCAGTGCTGTGCACCTTTGCCGCTACGATGCTGGTGTTCACTACGGTTATGCTGGCCCTGGCCAGGATTGGCGGCTATCACGGTATGAACTACGTGCAGACGATGGAGACGGCAATGGACCGCATCAGCGAGAACAACATGGCTATGCTGATGGACAACCTTACGCTGGGATACGGAAATCAGGCCGCATTTTTAATGAATGCGGAAAAGGCACTGTCGGATCTGGAGGAGGAATGGAGGCCCATTGTCGAGGATTTCGGGAAGAAGAAAAACGTTGATTTTGCAGTGATCGTGTCGGTATACGACGATCCCCTGCAGCTGGACCTGAACAATGAAAGAGTATACTTTTATAAGTCTCCGGGATACGAAGGGTATGAACACATACTCAGCAAACAGCTTTTTTCTTCCGCTTATTATGATACGGACAGCAGGATATACCGCATATTGATAGAGGGTACCCGCATTTACTGGATGGATCTGGAAGACGTAGATTACGAAGTACCCTATCATGTTCACATTTTGTATAAGACCGCTTCCGAATTTACGGAGAACAGTAATGATTTTTATGACAATATGTATGTGAGCAATGATGCCAAGAGCCTGATCGGCTGTATTTATGAATACGATACGAACGGCTTTGTGTATGCCGTCTTTGAGGCGGGACTGGCCCTGGTATTTCTGATCCTGTTCTGTGTAAGTGCCGGATACCGCAGGAACAGGGAAGGAATAAGCTTAAGCTTCATTGACCGCATCCCGCTGGAGATCATATGCGCTGTTGTGTTCTGTGCGGAGTGTTTCCTGACATTCATCCTGTATAATATGCTGAAGTTCTATAACAGGGTGCATGACGGTTCTATTGAGTTTGGTGAGATGAATTTTCTATGCTGCACCGTGCTCTTTGTCATAATACTGATCGCTGTCGCTTTCTTCGGTACCGTTGTGGTCCGTATCAAAGCACAGACGTTCTGGAAGAATACCCTGATCTTCCGCTTTAAGGATCTGTTTTGCCGCCTGGTCTCCCGTACAGCTATGTGGATCGCGAAACATGTACCTCTTGCGCTTATAGTGCTCATGGCCCTGCCGGTGATCTTTATCATATCGGTGATCGAAGCTGCATATATAGAGGATGGATCGAGAATGCTGGCCATTCTGTTCATGCTGGGAAGGATGGTGGGTGTGGCGCTGATGCTCTATCTGATATGGGGCTATTGCAAACTGCGGGAAGGAGCAAGGCGTATTGCAGCCGGGAAGCTGGATCAGCCTGTGGATGAAAAGCATCTTTTTGCGGATTACCGTCTGTTTGCCAGGGATCTTAACGGGGTGGGACAGAGCATACAGCTTGCGGTAGATGAGCGTATGAAGAGTGAGCATATGAAGACGCAGCTGATCACGAATGTCTCCCATGATATAAAGACCCCGCTCACATCCATCATAAACTATGTGGATCTGTTGAAAAAGGAAGATACTTCGGAAGAGGATAAGAAGGAATATCTTGAGATTCTTTCGAAACAGTCGGACCGTCTGAAAAAGCTGATACAGGATCTGATCGATGCTTCCAAGGCCTCCTCGGGAGCGATGGAAGTGGAACTGACGGATACGGACCTGTGTACCCTGGCAAAGCAGGTGGCGGGAGAGTATCATGACAAATATGAAAATGCCGGGCTGAGCGTGGTCATAAAGAACATGGACGAGAGCCGTATCGTCAAAGCCGATAATAATCTTTTATGGCGCGTGATGGACAATCTCTTTGCCAACACCTTAAAGTATGCAATGCCCGGGACCAGAGTGTATCTGGAGAGCGGAGTGCAGGAGGGAAGGACCTTCTTCAGCATCAACAATATCTCGAAGGATGAACTGGGAGTTTCCGAGGAAGAGCTGATGGAACGCTTTGTCCGGGGGGATGCTTCGAGAAATACCGAGGGATCCGGACTGGGACTCTCCATAGCCCGCAGTCTTATGGAGCTTATGGGAGGAAAGCTCCGCATCCGGATAGACGGAGACATGTTCAAAGCCCTGATCATCCTGTGAATAGAGGCGAGCTTAAGTTCAGGCGCTTATAAGCGTAAGCTTATAAGCGCTTTTTTATTCCCGCCAAAGTGACTGAACTGTCACCTTAAGAGTCATCTGTCTGTCATGATGCTGTGGTATAGTGTATTTAGCGAAAACAAAAAAACACCCGTAAGTCCCCGCGGGATAAAGCAGGGACGGGGAGCAAAGAGAGAAAGGATATATAGAAATGGAACTGCTGAAGTGTGAGAACATATCAAAGATCTACGGATCGGGAGATACCGAGGTAAGGGCACTGGATCATGTAAGCTTTACGGTGGAAAAGGGAGAGTTCGTATCCATCATCGGACCGTCGGGAAGCGGAAAGTCCACGCTGCTCCACATCCTCGGAGGCGTGGATAAGCCCACGGAAGGAAAGGTCTTTATCGACGGGACCGAGATCCACAGCCTGAACGAAGATAAGCTGGCGATCTTTCGGAGAAGACAGATCGGGCTGGTATATCAGTTCTATAACCTTATGCCAACACTGAACATTGATGAAAACATCGCGCTGCCCCATCTGCTGGACGGAAGGGAACTGGATCAGGAAAGACTGGACAGCGTGGTGGAGCACCTGGGACTGACGGACAGGAGGCAGAACCTCCCCAGCCAGCTTTCCGGAGGACAGCAGCAGAGAGTATCCATCGGACGGGCGCTGTACAGTCATCCTGCCATACTGCTGGCAGATGAGCCCACCGGTAACCTGGACCGGAAGACCGGCGAAGAGATCATAGAACTGCTGAAGGAATCCAACCGGAAGAACGAGCAGACCCTGATCCTGATCACCCATGACGAAGGGCTGGCGCTGCAGGCAGACCGGGTGATCAGCATCGAAGACGGACGTATCATGAGAAACGAAAAAGTACATAACATCGTATAGAGGGATAAAGCAATGAAAAATAAAAAGATCATTTTCAAAGTAACAAAAAGCTACATGATGAAGAATAAAAAGCGCACTTTCATCACTTTTGCGGGTATCCTGGTGATGGTGATCCTGATGACCGCGGTATTTATCGGTAAAGATACCATCATGGAGTTCATGCAGAAGGCGGTGGAAGCGGATCAGGGGAAATGGCATTATCAGGTGTATGATCTTGATCGTTCCCGGGCCGAAGCCATCGCTGCCCTGGGATCCGTGGAAAAAATGGGAGTTTCCCGGGCTCTGGGATACACGGAATTTCCACAGAGCGGGAATCCGGAGTACACACCCTATCTCGAGATCAAGGGCTATTCGGAGGAAATCTTTGACTGGATGAACATCCGTGTGAAGGAAGGCCGTTTTCCCGAAAACGAGAACGAGATCCTGCTCAGTGAGCGTGCCCTCAAAGAAGGTTCGGATATACAGATCGGGGATACCATCGATATTGACACTTTTGAGAGATATATCCATGCTTTCTATAAAGAGGGGGAGGAAGAAGAGATCGCGGAAGGCGCCGAACCCGGCGGGATCACCTTCTTTTCCGGCTTTCATGTGCAGCACGGGGATACCGTGAAGCTTCCGGATCATTTCGGATACTGCCTTTCGAATGCGGATTTTGAGATTATCCATATTCCCACGGGCTTAAAGAAGACGGTGACTGTGGTGGGGATCATGGAAGCACCCTACTACGAAGCCCAGGGCCAGGGGGGCTATATTGCACTGATGCTGACGGACGGAGAGATCGGCGAAAACGAGCATGTGAATGTTGTCCTGACCACAGACTTAAACTCCCGGGAGGATATCTTTGGGAAGATCGCACAGATCCTGGATGATGCCCGGACCGAAGAGGAAAGACAGGCCGTCAGGGAACAGGGCTCAGGCTATTATACCGACGACGGCACCCTGATCCCCACGGAGGAGGGCCGGATCGTGGCAAATTCCATGCTTCTGCTGTTTGCGGCCAAAGGCACGGACGGAAATCTGAATGCCCTGATGATCTTTGCCCAGGCTTTCTTTATCATACTGATCACGGCAGCAGCCCTGATCCTGATCTACAACGTGTTCAGCATCTCCTTTAACGAACGGAGCCGTTATCTCGGTATGCTTTCCTCGGTGGGAGCAACCCGGAAACAGAGAAAATGGAGTGTGTATTATGAAGTGTTCTCACTGCTCATTCCGGCGATCCCCCTGGGGATACTTCTGGGACTGCTGCTGGTAAAGGGAGCCATGAGCCTGCTGTACCCGCACTTTGCCGATATCATCAGTATGATCGCCACCAATGTGATCACGGGCAGGAGCTGTGAGATCGAATGCAGACTGGTGGTCAATCCCCTGAACATCCTCTTTATCATCTTCTTTTCCGCCCTTGCCGTGTGGGTATCGGCCTGGCTTCCCGCACTGAAGATCAGCAAGATCGGGCCCGTGGAGAGCATCCGCGGGGGAGAGCGGGCTGCAAAGGGGAAGACGAAACGTTTTAAGCCCCTGCCGGGTCTCATGAAAAAAGGCATGCCCGAGCAGCTTCTGGCAGCAGCATCCGTAAGCAGGAACCCCTATTCCACCAAAGGGATCATAAGGAGCATCACGGCCTTTATCGTACTCACCCTGGTCACAAGCTTTGCGGTCCGCAGTTTCGCGGATATCCTGAAAAGTAAGGCCAACAGGGAGGAATTTATCCCCGGGGAGAAATATCAGGGATATACGTACTCCTTCGGAGTGGATGATGAGCTGCAATACGCAAACGGCGTGAGTGACATCTTAAGTTCCGATGAACTGGAGAGCTATACGGAGCTGAATATGGCATACTTCAAGTACAATATTGCGATCGGGGATTATACGGAAGAGTTTTATAACACCCTTAAGACACTGCTGGAAATGTATTTTCCCAACGGGATCCCCGAAACGATCGCTTCGAATTTCCTTAAGCCGGAATCCGTATGGGCGAATCCCGAGGTGAACATGCTCACCATCGCGGACGAGGATTTTGAAAAGCTGGCAGATAAGGCCGGAGCTGACCTCTCGGGACTGACGAATCCTGTACTGGCCTATGATACGGTGGTGCTGACGACGGATGAATTCAGGTTTTCCTATGAGGGCTCGGTGAAACCTGATTATACGAATTATCAGCTTAAGAAGGTCCTGAATGTGAAGGAAGGGGAGAGCTTCAATCTTCTTACCACGGATTACATCGAAGAAACGGAGGAAGTGCCGGAGATCGATATCCCCGTCAGCTTTGCGGGATACCTGAATGCAAAGGATCTGGAAGAATACGGCAGCTTTAACGGTAAGGCCCTGTGGATCATTGTTCCCGCAAAGACCGCGGCCTATCTGGACAGCAATACGCCCAAGGGGAATTCAGCCAATATCGGAACGCGCAGTATCCTCTTCAATGTGAATACCGACGATTCCGCCCTGATCCGCAGACTGTCGCAGATCAAGAACGAATTCGGGGACAGCGCTCTTTCCTCCTCGGCCATGCTCAGCGAATACACGGATTTCAAAAATGCTGCCCTGAAGATCGTTTCCATCGTAGCCGTATGCTTTACACTGCTGATCGCCGTCATCTGCCTGCTGAATCTCTATAATTCCGTCATGGGCCGGCGCCTTGCACGGCAGCGCGAGCTTACCGCACTTGCCTCCGTGGGGATCACGAATAAGCAAAGGATGCATATGCTCCTTTGGGAAAACGTAAGGCTTCTTGCAAGATCATTTATATATTCGGCTTTGATAACGACGGCATTTGTGGTATGCTTACGTATGATGCTGAACAGCCGGTTCGGAAGGATGATCTTTACCCTTCCCTTCCAGGTGATCGCAGTGACAGTCCTTGTAAGCTGCGCGGGTCTGTTCATCTTTACGGCCCTTTGCTATAGCGAAAAGAGAAAGTCGGAACTGATCGATGAAGTGCGGACGGAAATGGTATGAGAGTATTTATCGCCGAGGATGATCCCATCATCGTGGAAGGGCTGCAGGTAGCCCTGACCCAGGAAAATTACGAAGTAGAAGCCTACGCCTGTATGAAGGATGCGCTGGCGGCCCTGGAGGGAGCGGATACGCACTTCGATGTGTGCCTTCTGGACGTGAACCTTCCCGACGGTGACGGGTATCAGATCTGCAGGGCCATACGGGAAAGATCCAATGTGCCCATCCTCTTTCTGACAGCCTGTGATGACGAGATCCACACGGTACTGGCCCTGGAGCAGGGGGCGGATGATTATATCGCAAAGCCCTTCCGTATCCGGGAACTGATAGCCAGGATCAAGGCGGTGGTACGAAGGAGCGGCATGAGTGCCGCATCCGGCGGCGGAGAAGGTGAAGCGGCGCCGGAAGGAGCGGATATCATACAGGTGGGAAGGAACGAGCTGAACATCCATACCGGTAAAGTCATGCGGGATGGAGAAGAGATCTTCCTTTCCGCCGTGGAGTACCGGCTGCTCCTGACCTTTGCCCGCAGCCGGGGGCAGCTTCTGACAAGACAGAAGATCCTTACGGAGATGTGGGACAGCGCCGGGGACTTTGTAAACGATAATACCCTTACGGTGTATGTAAGGCGTTTGCGTAAAAAGCTGGAACAGGACGGGGATGAGCCTGTGATCGAGACGGTACGCGGCATAGGGTACAGGATGGGGTAGAGCATTGAAGATAAAGATTCCGCTGATCGTGCTCACTGCCGTAATATGTCTTATCCTGCGGGATCCTCTGTGGATGACGCCGGTGATGGCTGTCTGCATCCTTCTGCTGCTGGTCCTGGATCTGCTGGAAAAGAGAAAGACGGAAAAGCAGATCAAAGAGCTTACGGATTACATCACCAGGGTTCAGGACTACGCTTCGATCCCCGAAGTGGCGGAGATCACGGAGGACAGCCTCGGCATCCTGCAGAGCGAGATCTACAAGGTGGTCACGATCCTTCGTGAGCAGTATTCTTCCGAACATAAACAGAAAAAGTATATGTCGGACATGATGTCCGATATCTCCCATCAGTTCAAAACGCCGCTTACGGCCATATCCCTTATGACGGAGCTTTTGATGGAACCGGGGGTGACGGAGGAGCAGAGGCTGGAATATGCGGCAAAGATCGATTCCCAGATCGGCAAGATCACCTGGCTGATCCGTAACCTTCTTACCCTTTCCCAGCTGGAAGCCGGGGTTCTGGAGATGAAGAGGGAAAGCGTTGTCCTTGCGGATATGGTGAAGGATATCACCGAATCCCTCGGGGTCCTGGCGGAAGTGGCGGAAGTGGAGCTGATATCCGGTATCTCCCCGGAGATCGTTATTACCGCGGATAAGCACTGGCTGCGGGAAGCCTTTTCCAATATCATCAAAAACTGTATCGAGCATACGCAGGCCGGAGGCTTCGTAAAGATAAACGCCTCCCGGAACAATATCTATACGGAGCTGCGCATAGAAGATAACGGAAAGGGGATAGAAAAGGAACATCTTCCCCATATCTTCGAAAGGTTCTATAAAGCCGGGAACTCTTCCCCTAACAGTGTGGGCATAGGTCTGGCCATGGCAAAGCAGATCATCAATGCCCATAACGGGCGGATCGAAGCGGAAAGCGAAGTCGGGAAAGGAACCCGCTTTTTTATCAGATTATACCTTTGATTTTTATCCTCTCCTGTATTATGATGAAGACAGAACGGGGACCGGGAGAAAGATAAACGGATGACAGAACTGTTTCTGGCTGTATTTCTGATATCCACCGCGATCCATCTTTACGGATCCTTAAAGCAGGACAGGCGGCTGCGTAATCTGACAAAGCCGTTTCTTTTGGCTGCCCTGTTCGGCTTCTATTATTTTACCGCAGAACGTGTGCTTCCCGAGATCCTTCTGGCGCTGTTCTTCAGCTGGCTGGGAGATATACTTCTGATGCCCGCAGGCGTAAAATGGTTTACGGCCGGCGGCATCTCATTTATGATCAGTCATGGCTTTTTCATCGCCGGATACTGTAAGGATATCGTTTTTTCCTCTCTGAGTTCCGTGGTGATCGTGCCCCTGGCCCTGCTGTTCACGGGCCTCACCATATTCATTTTCTCAAAACTTAAAGCCTTTCTTCCGAAAGCCCTGTTTTATCCCATGTTCCTGTATCTACTGATCAACGGGACCATGAACTGCTTTGCCATACTGCGAATGATCAGCATGCCCGGGGCAGCGGCACTTGTTACTTGTATCGGTGCCGTATTGTTCTTTATATCCGATTCGACCCTGTTTTTCGTGCGTTTCAAGAAGAACGGAAAGCTGAAGACCCATTTCTGGGTCATGCTGACTTATTCCATCGGAGAACTGCTGATCATCATCGGACTATTATGATATAGGAGGACTGCATGAAACACTATCTTTATAATTCGCTTGCCAATAATGGGATTAGGCCGCAGATGCCCACCGGTGTGGAACTGATCGATGCCGTGGGTATGGATTATGTGGAATATATAAAAGGACTGGATCCGGAAGACGAGATCGTACTGGTGGGCGGGGACGGTACGCTGAATTATTTCATCAATGCCGTAAGAGGAACGGAGTATAAGAATGAGGTATATTTTTACGGCTGCGGTACCGGAAACGATTTCCTCAGGGATATAGGGAAAGAGCCCGGGAAAGAAGTGCCGGTCAGCGCATACCTGAAAAACCTTCCCACGGTATATGTCAACGGTATGGAACGGCTCTTCATCAATAATATGGGTTTCGGGATCGACGGATACTGCTGCGAGGTTGCTGACCGGATCAAGGCCGTATCGCCGCAGAAAAAGATCGACTACACCGGGATCGCCATCAAAGGTCTGCTGATCCATTTCAAACCGGCTCATGTTGTCGTTACGGTGGACGGAGAGACGCATGAATACGACAATGCCTGGCTTGCACCGACCATGAAAGGTCGTTTTTACGGCGGCGGGATGATGATGGCCCCGGATCAGGACAGGAACTCCGATACACTCAGTGTGGTCGTATATCAGGGGCGGTCCAGACTGAAATCCCTTATAGCTTTTCCTTCGGTCTTCAAGGGAGAGCATGTAAAGAAAAAAGGTCTGGTGTATGTCTTCAGGGGAAACGAGATCTCCGTATCCTTCTCACATCCCTGTGCAGCCCAGATCGACGGGGAAACGGTCCTGAATGTGACGGAATACAGGGTCTCGCTTCCGAAAAGCTGACCGGGCCGGAAGGCTTTGATCCGATATTGCTTATGTTGACAGCATTTTGGCCTATGGTATAATTTCAGTATTACTGAAGGTAAAGCAAGAAGAAGGGGGGAGACAAATGAACGCATCTTTAAAACAGAAATGTGAACTGCTTGCAGATAACTACACCGTGATACATAAGGATTTTGTGCTGGAATTTGAGATCATGGAAATGGTGGCCGCCAGCAGCTATATGTATGCCGGAATGAAGGCGGATACGGAAAAGATGAAGGAGTGCCGGAAGATCCTGGCCGGTAAGCAGGGGATGTTCTCCGAGCTGCGCAGTACGGTGGAGCTGGCGCTGCTTTCCAAAATGGCGGTGGACAATAATCCCGAAGCTTATCTGGATGAAGTCATCGGCGTGTATGAGAAGGTTAAGAAGGGCAAGATCTTTTCTTCGCCCTATATGGTGCTTTCAGCCATGATCATCGTCGACCAGCACAAGGTGGGTCAGGCGGACGAAGTCATCAAGAAACTGAACAGCATCATGAACAAAATGGAAAAGGAGCATCCCATCCTTACCGGGAAAGAGGATATGCCTCTTGCCACCATCATGGCCCTGTCCCCCATAGATGCCGATAAGCTGATCGACGAGATGGAAGCCTGCTTCGATATCCTGAAGAAGAAGTTTGTTTTCCACAAGGATGCGGTTCAGGGGCTGTGCCAGGTACTCTGTATCAGCGGCAGCGGCAGCGAGGATAAGTGCAAAAAAGCTGCCGATATCTTTGATGCGCTGAAGAAGAAAGGGATCAAATACGGAAAATCCATTGAACTGGCTGCGTTGGGTGCGCTGGTGGATATAGATATGGATGCGGATGCCATTGCCACGGAGATCGATGAATGTTCCGATCTGCTGAAAAAACACAAAGGCTTCGGTAACCTGAGCCTCGGGAAAGAATACAGAGCCATGTTTTCCGCACTGCTGGTGGCCGAAGAATATGCACCCAGAGCTGCCGGCATTCAGAATGCTACCATCGGAAGTTCCATTGCGGTGACCATAGCCGAAGAGGTGGTAATGGCGATCATACTTGCTACCTGTACAACCGCAAGTGCTGCTGCGGCAACAACAGCATCATCAAACTGAATCTGTAGTTAAACGATCTGAAAAAGGAGGAAAGCAGATGAAAAGAGGAAGCCGTCGTGTACTTGGTCTGATCATGACACTGGTCATGATCCTGGTCACCGTTCCTTTGCCGGAGCTGAAGGTGCATGCTGCGGAGGAAAAGTACGGGGTCTGGATCGGAGATAAGGAGTTTACTTCGGAGCAGCAGACCATTACGGGCAGCAAGGGGTCTGCATCTTACAATCCGGATAACTGTACGGTCACATTCAACGATTTTGTGAATAATAACGGTGACAGCGGCATACATGAGAATTCCCTTCTTTATGTAGAAAAAAAGGGAACAGGCTATGTTGCTGTAACTCTCGCCGGGAAAGCGACCTTCAGCTCAGAGGACAGCGATGTTTTCGGTATCTTCTCGGATGCCGATCTGAGACTGGAGATCGCGAGCGGTGCGAAAATAAGCTTCAGCACGGTGAATATTCCTCTGTTTATATGCCTAATGGTGATCTGGCAGTCTCAGGGGAGCTGAGTACCACTCTCCACAGGGATCAGAAGGATGAGGGTACCGCGATCCGCGTGAGCACAGCTGCCGTGGAAGGGACAGGTCGTCTGGATGTTGATCTGGATATCACGCCGGCTGGGGATACGATCGGGAACTGTACGGGTATGGAGTGTGCGAACGAAATAAGTAATGCGGGCTTATTGAACATCACTTCGAACGGACCCGTGAAAAGAGGGATGGTCGTTACGGAACCCGACCCGGATAAGGGGTGGATGTCCCTGGGCGGATCGACGACAGTCAGGGTCCTTGGTAGCGACAGTATCGCCATAGGTTCGGATCAGGGTGATTCAAGCAAGATCGAGATCTCCGGCTTGGTATTTGCCGTTGGCGGTCTGTACGGGATCTATACGGAGCAGGGGATAAGCATTCAGGAAGGCTGGTATGTCCGGACTCCCGAGGATGGGATGCTCAGTGACGACGCGAAGACGATCGTTGATACTGACGGAAAGGCAGCAGCAAGCGCATGGATCGACAGGGAAACCCCTTACAATGTATGGGTCGGTGAAACGCGGGTAACTCCGACCAACCGGAGGAATATCCCCGGTGTCACAGGGGGTACCGCATCCTACGATCCGAAAACCTATACCCTGAAGTTTGAAGGGGACCACTGCAACGTCGAAGGGCTTCATGACGGAGCTTACATAGAGACGAAGGACAGCTATCTGAACATCGAAGGTAATGCCGAATTCTTCAATGCCGAGGCGGTCTGTGGCATACGGATGGAAGACACGGCGGAAAGCTGTCTGACCATTGACGGGAATGTTCAGGTCACAGCCAAAGAAAATGCGGTATATGCCCCGCATAAGGAGCTGGTCGTAAACGGAAAGCTCCGGACCGATGTGACGACTGCAAGCTCAGGGTACAGTATAAACTGCAGAAAACTCCGTATCAGTCCGGGGGCGGAAGTGAAGGCAGCCTCGGAAGAGACAGTGGCCGATGTGATCTGGGTCGAAGAAGATATGGTCATTGACGGAGGCAGCGTAACTTCGGAAGGAGGGGCTTCAATAGCGGGAGTGTACGTAAATGGAGATCTTTCCGTGAATAACGGCCGACTGAGCGCTGCACATGATACGCTCGGCAGCCCGGTAGCCGTGTTGGGAAAAACCCAAATGACCGACAGCAGCGCGGAGATCAGCGGGACCTCGTTATTAGGTGCTGCTTTTACCGCAAAGACGGATCTGCTTCTGACAAAAAGTATACTGAAGGTTACGGCAAGCGGAAATACGGCTATCAGCAGTTTGGGCGGGCTCTATACGGAGAACTCCGATATCACGGCAAGCTCTAAAAAGACCGCCATAGATGTTGACTATGTCGAGATGAACTACGGAAAGCTCCGGGCGGACGGCGGAGAGAAGGCGATCAATTCCAGGAACGGTTTCTTCCTTAAGGATGTGGAGATCCTGACACCTGCCGGAGGAAAGCTCAGCGGGGACAAGACCACGATCGTGTGTGAGGATGGGACTACGATCGCTGAAAGTGTGTTGATCGACGGCGGAAATCTGTATGATGTCTGGGTCGGCAATACGCAGATCAGTGATAAGAATGCGGACAATATCCCTCTGGGGGAAGGCAGTGAGGGCAGCGCACACTACGACAGGGCGAGCAAGACGCTGTTCTTTACGGAAGCGGGTATTTCGGTGCCGTACGCCATTCCCGACAGTACGAAGCAGGCTCTGATCTATTCCGAAGAGGATCTGACCATCGACGGAGATCTGGCCCTGCGGGCGCCGAACGCTCTGCCGGCAGATTACGGCGTTTATGTGAAGGGCGATCACTCGCTCCATCTCGACGGAAAGCTCACGGGTGTGGATAAGGTCGCTACGCTGATCTATGTGCCGGAAGGCAGTGTATATGTATCCGGTGAGGTGGAAAGCAATATCGGACAGGCGATAGCGGCTGAAAATCTTGAAATGAACAGCGCTGAATTCACCGCGGACGATAAGGGCCAAAGCGACACCAGGGTCGTGGAGATCTATGATAACTGCACATTAAAGAACAGCGTGATGAGCGTGACCGCCAGCGGGGATAATTCCATACCTGTTGAATGCACCGGTAAGCTGGTGATGGATGACGCCGCTCTGAACATCGTTAAGGGAAGTGACGGAAACTATTGTGTACATGTTAAGAAAGGCATACACCTCAAGGACTACGGCAGCATCAGCATCGAAAGCAGCGGGGAGCATGTAAACGGTCTTCAGGATACCGAGCTGGACATGGGAATAGCCGAGGTCAGTATTCTGATGAGAGGTGCTGATTCCGTAGCTGTCGATTCTCCCACAAAATACCTCGAGATCGAATGCGGAAAGTTTACCGCCTCTTCCACCGGGAAATGCGTTGTGGTGGACGGCTATGGCACCCTCGGGGCGAGTGTTTCGCTGGAAGGCTATGGTGCTGCACTTGAAGTGAATACCCTGAATATGTGGGGCGGAACCCTTAAAGCCTCGAATCTGAAAAACGACAAGAGCGGTGCGATCCTTGTGAGCGGCGGGATGAACTTCCCCGAGGATATCGTTGTAGCACAACCTGAAGGCGGCAGCATCACCACGGATAACAGGATCGTGGACAAAAACGGGGAGATCGCGGATCTGGTATGCCTGAAGGGGAAAAGTCTCGGAGTACCGGAATGCTGGAATCTCTTCTCTTGCCCCACCGCGACCTTTAAGATCAGCGAGCTGAGTACGGGCGGGAGTACCGTTGTCAACAGTAACAAGAAGTCCGAGAAGTATTATAACGCAACGCTGCAGGGCAGTACGATCTATGTAATGCTGCGTGAAGGTGTAAACCGCAAGGCTGCCGCAAAGCCGGCCGATTCGGTGCTGGAATTCATTCTGGAAGACGAGTCCGTCGTGACCTATGTGATGAATGTGGAATATGTGAAGCCAAAACTGAAGCTTTCAAGCACATCCGCAACGTTCAAAGAAGGCGTGTTCTGTTCGGCCGAAATACAGGTGTTGGAGAAAACAGAATTCGGAAACTATGCGCCTTATGACATGTCCGGAATGACTGTGAAATACGGCAGCATTACCGAGCCCGGATATTCGAGCGGTAGGGTAATACTGGAGACGGACAAAGCGATTAAGGGAGAAAAGCTCAGTATCAGCGCTCCGGGCTGGGACTGCCCTGTGGAACTGAGGTTCAACATGAAGTCGGTGAAGAAGGATGTGATCAGCCTTCTCAGCGTCAGGAAGAGCGTAACCCTGAATAAGAACATCTCAGGCCAGAGCTTTGTCATACCCGTAGCTTTGAACGGTGCGCAGGCTACGCCGGAGACTGTGGAGATCGCAAAGGGCTCCGAGGTGGCAACACTGGGATCCGACGGAAAGCTTGTGATCTCTCTGGCGCAGAATCCCGCTGTAGGCAATTACACCGTGGAGCTGAAACAGAAGGACGGTAAGGCTAAGGCCCGGATCAAGGTCAAAGTGAGTGATACGGCTCTGGATAAGGCCCTCAGCTTCAAGGTGCAGAGTAAATACAATGTGCTGACCGGCCAGAAAATGCTGCTGGTACCTGCCTTTAAGGATGCAGAGGTGACGATCTATAACTTTACCATCCTTGAAGCACCTGCGGGAGCCACCGGCGCATCGGATGGCTTAGGTAACTACGTGATGGATCTCAGCAACTGCGGCTTAAGCGCAAAGAAGCTGAATATCGGGGATATCAAGCTGAAAGCCGTATTGTACGGAGGAGAAGAAGTGACCATCACCGTGAAGGGTGTGAAGGCGAAGGCCGGCAAACCCACGGTCCGGACGACCCAGATGAAGGTCATTCGTGATGCCGATGCCGTGGTAAAGAGCAGCGTGAACATCGTGAGCTGCTGGAAGGATGCAGCTGGTTATATGCATACCCTGAACCCTGTAAAGGTGGAAGTCGGAGCTGCCAAAGGAGCGGAGTTCAAACAGAACGAGATGGACGATCTGGAATTCGCGACCCTTTCCATGGCGAAGAAGAGCGGCAGCCTGAAGGTGACGCTCATATTCCCGGGAGAGGTGAAGAAGACCATTACACTGAAGGCCAAAGCCATTAAACCCAAAAGATCGTAAGCTCTGAAGGGAGCGGGATCCTCCGGGAGGAACAGATGGAACGCAATGTGATGATAGAAGAGATCTCGGACGGTAAGCTTTACGGACCGGAGGACGGGGTAAGGCTGGATGCGCAGGGATGTAAGGGCTGTTCATGGTGTTGTGAGGAAATGTGCGACACCATAGCCCTGGATCCCTACGATATCTACTCCCTGCACAAAGGGACAGGAAAGGACTTTACCGCCCTGATGCTGGAGGGTTATCTGGTGATAGCCCTGTACGACCTGATCAGTATGCCGCATATCAATGACAGGGGCTCGGGCTGCGGCTTTCTGAGCAGTGAGAAACGCTGTACGGTGCATGCTTACCGGCCCGGCTTCTGCAGGCTTTTCCCTCTGGGCAGATACTATCATGACGATACTTTTTCCTATATTCTGCAGACCCACGAATGCAAGGTGGAAGAGCGGGATGTGGTGAAGGTCCGGGACTGGCTGGAAATTGAGGATCTGGAAGCCTATGAGGAATATGTGCTCAAATGGCATGCCCTTGTGAAGAAGATCTCGAATTTCATGAAAGAACCGGCCGAGCCAGGAGTAAAAAGAAATCTGCATGTACTCTTTCTGAAAAAGTTTTTCGAAGCACCTTATGATATTTCGAAGGACTTTTATCCTCAGATCTATGCCAGGATGAAAGAATGGGAAGAGATGTAACAAAAAACCGGAGGGACGCCCCTCCGGTTTACTTTTTCGCTTTGAAGTTTTTTACTGTGTATCCGCGATAAGAAGCTTTAAGGTATCTTCGCTGAGACCGAAGGTATCGGACTCGTCACCCTGGCCGCAGACATTGATGCTGTAGCTGAAGTTGTCGGACAGCCAGATCGTCTTCATGGCCTTTCCTTCTTCGTTACCGAAGCAGTTGATGACAAAGCCGTCTTCGTTTTCGAAAGACCAGCTGTGGGCATATTCGGTATAATCCCCGGAAACATCTTCGCTGTCCTGCTTTAAGCCCTTGCGGATGGTGAGCTCCGCGGAACCGATGGAGCCGTTGGCCTCGGCAAGATGCTCCATGTAACGGAAGCCGGAAATGTACACCTGATGGTCATTGTAGCTTTCCTTATTTGCGGGGACCATGAAATAGCCTACACCGGCGCCTTCTGCTGCGGCATCTGCGCTGTCAACATCCGTCCAGGGATTTGCCATTCCCAGACCCGAGGGATCATCGGCATTTACCGGTAATCTCTCGAAGAAGGTCTCGCCGGTGATACCGTCGATATCGCTGTTGGCACTTCTCCAGCCAAGGCTTCCATCCTCTTCGAACCAGAACTCGCCTGAGCCGTCGGTATATTTCACATCATCGGTGTAGTGCTCTTCATCTGTGTATGTACGTACATAATACTTTGCGCCGGTATACTCAAGCAGGCCGGTAGAAACATAATAGGTAGCGGTGATCTCCCAGTTGGAAGATTCGTAGGCGCTGCCGGACCAGCGTACATTGATCTTATGCTCATCCCCGCCGGTGTGCACGATCTCGATGCTGCATCTTCCTGAAACGGGCTCGGAATAGATCCCGGTGAAGTCGGGCTTATCGATCACATCTTCTTCGATCTCGGGCTCCTTATCCTCTGTGGCCCCTTCCGTTGCTTCGGGTTTCTCTTCTGTTTCGGCAGCAGCCGTGGGTGCCGCTTCCGTTGCTGCAGGCACGGAAGCTCCGGTATCAGCGGTCTTGCCGCATGCTGCCAGAGACAGTACCATGGTGCCGATCAGGGCCGTTACAAATCCTTTTTTCATCTTTCTCCTCCAGTCGTTTTCTTTCAGTTCTCAGGATCTGCGCGATCCGCTTTCTGAAATCATTTACATCATTCTCCTGGTACGCAAGGAAGTATACGGCTCAGATCGGCTAAAAACAATATGCTTTCTTAACGAATTATCCAAAGGAAGGGCAAATTGTTTGTACAAAATGCCCAAATCGCGTCAAATGATTTGTGAAATGTGATGGGGGAAAAGATGGTATACTTAAATACAGCGGGTGAAATACTTCACAGGGAGACAGGATGAAGGTCGTTCTTGAAAAAGTTACAAAGCCTGAAGATGAAGGGGCGCATATCAGGGCAGTAAAGCTTACGGAGGAAGTCCGGAACGCAGTGGACCTCCTGGAGAACAACTGCCGCAGCATTCCCGTGACTCCCGTGCAGGATGGAAGGAGTTCGGGCGAAAGCTATATGCTGGGCACGAATCTGATCTATTATACGGAGTCCATTGATAAGAGGACTTATGTATATACCAAAGAAGCCTGTTACGAGACCCGCTACAGGCTCTACGAGCTGGAAGACATCCTGGGAGTGAATTTCCTGCGGGTCTCCAAATCGCTGGTGGTCAATATACGTAAGGTGAAGTCGGTAAAGTCGGAACTGAACGGGCGGATGAACGCCGAACTGCTCAACGGTGAGAAGATAGTCATTTCCAGAAGCTATGTTAAGGATCTGAAGAGAAAGCTGGGTGTATAGATGAACAGGATCAAACTTATTTTCAATCAGACACTGATGATCTCCACGGCGATCCTCTTCGGCCTGGGGATACAGGCCTGTGCGGCTGCGGTGCTTTATGGGGATAAACAGATCGTATGGGACTGGTATACCCCTTTTACGATCATCTTTACCGGTTTTCTCTGCTCCATCCCTTCGGTTATCTTCCTGGAAGAAGGGGAGACGGAAAAGAGTCATTTTTTCGTAAAGGTCGTTCTGCATTTCTTTGCCATACTCGGCGTGGTGAGCCTGTGCGGAAAGCTGTTTGGCTGGTATTCTTCCCTGAGGGATTATCTCTGGATCCTGCTCATGTATGTTGTGATCTATTTCTTCGTATGGGGGGCCACCTACTGGCTGATCAAGAAGGATGAAAACAAGATCAACAAGGCGTTGGAGGAGTTCCGGGACGAAGAATAAATAAGTGTATATAGCCTGAAACGGATCATAAAAGTGCATCTTGGTAGCATGTATCTGCATGTTGGTAGAGAAGCACTTTTATTTTTTTGTGCGAAAAACTATGATGAGCGTGCAGTGAAGATGTAGCTTCGCATGACAGCGAAGCCTTGAAGTCGCTCAAAGCCGCGACGGGCTCCCCCGATCAGAGATCGGGGGCAGACAAGAGAAAGGAAGCAGAAGATGAAAGCGATTAGAGTCAATAAGCTGATCAAGGATTACAAAGAGCACAGGGCTGTGGACGGGATCTCTTTTGAAGTAGAGGAAGGTGAACTCTTTGCTTTCCTCGGAGAAAACGGTGCAGGAAAATCCACCACGATCAACATCTTAAGCACCATACTTAAGAAGACCGGGGGAGAGGCGGAACTGTTCGGACACAGGATCGGAGAAGAGGACGACAGGATCCGGAGCCTTATCGGGATCGTGTTCCAGAATTCCGTGCTGGACGCCAAGCTCACGGTAAAGGAAAACATCTATACCCGGGGAGCGTATTACGGGCTTTCAAAGAAGCAGGTCGATGAAAGACTTTCGGGATTCAGGAAAAGCTTTGAGCTGGATGAGATCTGGAACCGGAAGTATGAAAACCTTTCGGGGGGACAGAGACGAAGGGTGGATATCACAAGAGCCCTGATCCATAACCCGAGGATACTGTTCCTGGATGAACCGACTACGGGACTGGATCCCAAATCGCGCAGGATCGTGTGGGATCATATCGATTACCTGCGCCGGGAAAAGAACATGACGATCTTCCTGACCACTCATTACATGGAGGAGACCAGAGATGCGGATAACGTGGTGATCCTGGATAAGGGTAAGGTGATCGCCAGCGGGACTCCGGCGGAACTGAAGACCGCTCATGCCGCATCAAGGCTGGTCTGGTACACGAAACAGGGGCCGGAAAACGAGGAGCTGCTGTCCGGGACCGAACACAGTTATGATTCCGATCACTATAACGTGAGCTTCAGGGACAGCATAACGGAACTCCTGTATAAGTACAGGGACAGGATAACGGATTATGAAGTGGTTAAAGGAAGCATGGATGATGTATTCTTAAATCTGACGGGAAGGGAGATGGCAAGCGTATGAAAAAGTTTATGGGATTAACAAAAAGAAATCTTCTGATCTATTTTAAGGACAAGCCGGCGATACTGTTTTCCCTGCTTACCTCGCTGATCGTACTGGTTTTATATCTTCTGTTTTTGAAAGGGACTTTTGAGGATGCATTCAATTCGGCTGTGGAGGATGCCGGAAACCTGTCCCTTCTGATAAAGAGCGAGGATGTGAGTCTGTTTGTAAAGATCACCCTGCTGGTTGGGATGATGGGAACGGCTATGATCACCGTGCCCTACTCCTGCCTTACCACCATCGTTAAGGACCGGGAGAACCGGATCGATTATGACATCAGCGCTACGCCCGTAAAGAGATGGCAGATCATCCTTTCCTATTTTACCGCTGCTTCCGTACCCGCATGTATCATGACAGGGCTGTTGCTTACCATAGGACTGGTCGTTTTGAGCCTGGGCGGAGGAATGAAGCTGGATGCGGAAAATATCCTTAAGACCTACGGCATCGTGGTTCTGGGATCCGTTTCGGCTACCGCGCTTTTCATGACGCTCATGCTCTTTTTCAAAAGCTCCCAGAGCGCCAGTGCCTTTTTCGGTATGCTCTCGGCAGCAGCGGGTTTTGTGATCGGTGCTTTTATCCCCCTCTCGCAGTTCTCGGAAGAGGTGCAGACCTTCTGCAATCTTTTCCCTGCGACCCATGTGACCGTAGCTGTCCGGAACACGCTGATGAGCGGAGTGTTGAACAGTATGGAAAGCTCCATCGGAGGCCGGGATCAGGGGCTCTTTATCAAGGCGATCAAAGAGATCTTTTCCTTCAACGCCAGGATGCTTGGCAATGATCTGAAGATGAGTGAGAGCATATTCTATGTAATGCTCGTGATGGTGATAAGCTGTATTGTAATGGTGTTTGTATACTCGAAAACATACCGGAGAAAGTAAGCTGAGCCTGCATGGAAATAACGGGATTGCATAAACCATACGGAATGTGATATAATAAATTCGTATTTGCGGTTTGAAAACGCAGGTTTTCACAGAAGTAAGGGAGGTTAACAATGAAGAAAAAAATTCTGGCATTTGTTCTTTCTGCAGCAATGCTGACGGAATCTGTTCTGCCTGTTATAGCGGCAGACGATGTTACCCTGTCGGCGGATGAGGTGATCGAGGCAGAAGCGAGTGAGGAGGCGGCTGAGGAAGAGGAAGCAGCCGGCGCGGAAGAGGCCGCCATTGAGGAGACGGAAGACGCCGAGGCAGCGGCGGAGAGTACGGAAGCAGCGGATTCCATTGAGGCCTATATGGTTGACGGAAAGTTCAGTGCAGAGAAGCTCGTTGCATCTCTGGAGGCTGAAAATGCCGTTGTACTTGGAGTGACGGAAAAAGACGGTGAAGTGATCGTAGATATGGCGTATCAGTTTAATGCTGAGGTGCCGACAGAAGTTTCCGAATTCGAGGAAGCAGACGGCGCGGAAACCGGATTGCCTTATTATATGGACTCTGCCAACCCTGCGACCAAAATTTATGATCTTGGGGATTTCGATGTTAAAGGACAGCCGGTTAAGCTGACGGCCATCGTAAACTATAATGACACCATCTGGTATCGTAACAGAAAATTCAAGCCGGTGGATCATCTGTATGCATCGGTAAGCCAGGAAAGCGGTATCTATAATGTGGCAAAAGCTCTTATGCCCGAGGGCTATACCTTTAATCCGGAAGTGATCAAATGGAAGTTTACTCCCAAGAAGAATAAGTATGCCAATTCGGAATCCAGATTCATCGTAAAGGGCACGGTCAGCAGCAAGATCGCCAAGCAGATGGGGATCAAGGGAAAAGATCTGAAGATCCTGAAAAAGGCAATGAAGACTCTTAATAAAGAGATGAAGTATGTGAAGAAGAAGGCCGGCATTGACAACCGGGTTCCCTTTACCATCAAGCCGCTGGTATTTAATGATATTGTCGGTAATATGTGGATCCAGGTTAAATCGGTTTATACATGGGGCAGCGGGTGGAAGACGACTTGCTCGGGAATATATGCCCGTTTGGAGACGAGTCAGCCGGAGAGCAATTGGAAGAAGTGGACCAAGATCCCTAAAAAGGAGTATAGCTATAGAATATTAAACAACGGAAATAGGATAGAAGTTACTCCCAAAGGGAAAAATGTTGTAGGCACCATGATACCGTTTGAAAGAAGGTTATGAGTTTTCGAAAAGGGCCGCAGGGCCCTTTTCTTTTTTTGCTTACGGGAAGGACAGTACAGTGAAAAGGAAGACAGACCTTCTTATCCCCATGGGTAAGAAGCTATATGATAAAAAGTACTGCATAAAACTTGCAAAGCGTATAGTAAAGCAGAAAAAGATAAAAGGCATGAGTATAAGCGAAGTGGCATGGGAGCTCTTTGCACATGCCTATGTATTCTACAGTTTTCGTTTTGTTCCGGCTTTTCTGAAGAAGGGGTTCCTGATGAAGCGCATTTATAAAAGCGTTTCCGACGGAGTGGATCTGACGGATAACGGGGACAGTCTGATAAGGAAAATCGCATACAGGATGATCTGGCTGTTGCCGGCGGTGCCGCTGAAATGAACAGGGGGATATCATGTATTTATTATTCTTGACAATGAAAACGCCAAATGGGCTTCTGGCACTGGGGATACTGATCTATACAGTGGTCCTGGCGATCCTTTGTCCCGTTTTTATCAAAAAAGAGAAATATGCGATCCTGCGAATGCTTTCTGTTTTGCCGGCGATCGCAGCTCTGGTGCATTTTGCTGTATATGGTACGATGTGTTTTCAAGAGTTCCGGTATCTGTACTTCGAGGCACTGATCCCTTTATTATATCTGTTGCCGGGGATGACAAAGCGGGCAGGCAGGATCAAAGCGTTCGTCATCAGCGCAGCGGTTTTCGTATTATGTTTCTTATACGGTCTTAATTCCATCGACAATCCCATGATACATAACTATACGAGATACACTTACTCCCGGAGTTTTATAAAAATGCTGGATACCCTGGAAAAAGAGTATTGCCTTGGCAGCTGGAAACGTGTGGATTATAAGGCTTTGCGGGAACGATATTTACCCCTGGTGGAAGAGGCTGAAAAGAACCATGACAAGCTTGCATACGCAGCTATCATAAAAGAAGTGTGTTACAGGTTCTATGATTCACATGTTTCGGCGCATCTTTCCGGGCAGCTTAACAATGAGCTCAGAGATCATCTGGCAGGAAATGATTACGGATTATCCCTGATACGACTGGATGACGGCAGTGTTGTGGCTGTCATGGTTGATGCGGGAAGCGGACTGCCCGATCTTGGGATCCATGACGGGACGACTATTCTGTCCTGGGACGGTGTGGAGATCGATGAAGCGATCAGAAATACGGAATGTGTCGAGCAGACATTTCCGGTTGAAAGCAATGAGGATGTATATCGCCCGATCTATCTTGCGGGGAAAGGCGGTGAAAGTGTTGAGATCACATATATCAGTGATGATGGTGAAGTGAAAAGTGCCGATATAGAAAAGATCGGATCTTATCAGGACACTCTTACATTGATGTTGTATTTTCTGTCACACGATACGATAGGCTGGTCATTGGCATTGCAGCGTTTTGATGACTCACTCTGGGAGAATAATGTTTCATATATGATCGATGATAAATGCGGATACCTTCGAGTGAATAAAGAAGTATATGACAGCTTAAAGGATGACCTCGCTGCAGCCATAGGAGGCTATTATCCGGAACTTACGGAATACTATGCGGCTGTCATTCGGGATCTGCTGGACCAGGGGATGGAAAGCCTTGTTATAGATATAAGAAATAACGGTGGCGGATATGACTGTGTGGCAGGAGCACTGGCATCTCTCTTTACGGAAGAAAAAAGACATATGGTCTCGTTTGGATATGAGGATGATAAAGGATACCATATCGTTGAGGATCAGTACATTTTTCCGGATGGAAGATATAAAGAACTTCCTGTAGTTGTTTTGGTTAATTCGGATTGTATGAGTGCGGGAGACGGAATGGCCAAATTTCTGGGGGACTGCCCCAATGTTACCTTAATGGGGATCACAGCCGGGGCAGGTGTAAATCAGAATAACGGCGGGTATATCTATCTTACGGATGATATCTGCGTTCTGTATCCGGTATTCTTAAGTCTTTCCGAAGAAGGGGAACCGTTGATCGATACGGATCATACAAGAGAGAACAGAGTTCCGTTGGAGGTGACGATACCGATGACAAGGGAAAATGCTTTGCGAATGTTTTCGCTTGAATTAAATATGCAGGAAATGCAGGATGTTGAACTGGATTATGCGGTGAAATATCTGGAAAAGAACGGAAATATCACCGTGCTTAACGATAAAGGCGATCATGGCGGGGATATGCAGAAATATCTGATCTGTGACGGGAAGACGATCATCAGTATCAATTGTGATGAAGACTTAAGCACTGCGCAGATGGAAGTGATAAAAAAATCCTTTATGCAGTAAAAAACATAAGGCGGTAGAGGAAATCATTCGTCTGCACGATTCTTACTGGTAACATAGATATGGGCTATCCCGAAAATAATGCCAAAGATCATCAGCAGGATATGTAGCATGCTTATCCCACACAATATGAACAGAATGGTGGGTATTATGGCTAAGGCCATCTGTTTACCGTATGTCCTTTTATTGATATACAATATCCAGATGATCCAGTAGGAGATCATAAGAATGATGCTGCCGAACAGGTATACCAGGAAGGCGCCTGCAGAGCTGAAGCCAAACTCTGCGATCCCTATATTGAATACCATAAGAAACATGCAGCTGTAACGGCCGATCTGTTCAAGGATATTCATGAACCTGTTTTGGCATTTGTTTTCCATATCCCGATGCTTCAGCGCATAGACGATATTGGGGATGAGAAGGAGTATAACAAGTATAAGACCGAACAGATTTAACCAGCCCAAACCCAATTGCCCGGCCAGGAAAACAGCGCTTGGTCCGTCGGCTCCGCCGATCACTGCTGTATTGAGAAGCATTCGGTTATCCTCCAATGCTTAAATTTTGAAAAACAGAGTATACAGATGCTAATATCCGACCTGAGTTCAGATCACTTTTTTGGTTTGTAATGTTCCGAAAGATATTGGAGCGTGTCATCTATGGAACTCTTCAACGCATCCCTGTCGGTAAACTCGACAGTGACTCCATATCGTCCGCAGCCCTGGCCGGGATCCCATTCAAGGAGATAGGCGAGAGCGATATCATCGAATGCTTCGAAGAACTGTACAGCTTTGTCATTCTTTGTAAGACAGAGATCAAGCTGGATATATTCGTCGACCGTGCTGTCTGTGATCACGATGTCATATTCGTCTCCGTATTTACTGTGGATCGTATCGATCATCTGAGCGTGGACATATTCGATGATCCCGGGAATCTTAGCCTGTATGTCCTCAATACAGTATAAATCCTGACAGGTGGATATTTCAACCTCATCTTTGTAATAGAAGCGGTTGTTATGAATCTCTTTGTATAGTGCACCCAGCTCATACAGAATACGGTTCGCCACCGTTGTAAGCGCACCGTCCCGGGTAGTAAAGTTGATCCCGGCATCGTTGATGACCACAGATTGCAGGTCACTGTATGGGATAAACTTCTTTGACAGAAACTTTCTGATCGTTATTCCGTTTGCATCAGAGATCACATCCATCTTAGACTTGCCTCCTCTTGCTGCTGCAAAACAGAAGGACTGAGACAGCTGTCATATGTATTTTCCGGCAGATCGCTCAGTGTTTTTCTTCCTGAGAACATCTTACATCGGATTTACAGGATTTACAACGCTTTTCTCCTTCCTCCGAACATGATCTGCATTACGCTCATTACGGTTTGAACACTTGATAAGCCGGTATGATTGTGGCATTATACTACGTAAATGGATGCAAGACTGAGGATGCGAGGGAAGCATTGACAGTTTTGTTAAGATTACTGTCGTTTACGGCAGCGCTGTTCTTGAGGGAAACTATGGTGTTATTCCGACGGGGCCTTCAGTGGAACTTCACCCCCAGGGCAAAATGGGGGCAGGAATGCAGGGGAACCTTATGATGACATATCGTTATGACCCGAGCGAGGATATTCAGTTAATGCTCGGTGACAGATCTCTTAAAGACGGTGATCGGATATGTTTCAACATAGATTTCGCCTGGCACGATGATACTGACAGACTGCACTTCGATCTGAGTAACGTCGTCACAGGTGAAAAGTTAAGTTATATCCTTTATCGTGAAGCTGTTTCTCCGGTTCCTTTAGATGAATGTAGATGGCAGATGGAAACCGGTGAAAAATAAAAGGAGTCTTATCGTTGGCACAATAGTGGTGTTGATAATGTGCGGACTATTGATCTATCTGGCAGGAATTAAAGGTTTTCTGGTCATGGGACTGCCGGTTGCGTTTTTTTACGGGTGGATTGACTGCAAGCCGCTGCTATGATACATATAGAATACTGATGCTAAATTGAGACGTCAAAGTACAAATGTATGTACAGGTCCTGTCTTTAAGAAAAGGAGCAAGATAAACAGAAGGGCGGTAAGAGGAAAAGAACGTGAACAAAAAAGAAAAAGCAATTGGATATTTCGAAGACCATCTGCATTGCTCGCAGTCTGTGCTTGCGGCTTTTGCTGAAGAATGCGGGATAAGCGAAGAACAGGCATTTCGATTGGGATCGTGTTTTGGAAGTGGCATGCGAAAGGGAAATGTTTGTGGAGCTTGTACGGGAGCACTAATGGTCCTGGGATTGATGTTCGGCGAAAAGCACAATGGTGATCCGGATGAACGCAGTCGGTCGAATAAGATTAACGACATGATGCTGAATCGTTTTGAGCAGGATAACGGAACATGTATATGCAATGAATTACTGGGATGTGACATCACAACGCCGGAAGGGGTCCGCTTTGCCAGAGAGAATGGTCTGTTTAAGGATTTTTGTCCTAAGATGGTTGCGAGTGCTGTTGACATACTGGAGAGTGTCATTGAGGAGATGAGAGAGAAGGAAAACAGTCAGCATTAGTCTGTTACGTTGCAGTAAAAAAGAGGAGGAATAAACATGGCGGAAGAGTTTTTGACGCTGATGGCGGATTTGGATGAAGAATCACAACATATCATGAGCGGATGGTATGAGAAATTAAAGGCGGAAGGTTTTATCGGTGAGCAGACTCCGAATCTTCCGTTTCATATAAGTCTCGCTTGCTTTTCATTAGATAAAGAGCCGGAAGTGGTTAACGAAATGAAAGAATTAGCCAAACGCTTTTCAATAGTCCCGGTACACATTAGCCATATTGGATTATTTGCCGGGGGAAGAGTCCTGTATGCAGCTCCGGATATGAACCCTGCAGATCTTTTGAGTTTACGACAGGCGATTAAAACCGAGAAGCGTGAGAGATTTCCGTGGACACCGCATTCAACGATCATAATGGATGATGTTGAAACAGTACAAAAAGCATTACCGATTTTGGTGGAACACTTTCATCCTTTTATGGGAAAGATAACAAGACTGCATTTGTGTGCATTTTGGCCGACAAGAGAGATTGCATCAATATCGCTTGGGCAATGATAGAGGCAAATACGGATTTCGAGATAGTTTAATATCATGAAATATATCTGAAAACACCAAATCGGAGCTTGCTGAGATCATTGACGTTTGATCACTGTTCTGTTGGAGGGAAGAGAGGGGTCTTAATGAATAAGGACGATATCGTGTGTATCGCCAGACGATCGCATAGTGAGAAATGTGATTATTATCCATGTGATACATTTGGCCTTCAGATCGGATCGATCGAGGATATGGATGATGCGGATCCTATATGTACCGAACTGAGGGTGAGAATAAGCAATAGCTCGAGTGAAGATTTTAAGGGCGTTGTACAGCTTAAGCTCATGATAGATGCTGACGAACCGAAGTTTTTTATGCCGGGGTTTATGTATAATACTAACACCGCAGATAAACCTTCTTCCGGCAGGAAGGCATTTCCGAGAATAAAAAAGATCCCCGGTGGTAAGCCTGAATCTGATTTTTTCATGACCAGAAGCGACAGACTGGCAGAACCTGTGAGTCTCGTTTATACAAAGGGGCATGTACAGGGAATAGCAGCACCACCGTATTGGGTAAAAGAAAATGAAAATCCTGTGCCTATTTCATTTGAAGAAGGAAATAAAAAAAATGAAAATGCCTCGTTTCTTCAGTATGGAGGCTTCAGCTGCAACATTAGTGATAATGGCAGAGTGAGCACAGGTTACACGCTTGGCTATGAGGATGCCCCCTGGCTTTTCGTTCAGACCGCTACTGTACTTGAAAGGGAAGCGGTCGATGACAGTAATTCTTTTTGCATCAAAGCAGGTGAGACCATTGAGTTTCCCGTTACAATATACGATTACGATGGAGAGGATGAGCGTGCAATCTACAAGGCACTGACTCATGCGTACGACCGTTTTCATGAAATGCCCAGAACTCTGTCAGGCATGGATGAGGATAAGGCACTTTCACTTCTCAGCAGCGCGATAAGGGATAATGCGTGGCTGGAAGAAGACAGGATGTATTCGGGTTTTGTATATGACAGGGAGAACGGGCCAAGGTTTAATAAGATAGGCTCGCTTTCCTGGACTAACGGTCTTGCGGTTGCGGTTCCCATGCTTTTTGCAGCAAACCGGTTACAGGACGACAAAGCGCGGAGCCAAAGTCTTTCTTTTATCGATAATGTCATTGGCAACAGTCTAAATAAAAAATCCGGACTCTTATATGATGCCGTGGAGGACGGCAGGTGGTCTGTTTATGGCTGGTGGTATAACGGAATGCACAGCGGAGGCCACAGCGCATACTTAAACGGTCAGGCTGTATACTACATTCTAAAAGCATATCTTTCGGAAAAAAAGGAACGCGGTCAGACGCATGATAACTGGATATCTTTTGTGGAACCGGTGATATGTAAGCTGAATGCAGAGATTAACTCAGATAATGAGTATCCCTTTTCTTTTTCCGAGAATACCGGTGCCGGGCTTGAGTATGATTCAATGGGCGGAGCATGGTGCCTTGCAGCAACTGCTTTGTATGAATCGATCACGCAGGATAGGGAATACATCGATATTCTTAAAAAGAGCGAGCAGCATTATTTTGATGCATTTGTGGTGAAGTGCGAGTGTTACGGAGGTCCGCTGGATACGGATAAAGCGGTGGATGACGAAGGAATACTGGCTTATATCCGTGCGGTTCGGATCCTTCATGAGATCACCGGTGAAGAGTATCTTTTGGATCATATGAAGGATGCCCTGCATTATGAATGCAGCTTCAAATTATCATACAATACACCTGTTTCGGTATTGCCGCTTAGCAGGATAGGATGGTCTTCGTGTGGCGGCAGCATCACATCGGTAGCCAATCCTCATATTCATCCCATGTCGAGCACTATCATACCGGAGATGAGATATTATGCTGATCTGCGTGATGACGGATACATTCGGTCAAGGCTCGAAGATACTGTGAAATGGAGTCTCCAGACCTTTAATACTTATGACAAAGAATATGGCTACGGAGAAGCGGGCTGGATGTCGGAAAGATTCTGCTTTTGCAGAGGCCTGCTGACAGAGAAGTATCCTGACGGTTCGCCTGCCAGCACCTGGTTCGCATTAATGCCTTGGGCATCAGCCAGCATTATCGAGGGTTTGGCGTTTTGACATATGGATCTGTTCCTGCTCGTAGATGTGATAGTTTGCCCGGGAATGAGGGGATAAATGAAAACTCTTATTTTGAATGATTTTTGCGGTAGTTTTTTCCGGAAAGAGGAGATAAGCATAAGCCCGAAGAAAGGGGCAGTTATTCTTGTCGGCGGTGGTGATGGAAAAATCGAAAAAGCATATGAGACAGCCTGCATACTAATGCATCATATGAATTGTTATGACATTGATGAAGTTGTATGCAGTTTTAATACGAATGTTGTACCGGCTATTCAGGATAAGAAGGCACTGGAAGGAATAGACAGAATAGCAAAGTTTCTTAACGCGGAGCGATAAAAGCATTGCAATGGTTTATTTTGGATTCAGGAAGATATACAAAAAGAAAATGTCACCGATTGTCCTCGTACTGATAGCTGCATTCACCGGTATAGTGGTTTATGGTATTTAGATATCTTTTAAGATAATTGAATCACATTACGCCCTGGGAAGCCGGGGTACAGGAAAAATTTTATCAGGAACATGACATACAGTTGTCTTGTTTGATCTGGTAAGATATGCGAAAAAGGTGATCGAATGAAGATAGACAGACTGATCGGAATATTATCCATACTTTTGCAAAAGGAGATGACAACGGCTCCGGAGCTGGCGGACTATTTTGAAGTGTCCAGAAGGACGATAAACAGGGATATTGAAGCTCTTTGTAAGGCGGGAATACCGATTCAGACATCTCGGGGTGCCGGAGGCGGCATCAGCATTATGAACGGATACCGGATGGACAGGACGATCCTGACATCACGGGATATGCAGATGATCCTTGCAGGCTTAAGAAGCTTGGATAGTGTAAGTGGAAGCAGATACTATGGACAGCTGATGGAGAAGATACAGGCAGGTTCTTCTGAATTTGTAAATGGAAGGGATTCTATCCTGATCGATCTGTCTTCGTGGTATCGTGATACGCTTCCTCCGAAGATAGGTCTTATACAGGATGCCATTGAACTGCGGCGGAGGATCCGCTTTGATTACTATTCGCCGGGAGGCGATACAGAAAGGGAGATTGAGCCATATTATCTGATCTTCAAATGGTCCAGCTGGTATGTATATGGGTTCTGTCTGCTGAGGAAAGATTTCCGGCTGTTCAAGCTGAACCGAATGGACAGTATCTTGCAGGGTGAGCTGTTTGACAGAAGATCCGAGATCCCTTTGCCGGAGATGTCGAATGAAAAGGTCTTTCCTGCAAGAGGAAGGGTCAAAGCGGTTTTTGATCCATCCATGAAGTGGCAGCTCGTTGAAGAGTATGGCGTGGGTTCCTTTGAGAAACTGCCGGATGGATCTCTTCTTTTTGAACATGAGTATGCAGATGATGAAGGCCTGATATCCTGGATGCTTTCATGCAGGGATAAAGTGACTGTGATCGAGCCGGAGTCTGTCAGGGACAAGCTGTATCAGATCGCCTGTGATATGGCGGAAAAATATGCTAAAGCAGAGAGGCAAAACCGATAGAACGCCGTGCTTGCACGAGAGTTCGAGAGGACTTGGCGAACGCCGATCATGAGGAAGCAGCGCGGATCGCGAATGATCGCAGCATGGCGGGCCATGGGGAGCGTTTACAGGAGGTGAAAACATGGGAAACAAAGCATTGATAGTGATTGACATACAAAATGACATTACTAAGAACTACAGAATGATCATCGACCGGATCAATCAGGCTATCGACCGGGCAGTTGCAGAGAATATGCAGATCATCTATATCAAGCATAATAATCTGTCGGCAGGAAGCAGAAGCTTTAAGCCGGACACAAAAGGGGCTGAGCTGGTTCCTGAAATGAAGGTGGTGTCCGATAATATCTTTGTGAAGACGAAAGCAAATGCGCTTACAAGCAAGGAATTTACTGAGTTCATTGAAGAGAATGGTATTAACGACTTCTTTGTTGCCGGTGCGGATGCCACTGGCTGTGTAAAGTCTACATGCTTTAATATGAGAAAGGCAGGATACTCAGTGCATGTGATTTCCGATTGCGTTACAAGCTATGACCTGAAGAAACTGGATGAAATGTACGCCTACTATGCGAACAAGGGTTGTGAGGTCAAAGAACTTAAGGATTACATGGAGGGGCGCTGATCGTCCGGTGGACGATCGTTTAGCGCGGACCGGAAGGGAGTGGAGACAGAGCATGAGATTAGATGGTTTTGGCTTACTTGTAGAAGACATGGGGAAGATGATCCGCTTTTACAGGGATGTTCTTGGCTTTGAGATTAAGGAAGAAGAGAATACTTCCAATGTTTACCTTGTGAAAGATGGAACGCTGTTTCTGCTGTATGGCAGGAAAGATTTTGAGAAGATGACAGGAAAGCGATATGAGTATATCAAGGGTTTGAATGGCCATTTTGAAATGGCGCTGTATGTCGATACATTTGAAGAGGTGGATGCGGCATTTAAGAAGGCTGTGGAAAAAGGCGCGACATCTGTGCTTGAACCGGAACTGGAACCTTGGGGACAGAGAACCTGCTATATTGCTGACCCTGAAGGTAATCTGATCGAGATCGGTTCCTGGAATAAACCCTATGAAGAAAAGGATCTGACGGAGGCGTAAGGAATATGGCGTTTGATTATAAGAAGGAATACAAAGAATTCTATATGCCGAAGGGAACGCCGTCTATCGTCACTGTTCCTAAGATGAATTATATCGCGGTCAGGGGCAGCGGGAATCCAAATGATAAAGACGGAGAATACAAAAAGGCTATAGGCCTTCTGTATGGTATAGCATTTACGATTAAGATGAGCAAAAAGGGTGATCATCAGATTGATGGTTATTTTGATTTTGTGGTGCCTCCGT
>JAFZOW010000085.1 GCA_017552715.1 Lachnospiraceae bacterium
AGCCCATATATATTTGCAACCCGGACGCGCTTTGTTCAACCAGGAAAAATCGAAATTGATGCAAACGAAAGGGCAGTTATCGAAGAGTTCACGGCTGCTTTTTCGTTTGCATCATCTTCGATTCTTTCCTTAACGATTTGTTTTCACAGATACACAAATGTAAATAGGGATTTTCTTTTAAACTGTTTTAAGCAGGATCTTCATCCTATGGACTCAGTTCTTTTATTTCATCCGATTATACACTTAATATGCTTTGATGACAAGGTAAGCAACAATGAATCTATTGATCGATACTACTGTTTCACCTGTCCCTTACGATACCTGCCAAAATATATTCCGTCATCAACAAATTTATCAGATTGTGAAACCCACATAGGGAATTTTCCGGTGGCGACTGCTGTCTGTCCGTTCAGCATACCTGTATGAAAAGATATATGTCTAAATTGACGAAGCACAAGTTCCATCCTGGTATGCTCGCAGTTTTCCGGACATTCGTAAAGCATATCATCTGTTAATGAATCAAGATAGTCGTAAGTTTTCTTTTCAATCTGATCAAGATATATGAGGAGTTCTTCATCCGATAGAATAACAGAAGTGGGATTGTCCGGATTGTCCATACCGTTCTCATGAAATATCGGTTCTTCATAAACACATGGATTAATGAACCATTTATCTGCTGAGTGAAGTGCATGATAAACCCATCTCCAGCAGGAGGCACCGCAACATATGGCGTTTCTGTCATAACTAAGGTAGCTTCGCCTGACAGCGAAGCTTTGAAGTCGCTCAAAGCCGCGACGGGCTCCCCCGATCTTTGATCGGGGGCAGAAAGGATCGAAGTTCTGATATTCAGGAAATTCGGTTTTACCATATCCTTTATGATCATACACAAAGCATTTGTTTTCATCCTTATATTAACCTCGCCTTGTCTGATTTATTTATCATTTTACTTTGAACTATTATGAATGGATATATAAGATCAGATATCGAAACTTCAGATTTTGTGAAACGCATATGTTTCACGCTTCTTAACACCACATAATGTTTCACGTGAAACATCGCTCTTCCATATTTTGTGGTTAATCTATTATGTAACCCTTATGTTTCACGTGAAACATAAGGCTATTTACCCATACAAAATTCGGAGAATATCTTATTAACCAGATCATCCCCGATTTCTTCACCTAAGATATAACCAAGATGTGTATAAGCATCCATCAGATCAATGGCAAAAATATCTTCCGTCATATTGTCTCGGATCGCACCCAATACCAGCAAAAGACTGCTGCAAGCCTGTTTCAGCTCTTCCAGCTGCCTCAGATTTGTAATGACAACTTCCTCATTTAACTCCAAAGTTATAAACATTTTGGAAATGGCTTTTTCCAGATTATCGACTCCATTTCCCTCTTTAGCAGAAATCTCAACCATGGGAAATCTTTCATCAACTTCCTCAGATCCCGCCGTGGCATTGGGTGACTTCAAAGCTTCAGGATCAAAATGATCTGCTTCCTCCGGATCCGCAGCTTTATCGCTTAACAATTTAAGTATGGCAGTTCTGTCGATCTTATCCTCCAGATCAGTTTTATTCAGTACGATCACAACTTTCTTATCACGGATCAGTTTTAATATCTCTTCATCATTTTCATCCAGAGGTATGGAACTGTCGGCAACAAAGAGTACCAGTTCCGCTTCATCAAGAACCTTCTTAGCTCTTTCTACTCCGATCTTCTCTATCGTATCTTCCGTATCGTGGATTCCGGCTGTATCAACAAGGTTCAGTTGTAACTCACCCAGTCGGACGCTTTCCTCGATACTGTCTCTGGTGGTTCCGGCAATATCCGTAACGATCGCAGACTCTTTTCCGGAAAGCATATTTAATAATGAAGATTTACCTACATTCGGTTTACCCAGTATTGCAGTCCTTATTCCGTTCTTACGGATCGCTCCGTCACCGGAAGTTCTGATCAGACGCTGTATATCTTCAACTATATCTTTGATCTTTCCCTCCAGCTCCGGAGGATAATCACTCAGATCAAAATGCTCGGGATCATCCAAAGCAGCTTCGATATATGCCAGTTCATGAAGGATCTTTTCGCGAAGCGTAACTATACGATCATGCACGGAGCCGCTTAACTGACCGACTGAATTTCGAAGGGCAAAATCATTCTGAGAAGAGATCAGATCCATTACGGCTTCCGCCTGGGAAAGATCCAGTTTTCCGTTCAGAAAAGCTCTTTTGGAAAACTCCCCGGGTTCTGCCATCCGGGCTCCGTTCTGCAGAACAAGCTTCAATACTTTTCTGCAGACAAAGATACCGCCATGACAATTGATCTCGACTGTATCTTCACCAGTATATGAATGGGGTGTCTTCATAACGCAGAGAAGCACTTCATCGATCAGTTCATCCTGATCGGAAATGCTTCCCAGACAAAGTTTATGATCCTCCAGTTCAGAGGCTTTTTTTCCTTTTTTAGAATGATATATCCTGTCCGCAACGGAAACAGCATCCGGACCGCTTATACGAACGATCCCGATCCCGGCATTCGTCATTCCCGTAGCTATGGCAGCTATTGTTGTTTTTATCTCCGTCATATACAATTCAAAATAATAATGAAGAGCAACACTGTCCCTCGTCAGGGCGGTTGCTCTTTTTTTCTCTTTACAATGTCCCGCATCAGCTGAACCGGTAAAAACCACTGCACAGACTATTGTAGCAAAGACATTGATGACTTGCAACAAGATTAGATTATTATATTCTTGTTATTACATGTATAATATTGTATTTGTACTGTTATACCTTCAGGCCTTTTCCTTCACGGGTACCAGTTCGATGTATCCCCTTTCTCCTCTGGGCTCCAGCTGGATCCTGGGATTTTCCTCATCCCATACGTATCCTATGAACGCGGGATCATACTTCTTTTCAGCCTGCCATATCTCTCTGATCGCCTGCTCATAATCTTCATCCGCAAACGGTTCTCCGCGGAACAGAAGATACTTCGCCGCCGGCAGTTCAATGATCTCAAATCCTTCCGGTACGCTTCCGCTGTAATCACTCTCCACTTCCACGCCCTGTACATACTCGTTAGTCACCGGCTTTCTCAAGTGCTTCGGCAGCCACATACACACCGGCTCTCCGCTGATGGATCTGATGCTGGTCAGCAGTCCCCACACATCACAGCCTACCTCCTCACAATAACTGAAGTACTCGTTTGCCTTGATGCCACGCTTGATGATCACCTTTCTTGCCGGCTTCTCGATCAGCTGGATAAAGATGTTTCGGATGTCTTTGTTTTCACTCATTTCGCTCACGCTCCTTTCTTTGTCTGACTTGTCTTCGATCAGGGAAGGGGTAAACAGCCATACGGGAACCGGACTCGTGGAATACTCCTTCGGGTTACAACCGAACTCTCTTCGGAATGCCCGCTGGTATCCGTCAACACTTCCAAATCCCATATCCAGGGCGACATCAAGAACAGTCACTTTTTCATCTCTCAGTTTCAATGCGGACTTTGACAGTTTCAGGCGCCTGATGTAAACTGCCGGCGTCATATTCAGATACTTCAGGAACAATCGTCTTGCGTACCAGCTTGAAAATGCCGATGCTTCTGCAAGATCTTCGATCGTGATATCCTCCTGAATATGCTCGCGGATATAATCCTGCATTTTTCTGACCGCTTCTCTTTGTTCGTCCATCTGCTTAACTCCTTGTGAGCCTATATTACTCTATCACAGGATTTGATATCTCGACTTTTTTTGCTCTCTTTGATTTCTTTTTCATACATACCGATCACGGCATCCGTAAAAAATTCTTATTTATGAAGAAAAAGGCTGTCGCCCTGATGATCTTCATCATCTAAAGCGACAGCTCCTTTTGAATATCATTTAATATTTGATTATCTTCCGCTCTTCAGGGTAACTACCACTTTACGGTAAGGCTCTTCACCTTCGGAATGAGTGGTCACATAGCGATCATTCTGCAATGCAGAGTGGATGATGCGGCGCTCGTAAGGATTCATGGGCTCCAGTGCTACCGGTCTGCGTCCGCGCTTTACCTTAAAGGCGATATTCCGGGCCAGCTTCTCCAGAGTTTCCTTACGGCGGGAACGATAATTTTCGGTATCGATCTTGATCCGCAGATAATCATCACTGTCCTTGTTGAGTACCAGAGAAGTGAGGTACTGCAGGGAATCCAGTGTCTGTCCGCGTTTACCGATCAGAAGACCCATATCTTCACCTGCCAGATCCACATTCAGGGTATTATCTTCACCGAAGGAAGAAGTGATGTTCACCTCGATCTTCATGGAAGCGAATACATCCTTGAGGAACTTCTCGGCTTCTGCGATCAGCTGAGCCTTTTCTTCTTCGGGGATCTCACGTAAAGGCTTGATGGGACGAAGTTCCTTTGCGGGCTCTTCCGTCTTTTCAAACTTTTCTTCCTTGTCATAATGTCTGCGGTCTTCTCCGCTGCGACGCTCATCACGGCGACCACGGCCGTTACGCTCTCTGCGTTCCTGTTTTCTTCTTTCTTTCCAGGCTTTTACATCTTCCTCCGTAACCTCGGGGATCCCTTCCCTTTCACGGATGGCTGCTGCACGCTCTGCATTCTGCTTCTTTTCCGCTTCACGCTTTGCAGCTTTCTCAGCCTTTTCTCTCTCAGCCTTTTCTTTCTTTGCGTTCTCTTCCGCTGCAGTCACTTTAGCCTGAGCTGCTTCCAATTCGGCAAAGCTTTCTTCCTTGATGCGGGCTTTGATCACCGCAGGCTTTACACCGATCCCGATAAAGCCGGAAGAACCTTCTGTCACTACCTCATAATCCAGACGATCGCTGGTAACCGAAAAAGTCATGCATGCATCGGTAATGCAATCGCTTACGGATTTTGCGGAAAACTCCCTGTATTCAGCCATTTTATGTTTCCTCCAAAATAGTTATATCAGTTTATTTGTTATTCTTTTCGTTATAATGCTTAACCATGGCAGCTTTTGCAGCCAGACTGCCCGGTTTGTCCGCGTTCTTATTATAGAATTCCGTGGATTCCTTTATATCCTTTGCAATCTTTGCTTTATCCGCTTCAGTCTTTTCAGCCTTTGCTTCCACATTCTTGGTATTGCGCAGGGCATTGTTGCTGATCTGCTGGGGAGGAAGACCGGCCTTACGGCGCTTCTCATTGTTCTTTTCCATATTGTTCTTGATCATCTCGTCGATGTCGATCTTATCCAGATGCTTGTTCACCGCGATCTGGATGATGGAACGTACCACCGCACCTGCGATCCAGTAGATACCCAGACCGATAGGCATGGAATAGCAGAAGAAGGCACTGATCAGAGGCATGACTGTATTCATGGTCTTCATGCTCTGAGCCATGGTGTTCTCTTCACCTTCCTTACCGGAAGACTGTGCCTGAGGCATCAGTTTGGTATTGATCCACTGGGTAAGAGCGGAAAGCAGAGGGATCATCAGCACACCGATGATCATCAGCCAGTTATGGCCTCCGCTCATCTGTGCCTTGATCACTGCCGACGGAGAATCCGCAATGTTAAGACCAAGAAAACTGTTAAAATTCTCTAATGCACCCTGTGTGGATACGATCTGTGACTGAAGATCCGGATACTGTTCAAGAAGAGTTGACCAATCCTGGGAATTTGCACCGTTCAGAAGATCGATCAGGGTATTTTTTGTAGCTTCAAGATGTGCAGGATCACCGAAACCGTATTTGGCATCCGTGATCTGCTTTTTATACATGGCATAACTGCTGAATTTTTCAATAAGAGCAGTAAAATCCGCCGTTCCTACCTTTGTTACCAGCTTATCCACCAGATCGGTGAATACTTCTTTTACCATGGGAACATAAGCAGGTACACTGCGGATCACACGGAACAGAGCATACAAAATGGGCATCTGGATCAGAAGCTGGATACAGCTGCCGGAAGGATTTACTCCATACTTTGCATATACAGCCTGAGTTTCCAGCTGCATCTTCTGCATGGATTCCTGATCGTTCTTTCCCTTGTACTTCGCCTGAATGGCCTGAAGTTCGGGATTCATCTTACTGGAAAGCTTGGAAAACTTCTGCTGCTTGATGGTAAGGGGCAGCATCAGAACATACATGATAATGGTAAAAAGGATGATGGCTATACCGATACGGGGATATTCCATAAAAAGATGCAGGAACCAGAAGATCCCCTGCATGATATAACCCATGATCACTGCAAAAGGACGCAGGATCACATTTGATGTCTGTGTTAAAAGCATATCATTTCACCTTACTGTATTTCATTTTTTTTACGGGATCATAGCCCCCTCGGGAGAATGGATTACAGCGCAGAATGCGCCAGAACGCCAAAAAGCCCCCACGTATGGCTCCGTATTCTTCGATCGCTTCCTTTCCGTACTGTGAGCAGGAAGGAAAGTAGGGGCATTTTGTACGCTTGTAAGGAGAAATATATTTCTGATACAAGCCTATTATATATAGAAACAAAAATTTCATTTAGCGTTCAATATCCTGTGCAGCCTGCCCAGATGCAGGAGCGCACTTTCGGCGCCCGCGTAGTCTATTCCTGCCGCGCTGCTTCTGGCTACCACAACAATGTCCCAACCACTATGGAACTTCTCTTCATTAAGGCGGTAGCCCTCCCGGACCAGTCGGGTGATCCTGTGACGGATCACCGAATTACCTGTTTTCTTACTTACCGATATTCCCAGGCGGTTTCTTTCGCTTCCGTTTTCAAGAATGTACATTACAAAATACTTATTTGCGAAAGATCTTTTCTTATTATATACCCGCCTGAAATCCTCATTTTTTTTCAGAGACTCGGAAAATAACATAAATTAAGCAGACAGAACTTTTCTGCCTTTTCTTCTTCTGGCAGACAGAACTTTTCTTCCGCCGGGCGTGCTCATACGTGCACGGAAACCATGAACTCTGGAATGAGATCTTTTCTTCGGCTGAAATGTCATCTTCATGATCCAAACACCTCACTTTCTTTTCAGATTATCACTGCAAACAACAATACTCTATCTGTCAACAGTAAACGAAAAATCACTTCATTTTGGATAGTAATATCCGCGTCTACTGTAAAGACACAGAGAGTATTATATAAAACAATAATGCCCGCGTCAAGCGTAAAATAAGGCATCCCGGCTTATCACAAAATACAAAAATTTATAAATTTTTTATATTTCAAGATGTGGTGGATTTATTCTCATCCTTTCCACAATATGTGGAAACAAACAGACATTCGATTAACCAAAATCCATTTACATAATTTTATCCACTTTTTGTTGAAAAATTGTTTATAATATAAAATAATTATCCACATTCCTCAGATTTTCATTGAAAAATCGGCAAATTTTATCCCTAAGGATTTATTCACAATAAAAAAGTGACAGAAATTATTTAAAAATATATGTAAACTTGCCATCCACAAGGTGAAAAAAGCCTTTCCACTTATCACCAATTGATATTTTTTTTTCGATGTTGTAAGATATGTGCCATGGAGATCATAAGACAGCAATGGGAAAACATAAAAGATATTATCCACAATGAATACGATATCACTGATATCGCTTTCAAGATCTGGGTCAGACCCCTGCAATATCTTAAATGTGAGAATAATGTCGTAACCATACTCATTCCCGGCGGAGAACCGGAAATGCTGGACTACCTTAAGAAGAATTATACCCGCTTTTTCCAGGAAGTCATCTCCGATATGCTGCAGGACAGTTATAATGTGGAATTCTCTCTGGAACATAAGCAGGAAAGCGCAGGTATAGCAAGTACCGCTTCCACTCCTGTGGACAAAGATCTTCAGGACAGTCTCCGCAGTGCAAATCTTAATCCTAAATACCATTTTGAAAACTTTGTGGTAGGAAATAACCGCATGGCTCATTCCGTATGCCTTCATGTTGCGGAAGCTCCCGGAAAAGAAGAGACAAACCCTCTTTTTATCCACGGCGGTTCCGGTCTTGGTAAGACTCACCTTATGACAGCCATCGGTCATTATATCATTGAAAATACGGATCTTAAGGTGGTATATGTAACTTCCGAGGAATTTATGAACGAAGTTATCGAATCCATCCGTAACGGAAATACCACTACCATGAGCCGTTTCCGTGAAAAATATCGAAATATCGACGTTCTCCTCATTGACGATATCCAGTTCATCATCGGAAAATCCGCCACTCAGGAGGAGTTTTTCAATACCTTTAACGCACTTATCAACAACGGTAAACAGATCGTTATCACTTCGGATAAACATCCGGCTCATATAAAAGATCTTAATGAACGCATGCGTACCCGTTTCACCGGCGGCATGACTCTTGAAATGGAGCTGCCCAACGATGAGACCCGTATCGCCATACTGGAAGAATTTGCAAAGAACTTCGATTATAAGGTCCCGAAAGAGATCGTCACCTATATAGCAAGTCATATCCGTTCCAATGTCCGTGAGCTGGAAGGTGCTTATAAGCAGGTTTATGCCAACGGCAAAATGGAACAGGAAGCCGGCCGCGAACTGGATCTTGATAAGGCAAAGGAAATATTGAAGGATACCATATCTTCCGATAATCCTTCCCTTATCACCCCTTCTCTCATCCTTCGCGGTGTATCGGAATATTACGGTATCGATCCTGACGATATCACTTCCAAAAAGCGTAATGCGGAGATAGTCCTTCCCCGCCAGATCTTTATGTATCTCTGTCGTAATATGACAGATATAACACTTAAAGGCATCGCTGCCCTTCTGGACAAAAAGGATCATTCCACTGTGCTTCACGGTGTGAATAAGATCAGTGATGAGATAAAGATCAACAGCGATCTGAGGGAAAGTATCGAGGCAGTAAAAAACAGGATACGCACATATTAATACTTTCTTTATCCGGTAATCAACATTTTTTTACTTCCATTTTTTCCAGTAATTTAGTATAATAGTATAGGTTGTGCACATATGCACCAACCCTACTACTTATATTACTGATATTAATAATATAGGATGACCCGATGGTCATTCTCATCAGACGGGAGGCTGTGTTTAAATCCATGAAAGTAACATGTTCAAAACAGGACCTTTTGGAAGCAGTCAATATTGTATCAAAGGCAGTTCCCTCCAATACCACCATGTCTGTATTGGAATGCATACTGATGCAGGCCGGAAACGGAGAGATACGTCTTACTGCTAATGATATGGATCTTGGGATAGAGACAGTCATCGGCGGTATGATAGAGATAGCCGGTATGATAGCCATCGATGCCCGTATGCTTCAGGATGTTGTCCGTAAGCTTCCCAGTGATGATGTTACCATAGAAAACAAAAATGAAGAGCAGGTTCATATCGTAAGCGGCAAGATGAATGTAAACATCAATGCCCGCAGCGGTGAAGAATTCAGCTTCCTTCCTTCCGTTGAAAAAAAGGATTCAATTCAGATATCCACATTCACCTTAAAGGATATAATCCGTCAGACCATCTTTTCCATCGGTTCCTCCGATGTGAACAAGGTAATGGGTGGTGTGGATCTGATCATAAAGAACGATCAGCTCAGGGTAACTACTCTGGATGGTCATCGTATCTCCATCCGTAAGGTTCAGTTAAAGAATATATATTCCGAACAGGAAGTTATCATTCCCGGTAAAGCATTGAACGAGATCAGTAAGATCCTTCCTGCGGAAGCGGAAAAAGAAGTGAACATCAGCTTTTCCGATGCTCATGTTATCTTTGAGTTCAACAAAACTACGGTAGTAAGCCGTCTCATCGACGGAAAGTATATTGCCGTTGACCGTATGATGAGTTCCGATTACGAGACAAAAATCAAGGTTAATAAGAAGATCCTTGCGGATTGTATTGACCGTTCCATGCTCTTCTCGAAAGAGGGAAATAAAAAGCCTATCGTTTTAAGGATCTCCGACGGTCTTATGAAACTGGAAGTCAATTCTTCCCTGGGCAGCTACGATGAAGAACTTGAGATTGAAAAACAGGGTAAGGATATAGTGATAGGTTTTAATCCCAAGTTCATCATGGATGCACTGAAGGTCATAGATGATGACGAGATCGATATGTATATGGTTAATCCCCGTTCTCCCCTTTATATCAAGGATGAGGGTGAACATTATATCTATATGATCCTGCCCATCAATCTCAGTTAAAGGATCGTTATCATCATCAGTTTAAAGATCCCGGGTGCTTTGAGGATCTTACAGGATTATTTGAGAATAAATGGAAATAAGCATTAAAGATGAATTTATCAAACTTGGTCAGGCTATGAAGCTTGCCGGTCTGGTAAACGAAGGTGTAGAGGCAAAGTATGCCATTTTGGACGGAAAAGTTTCCGTGAATGGCGAAGTCTGCACACAAAGAGGAAAGAAACTCTTTCCCGGTGATGAATTTTCATTTGAAGGAAACACAATTAAGGTAAAATGAAGATCAATTCACTGGAACTTGAAAATTACAGGAATTATAAGGAACTTGCACTGGACTTTGATAAAGGAGTGAACATCCTTTACGGTGATAACGCACAGGGAAAGACCAATGTGCTGGAAGCCATCTATCTTTCCGCTACCACCCGTTCCCATAAGGGCAGCAAGGATAAGGATATCATCAATTTCGATGCGGCGGAAGCCCATATAAAACTGATGCTTGAACGTGACGGCCTGGAGCGCCGCATAGACATGCATCTGCGCAGGGCAAAGTCGAAAGGCATTGCCGTTGATAAGGTAAGACTTAAAAAAGCTACAGAGCTTTTGGGTATACTGAACATTGTATTTTTTTCTCCGGAGGATCTTGGCATAATCAAAAATGCTCCTTCGGAAAGGCGCCGTTTCGCAGACATGGAACTGTGCCAGCTGGATCAGATCTATCTTTATGATCTGAATAATTACAACAAAGTTGTAAATCAGAGGAACAAGCTGTTAAAAGATATGTCCTTTTATCCGGAATACAGGGATATGATAGGCATACTGGATAAACAGCTGATAAGCTACGGGAAAAAGATCATTGAACGCCGTATACGTTTTACGGAAGAACTTAACGGCATCATTGAAAAAATACACGACAATATATCCGGCGGGAAGGAAAAGCTTCATGTTTCCTATGCTTGCAATGTGAAGAAGGAAGAATATGAAGAAAAAATGGCTTCTTCGCTGGATAAGGATATAAGGTTCAAGGCTACTACTGTAGGTCCGCATCGTGATGATTTTATATTTTTTGTTAATGATACGGACGTACGTGTTTTCGGTTCCCAGGGACAACAGCGCAGTGCGGCTCTGTCTTTGAAGCTTTCCGAGATCGAACTGGTAAAGCAGATCACAAAAAATGATCCGGTACTTCTGCTTGATGATGTTCTTTCTGAACTGGATGAAAACAGGCAGGGACATTTATTGGACAGTATCGGAGGAACCCAGACCATCATCACCTGTACGGGTCTGGATGATTTTGTGAACCGGCGTTTTTCCTATGACAAGCTTTTCAGGGTAACAGACGGAAGTATAGAAAGGGTTAATTAGAAAATGGCAGACGAGTTGAACACACAGGTTCAGATTGACGAAGAAGGCCGCAAGGTCCTTGAAAATCTGCAGGAGATAGAAAGTGAGCATGTGGATGCGGAATACGGTGCAGACCAGATCCAGATCCTGGAAGGACTGGAAGCCGTGCGGAAGCGTCCCGGTATGTATATCGGTACCACTTCCTTAAGAGGTCTTCACCATCTGGTGTATGAGATTGTTGATAATTCCGTAGATGAAGCGCTTGCCGGTTATTGTGATGCCATTGAAGTGCATATCAATCCCGGTAATTCCGTGACTGTCGTTGATAACGGCCGCGGTATTCCCGTAGGTATCAATTCCAAAGCAGGACTGCCTGCCGTGGAAGTTGTATTTACCATACTTCATGCCGGAGGAAAATTCGGCGGCGGGGGATACAAGGTTTCCGGCGGTCTGCACGGTGTGGGGGCTTCCGTGGTAAATGCCCTTTCCACCTGGCTGGAAGTTGATATCTATCACGAAGGCCAGATCTACAACCAGCGTTATGAGCGTGGTAAGGTGTGTTATCCTCTGAAGGTCATCGGTAACTGTGACGAAGGAAAGAGCGGTACAAAGGTCACTTTCCAGCCGGATCCCCTGATCTTTGAAGATACGCGTTACGAATTTGATACCTTAAAGAACCGTCTGCGGGAAATGGCTTTCCTGACCAAGGGTCTTAAGATCGAACTTTTCGATGACCGCGAGGAAGCCGAGGAAAACAAGAAGCATCAGGTTTTCCATTACGAAGGCGGCATCAAGGAATTCGTAGCTTACTTAAATGATAACAAGACCCCTCTTTACGACAAGATCATGTACTTTGAGGGGAAGAAAGATAATGTATACGTGGAAGTCGCCATGCAGCATAACGACGGCTTCAACGAGATGATGTACGGTTTTGTAAATAACATCAACACTCCCGAGGGCGGTACCCATGTGGAAGGTTTCAAGCGTGCCCTCACAAAGACCTTTAATGATTACGGCCGCGGCAATAAGATCCTGAAGGATAATGAACCCAACCTTTCCGGTGACGATATCCGCGAAGGTCTTACCGCCATCATTTCCGTAAAGATCGAGGATCCCCAGTTTGAAGGTCAGACCAAACAGAAGCTGGGTAATTCCGTAGCCAACGGTGCGGTGGCAGGTATCGTGAGCGAACAGCTTACTTATTTCCTGGAGCAGAACCCCACGGAAGCCAAGGCCATCGTTGAAAAATCCGTACTGGCTCAGCGTGCCCGTGAAGCTGCCCGGAAGGCCCGTGACCTCACCCGCAGAAAGACCGCACTGGAAGGTTCTTCCCTTCCCGGTAAGCTGGCCGACTGTTCTGATAAGGATCCGAAGAACTGCGAGATCTATATCGTTGAGGGAGATTCTGCCGGCGGTTCCGCCAAGAGTGCAAGAAGCCGTGCGACCCAGGCCATACTTCCTCTTCGCGGAAAGATACTGAATGTGGAAAAGGCAAGGCTGGACAAGATCTATGCCAATGCCGAGATCAAAGCCATGATCACTGCCTTCGGTACGGGCATTCATGAAGATTTTGATATCAGCAAGCTGCGTTATCACAAGATCATCATCATGACCGATGCCGATGTGGACGGTGCGCATATCGCAACGCTGATGCTCACCTTCCTTTACCGTTTTATGCCGGAGCTGATCCGTCAGGGCTATGTATATCTGGCCCAGCCTCCTCTGTATAAGCTGGAGAAGAATAAAAAGATCTGGTACGCCTATTCCGATGAAGAGCTGAACCAGATCCTCACGGAAGTGGGCCGTGACCAGAACAACAAGATCCAGCGCTACAAAGGTCTGGGTGAGATGGATGCGGAACAGCTCTGGGAGACTACCATGGATCCGGAACGTCGTATACTGCTGCGCGTTAACATGAATGAAGATGCCGAGAGCGAACTGGACATGACCTTTACCACCCTGATGGGCGATAAAGTGGAACCCCGCCGTGAGTTTATCGAGGCGAATGCAAAGTACGTGCAGAACCTGGATATCTGAGTCCATGCAGATCCGGGATTGAAGAAATACGTTGAAAGCTTGCTTTCATAAGTATTTCTGAAAGCACGGATCTATATGGCGAAGCCATACATGAGCAAGTAGCGCGAAGCGCGGATTGCGAATGGCGCATGGACTCAGATGAAAAGCCCCACGAACGTGGGGAGAAGCGCGACGTACAGGCAGCGGGAAGATTCCTTATGACCCATTGTTGAAAGAAGAAAGCACGGATCTATATGGCGAAGCCATACATGAGCAAGTAGCGCGAAGCGCGGATTGCGAATGGAGCATGGACTCAGAAGATAAGGAGAAAATATGGATAAATTAAAAGAATCCAAAAAAACAAAAAAGCCCAATACAGCCCGTATCATCCGCAGCGGTATGGCCCTGCGCATGGCTCTGCTCATGAGCGTGGCTATGTCTTTTCTGGGAAATATCACCTCCTCGCGATTTGACCTGATCATATTTCTCATCACTTTTGCCGCAAGTTTTGTCTTAAGCCTTTTGATCGGCATCATCGTTCCCATGGATAAGATCGGGGCGGCAGCAACAAAGAACATGAAGCAGAACAGCTTCGGTGCCCGCTGCCTGGAAAGCCTGATCTCCGATGCCATATATACCCCTGTCATCAGTCTTGTTATGACCTGGCTGGTTCGCACCTGCGTACCTCCCGTAATGTCCATGCAGATCCAGCATGCGCAGATGATGATCCCGGGTGCTACAAAGGAAGAAGCGATGCAGAAAGCGGAAGAAGCTGTGGCTGCGATACAGTTCCCGCCTTTCTTCCTGATGTTCATCAAATCCTTCGGGATCTGCTTCCTGGCCGGCTTTATCCTGATCCTGATATTCCAGCCCATCTTTTTAAAGAGGATGCTGTATAACATCAAAAATGCTCCCATCGGTCCGGAAGAGGCCAGAAGAAGAGCTGAGGCTAAGAACGGAGAGCCCGATCCTTCGATGGAGATCCCCGAAAACGACAAAAAGGATGTTGAGAAATGAGTGAAGAGCTGAACGATAAAGTATTTGACCGGATAAATGAAGTCGATCTGAAACAGACCATGGAAAAGTCGTATATCGACTATGCCATGAGCGTTATCGCGTCCCGCGCCCTGCCGGATGTACGCGACGGCTTAAAACCCGTGCAGCGCCGTATACTCTATTCCATGATTGAGCTGCATAACGAACCGGATAAGCCTCACCGTAAATGTGCGCGTATCGTCGGTGATACCATGGGTAAATATCACCCTCACGGCGATTCCTCCATCTACGGTTCTTTGGTAAACATGGCCCAGGACTGGAACCTGCGCTATCCCCTTGTGGACGGTCACGGAAACTTCGGTTCCGTGGACGGCGACGGTGCCGCGGCCATGCGATATACGGAAGCCCGTCTGTCCAAGATCTCCATGGAACTCCTGGAGGACATCAATAAGGACACGGTGGACTTTACCCCCAACTTTGACGAAACCGAGCAGGAGCCTACAGTCCTGCCTTCCCGTTTCCCCAACCTGCTGGTGAACGGTACCACGGGTATCGCCGTAGGTATGGCCACCAATATCCCGCCTCACAATCTGCGGGAGGTAACGGATGCGGTGGTAAAGATCATCGACAACCGTGTGCAGGAAGACCGGGAAACGGATATAGAGGAACTGACCGAGATCGTAAAGGGTCCGGATTTTCCTACCGGCGCCATGATCCTGGGTACCCGTGGCATTCAGGAAAGCTACCGCACCGGCCGCGGAAAGGTACGCATGCGCGGTGTTACGAATATCGAGACCCTGGCCAACGGAAAAAGCCAGATCATTGTCACCGAGCTGCCTTATATGGTGAACAAGGCCAACATGATCCTGAAGATGGCCGAGCTGGTGAAGAATAAAAAGATCGACGGCATCACGGACATTCGTGACGAATCCAACCGCGAAGGTATGCGTGTGGTCATCGAGCTGCGCCGGGATGCCAATGCGAGCATCATCTTAAATCAGTTATATAAGCATACACAGCTGCAGGATACCTTCGGTGTGACCATGCTGGCTCTGGTGAACGGCGAGCCCAAGGTCATGAACCTGCTGCAGATGCTGAAGGAATACTTAAAGCATCAGGAAGAGGTGGTTACCCGCCGCACGAAATATGACCTGAACAAGGCCGAGGAGCGTGATCATATCATCCAGGGTCTGCTCATCGCACTGGATCATATCGATGAAGTGATCACCATCATCCGTTCCAGCCAGACTACCCAGGAAGCCAAGGAAAGGCTGCAGGAACGCTTCGGGCTGACGGAAGCCCAGACCACTGCCATCGTGGAGATGCGTCTGCGGGCTCTGACAGGTCTGGAAAGAAAGAAGCTGGAAGACGAGCATGAGGAGCTGCTGAAGAAGATCGCAGAGTGGAAGGCTATCCTTGCGGATGAAAAGCTCCTGCTTGGCGTGATCCGTACCGAGCTTCTGGATACCTCCGCCCGTTTCGGTGATGAACGCCGTACCCAGATCACCTACGACGATTCCGAGATCGACGAAGAGGATATGGTTCCCCTGGAGCGCACGGTGGTGGCCCGTACCAGCTTAGGCTACATCAAGCGCATGACCGTGGACAATTTCAAGGCACAGGGCCGAGGCGGCAAGGGCATCAAGGGAATGAGCACCATCGAAGATGATTACATCGAAGATCTGCTCATGACCACTACCCATCATTACATCATGTTCTTTACCAATCGGGGAAGAGTCTACCGCCTGAAGACCTACAAGATCCCGGAAGCCAGCCGCACTTCAAGAGGCACGGCCATCGTGAACCTCCTGCAGCTGCAGCCCGAGGAAAAGGTCACGGCCATCATCCCGGTAACGGATTACAAGGAAGACCGGAACCTCTTCATGGTGACACGCAAGGGTATCGTGAAAAAATCTCCCATGACGGAGTTTGCCCGTATCAATAAGAACGGCCTCATCGCCATCACCCTCCGGGATGATGACGAGCTCATCGAAGTAAAGCAGACCAGTGCGGAAACCCATATCTTCCTGGTCACGAAATTCGGTATGTGCATACGTTTCAAGGAAACGGACGTGCGGGCCATGGGCCGCGGCGCCATGGGCGTCATCGGTATGAACCTCGGCTTTGAGGACGAGATCGTGGGCATGCAGCTGGATCATCAGGGAGATTCCCTGCTGGTGGTCAGCGAAAACGGCATAGGAAAGCGTTCCGCCCTGGAGGATTTCCGCCTGCAGAACCGCGGCGGTAAGGGCCTGAAGTGTTATAAGATCACGGAACGCACCGGCGACCTTATTGGTGTGAAGGCTGTGAACGATGATCACGAGATCATGATGATCACTACTGCCGGGACCATCATCCAGGTGCGCATGAGCGAGATCCCCGTGCACGGACGTATCACCAGCGGTGTTAAGATGATGAACCTGGACGAAGGTGTGCACATCGCCCGGATCGCCAAGGTCCGCGAAAAGCTTTCCGACGGGGAACAGGAATTTGATGATATCGCTGCCGCGGAACAACGCATGGATGAAGAGATCGCTTCCATGCCCGTGGAAGAGGATGACTTCGATGATGATGAAGAAGACATGATCTATCCGAAAGAAGAGGAATGATTTCATGTTGTCCCGCGTGGATGTAAAGCTTAGCTGCCGTAACGTATTCTTCCTTCCGGAGAATGCGGGCAGCTTTTCTTTTACTTCTTTTGCTCCCGCAGCCACCGGCCTTTTCATTGCTTCGGAAGAGGTAAAGGACCTGATAAAGGAGAAACGATCATGAAAAGAAAAAAAGCACTGATCTTTGCTGCAGTCTTAAGTACGGCCCTGCTCACAGCCTGTTCCGGGGATTTCCTTTCGCAGGAATATCCGCTCTTCGGTGGTTCGGAGGAAGAATTTGAGACCGAATGGATCTCGGAGCCGGATGAAGAGCCGGATACAGCTAAGCCCACGGAAGCGGACAAACCGAAGGACAGTGAAAAACCTTCGGAGGATCCGGAACCGACGAAAGCGGATAAACCCGAATTTAAAGACCGTGCCAATGCCACAAGCGGGGTCGGCCGTCCCAAAGAACTCAGCGAAGGGGATGTGGCTCCCGACTTTACGGTAGAACTGATCAGCGGTGAAATGCTGACCCTTTCCGATTATGACGATCGGGTCGTACTTCTGAATTTCTGGGCCACCTGGTGCCCGCCCTGTGTGGGTGAGATGCCGGCCCTGCAGAAGCTGTATGAGGAGATGGGGGATGAGGTTCTTATCCTTGGGGTCGATTGCGCCGAATCCCGCAGGGATGTGACGGATTTTGTCAACGAAAACGGCTATACTTATCCGATCGCTTTGGACGAGGACTATACCGTAGGGTATTATTATCCCAGCGACGGCATCCCCTACACTCTGATCATCGATCACGGAGTGATCGCCGATATCTTTGTCGGTGCCAATGGTGCCGATGCCATGTACAGGGAATACAGCAATGCCATCAACGCCTGTAAGTGATGATTAAACCGTATAATATCACAGAGTAAATTCCATACGTTTGCCGCTTTTCGGATGCGTGAAGGCGATCCGGCAGGCAGTGAGACAGAGTTGATGTATCTGATGCTCCCGGGCATAAGCCCGGGAGTTTTTGTTGCCGTATTTTGTGTCGCCCAGGATGGGAAAGCCTCGGGAAGAGAGCTGTACGCGGATCTGGTGATGACGACCGGTGGCCAGGCGGATGCGCAGTAAAGCTGTCTCTTTATCCTGCTCAAGCTCTTCACAGAATAGCTCCGCCCGTTTTGCGTCTTTTGCTCCTTCCGCTGCTACCCGGGAGCTGTTGGTCTTTCCGTCTTTCAGCAGCCAGTCTGTCAGGGTTCCGGAAGGGAGTGTGTCAGAGGCGGCGTCAGTCTTAAATACCCTGGCTATATATTCCTTGTGCATGCCGCCCTCCTGCTGCACCTGGGAAGACAGCGCCGCCGCTGCCGCTTTTGTTTTGGCAAAGACCATGAGGCCTTTCACCGGCTGGTCCAGCCGGTGCACCACATAAATATCACTCTGCCGCTGCCGTTTCAGTTCGCTCTCCAGGTCCGGCTCCGTCAGCTTTTTTGTCTGTACAGCAAGCCCGGCGGGCTTTACACACACCAGCAGCTCTTTATCTTCATAAAGGATCTCGATATTCTGCATGTTTCATATCTTCTCACAATTCCGGATGCGGGTCAACATGCCCGGTCAATCTGCCCGGTGCTTTTTTATGCATTCCAGGTCAATTAATAGCTTATCCGGTACACAAATGCTGCATTTTGTGCTAAACTGTTTCTGATTTTTTAAAAAAAGGAGGTGCCCTATGGCCAGAACACTGCAGGATGTGAAAAAGATGATCGAAGACAACGGGATCTGCATGGTGGATTTCAAGCTTACCGACATCGACGGGCGCTGGAGACATTTAAGTATCCCGGCGGAACGGCTTACCGAGACCACCATGGAGCTTGGGATCGGCTTTGATGCCAGTAACTACGGTTATGCCCCCATCGAGAGCAGCGACATGGTCTTTATCCCCGTGCTGGATTCGGCTGTGATCGACCGCTATGCAAAGGTTCCCACCCTTTCCATGATCGGCGATGTCTGCATCATCGATCTGCCGAAGAACCGTCCCTTCGACCAGTACCCCCGCAATGTGGCCATTCGTGCCCTGGAATATATGAAAGAGACCGGTGTGGCGGATCAGATGATCATCGGTCCCGAATATGAATTCTACCTTTTCGATGAAGTGAAATACAATACCGACTATTTCGATATGTTCACCAGCATCCATACCTCTCAGGCAGCTTTTGCTTCCGGAGCGGAGGACAATAACAACGGCTACCAGCTGCTGCCGGGGGCCGGCTATCACAACAGCCTGCCCACGGATATACGTAATGACCTGCGCAGCCGTATGTGTATGGCCATGGCGGAATGGGGCATCGATGTGAAGTATCATCATCCCGAAGTGGGCGGCAGCGGCCAGATGGAGATCGAGGTAGAGCTGGGCGACATGCTGAAGCTGGCTGACGATACCATGAGCGCCAAGTATGTTATCAAGAACGAGGCAGTACAGGACGGCATCACCGCCACCTTCATGCCCAAGCCCCTGGCACAGGAAGCCGGCAGCGGCATGCATGTGCATATGCATCTTTTCAAGGACGGACAGCCCGTATTCTATGATAAGGACGGTTACGCCCAGCTCAGTAAGGAAGCACATTACTTCATGGGCGGTCTGCTGAGTCACGCGCGTTCCCTTTGTGCTATAACGAATCCCTCCACCAATTCCTATAAGCGCCTGGTTCCCGGTTTTGAAGCACCGGTGACCATCGGTTATGCCATGAGTAACCGCAGCGCCGTGATCCGTATCCCGGCCTACGCCAAGACCCCGGAGACCAAGCGTTTCGAGCTGCGTAATCCGGATGCTACCTGCAATCCCTATCTGGCCTATGCTGCCATACTGATGGCGGGTCTGGACGGGATCAAAAATAAGATCGATCCTCACGAGAAAGGCTGGGGACCTTACGACTTCAATCTCTACACCCTTTCCGAGGAAGAGAAGAAGAAGATCGCCGGACTTCCTTCTACCCTGAACGAAGCCCTGGATGCCCTGGAGGCGGATCATGATTACCTGCTGGCCGGAGGCGTGTTCCCGGAGCGCCTGCTCACTCAGCTCGTCGGCCGCTGCCGCAAGGCAGCCTCCGCCATCAACAAACTCCCCCATCCCATGGAGTTTGCGATGTACTATGACCTGTAATGCCAGGGTCAAAAGCTCAAGAGACGATCATGCTCGCATGGATCGGCTCTTGAGTTTGGGACCCGCTCGAACATGAGCAAGTAGCAAAATGCCCTGTTATTGGGCATTGCAGCGGATTGCGAATGTTCGTAGGATTGCGAGAGTGCGAAGCACGAAGCGATCCGCAGGCATTATAAATTTGTGCAATATGGGCTAAGGCCCGGAAGATATGAATATCATTATTGAAAGGAGAAGGCAATGAAAAGAAAGAACATGAAAACACTGCAACGCGTAGCTTCATGGCTGCTGACCCTCTTCCTGCTGGCCGGGGAGATGGGCGGAACCGGTCTTGCGGTCTACGCAGCGGATGATGATGACGCAGTCTTCATCGATGCGGAGGAGGAAACGCCGGAGGCTGCTGAAGAAGAGGATGCAGATGGCCTGGGAAAAGGAGGGATCGGTATCACCCTTAAAGTCGTGAAGATCAACGGAGTCCAGGTCAAAAGCGGGGATTCCGGCACGGGCTGGAATTATAAGGATGGTATCCTTACTCTCGATAACTTTAATCTGACCGATACGACAGCGATCAACGGAAAGTCTACGCTCTACAATCAGGTGTATGGTATCTATTCCAACGGTGCCCTGACCATTTCCGTGAATGGGACCTGTGAGATCAATATGGACGGAAAAGATGGTGAGGCTTTTTACGGGATTTATACCGAAGGAAATCTGACGATAAATAATAAAACCTATTCGAGTGAAGGAACTCTCACGATCAACGGAGCATTGACAAGTTATGGCGGTGCCGGCATCTATTGCGGCGGTGATCTGACTATAGCGACGGCAAAGAGAAAAAGGGTATTAAGTCCTAAGGGAGGAATGATACTCAAGCCCGGCAGCCTGAAAGTCAATAGCACAGGAACATATAACAACAATACGGCAGCCGTGACGACCGCCGGAATTCAGGTGGTCGGCAATGTAGATATCAATGGTGCAGAGGTCATGGCTAATGCAAATACCAATACTACCGGCAATAATTCTGCGGTAGAAGTAGAAGGTGATCTTACCATGATCGGCGGGGCACTGACGGCGGAAAGCTGCGAACCTTCCGCAAACCACTTTGCGGTTGCTGTGAATGTTGGCGGGAGTGTTACTACAAGTTATTCGTCTACGCTTAAGGCATGCGCCCGCGACGTTATGACCTATCCCGGGAACTATGTCGGCTTATACACCGGTGCAGATATCCGGATCGAAGGGGCTGCGGTACTTGAGGCTTATGGTACTTCTAAGAAAGGTATAGCAGTTCAGACCACAAAGGATCACAATTTCACCATTGGAGAAGACGTTTATATCGTAACACCGGATGAAGGGACTATTGGTGAATGGCAGATTTATAAAACTGTCCTGGATAACGAAGGTGAATATGCTTCGAAGGTTCAGATTAAGAAGGGTACGCCTTACGACGTGTGGCTGGGGAGCACCCGTATCGATTCCGAGAACTGCAATGATCTTACAGGCGTGGTTACCGGAACAAGTGCATCATATAATGCCGCGACGAATACACTTACACTTGTAGCAGTGAGCGGAGTAAATGGAAATCATAAGCTGGGGGATGAGACCGGACTGATCGTCGCAAAACAGCCTCTTACCATCATGGGTTTATTGGTTGCTATGGATGCGAAGGATGCGGCCGATCATGTGGTCCTTATGGATGATAATGCTGATCTCACTCTTTTAGGCCTTCTAATGCAGTTTACTTCCAAGAAAAGTGCGGTTAAAACCCTTGGAAATTCAAAACTGCTGGTCGATAACAGTGTTACTGCTTTAGGACTTACATCTACGGAGGATCATGGAGCAGATCTTGGCGGCGGGCTCATCGTCAAAGCCGGAGGCATAGTTGTAAAAGGAGAGGAAGATGGCATTCACTCTGAATCCGGTACTGTAGAATTACAGGGCGGAAGAATATCTTCGACATCCGGGGCAAGCGGGACCACTTATGCGATCTATGCCGAAAAGATCAATTATGATGAAGGCACGACCGTGATCGAAAAGCCGGAGAATGCTACCAAGTATGAAGAGCTCGGTCATGAGATCATACTGGACAAGGATGGATATGCAGCAAAAGAGGTAGTGCTCTCTTCCTCCCTGAAACCTATTGATGACCTGAGTCAAAGTAACATCACCTATGGTGAGGTACTGCCGGATCCCGAATGGACAAAACATGAAGGAACTGCAACGTTCAGCTATGAAGGCATTCTGTTAAAGGATGGAAGCAGTTACGGACCGACAAGTGATAAGCCTACCGCCGCCGGTAGTTATATTGTGACGGTAACGGAAGTCAAAGACGAGAATACCTATCGCGGAAGACAGACTTTTGAGATCCTGCCCAAGACCCTTACGGTAAAGGCTGATCCGGATCCGGCGGAAGTTGTATACACCGGCGATGCTTATGTAAAACTGAAGAACATAGAACTTGACGGAGTTGTAGGTTCGGACGATGTTGCGTTGGAAGATACGGAGATCTACGGCGTGATGGCCGATGAGAATGTCGGTGTAGACAAGCCTGTGAACAAGATCGATTTCATGGGTGCGACTCTTATCGGTGAAGATGCCGGCAATTATCTGCTGGACGATACGCTTACCGGTGTGAAGGTCACCGTTATCAAAGAAACGATCTCAGACCGGGAGGAGGAAACGCCTGTGGAAGAAGGGCAGGCATACAGCCAGGATCTGACATATGATCTGGTCGAGGATGCAAGCTTCGGTGCGATCACATACCTTGATGGTGAGGATCAGCTGGAAGTAGCGGCATCCTTCACAGGAAACACGCTCAGCTGGAAGATGAAGTCTGAGCTGACCAAGAATGTCGTCATGGAGATCAAAGTAAACGGCGGCACGAATCATAACGATTATAAGGTCATCTTAACGCTTAAGATCCCTCATATCTGCAAAGACTATCTGGAGGCAGTGGAAGAGGAACCTACCTGCACGGATCCCGGCTGCAAGCTGATCTATAAGTGCCAGAACTGCGGCGAGCTCTACAAAGATGCTGATGCAACGGAAAAAATTACAGATCCTTCACCTTATGTCATCCCTGCATTGGGTCATGACTGGGATAACGGTGTTATTACCGATCCTCCTACCAGGAGTCATATCGGCGAGAAGACTTATACCTGTAAGAGATGTGGAGATACCGATACCGATCCGGCCTATTATGTCCATTCCGGCCTGGATCCAGTACCTGAGAATCTGGACAGTGTTACCGAGCTTTATCTGGTACAGGGACAGAAATTCACTTTGAGCGCCAACTGGGTCGTGGTGAACAAGAAGGACAAGAGATTCCTTGCAGTAAACAAAAAGACCGGCGTTGTGAATGCAAAGAAAGTAACGTCAGCAGCTGTGACCATCAGCCACAACAGCGGGCGCACCATCGATGTGAACATCAGCAAGCCGACCCTTACGAAAAAGCTGAAGCTGAATGCGGGCGAGACCCAGGCCCTGAGCCTGACGGCGGACAGCCATCTGGATGTGTACTGGTACAGTGCCAAGCCGGATGTAGCGACCGTGGACCAGAGCGGTAAGGTGACGGGCGTATCCAAGGGCAGCGTAAAGATCACGGCTTACATCGGCGGCAAGGCTTACAACTGCTCGGTCAGCGTGAAGGAACCTGCTGTCTCCGATAACCGCACGCTCCACATGAACGTGGGCACCAGCAAGACCCTGAGCCTGAAGGGCATCAAGGAATGGAAGAGCGCGGACGATACCATCGCTACCACGAAGAATAAAAAGGGTGTAAATACAAAGAAGATCACTACCGTATCACAGGGTGATGTACAGCTGACAGCCAGTGCTAACGGCGTGGAGTACACAGTTGAGCTTACGGTAGAGAATATCACATTGAAAAACACAGAACTCAAGACTGCCAAGGGCAAGAACAAGTACACTTTGGAAATGAATGTGGACGATGTTCTGCCTCTGAATTTTGCTTATGTACAGCAGGATCTGCTCTTCAAGAGCAGCAAGCCGGACATAGCTTTTGCAAACGAGAACGGTGTGATCGAAGCAAGAGCCGCCGGCAAGAGCAAGATCACGACCAAGATCAACGGCAAGACGGTCACGGTGACGGTGATCGTAAAATAACTACTTAAGTCACGTATCATGGAGCTGCCGCACTGATTGTTTAGTGCGGCAGTTCTTTTTTTGCCTGCTTAAAGCACGCCCTTTTGTAATACATATTTAAATAACCCTTGCGCGCTTGCTATAGTTGTGCTATACTCACATCATTTAGAGCTGCATTCCGCAGCACCTGACAGGCTTCCTGCCGGGAGATTTCAAAGCTTTATTTATTGAAACCACAGGCAAAATGCATTACAATGAAAGGAGTTTTTTTATGGTTAATCGAGAACACAAAGACCGGCTTTTTAAGATGATATTCGGGAGAGAAGAGCATCGGGAATGGACCCTCAGCCTTTACAACGCAGTGAACGGGACGGCTTATGACGATCCGTCACTGATCGAATTCAACACCATGGAAGAAGTGTTGTTCATGGGGATGAAAAATGACGTGTCCTTTTTGATGGATTCGCGGCTCAGCCTGTGGGGTCATCAGAGTACGCCGGCTCCAAATGCGCCACTACGATGCATCATGTATCTGGGAAGGCTGTGGACTAAAGAATTCGTAGGAAAGAGATCTTTATATAGCAGTAAGACCATAAGCCTTCCGGTACCCAAATGTGTAGTGTTTTATAACGGAACGGAGGAGGAAGAAGAGGAATGTGTGCTAAGCCTGAGCGATGCTTTTCCGGAGAATAAGCGGGCTGAGGCGGATGTGGAATTAAAGGTACACCTGCTTAATGTGAACAAGGGATATAACCGGAAGCTTATGGATGCCTGCCGGCCGATGTATGAATATGCATGGCTTGTATCAAGTATACGGGAGAATAAGCGGACTATGGATATCGAAGCAGCGGTTAATAAGGCTTTGGATGAGATGCCGCAGGATTTTGGGATCCGGGATTTTCTGATCAGGAATCGGGAGGAAGTGCAGATGAATATTCTCACAGAGTATGATGAGGAATTGGAATGGCAGCTGATCCGGCAGGATGAACGGGAACTGGGGAGAGAAGAAGGAATAGAATTAGGCAGTGAGCGTCGTCTGATCGATCAGATCTGCAAAAAGCTGCGAAAAGGGATGGATGTACGGCAGATCGCAGATGAATTAGAAGAGGATGAAATCCATGTACAGAAGATCTGCGATATCGCTAAAGCTTTTGCTCCGGAATATGATACTGAAAAGGTATTTGGGGCCGTGCAGGAAAAAATCTGAATGTGTTATTAGAAAGACCGTGAACTTACCATGTGCCGCTGAGGACTGCTTAATTGAAGCATAAGACAACGATCGTATTTACCGGCATCTTCCTGCTTGCCGGGATCTGTTACCTTAGCTCCAGGACCGGGAGCGCTTTTTTTAATACTCTGATGTTCTGCCTGAATGCGACCCTGCTGCTGGGGCTTATCATCTTCTGGATGCACACGGTAAATGCAAGACTTCTTAAAACGAAGATCCGCTCCTATATTTATGCGGCAGGAGTTTTTATGCTCCTTTTCCTTATGTTAAGAGTGTTTAAGTACCGCGGCATTGTGAATGGCGTTATCCCGGCCCGCTATGTGACCTATCTGTATTTTATCCCTCGTATCATGATCCCGACGCTCTTTTTGATCACGGCGGTCAGGCTGGCCGGGGATCGGATCCTCCACAGACGCCTGAGCCTGGGGCTTTTGATCACCGGATGTGCCCTTATGGCCTTGCCGCTTACGAATGACCTGCACGGCTTTGTATATCGCCCGAAGGTTGAAATGGCACTGTTTGACATGACAAGCTCCACATACTCCTGGGGGCCCGGCTTTTTTCTGCTGTATGCGTGGATCATGATCGTGTTGATCTCGGGAATGATCGTGCTCTTTATGATCATGAGCAGAAGGGACAAAAAGCTGGTCATCATGCTTGCATTCGCCATTCTTCTATGGCTGTCCGTCAAGCTCTTCATTTCACTGGTGGTCGACCGTCTGAATACAGCCAGGATGTATAGCGGTGTCGAGATCGACTGCTTTTCCATGCTCCTGATCTTTGAATGCTGCATACGCAGCAGACTCATCCCCTACAATGAGAATTATGCAGGCTTTTTTCACAGTCTCAGCACGCCTGTGCTGATCACCGGGCCCGGTCTGGATACCGTTTACGCGAGCTCTGCCCCGATACAGGCAACGAAAGAAATACTTGCATCGGCGCAACGCTCCCCTGTTTATCTTGATGAAGATACGAGGCTCATGTGTATGAAGATCCGTGCGGGATACACCTTCTGGACGGAGGATGAAAGTGAGCTCCATAAGGAGCAGAGACGCCTTGCCGAGGCGAATGCGGTGCTGAGCGAGGAAAATGACCTGATCGCACTGGAGAGACGGCTGAAGGAACAGAAGGCGCAGCTTGAAGCGCAGGAGCTTGTGTATAAAAAGATCGGTGCCGCCATAGCTCCGAAGCAGAAAAAGATAGGCGAACTCTTAAGCTCTACACAGCCGGACGCAGAGGACTTTGCTTTTGTGCTGGGAAAGGTCTGTGTGCTTAACGCTTATTCCAAGCGGAAGACCAACCTGCTCCTGCTGTCCGAAGAGTCGCTGCCGAAACCGAACCGCGAACTTTTCCTTGCTCTGTCCGAATCCGCACGTTTTCTGAAGTGCTGCGGTATCGATGCGGCTGCCGTAGGGGAAGAGGCTTCCTCCCTGCCTCTTTCCGATATCCATGAGCTTTATGATACCTTCGAGACCCTGATCGAAGCTTACCTGCCCGCACTTAAGGAAATGACGGTATCCATAATGCCGGATGGGATCCGCGTGGCAATGGAAGCTGCAGGAACAGTGGAGATCCCGGAAGCGGATCTTCCGGTAAAGTGCATGGAAAGTGACGGTCTGCTCTTTTTTACCATTAATAGAAGGAATGCGGGAGGTGCGGTGAAATGAGCGATCTGGGCGCTATAACCGATACCATCCCCTGGTATTTTATCTGTATTGTGGCTCTTATTCTTTTGGTCGGTTCCATTACTATATTCCTGCGTGCCGTTTTTGACGCACGCGGGAAGATAACAGCAGCATTTGCAGCTATGAACCTGTTACTTTCCTTCTGTCTGTATTTTATCCTGATGGACTGCTTTGCTTTTTGTAATATGACCACTTCCCGTATCCGTGCATTTCTCCCCTTCGAGGAGAGGCTTTTTGCGATTCCGTATTTCTATTATGCCCTGATAGAAGTGGTATCGGGCGTACTTTTGCTGCTGTGCAGCCGTGACGCATTAAGTTACCGGAAACGAAATCTGACGCAGGACTCCATAAAGCAGGCACTGGACAGTCTCCCCGAAGGGATACTGATCAGCAGCAGGGACGGTATCGTGCGTCTGGCAAACCTTAAGATGAACAGGCTTTGCAGGCTTTTAACCGGGGAGATCCTGAAGGACGCCGGTAAATTCCGGGAACAGATCATGGAAATGGGGAAAAAGCAGGGTAGTGGTTTCCTTGTGCGGTCAGAGGGCGGTATCTTCCTGTTTGAAAAAGGGAGTTTTGAACTTCACGGCGATACATATGAACGCATTACGGCGGTGGACGTGAGCGACCGCTATCAGATCATTGATGAGCTGGAAGAAAAAAACGGGCATCTGCTTGATATCAAGCGCAGGATGAAGGATGCTACCGAGCTTTCTGCGGAAATGTTCATTTCGCAGGAGGAGGCGGATGCCAGAGCCGCTCTCCATAATCAGCTGGGGCAGGTGCTGCTGATGGGCCGGCATTATATACAGCATAAGGATACGACGGATCCGAAGCTGGTATATATGGCTACCCGGCAGATGAACAGCTTCCTTCTGGGTGAGGAAGCCGAACCGTACAAAGGGGAGGAAGATGATCTTTCCAGGGCTGTAGCCATGGCGGGAAGCATAGGTGTTACGGTCAGTATCCGCGGGGAGATTCCGAAGGACAGCGCTGTCCGCGAGCTCCTGAGTCGGGCGCTTACGGAGTGTACCGCCAATACCGTAAAGCATGCCGGCGGAGATTCGGTCACGGTAGATATATCTGAAGGCAGGCAAGATATGCCGGGCGTATCCGAAGTGGCGGGGAATACGCCGGATAACACCCAAGGCGGACAGTCCGTTATCATCAGGATAACAAACAACGGCACTCCGCCGAAGGGCAGGGTCAGCGAGTCCGGCGGTCTGCTTTCCCTGCGGCGAGATGTCGAGGCAGCAGGCGGGGTCATGGAGATAGTATCCGAGCCGGAGTTTGTGTTAAGCATATCCTTAAATCAAAATAATGATCTGAAAAATGGTACAAACGGGTGATTTCCGCCCTGATCTTCCTTTGATACAATAAAAAACGGCATGAATAGCGAACAGAGGATAAAAGTTGTTGTTGTGGATGACCAGAACATCTCGAGGGGCTTCTTCGAGATGTATGTCCGTGCGTCTGCGGGCTTTGAGCTTGTGGCGGGCTTAAGGACCGCGCAGCAGGCCGTGGACTATGTCGACGGGCATGAGCTGGACCTGCTGATCCTGGATGTGATGATGCAGGACGGCATAGACGGCCTGACTGCGGCCAGGATCATCAAGGAAAAGCATCCGGAGATAAAGATAATCCTTACAACATCCACCTCGGAGACCGGCTGGGAGCAGGAAGCCAGAGAGGCAGGTATAGAGAGCTTCTGGTACAAGGAATATGATGAGATCAGCTTAACGGAGATCATGGAGCGTACCGTGAAGGGCGAGTCCATATATCCTTCGGAACCGCCCCGGGTAGCCTTCGGCCGGATCTCCAGGACGGAACTTACGGAACGCGAGATCGAGATCCTGCGGGAGCTTACCGCCAGTCTGACCAACGAAGAGATCGCGGAAAAGCTGAATATATCCGCAAATACGGTCAAGAGACACATCCAGAACATGATGGAGAAAACGGGATTCAAATCGAGGATCGAGCTGGCGGTCAATGCAAGGGCCGTCGGCCTGGTCGTCAGTGACAGTGACAGAACGGGAACATGAATCAGTTATCCTGAACGAAGAGAAGGATCTTAATGGAGGGGAGCTATGAGAAAAAAGAACAGAACAAGACGTTTTCCGGCAATGCTGCTTACGCTGATCCTGAGCGTTGGCGAGATCGCCGGCTCGGGTTTTTCCGTGCTGGCGGATGAACCGGAAGATGAAGTGATCACGGAGGAAGAGCCGGACGGAGCGGATATCCCTGTGGAGAAGACTTTGGAGAACACAATGCTCGGTACCTGGGATATGGCGTCTCCCGTAGTGCCCGCTTCGGATCAGGATCCCTGGAAGGGAAGCTTTGTGTATTATGGAAAATATGAAGGGAAAGTTCTGAAATACAGAGTCCTTGACAGAGGCGGCTGTGATTTTACTCCGGACTGGCAGCCGGCGATGCTGCTTGATTGTCATCAGACGCATGTGGTTGGAGGTGGATATTACTCGACCAACGACTTTATGAGCAGTACTCTCCGTGAACATCTGAACGGAGAGTACTTTCTGGAGAACGATGTCTTTACTTCTCCCGAAAAAAGCGCGATCGTGAACAGTACTAAAATAACACCAAACGAAAGAGACGGTAAATCGGAATCCGAATACGGATTCGGTAAGCTTAAGGATACGAAAATTTTTGTGCTGGACGTAAAAGAAGCTACAAACCCTTCCTACGGATATTTTGATACGATAGAGTATAGCAAAACCCGTGAAAAGGAAAAGTGGCCTCGTATTCCCATTTCATACCAGGCGTGGCTTCTGCGTTCCCCTCATGCTACGGATAAGAATTATGCTTCTTATGTGTCTGACGGTAAAATAAGAAAGGTGGGGGTTAATGCAGGTACTGCCGTCAGCCCTGCATTTAACCTTGACCTGAGCAATATCATCTTCGCCACAGCCATCAGCGGGAAGAAAGGTGCAGTAAATACCGAATACAAGCTGACGGTGAAGAACCTCGATATGGGAGTGGATCTGGGTACTTACGGCAAAGTCTACAATGCGAATATGGAAGACCGTATCCTCACCGTTCCTTACCGGATCACAGGTAAGGATGCGGCAGAAGCGGATGCGGTCAGTATCCTGATCCTGGATAAGGAATACAAGAACGGAAATTCCAATGGCGCGAAGATATTATATTACGGAACGCTGGATTGCGGCGACAGCTTTGAGGTCCAGGGCAGGGGGACTTTCCGTCTGCCCGGGGAATTTGACTTAAGCGGCTGGGGGAAGGATTACCACGTATACATGATGGCCGAAGACCATAACGGGTCAAAGGAGAGCGACTACGCCAGCCGTCCCGAAGAGATCACAAAGGATCTGTACCAGGTTAAGGAATACTACAGCATGACCTTTGACTTTCAGGGGCATGGCTACAGTGACAGCCCGATGTACGGTCCCTGGAGATATGAGCTGGGAGAAAAGCCCTATGAACCCCTGGATCCTCACGAAGAAGGCTGGGTATTCAAGGGCTGGTATACTTCTGCAACGGATCACAGTGCTGCGGCAAAGTTTGATTTTTCGCAGCCGATCGCAGCCAGTGTGACACTGTATGCCTGGTGGCTGAAGGAATGGACGGTGACCTTCCATTATAACAACGGCAGCAGCAGTGATGTATTCTATACCAATACGGCAGAGCAGGGGGGAAGCATCACCCTTCCCCCCGATGTTCCGCAGAGAAGCGGATATCAGTTCCAGGGCTGGTCTGCCGAGAAGGACAGCTATAGGCCGGTCCCTACCGTGGTAAATGGGAATAAGGATATCTACGCCCTCTGGGAGGATGTGAATAACTATGCAGTGCGCTTTGATCCGAACGGCATAGCCGTTAAGGAAGAGCTGCAAACGATTTATGTAGTGGCCGGGAATATGGCATCGGAACCGGGCGCACCCAATGCGACGGACGGCTGGGAATTCCTGGGCTGGTATAAGGACAGCGACTGTACAGCCGGTAATGAATTTGATTTTGAAAATGAAACGATCACGGGAGATATCACCCTTTACGCAAAGTGGTCGGACAAGCTGAAGCTCTGGGTCAACGGTGTGCAGGTGGAGAGTTCGAACCTTGATAACGGATTTTTCAGCTATGATATCGCAAAGCACGAGCTGACGCTGAAGGATATCAGCCTTAACAAAACGGATGTTGACCTCCCTGCCTATACGATACCGGCCGGGGCACCAAAGCCTTATGCTGCTTATATCTATGCGGACAATATGGATATCACGGTCAAAGGCAAAGCGCATGTGCCGGAGGATGCGGAAGAGAACAGCAATGTGGCCGGGATCATGGTCGGCGGCACCGTGACACTGGATGGAGATTTTGCGTTTTATAATGCCGGCGCTGCGGTCTATGCCGTAAACGTGATCATAAACGGCGGGAATATCAGGAGCAGGAGCGCTGTGATCGATGAAGATGCGGTCGACAACAGAACGAAGCATCCTTTCGGCATTTATGCGTACCGTGCCATAGAGATCAACGGCGGTAAGGTCGATATTGAACTGACGGATGCACTTGAAGGCTATGCATTGGGAGCTCAACTCGGGAATATTGACATAAACGGCGGGGATGTGAAGCTCAAAGTCCAGGAATACACCAACTCGAAACTGGTATATACCCGCCGAGGGAACGTGAACAACTCCCTGAGCATCCTGGCACCTGCCGGTTCAGGCTTTGACGCGGGCAGGCAGTGTTTTGTGGATGCCTATGGTGAAGAGGCTTCGGAGATCGTGCTGGGGAAAGCAGAGGATCCCTGGTGCACCGTAAGCTTTAACGTAAACGGCATAAGTGCTTCCGCACCTGTATCGCAGAGTGTAAAACGAGGAACGAAAGCAAAGGTACCCGTGGCGCCGTACGCGGCCGGATTTGAATTTTGCGGCTGGTATACTGCTGCCACCTGTAAGGATGAAGAACGCTTCAATTTTGATACCCCCGTCACGGAGGATATCACCCTGTACGCGAAGTGGGAAAAGAGCAGTGAAACAGATCCGGCGGAGCACCCGGAGATCCTTGTGGGCACATATTCGCCCTTGGATCCCGTGCCGGTCATCAACCCCATGACTACGGATCTGTATCTGGTCAAGGGTCAGACCTTCATCATTCCGGACTGCTGGGTGATCAAAAGGGACGACAAAGCCAGTAAAAAGATCATCAGCATCAGTAAGAAGGGAAAGTTTAAAGCAAAGAAGACCGGAGAAGCAAAGATCTGGTACGGCGACCGTTTCATTGATGTGCATGTACTTAAGCCCACGGTCACTAAATCCATGAAGCTGGAGGCCGGGCAGAACGAAAACAATCAGGTCTGCATAAACGGTATCGATCCCATGGTCATGCCGGTGCTCTTCTATAGTGCCAATCCCGATGTAGCCGGGGTGGATCAGTCCGGCTATGTACATGCCTGTGCGAAAGGCAGTGTGGTCATTACGGCCTATATCAACGGCAGCGCCTATAAATGTAAGGTAAAAGTCACGGAGAATAACGGGACGGCAAGAGAACGCTCCATGCACATGATCAGCGATACCACCAAGCCGATAAAAGTAAAGGTCAAAGGTGTGAAAAAGCTGGAGTGGATCAGCTCGGATCCTGAGGTTGCGGAGCTGAATGCCGCAAAGACGAAAGTGACGACAAAGAAGCCCGGGATAGCTGTCCTTACCGCGAAAGCAGGTACTGATCCCATGGATACCTATTCTATATATGTTATCTCCGAGGATATCAGCCTTCACGGAAATTATCTTGAGGGAAAAAACAACAAATATAAACTGAAAATGAACGGTACCGATAAAAAATACAGCACGCTGTATATGGAGTATTTACAGCATCCCGTGGTCTTTAAGAGCAGCAAGCCGGATATCGCCTTTATCGATGAGGACGGCAATGTGATCGCAAGGCGCAAAGGCAAGGCGAAGTTCAGCGCCAAGGTAAACGGCAAGACCATCACGATCAATGTGACGGTGGAATGAGCATCTTACAAAGTGAATAGATTAAGAACAACATAAATCATGCAAAAAAGGAGGAAAAACATGAAAAAACAAACGTTGCGATGGCTCAGCAGGATCATGGCCGTGATCATGCTCCTGGTCACGCTGCCTTTGCCGGAACTGAAGGTATTTGCGGCGGATGAGCACTACGGGATCTGGATCGGGAATGAGGAGTTTACTTCAGACCACAGGGAGATCCAGGGAAAACAAGGTAAAGCAACTGTTGGTGAATTCGGGTACGGTAAGGACCGGACGGTCACGTTCAGCGGTAATTTTGTCCCTAAGGACGGGTCTGACGGCGTTTATACGGCGGCGAATGGCAGGAAATATCTGGTTTATATCGCAGAAGATACGAATTACAGCAGTACCTTTGTAGAGTTTGACGGAAAAGCTTCATTCTCTTCTACGGATCCGCAAGTCATGGGGCTGGGTTCGGAAGCGGAAATGGAACTTGTCATTGCGCAGGGAGCAGAAATCGAATTCAAAACGGAGAATACCGCACTCAATATACCTGAAGGTGATATATATGTTGAAACGGATGGAAAGCTGACGGTTGATGTTGAACTGCAGAATGGGGACAGTGAGATCAGCGCCGTATACGCATCAACGCTGGAAAATTTGGGAACCGTCGATGTGAAGCTGAAAAACAAATCCGGTAATACAGGCAGCTGTACCGGCATAAGATGCAGAACTTACCTGTGGAATCACGGGCAGCTGAATTTTGTTCAGGATCCCGAGGATGGACCGGTCAAAAGCGGAATATATGTGGAGGATCGTGACCCTTCGTTTGAATACTCGATCATACTGAGCGGCGATACGAACGTGTGGGTATATGGCGACGACAGTGTGGCGATCGGTGCGAATGAGGATACGCCGCACGGGAACGTTCAGATCGGCGGTAAAGTGTTTGCCCGGGGCGGGATGTATGCGTTCATGGTAAAAGCGTTGTACTGGGATGAGTATATGAAGGATTTGCTTTATATCAAAAATCCCGAGGACGGCGTGTTCTCTGCTGACGGGAGAACGATCTTTGACAGCGAAGGAAATGTCGCGGACTATGTGGAGATCGCGGAGACGGAGCATTACGAGATCTGGGTCGGGGAACATGAAGTGACGGCAGGCAATCGTAAGAATATCCCGGGCATCCTGGGTGAAGGTGCAAAAGCTTCTTATGATCCCGATACCTCAACCCTTAAGTTTGAAGGAGACGTGACGGGGGTAGAGGGCCTGCATGACGGCGCCATCATCGAGAGCAGCAAGGACCTGAACATCGTAGGAAATGCTGTACTGCAGAATGATCAGGCTGAGGTTGGCATACGGGTTGCAGATAATTACAACAGTCCGTTGACCATAGACGGCGAGATCGAGATCCATGCAAAAAAGACCGGTTTTTATGCGCCGTATAAAAATCTGGAAATAAAAGACAACGGGAAACTGAAGGTCGTCATAAAGGAATCAGGGGAAAATGGAGTAAAATGTAAAGATCTGACTGTGAAAAGAAATGCCGTGCTGGAGGTAGTGGCTGAGAGCGGCACTACAGCGGGATCGCTTAATGTAAATGGCAATATGACGATCGAAGGGGGAACTGTATCTGTCGCGGGCGCCACTCTTCTCGTAGATGTCTCAGTGTTGGGAGATCTTTCTATGGATCAGGGAACGCTGGAAGTTACGAGTACGGTTTCGGGTTTTCTGATTGATGGTTTCGCTGTGGGTGTATCCGGAAGGCTCAACATGAAAGACAGCGTTGCGAAGATCAAAAATGAGATGGAGTCGCTCGGATCCGGTCTTAATGTAAAGCAGGATATCTTTGCGGAAAACAGTATCCTCCGGGCGGAGGCAGCCCTTACCGGGATCAGCGCCGTGGGCGGCTTATATGTGACAAACACCGAGGTCTATGCCCATGGCACGGATAAAAACGGCATCAAATGTGAGTATCTCCAGGTGAATTCCGGAAAGGTCACAGCAGACGGCGGCACGCAGGCGATCGATTCTGCAAACGGCTTTGATCTGAAGGACGGCGTAGACATCGTGGAGCCGGCCGGCGGTCAGATCGTAAATAAGGTGATCGTGGGGGCGGACGGTAACACCCCGGCCACGCATGTGCTGATCGATGGCGGAACCTATTATAATCTCTGGGTCGATGCCAAACAGATCAGCGACAAGAATGCCGCAAACATCACCTTCCCGAGAGGCGGCAGCGCAAGCTACGATCCGGAAACAAAGACCCTGACCTTTAACGATGACGGAGCGGTACTGATAAATACCTATTTCTTTGATTCGGCTTTGAATAACGCCAGTATCTATGCGGAACAGGACCTGACCATCAAAGGTAAAGTGACGATCGAAGGTGAACTGTCGCCGAAATTCGGGATCTACGTGGACGGCAATCATACCCTGAAGCTCGAGGACGCCGAAGTCGTATGTAATCATGCACATACGGAAGCGGCTGTCGATGTACGTTCGGGTTTGCTTAAGCTTAATAACAGCAGCCTTGATACAAAGGCGGCGATCTGTGCCGGCGGCCTTGTTGTGGACGAAGGGTATATCCGTGCGGAAGATCAGGGACAGGTGAAAAACAGCGTGCTGGGCGTGTACGGTGACCTTGTGCTGTACGCGGGAAGCATTGATGTGAAGGCAGTTACGGAAGATGTGCCGGGCATTAACGTTTCCGGAGATTTCTTAATGGAAGAAGACGGCACTGTGAGCGTCGAAAAGAACGGAAAAGGATCCTTCGCTTTTTCCGCACAGGGCGAGCTGGGGATGGAAGGCGGAAGAATTTCCATCAGCGGAAACGGTGCAGGGGTATACGGACTGGATCAGACCCCGGTGTATATGAATTACGGCGCCGATATCAGCATCGAGCTGACAGGAGCTGATTCCGTAATAGCCGACTGCAACGCTAAGGAGATCCGGATCTTTGACGGACGTTTTACGGCTACAGCAAACGCGAACGGAAGCAAAGGTATCGAAGCGGCATGCTTCTGGCTGGATGGCGGCACGGTAAGCGTGGAAAGCTATGATGTGGCTTTGAAGTCGGATAAGCTGAAGATGAAAGGCGGAAAGCTGAGCGCTGCCAGCACAAAGGAAAACGGACAGGCGGTGCTGATCGACAGTACCGGTTGGGAAATCGGGGGAGATATTATGATTGTCGAGCCCGAAGGCGGCAGTCGTAATCTGATTGCAACAACGATCGTAGATAAGGATGGCAAGATCGCTTCGAAAGTGGTGTTTGCGGCAGAAAAGAAATATGATACGGAAGATGCCGTGTGGAACCTCTTTACCCGTACAAGTGCCAGTTACGAGATCGCTGCCTTAAGCAGTAGCGGCGTATGCGAGAACATCAATAAAAAGTCCGCAAAATACTATGATGCGAAGCTGAACGGAAATATCATCACTGTCTCCTTAAAGAGCGGTGTGAGCCGGAAAAAAGCTGCAGCTGCCGCTAATTCCGTACTGGAATTTGATCTTGGAGAAGGCGGGACGGTGGAATATGTGCTGCCCGTGGAGTATAAAAAACCGAAGCTGAAGCTTGCGGTCACTTCGGTGCTGATCAAAGACGGAGCGGACAGCGCTGTGGGTACGCAGGTGCTGTACAAATCATCGGAGGGTGTCTTTATACCTTACGGTCTTTACGGCGCCACGATCTTCTATGGCGGTACTCCGGTGAGCGGAGATAATTATGGTTATATTCAGTTCAATACTTCCTCCGCCTCGAAGGGTGCAAAACTTTCCATCACAAGGGATGGCTGGGAAAGCCCTGTTGAACTGAAATTCAACGTAAAGACCACGACAAAGGATGTGCTGAGCACGGATCCGGATCCTATGTCTTCCCTGTCCCGGAAAAAGACGCTGATCCTGAATAAGAATATATCGGGACAGAATTTCCAGTCCCAGCTGTATCTGAACGGACAGGCGGTAACCGGCGATAAGCTTGAGGTCACCAAAGGCGCCGAAGTGGCGGGGATCACTTCGGAAGGACAGCTTTTCATCATGGCCCAGACTGATACAAAGCCGGGGAATTATACGGTGGAGATCAAGCAGAAGGACGGAAAGGCAAAGCTGAAATATAAGGTAAAGGTAAGCGATAAGGCGCTGGATCAGACCGTAAGTCTGAAGGTTTTACAGAAATATAATGTGGTGACAGGTCAGCCCATGGTGGTGAAGCCGGTATTTAAGGATGCGGAGATGTATTTCCTCGGTGCCAGCGTGGAATGCAGCAAGACGGTGGCGTATGCGGAAGCGGATCTCGAAGGAAACATCTACATCGGCTTTGAGGATAGCAGCCTTAATGCGAAGGATCTGAACATCGGCGACATGAAGATCACACTGAAAAACGGCAGCACCCAGATCGTTGTCAACTTAAAGAATGTGAAGGCGAAGAAGACAACGCCGAAGGTCCGGGCGGCTATGGTGAACATCGGCCCCGATGCAAAAGGAGAGCTGAAAGGCAGCGTCAATATCCTGAGCACTTACAAGGATGCAGCCGGTAACCTCAGGGTGCTGATCCCCGATCAGGTGGCGCTTGGGACGGCCAAAGGCGGAGAATTTATCGTCAACGATTATGACCGGACCGAGATCGACGTGAAGTCCCTTTCGGGCAAGAGCGGAAACGTGAAAGTAACGCTCACCTTCCGGGGCGGCGTGACAAAGAAGCTGAGCGTAAAAGCGAAGGCGGCAAAGAAGAAATAAGCTGCGAGCGTATTACCTTCTTTTGGGGGTATACAAGAAGCCGGAAATTAAGGTATAATGACAGGCGTACGGGGATCCCGTACGCCTATTTAATTATGGAAGGAGAAGAAGCAATGAAAAGTACGAGCTGGAAAGCATTGCGGAGAGCGGCTGCTTGGCTGTTAACGTTCTTCCTGCTGGCAGGAGAACTGGGCGGAACAGGCCTTAAAGTCGTGGCCGCAGATGAGGACGAAGAGTTCTTCATCGATGCGGAAGAGGAGGAGGCAGCTGCTGACGAAGAAGCAGAGGCGGAAGAAGCTTTCGTTGAAGAAGTTGAGGAAGATGAGGCAGACGGTGCTGTGCCCAACCTGCTTAAGATGTGCATCAACGGGGAAATGGTTGATGTACTGACGAACAAAGCAGGAACGGATTCAGACAAAGGTAAATACTTCTATAAAAACGGGATATTGTTCCTGGTAAATATGAAGATCAGTGATACAGCCGGTAATAAACAGAACGACGGTATTATCTGCAATGGTGATCTTAAGATCATGGTATTGGGAGATTGTTCGATCAACCTTCGCGGGGACGGAATGGGGGAATGCAACGGGATCGCAGTCAATGGAAACCTGAGCATCCGGAACGCCAATGAGGAAACGATCACAACTTTTATCTCTGCGACAAATGCAAATGAACGAAAACTTCAGATGAGCTTAATAAAGCTTCTGAAAGATGGAGGAACCCTGAAGATCGCCGGTTCGACCAATAATAGGGGAGGCTATGGCATCTATTGTACCGGAGATCTGGAAATTGCGGATGTAAATAGCGATGGTTTGGGATTAGGAGAGCGTGTAGGCAGATTCCCCCTTGACCAAAATGGCGGACTTGCGGTGGAAGTTGTGGGATCCGAGAACAGCAACGGTGCCACTAATATTCCTTCTGTAGGTATCTATGCAAAGAATATAGAGATCATCGGTTCGGATGTGAAGGCATACGGACTTATGAGTAAGGACCTCAGCGTTGGGGTACAGGCAGGTGAAAAACTGACAGTACAGTCCGGATCCCTGACAGCGGCAAGCAGTATAAGCGGAAGTGGTGAAAATATCAGATCGACAGCTGTTTATGGAGCCCACGGGATCACTGTCGAGACGTATGCCAGTCTGGATGCAACGGTATCGGGAACGGATCCTAATGAGCATATCGCTGTCTACAGTGGCGGAGATATGGTGCTGAAGGGCAGTGTCAGCGCGAAAGCTACGGGCAGCACCAAGGCGAATTATGCGATCGCAACATATAAAACAGGCGGAAAGATCACTCTCGGAACGTCAAACTTTATCGCGGTGCCTGAAAAGAATACGATAGGAACGGAGAGCAGTTCCGGTAAAGACAGGACAGCCGTATTGAATAAGGATGGAACACCCGCTTCGGAAGTCGTGATCTGGAAAGGGCAGGTCTATGAGCTCTGGATCGCCGGCACACAGGTAAATGACTATAACAGGAATGATATCGACGGCAGCGGAAAGATCAAATTCATTCCGTCTACGGGAACACTCTCTCTCAATAACGTGACCGGTCTGACAACGGATCGGTTCATCAAATATCCCATATCAGCAAATATGTCGCTGAAGCTTCGCGGAAAGGCCGAGATCCTTGTGCCCGTCACCGGGAGGGGGATCAAGATCGTAGGCGGACATGAGCTGGATCTGCAGGGTGAGTTTACCCTAACGGGCACCCAGGGCATGGTCGGGAGTGAACTTAAACAGAGTAATGGCGGAATACGTCTGGAAGGTGCCGGCGCAACGCTTACGATCGACGGGGAGGATACGAAACTGACGATCGGCGGTGAATTTTATGATGGTGCTGAAGCGGTGTATTCTGCCAGCAATATCATCATCAAGGACGGAACGATTGACATCAGCGGGGCACCCAAAGCTCTGTATTCCGCGGGAGATAAATCGGGCGAAGACACGGCAAGGCTTGATCTGCAGGCCGGACACATCAGCTTAAGCGTCACCTATCCCGAACAGAGCAGCAGCCGTGTGGCCGCGATCAGGAATGATGAGGGCGGAGAACTTATCCTGTCTCCCGAGATGGAGGTAAAGAAGCCTGCCGACGGAGCGGATATCGCTACCAGCGATACCTATTACAGGACCTTTGCAGGAAAAGACGGAAAAGATTTAAAAGAGCTGGAACTCCTTTCTCCCTATAAAAAGCTGGAAGTATCGCAGGCGGATGGCGTGTACGGAACGGCTCTGGCAGCTTACAGCCCTGCTCCCGAAGCCGGGGATATCGTGAGCTATGAAGGGATCGACGATACCGTATATGCCGCATCGGCGGTAAAACCCACAAAGGTCGGTACCTATAAAGTAACCGTGACCCGTACCATAGGCACTGATACTTATCGCGGAAGCGATACCTTCAGCATCGAGCCTAAGATCCTCACGGTGAATGCTACCGGGGTAGACCGCGAGTATGACGGGAGCGTATATGTGGAACTGAAAAATATGTCACTTAACGGAGTGGTTGACGGTGACGATGTGCAGCTGGAAACAACCGGAGCTTACGGCCAGATGGATGATGCAGATGCCGATGAAGTGAGCCCCAAGCCGGTGAAGAAGATCATCGGTACGTCGCTCACCGGAGACGATGCTTATAACTATGAGATTTTGGGAGATCTGACCGGTGTGACAGTCAACATCAGCAAAGCTGTGTGGAATTATACCGAAGAAAAGAAGGAAGTAAGCGCCGGAGAGGCCATTGTAAATGAGGAACTGGAGCACTACTTTGCACCGGATTCCACGATCGGGGCCGTTACGGTAGTGCAGGGAGCTTCGCAGCTTGCGGAAGGCCCTGCTCTCAGCGGTACAAAGCTCAGCCTCAAGCTGAAGGAAAGCCTGAGCAGCGACAATGTGATCCTGGAGATCCCTGTAACGAATGCCACGAACTATAAAGATTACAAATTAAAGATCACTCTGATCGTTCCCCATACCTGCGATAAGGTCAAAGTGGAAAAGGTATCCGCCAACTGTACGACAGCGGGCTGCATGGAACATTTCAAATGTTCGATCTGCGGAAAGCTGTATCTGAATGAGCAGGATACCGAGCCGGTCAGCGATACGGAGCTCTATATCGCGCCGCTGGGTCACGACTGGAATAACGGTGTCATTACTGTATTCCCGACCAAGGTGAAGGACGGAAAGAAGGTCTATCGTTGCAGAAGATGCGGAGAAGAGAAAGTGGTGATCGTTCCTGCCGGTTCGACACATTCCGCTCTGGATCCCGTTCCGGAGGATCTGGACACAGCGGAAACCCTTTACCTGGTACAGGGGCAGAAGTTCAACATGCCTGCCACCAGCGGTAACTGGGTACTGGTAAACAAAAAGGATAACAGATTCCTGTCCGTCACTAAGAAAGGTGCGGTAAAAGCGAAAAAGGTAACCCAGACTCCGGTAACTCTCAGCGACAATGCCAGCGGACGTAACATCAGCGTGAGCATTTATAAGCCCACGATCGATAAGAAGCTCAAACTGGATGTCGGAGTTACAGGAACGATCGCTCTGAAGGATTACGACGCGGATCATATGGACGTGTACTGGTACAGCCCCAAGCCGGATGTGGCTACCGTGGATCAGAGCGGTAATGTGAAAGCCGTTTCCAAGGGCAGCGTGAAGATCAGCGCCTATGTCAACGGAAAAGTTTACAACTGTAACGTCAGCGTAAAGGAAGCAACTATTTCCGACAACCGCACACTGCACATGAACGTTGGTAGCAGCAAGACCCTGAGCCTGAAGGGCATCAAGGCATGGCAGAGCGCGGACGAGACCATCGCTACCACCAGAAATAAAAAGGGTGTAAATACAAAGAAGATCTCGGCCCAGTCGCAGGGTACCGTACAGCTGTCGGCCAGTGCAAACGGCGTGGAGTATACGGTGGATCTGACCGTGGAAGACATCACGCTGAAGAATGCGGCACTCAAGGCCGCCAAGGGCAAGAACAAGTACACCTTGGAAATGACCGCAGGCGATAAGCTCTCCCTGGATTTCGCTTATGTGGATCAGGAACTGCTCTTCAAGAGCAGCAAACCCGCTATCGCTTTTGCGAATGAGGAGGGTGTGATCGAAGCGAGAAGCGCAGGTAAGAGCAAGATCACTACCAAGATCAACGGCAAGACCGTCACGGTAACGGTAACGGTCAAGAATCCGTAAGCTGTAACAAAAAAGTACTGAGATCAAAAAAGGGGCGGTCGAAAGGCCGCCCCCGTTCTATATTAAAAGTGTATATCTTAATTCTTATACTTTCCGCCCTGATCCTTACCGTTTACTGTAATTCTTCCCATGTCGGCATCCAGTTCATACTTCGCATCCTCGCGGGAGTTGGACACATCTATGGAACCCATGTCACAGTCGGCTGTAAGCTCATCAAAGCTGCCGCTCACTGTGATGGCACCCATGTCCGCATCGCAGTCGGCGGAATCGAAGCTGCAGTTCCTGAGGGTGATACCGCCCATATTCGCATCGAAGCTTCCTTCATCAAAGCTGCAGCTGTTCAGGTCGACGGCGCCCATGTCTGCGGAGATGTTCACATCATCCATCTCGCAGTCGCTTAAGCTGATGCTGCCCATATTCAGATCCAGCTTTACTTTCTACATGCTCAGGTTTTTCAGATCCATGCTTCCCATGGACAGTTTCAGGTCCAGCTCGGGCTCTGTTCCCTCCGGCAGGGTGATGATCACCATGGCGTTATTCGGAAGGTTGTTTCCGAAGACGTCCTTTTTCTTCTGCTTCTGTTTCAGCTTCAGAGTCCCGTTACTGATCTCTGCGGTGGGAATGGTATCTTCCGTATAGTTCTTCATTTCTACGCAGTAGTCGTCACCGTATACGATGCTGATATCACCCAGGTCCAGGGTTCCCTCGATCCGGTTAAAGGAATCGGTCTGGCTTATGCCCGAATCGACAACACGGCTGTTTCCGCTGCTCTGGAAGCCGAAGAGTCCGAGAAAACTGCTGGTAAGGTTTTTGGATACATTCCAGACTCCTTTTATCGCAAAGCCGCCGAAGTGCAGGATGCTGAATACTACGATGACGATAACGGTTATATTGTTTAGTCGTCTTAAGTATTTTTTCTTCCATGCTTCGTTATTGTTCTGCATGTGTTCTGCTCCCATTTCAGTTTCCTCCCTTCTTAACGGTAAAGCTCTTCAGTATGGCGTGAACGATGGCGGCCATGGGCCAGATGATCCAGGTCTTCCACCACTGGAAGGTGATAAAGCTCCAGATCAGGTATACGCTGCGCACGGTAGGCCAGTAAACACTCATGATACGGTCAGCTATGGGACTGCTGTACTCCGGGAAACTCTCTTTGGTGAAGCTGCCGCTCACGGTCTCCATATCATTCAGCTTAAGTAAGGTGTTGTAGCCGCCCATCACCAGGTTGGTATGTACGATAAGGAACACACCTACGGCTACGATGGCGAAGAAGATCACTGCCATGAAGTTATCCCACCAGCCGCCGCTGAAGATGTTTCCCAGAAGGATGAAGGGGAACCAGCTGCAGGAGCAGAGGAGTATGCCGATCACCAGCTGGGAAGTATAGGAATTCCGGTAGCGGGCCTTTTCATTTGCCACCCAGTTGGCCGTGGCGTAGTCGATGCTGCAGGCTTCTCTCTTTATATACTGCCACTGTTTTCCGTAGACACCCATGATGACGAAGAGTCCTACTGCTGCGGCGATGGCAAGGAACATCAGGAAGATGCCGATGATCTCGAAGTGTTCGAAAAAGATGGGGCCGTTTACGCTCAGGATGCACAGTGCCACGCCCAGGGCGATGCCTGCTGCACGGATCCCGCAGAAGCGGATGAAATCCTTTGCTTCATCCATGATAAGAAGCCGACGGGGGGAGGCTTCATTCTGCTGACGTTCCTGCTGGACCTCTTCTTCCAGGCCAAGGGCCTCGGCCAGCTCTTCCAGATTTCCGAACTCGCTGATCACGGTGCCGACCGCTTCGTTCTGGGTCTTTCCCTCTGCGATGAGCTCGTTATATTTGTCCTCCATCATCTGCAGCAGTTCGGCTTTTGCCCGGGCCACCTCAGGTGTACGGGGCATGTTTGCAAACATGTTCTCCAGATAATTCCGTATGGTTTCCATTTAGATCTCCTTTCCCTTATCTTCGATGGCAACGCTTCCTTCGATGAAGCGCTGTACCACATCCCTGGTCAGTTCCCATTCTTCGCATTTCTCACGGTAGTAGGTCTTGCCTGCATCCGTGATCCGGTACCAGGTTCGCTTTCGACCGCCGCCGCTGTCGTCTGCTTCGTAGCTTTCAATGTGCCCGTTCTTTTCCATTCGGGCGAAGGCCGAGTAGAGGGTGGTCTCTTTGATCACGTATTTTTCCTCTGTCACGGCCCGGATTCGTTTCGAGATCTCGTAGCCGTAGCTCGGTGCCTGCTTCAGTATATGCAGGATCATCGTGTCGTTGTAGCCGCGGATCACGTCGCTGGATATCGTTCCGGCCATATTTTTTCACCTCATTTCTTTATCATTCTGTTTTCCTTCATCTGTCGTTACCTCATTTGTCGTTGCTATGCTTGTCGTTACTTTGCCAGCCGTTGCTTTGATTGTCGATGCCTCGCCTGTCGTAACTATGGCTATCGTACTACGAGTGTCGGGGTATGTCAAGTACTTTTTCAAAATTTTTTTGAAAACAGGCAAAAAGCCTTTAAAAACGGGCTTTTCAGCTTTTGACACAAAGGCTTTGGAATGGTATGATGGTAAAAGTTATGTAACCCAAACGGAGAGTGGCCATGAAAAAAAGCATAAAACGACATATCCTATCGCTGCTGATCCTTCTACTTTTGTCCGAAGGAATTCCTTTTCAGGTGCTGGCCGGAGATACGGAAACGGAAGTATATTCTGCGGAGGAAAAGGATGCCGGCCCGGCAGCAGCGGAGTCCTTCGAAGAACGCTACGGCATACGCACCGATATCGTCCCCTATGACAGGAATGACAGCTGGGAAGCTCCGGGGGAATCCCCCTATAAAAATGATAATTCCTGCATCATCATGGACTTTCTTATGGGACCCATGGGTCTTCATCTGTCCGCTGCTGTGGGGATACTTACCAACATTTACTGCGAATCCTCCTTCCGGCCCGATGCCCTGGGAGACAACGGGACCAGTTATGGTATCTGCCAGTGGCACCTGGGCCGCTGGGATGCCCTGAAGGCCTATTGCGATCAGAACGGTATGGACTGGCACAGCCTGAATGGTCAGCTGCATTTTCTGAAGCACGAATGCGATACAGGCTATCCCGCCACCATGACCGCCATACGCAAAACCACAAATGATGCTGCCGGGGCCGGTGAATCCGCCCGTCTCTGGTGCAGGAATTTCGAGGTTCCCGCGGATACGGAGAATGTTTCGCTGAAGCGGCGTGATCTGGCCATTGAGCAGTTCTGGCCGGTATATAAGGATTACGGTGTGGAGTATGTCGATCTGCCGGTCAAAACCCTTTCGGAGAATGAAACGGCCTGTATTTCCCTTTCGAAGGTGAAGGCCTCCGCCATTCCCGCCCAGACTTACTGCGGAGAGGAATTTACGGTAAACGGCCTTAAGGACAACCGGCTGAAGAACAAAAAGGGAGAAGCATACGGGATAACGCTGAAGTATAAGGGAAAAACCCTGACGGACGAGGATGTTGAGGTGGTGAGCGTGAATAACGCCCTGATGCCGGGTACCGCCAGCATAGAGCTGAGAGGCCGAAGGGCTGCGGAGAGCGCCACGGGCTTCAGCTTTGAGGGGAGCCTTTTCCTGACTTTCAAGATCAAAAGCCGCAGCCTTAAAGGCCTTACGGTAGAGGGGATAGAGAAGAGCTACGACTACACCGGGGAGGAGATCCGCCCCGTGCCTGTCCTTTCCGGCATTCCGGAGCTGAAGGAGGGGGACTATACTCTGGAATACAGTAATAATCTCCTTCCCGGGAAGGCAATTCTTACCATCCGGGGGATAAAGGGCTTCAGCGGCACAAAGAAGGTGAAGTTTAAGATCAACGCCCTTTCCATCACGGATAAGGACTTCATGCTCTGCGAAGATACAACTGAAACGACATCCGCAAACAGCGTGTCCGAAAGCGAAGCCACAGCACAAAGAAAGGAATGTACGCAGCTGACCATGACCTGGGAGAAGGACGGCTGCACACCCCTGTTATTGCTGTATTGGAAGGATAAAAAGCTGGTGCCCGGCATCGATTATACCATCAGCTATAAGAATAACAAAAAGCCCGCAGATGCCACGTCCGACAAGGCCCCGCTCATCATTGTAAAGGGAAAGGGCGGCTTTAAGGGAAGCATAAAGCTTAAGTTCAGCATCACCGCACGTTCCTTCGAAAAGAGCATACGGGTCAGCCTTACATCGACGGAAAGCGGCCTGTACAAGCCGGTGGTAACGGATATCGACGGCAGCAGCCTTAAGCAGGGCACGGACTATAAAAAGCCCGTCTACTACCTGAAGGAAGGGGATCAGCTGCGCCGTCTGAACAATGAATATCGGCCGAAGACCGGTGATATCATCTATATTGCCATCACCGGCAAAGGCGGCTATACCGCCGATACGGTATATGTGAATTACACCCGATAAATAAGCGCTTTTTCGCGCCTTACGGCCCGAGGTTTTCCTTGCGAAGCCTATCGTGATCTGATAAGATATGCCTATGGAAAGGCATGACTAAAAGCGATCAGACCCTGACGGAAATCAAATAAAAAGCGGAAAAATATAAAATGATGAAGGAGGTTACAGCATGCTTCAGGACATCATAGGAAGTAAGACGGTACTGTTTGCCGATGGCGTACAGACAGTACTGAGAGCACATGAAAACAGGAACCGGAATGTCGCCATACTGAAAGGAAACCTGGTGAACAATTCCCGCAGCGAAAGCCGGGGGATCAACGCCCGAGTGAACCGTAACGGGATCTTCGGCTTCGCGTCCATCGCGGATTACACTCCGGAGGCCGCGGAGAAGGTCATTAAGGCCGCGACGGAGAATGCGGAATTCCTGTCCAGGCATTCTTCCCGCAGCATAGCACTCCCCGCATCGGTCTGCAGCGGCAGCGTGGCACTGAACCGGGATATCGTGGATGTGGAGCAGAAGCGTATCATAGAGCTCTGCCGCCAGTTTGACGATTATATCGCTAATAAGTATCCGGATCTGAGCAGCCGCATAATATCTTATGCCGAGGATTCCCAGGACCGTATCATCTACAGCTCGGATGCCGCCAGCGGCCATCTGGTAACACCGCGCTGTCATGTTTATATTGTCATGACAGCCGAAACGGCAGAGGGTACGCCGGTGGAGATCTTTAAGGCCATTGGCGGCTTCGGCAGCTTTGAGGACCATTTCTCGGATCCTGAGAAATACTATCCGGATATAGACAAGCTGTATAAACAGGTAATGGATAAGAAGGAAGGCATCTATCCCGAAGCCGGCGAGAAGACGGTGATCCTTGGGGGCCTCATGGGCGGAATGCTTGCCCACGAAGCCGTAGGACATACGGTGGAAGCGGATCTGGTCCGGGGCGGCAGCGTAGCCGGTCCGAACTTAAACAAGCGGGTAGCTTCCGAACTGGTGACCATGGTGGATTTTGCCCACAGCTATAACGGAGGACTCGCTCCCCTGCCCGTCTATCTGGATGATGAGGGGATCGTCGCAGAGGATGTGACGCTGATCAAAGACGGGATCCTGGTGGGTTATATGAACGACCGGGAGAGCGCGGAGGAATACGGCATGAAGCCTGCGGGAAACGCCCGGGGCTGGACTTTCCGGGACGAGCCCATCATCCGCATGCGCAATACCTGCATCCTGCCGGGGAAGAATACGGTGGAGGAACTGATCGCCTCGGTGGAGGACGGTTATTATCTGATCCAGTCCGGCAACGGCCAGGCGGATCTTACCGGGGAGTTCATGTTCGGCGTGACCTGCGGCTACGAGATCAAAAACGGAAAGCTGGGCAGGGCTCTTCTGGATACAACGGTCACGGGAGTAGCCTTTGACATGCTCAAGACCGTGGATATGGTCTCGGACGAGGTGACTTGGACTTCCAGCGGTTTCTGCGGAAAGAAACAGCCTATGGCTGTGGGTATGGGAGGTCCCCATATCCGTTGCAGGATAACCGTAGGCGGAAGATAGGAGGTGCGTTCAGATGAAAACAGTAAGAGAGATCGGTGACAGCTTTGATGCGATCATAAAGGATCGCGATATACAGAAATATACCTATACCCTTTCCACATCGGAAAAGCAGGAACTGAACCTGGAAGACGGTACTTTTAAACTGATGCGTACGGTCTTTGACCAGAACGGATCCGTAAGGGTATTCCGGGACGGTAAGACCGGTTCCGCAAGCGGAAACGATATCAGTGAAGAAGGTCTGAACAAGCTGCTTACGGAAAGCATCGCAGCCGCGGAATCCGCCACGGAGGATCCCTGCCATGATATCGCGCCGGATCAGGGGAAGGATGTGTTCCGTCAGGGAGTTGACAAGCCGGATATCGACCGCTTTATCGAAAGGGTACAGGAGCTTCTGGACCTGATGGATAAGGATTATCCGAAGATCAAGATCCTCGGGGGCGTGGCCTCCATCGACCGCTGGAACTGGTTTTCCAGGAATTCCAACGGCACCGAGTTTGAAGGCATCGGAGGTCAGTACGGCTTTTCGCTGGAGATCAGCGCTTCGGAAGGCGATAAGACCACAGGCCTGGATTATGTATATTTTTCCACCGCGGATCTGGATAAGCCCTTTATCGAGATGGCGGATGTAAAAGAGCATCTGCAGGCTGTTTCGGACAGCATCTATCCGGAGAGTGTGGAAGGGAAATTTGAGGGGAAGGTCATCATGACCCCGTCCTGCGCAGAGAATTTTCTCTATATGACCATCGGCAATTACATTTCCGACCGCGTGATCATCGACGGTACCAGCCAGTGGCTGGATAAAGTAGGGGAGAAAGTGGCAGACGAAAGCCTGAGTGTGGCCCTCAGGCCCTTCGATGAGCGTATCGTGATGGGCGAACGCGGTACCCAGGACGGCTATCGCACAGAGGAGGTGCAGGTGCTGGAAAAGGGCGTACTGAAGACTCATCTCTTAAGCCTTTATGCCGCGAATAAAACGGGACGTCCCGTAACGAAGAACACCGGCCATGATCTGGTAGTGGAGCCCGGGGATAAGAGCCTGGAGGAAATGATCGCTTCCGTGGACAAAGGCATACTCATGGGCGGCTTTTCCGGCGGACAGCCCGGGACCAACGGGGATTTTTCCGGGGTTGCCAAGAACAGCTTCCTCATTGAGAAGGGAAAGATCCGCTGTGCCTTAAGCGAGACCATGGTGAACGGGAATCTCGGGGACATCCTTAACCATATCTGCGGGATCTCGAAGGAGCAGTGCTTAAGCGGCAGTTCGGTGGTACCCTACATTGCCGTGGACGGCGTCATCATCTCCGGAAAATGAGATAAGGAAACGAAGCTGGTTCAAGCTTGAAAAAAGTGCCTTTCCGTCCCTCGGAAGGCGCTTTTTTGTATTTACTTTTCCATGGATTTTTATTATAATGTAAAGACAAATTGCCGCATAAAGGACTATGCGGTCATATAAAGGAAGGAGACTACAAATGAAAGAAAAAAAGAGATTGTTAAGACTTCTCTGGTCACTGCTTCTTTCTGTCGTCATGCTTGCCGGTAATCCGGGTATGGCTTTGGCCATGGATGACGCAACGGAAGACGAGACCATGGAAGCCGACGGTTCGGTTCTGAACATGGATCAGACATCGGACATGTGGCTGATCAAAGGTCAGTCCTACAAGCTTGCGGATTATACTTACGAGTACGACAGCGAAGCCAAGCTTTTTACCGTTAATGCCAAGGGTAAGCTGGTGGCAGGCCAGACCGAAGGAACGGGCAAGCCTTGTCATCTATGCTCCCGGAACTTCCCAGACGGTCATCGTGGAAGTAAAGGGCACAGGCAAAGCCCAGGTAGATAAAACGGCTAAGAAGATCACCATCGGAAAGGGAAAAAGTGTTTCCCTTGCTTCCCAGAGCAGCTTTTCCGTGGTCTCTGCAACGGATTCAAAAAATAAGACTCTTACCGGCAGTGCCATGAATAAGGTTGCCAAGGTGGCTTCCGGTAAGGTGATCGCCAAGGGTGCCGGTGTTGCGACTGTGAAGCTTAGCGGCCTTGTGGAAAATGAATATACCGTGGAAGTTGCCGCGCCCAAGATCCATAAGCCCTCCAGAGCTCTGAAGGTTGGCGGTACAGGAAGCGTATATCTGAGCCCGTCTTCGGCTCTTCCTATAGAGTGGACTTCTTCGGATCCCGGGGTCATCCAGATCACCAGCTCGGGAACCAGTTCTTCTGCCAGCATAAAGGCTCTGGCACAGGGTAGTTCAACGATCAAAGCTACGGTCAACGGAAAGGTTTTCAGCTGCAAGGTAAAAGCCGTTGCAGATAAAAAGCGTCTTGATGCTACAAGTGTTACCCTGAACACAGACGGTAAGGGCAAGACGAAGACGGTTAAAGTAAAGGGCGTAAGTAAGGTCACCTGGACCAGCGCAGATCCTTCCGTTGCTACCGTAGACAGCAAGGGTAAGATCACAGCTGTAGGAGCCGGTACTACCACTGTAACCGCATCCGGTTACGGCTCGGTCACCGTAAACGTTAAAGCGGTCACCGTTCCCAGCAGCCTCACGGTTCCTCTGGGCGGATTTTCCGCTATCGGAGTGACGGTTGACGGTTCCACCAGTTTCACCATGCCTATCAGCTGGAAGTCCTCCAAGACCTCCGTGGCTACCGTAAACAATAACGGTTTTGTACGCGGTGTCAAGGAAGGAAAGGCCAAACTCACAGCCAAGATCGGCGGCAATAAGTATACGGTCAATGTTGAAGTCAAGGCAGAAGGCGGTACCGCTCATGTACATCACTACCGTGTGTATAACGCCCGCGGTGTGAAGTACTGTACACAGTGCGGTTCCTGGTATTTCCCGCCTACCTATACCGTCAGATTCGTCAGCAATAACGGCCAGACGATCGACAGCGTCCGTATCCCTGAGGGAGAGACCTTCCAGTCCTGTGGTTATACTCTTCCGGAGCTTACCCAGACCGGTTCCGTTTTCCTTGGCTGGTACAGCGATGCAGAGATGGAGCATCTCTTTGAGATCAGAACACCTGTTACGGAGAACACGGTTCTTTATGCCGCTTGGGAAGTCATTCCTGAAGATGTGGAAGGCCCCATCGATGATCCGGGATTTTTAACCAATGAGTATGAGATCGTAGATTTCCATACCAGCACGGTTAACGTTAAGGCCGGCAATACCGGTGAGAATATTGATTTCTATGCACAGCTGATAACCCCGACTGTTGCGGATACAGAGGTAGCCGTATATGACGGTTCTACCAAGCTTATTGAGCTTAAAGATGACGGTATTGCTCCGGATGCGACAGCCGAAGACGGTATCTTCAGCGGAAATACGAACGTGTCTTCCAATAACGTAGGTTATAAGACCTATACCGTGAAGTATAAGGAAAAGGATAGCAAGGTAGATGTCTACTTCTATACCGAGATCCCTGAAGACGAAATGACTGCGGCTGCCGCACTGAGCGAACAGCTTGCGGACGTGGCAACCAAGGAAGAGGCTCTGGCTATCCTTAATGCGAGTGATATCGTTGATCAGACCTCCATCGAGGTTTCCGAAGATAACAAGACCATCTCCTATAAGACGATCAATGGTATCATAGGTGTCTGGGAAGAGCCTTCTGCAGAGGAAGACGCAACCAAGGGTTCTCCGGCTGATGGACTCACAACCTCTCCCACCGGCTTAACCTATGACGATGTCCGTAACAGTCTCAATGCTAATCCTGTTTCGGCAATGAACTCGAAGAAGGATGTTCTTGTTGTAAGACCGTTCAGATCAACTGATTTCAAATATGATGATTTCAAGGAAACGGGAGAGATCCTGGCCGGTGCTTTCAACAGTAACTGCGTTGTAAAAGATGACAGTTATGCTAACAGAAGTGTCTTTACGAGTTTTGGGGATTACGGTGTGGTCCTTGTCGATTCCCATGGAACTCTGAGTTACGGATATAATATACCTTACATGCTTACCGGAGACAGTGCATCGAATATGAGCACTTATGGTTCCGGCGATCTTCAGGCCGGAAGGATCATAACCGCCGGCGGCAGGATCTGTGTGGGTGGGGACTTCATCAGTGCCTACTACGATGACGGTTCCCTTAACAACACCATGCTCTTCCTCGGCACCTGCTACAGCGCCTATGATGATTCCATCTGTCAGGCTATGATCGACAAGGGTGCCAGTGTTGTATTCGGTTACACCCAGCCGGTATCGGTTGGATATTGCAACAATACGCTCTTTGAGCTGGTTCTGAATGAACTGCTGCTGAAGGGCAATACGGCTAAGGTGGCCTTGGATAATACCAAGGACTGCTGCGGAGCCAGAGAGGCTAACGGATGTGAACTGGTAATGTACGGAAATGAGAATTATACTCTGATCCGTTCCGCCACAAGTTCCTATATTGCCGGACGCGTATTGGCCTATCCCGACAGAGCACTTCCGAATGCGATCGTTACCATTACCAATGGTACTACCGTTAACAGAAGTTGCAGAGTGAGTCTCGACGGTTCCTTCTGCCAGCTGGTACCGCCCGGAACTTATACTGTTCGGGTTACCGCATACGGTTATATGACTGAGATCCGTTCCGGTATTATTGTGACTGCCGGTCAGGGCGTGAACCTGGATCAGTCCATCCTGCTCCATCGTGTTTCGGAAGCTACCACCAGCATTACCGGAACAGTGACCAGCTCCATGGACGGCAGCGGCGTAGCTTATGCCAAGATCAAATTCCGTATCAACCATGATAATCAGGAAGGAGATTTCCTGAAGTATCAGGGTACCGACACCGATGTTGCCATCTATACGGATGCGAATGGTAAGTACAGCTTCAACAGCCTGCCTCAGGGATATTACACCATGGAAGTTACCCGTCGCGGCTACTATGTAGCACACAAGAATATCGTGGCGACCGCCGATACCGTGGCACAGAACTTCTCCCTGACGCCGGTCATCTTCAGCGGTGATGAGGATCTGAGGATCGTTCTTGAGTGGGGTGAATATCCGACTGACCTGGATTCCCATCTTGTGGGACCTCGTCCGGATTCCGGTATCTTCCATACCTGGTACCGTGACAAGAATGCGTATTCGGCCGGTTATCTCTTTGCCTACCTGGATCTGGATGATATTTCCAGTTTCGGACCCGAGACGACCCGAGTGTATGACATCCTGGATGGTGATTATAACTTCTACGTACATAACTATTCGGGCGATAACCGCGGTGATGTGTCTATCAGAGTATCCAATGCAAGGGTTATGGTATTCGACCGCACAGGACTGGTGGATTCCTTTAATGTTCCTACCGATCAGGGAGATGAGCTGTACTGGAATGTATTTACATACAGATACAATGCCTCAACCGGCACCGGGAGAATCATACCTGTCAATACCATTACTTCTTCGCCTGTAGTATCTGATAACGGATATTACAATGGTGATGACTACGGTTACGACGATTCTGCAGACGGAGCAGAAAAGAAGTAAGAAGTAATTAACAGAAGCGCCCGGTACATAACGTACCGGGCGTTTTTTTTACCGATCATTTTAAAGAAGCGGAAGGTATTTTCAAAAGCTGGTTTCAGCCTTCCTTACCCGCCACCGTATCCTCGATCATCTTGATGATGGTAGATATGGAATTGTACTGATGGGATTTTTCCATGTTGTCGATAAAGGTATCACGGTTGAAATACAGCTCATGCAGGTTGTCGATCAGGGAATCCTCGTCCAGGTTTTCTTCCTGCAGTACCAGGCTGTAGCCCTGTGATTCGAAAGAAGCGGCGTTTAAGAGCTGGTCTCCGCGGCTGCTGGTGGCGGGCAGCGGGATCAGCAGATTGGGGATGCGCAGGGCCAGCAGTTCGCAGATGGCATTGGCACCGGCGCGGCTCACCACCAGATCGGTGATGGCAAAAAGATCTTTCAGTTCCGATTTTACATATTCAAACTGTTTGTAGCCGGGGGTGGACAGCATCAGGTTGTCCATCTTTTCGTTTCCGGCGATATGGATAAGCTGGAAATCCGGCAGCAGCCGGGGCAGGGCTTCCCTTACTACCTTGTTGATGGCGCTGGCTCCCTGGCTTCCGCCCATGACCATGATCACCGGCCGGCTCTTGTCAAAACCGCAAAGGGCTCTTGCCGCATCCGGGTCACCGTGCAGAAGCTCTTCCCTTATGGGGGAGCCTGTGAGTACCGCTTTATCCGCGGGCAGGTATTTTAAGGTCTCGGGGAAATTGCAGCAGATCTTCGTGGCACAGGGGATACAGAGCTTGTTGGCCAGTCCCGGGGTCAGGTCGGATTCATGGATGATGCAGGGGATCTTCAGCTTTGCCGCCGCTCTTATCACCGGCACCGATACAAAGCCGCCCTTGGAAAAGATCACATCCGGCTGCAGGCGTTTCAGAAGTTTTTTGGCTTCGCCGTAGCCCTTGATCACACGGAAAGGGTCGGAAAAATTCTTCGGATCGAAATAACGGCGGAACTTGCCCGTGGATACTCCAAAATAAGGGATACCGAAATCTGCGATGAGCTTCTGTTCGATCCCTTCGTATGAACCTATATAGCTGATATCATAGCCCAGCTCCGTAAGCTTCGGGATCAGGGCCAGGTTCGGGGTCACATGTCCCGCGGTGCCTCCGCCGGTAAGTACGATCTTCTTCATCTCTTCTGCCTCGATATTCAAAGTTTGACAGAAAGTATAGCATAAATTATAGTAGAATAAAAGGAGAAATTATATGCGTATTGCGACTATGGGCGGTACGGCAGACCTGCTGAGCCGTCATCACTTTACCATAAGAAAAAAATTCGGCCAGAATTTCCTGGTGGACCCCTCCAAAGTGGAGGGTATCGTGGATTCCGCGGAGCTTACAAAGGAAGATGCGGTGCTGGAGATCGGGCCCGGGCTGGGAGGTATGACCCAGCTTTTGAGCGAACGTGCCGGGAGCGTGACGGCCGTGGAGATCGATAAAGAGCTCATCCCCATACTGAAGGAGAGCCTGAAGGACTGCGGAAACGTGGATATCGTGAACGCGGATATCCTGAAATTCGACCCGAAAGCCTATGCGGAAGAAAAAGGCATAAAGAGTTTTAAGGTGGTAGCGAACCTGCCTTATTACATCACAACTCCCATACTCATGCACCTGCTGGAAGGGGATGCCCCCTTAAAGAGCATCACAGTGATGGTGCAGAAGGAGGTGGCGGAGCGTATGCGCTCGGGACCGGGCACAAAGGATTACGGAGCCCTGTCCCTTGCGGTACAGTACCGGGCGAAACCCACAACGGTCTGCACCGTACCGCCGGAATGCTTCATCCCCCGTCCCAATGTGGACAGCGCCGTGGTGCGTCTGGATCTTTACGAAACCCCTCCGGTATCTGCAGCTGATCCTGCCCGGATGAAACGCATCATAAGGGCGGCCTTCAACCAGCGCCGCAAGACCCTGGCCAATGCCCTCAGTGCCGATCCGGCCCTGGGTGTCTCCCGGGAGGCTGTGCAGCAGGCCCTCATTTCCATGGGTCTGGACGAGCGTGTCCGTGGCGAAACTCTTACTCTGGAGCGCTTTGCGGAGCTGTCGGACAGGCTTGACAGCCCGTCCTCTTTATGATATAGTTTCTTCTTGTACGGGATCTTAGCACAGCTGGGATGTGCGTCCGCTTCACGTGCGGAAGGTCACAGGTTCGAGCCCTGTAGGTCCCATGAAAAAAAGTCCGTAAGGGCTTTTTTTCATTAATGAAACAGTATAAATCCCCAAGCGGAGCTTGGGAGACTTAACAATATTGCGAGACCATCGGTCTGGTGGTACGTGACTTTTAATGTTTGAAAAAACATGGCGCATGTGATATACTGCGCTAAAACACGCAATAATCGTCTGATTTAGCGAGGTATAAAACATGCTGATATCACGTGACAAAGAAAAGAAAATGCTTCTCGAAGCATTACAGGCAGAAGACTCTCAATTTATCGCGGTGTATGGGAGACGCCGTATTGGAAAAACATATTTGATACGTCAAACCTATGATAAGATGCTGACATTTGAGCATTCCGGATTGGCAAATGCCGGAAGAAAAGAGCAGATACAAGCTTTTACTGCCTCTATCAAAAGAGCTGGCCTTGAAGCTCCTGTTATGCCGACAAATTGGCTTGATGCCTTTGAACTATTAAAAGACCTTGTAGAAAAGTCCAAAGAGAATAAGAAGGTATTGTTTATTGATGAATTATCATGGATGGATACTCAAAAGAGTGGGTTGTTGGTTGCACTCGAGAATTTTTGGAATGGATGGGCAAGTGCACGTAATGACGTGGTTCTTGTGGTGTGCGCCTCAGCCACATCATGGATGCTCGATAAAATCATTCATAACAAAGGTGGGCTATACAATCGGCTAAGCTGTCAGATTCATCTCAAGCCATTCAAACTATACGAGTGTGAGGAATACCTTAAGTCCAAGGGCATAAGCATCAGCAGATATGATATTCTTGAAATGTATATGGCTATTGGGGGAATTCCATATTATTGGTCTCTTATGAAGAAAGGACGTAGTGTTGCTCAAAATATTGATGCAATGTTTTTTGCAGATGATGCCCCGCTAAGAGATGAGTTTAAATATTTATATGCTTCATTATTTAAGAATCCGCAAAATTATATAGATATAGTTTCTACTCTGGCAAAGAAAAAAACAGGGTTATTACGAAATGAGATTGCGGAAGAAACCGGGATTCCGAACTCGGGATACTTAACCAAGATGCTTGATGAACTGATCAGTTGTGGTTTCATAAGAAAATACACTGTATTAGGGAAGAAGACAAAAGATGCGCTATATCAGCTGATAGACTTCTACACATTGTTTTATTACCAATTTTTGCAAAAGAAGAGAGATGAGCATTATTGGACAATACAGACAGATACTTCCGTCAGGAATACATGGTGTGGTCTTGCATTTGAGAGGGTGTGCTTTGATCATGTTAATGAGATTAAAGCCGGATTGGGCATTTCAGGTGTGCTGACGGAAGTGCATTCGTGGGCGGCCAAGGCAGATAAGGGGGCCGGCGCTAAAGGGGCTCAGATTGATATGGTTATAGTAAGAAATGATCGGATAATAAATCTTTGCGAGATGAAGTATTCCATAAGTGAGTACACATATACGGGAAAGGATGATGAATCGCTCCGGAATAGAATAACAGCCTTGAAAACAGCTTGTAAAACACGATACTCTTTTCATCCGGTGTTGGTAACAACTTATGGGCTAAAAGAGGGAATGTATTCAGGAAGAATACAAGCTGTAATAAAAATGGATGACTTGTTTCATAAGGGTTAAAATGAGCTAAATCGCATGAAAAATGATGCCTATAGCGTACTATGTGTTGCCTGATATCTTATCAGGAAAACTCCGCAAAAGCATATTGCAACGTATCCTGGAATAGCACCTGAATCTCTTGGCAGGATCAGAAAAAACATGAAAGAGGAAGGGTAACGCATCGGAGAGAGGGAGATCCAAAATATGATACGCTGTTAAGCCTTGCCAGTGATATGATCAGATAAGCGTTTAAGTCCCAGCGGTCCGAGGATTCCTACGAGAACATAAGCCAGTTTGAAACTCGGGCTGAGTTCCCAGTAATACCATTCCGACTCCCGGAAAGTCTCCACGTCAAAATACGGTAACTCGATGAAATTATTTACCAGCATTAGAATACAATTGAGTATATTGAAGAACGTGATATGCAATCCCATGATCCAAAAAGTATTACAGGACAGATAGTTCACAAACCGGCTTTCGTACAGAGGCTTCCCGATAAGATCTGCCAGAGTCAGCCAAAACAGTATTCCCACAAGGGACGAGATCAGAGGTGTTACGATAAACGGACTGGTAAAGCCGGAAAGATCATCAAGGCTGTCAAATGCAATATCATAGGCTGCCGGGAGATACATTGTCCGTATCATATTAAAGACAAGCAGCACAGCCATCAGTCCCAGCTTCCATCCCCCCGACAAAGCATCATGTCTTTTCTCGATATGATCCCTGTAGATGATCCCCATTTCAAGAAACGGCAGGAAAAACAATACTTTAAGCGGTACAAGGAAGCGGTAGAAGGATTCGGGGTCCACCGTTTTCGTCAGATATACCACAGCAGCATGCAGAATACAGAAAATTCCAAACATCACATAACTGTTCCATATCCTGCCAAGTACCTTTTTGATGATAGCATAGACTGACAGTGTCGAGAATAAGCTTATAACGAACCACATGGGAGTTGCGATCACAAGAGGAGAACCGACGGTCACCACCCTTTCAAGCATATAGGCCGGATACCAGGACGGGATACCTTCAAACACTCCCAGTTTAAACAAGTTCATCAACTGCTGGAGTACAAGTATGATCAGTGTTAAACCCGCATATGGCAGGAGCAGTGTCCTTAACTTCTTTCCGAAATACGGCAACAGACGGGTATCTTTGTTGACTCTGTTGAAATACCCGGAAATAAAAACAAACATTGGCATAAAGAATGAGTTATAAGGAATAAGATCCCCAAAAAGATTAAGCGCGGTAAATGTGTGATGATCCACAACCATAAAAATACCTATCGCAGATAAGATCATGAATTTCTTATTTGATTTGCTCCGAAGCTCTGCCATTATTTATCCCCGAATTTATTCCGTCCCAAACGCCATCTCTGTAATGGCTGACTCAGCGGATATTATAACATCACTGCCTTGACTTGTCAGCCGTATGGTCTCCCTTCCAAACATACTATTGCCTTCCCGTACAGCCATCCTGCGAACGCAGCATCCCGGCACCCCCCATTCTTTTTGACACACCTCCCCATCTTTGCTATAATAAAATCAACTATGTTCGGTTTGTATTGTCTTATGGGAAAAAGCGCCAGCGGCAAGGACAGCCTTTACCGTGCACTGCTGGCAGGGGGAGGCTTTACACCGCTGCTGCCCGGTACCACCCGGCCGATCCGGGAGGGGGAGCAGGACGGCGTGGAATACCGCTTTACGGATGTGGCGGGTATGGAACGCATGCAGGCGGAGGGAAAGCTCATCGAAAGCCGCGTGTACCATACGGCCTGCGGTGACTGGTACTATTTCACCGCCGATGAAGGCATCGACCCAAAGTCGGAAGCCTATCTGTATATCACCACCCCGGAAGCCTTTACGAAGATCCGTGCACATTTCGGCAGCGACGTGACCCATGGCATATACATTGAACTGGACGACGGAGAGCGTCTGCAGCGGGCCCTTTCGAGGGAACGCGCCCAGAAAGAACCGAAGTATAAAGAGCTTTGCCGGCGTTTCCTGGCGGACGAGGAGGATTTCTCGGAAGAAAAGCTTTCGGAGGCCGGTATAGAGAAGCGTTTTGTGAACGACAGCCTGGAGCGCTGCCTTGAGGAGATAAAAGCATGGATCCGATCCAGATAGCAAGGCTTACCCAGGCCGCTCCCGTGGAGCAGACGAACCAGACGGCCGCGGCGGACGAAAGCTTCAAGTTCATCCTCACAAGTAATATACAGGAGACGGAGCTGAAAGAGCACCTTGTCAGTCTCATGAGCCAGATCACGGAGACGGGGGAGCGCATAGGCAAGAAGAAGGACATCCGGGACATGAAGCGTTACCGGGGTCTGATCAAGGAATTCATGAACGAAGTGGTGAACCGCAGCCACGAATTCGCCCGGGAGAATTTCCTGGATAAACGCGGGAGACACAGGGTGTACGGCATCGTGCGCCTGGTGGATGAGAATCTGGACGCCCTGGCACAGGAGCTGTGCAAGGACGAAAAGGATAATATGGAGATACTGGCCAGGATCGGAGAGATAAGGGGACTGTTACTCGATCTCTTTACCTGAAAGGAGCGGAGCATGGCACGTTTTTCGGACATCGTCGGACAGGAGCTCATAAAAGAACAGCTGCAGGGAGCGATCCGGGAGGATAAGGTGAGCCACGCCTATATCATAAGCGGCGAGGTTCGCAGCGGTAAGGAGTTTGTGGCAAAGATCTTTGCCCAGGCTCTTCTGTGCGAGGATCCCAAAACGGATGACAAGGGCGGCATCGAGCCCTGCGGGGAATGCCATTCCTGCCGGCAGGCTGTGGGTCTGAACCACCCCGACATCATCTTTGTTACCCATGCCAAGCCCAATTCCATCGGTGTGGAGGATGTGCGGGACGGTATCATCCAGACGGTACAGATCAAGCCCTACAGTTCGAAATACAAGATCTACATCATGGAGGAAGCGGATAAGATGACGCCCCAGGCCCAGAATGCCCTGCTGCGTACCATCGAGGAACCGCCCGAATATGTGGTCTTCCTGCTTTTGTGCGCAGGGACCGACACCCTGCTGCCCACCATACTGAGCCGCTGCGTGATCCTGAACATGCGTCCCGTGCAGGATGACGAGATGCGCCTTTACCTGACCAGAGAGCTGCAGGTTCCCGAAAGCCGGGCCGAGATCTGCATCGCTTTTGCCAGAGGCAATGTGGGCCGTGCCAAGGCTCTGGCCTCCAGTGAGGATTTTGACAAGATCCGTACCAGTGCCCTCTCGCTGCTTAAGAACATACGGGAGATGGACACGGCGGAAGTGATGGAAGCTTTGAAGCAGATCCGTGAGTACGGCTTCGATATCAACGATTATCTGGACATCATGGCCGTGTGGTACAGGGATATACTGCTCTTCAAGGCCACCCACGATATGAACCACCTGATCTTCAGAGATGAGATCACAAGTATACAGAAAGCGGCGCAGAACTGCGATTACGAAGGCATCGAGGAAGTGATACGGGCGCTGGAGGTGGCCAAGAGCCGCCTGCGCAGCCAGGTTTCCTACGAGCTGACTATGGAGCTGCTGCTGCTGACCATACAGGAGAGTTAAGATAAAATGAAAACCATCATAGGCGTGCGTTTCCGCACGGGAGGTAAGGTCTACTATTTTGACCCCGGCAGGCTGCAGATCAAAAAAGGCGATCACGTGATCGTGGAAACAGCCCGGGGCGTGGAATACGGTACCGTAGTCTGTGATCCCAAAGAGATCGAGGACGAGAAATTTTCGAAGGAACTGAAGACCGTCATGCGTGTCTCCACGGAGAAGGACGATGAACGGGATGCCGAAAACCGGGTAAAGGAAAAGGACGCCATTCCCATCGCGAAGGAGAAGATCCGGGCCAGAGGGCTGGAGATGAAGCTCATCGATGTGGAATATACCTTCGACCGGAACAAGATCGTCTTTTACTTTACAGCAGACGGGCGTGTGGATTTCCGTGAGCTGGTCAAGGACCTGGCCGGGGTGTTCCGCACCCGTATCGAGCTGCGCCAGATCGGCGTACGTGATGCCACCAAGCTGCTGGGTGGCCTGGGAAGCTGCGGGCGTGTGCTCTGCTGCCATTCCTACATGAACGATTTTATCCCCGTATCCATCCGCATGGCCAAAGAGCAGAACCTTTCCCTGAATCCGGGAAAGATCAGCGGCATGTGCGGAAGGCTGATGTGCTGCCTGCAGTACGAGGCGGATACCTATGCTTATCTGAACAAAAAACTGCCCCGGGTGGGAGATGAGGTGATCACTCCCTACAATACCACGGGCGTCGTGCAGAGCGTGGATGTGCTGCGCCAGCGCGTACAGCTCATCGTGGAAGTGGGCGACGAAAAAGAGATGGAAGAGTATCCCGTGGAGGAGCTGAAGTTCACGAAGCGCTCCAAGGGCGGAAAGAACAAAAAACCCGGAAAGGATCAGAACCGGGAAAAACTCTCCAAAGAAGAACTGAAAGAGCTGGAAAAGCTGGAGAAAAGCGAAGACTGATGCTTTACCTCTGTGCAACCCCCATCGGGAATCTGGGAGATATCACGCAGCGTGTGCGGGAGACCCTGGCGGAAGTGGACCTGATCGCCGCCGAGGACACCCGCAACAGCCTGCATCTTTTGAATCATTTGGGGATCAAAACGCCCCTCACATCCTATCACGAATATAATAAGTATGACAAAGCAGAGGTCCTGATCCGTAAGCTGAAGGAGGGACAGGACATCGCCCTGATCAGTGATGCCGGTACCCCTTCCATCTCCGACCCGGGAGAGGTGCTGGTAAAGCGCTGTATCGAAGAGGGCATAGCCGTGACCAGCCTGCCGGGACCTGCGGCCTGCATCACGGCCCTGACCTTATCCGGTCTGCCCACGAGACGTTTTGTCTTTGAGGGCTTTCTTCCCGCCGACAAAAAGGAAAGGATGGAAGTGCTGGAGGAGCTGACGGGGGAGACCCGCACCATCATCCTCTATGAGGCCCCCCATCACCTGCTGCACACCTTAAAAGAGCTCTGCGAGGCTCTGGGTAACCGTCCCATCGCCCTCTGCAGGGAGCTGACCAAGCGTTTTGAGAGCGTGGAACACACCTATCTGGATGATGCGGTGGAGTATTACGGGAAGGAAGAGCCCCGGGGAGAGTATGTGCTGGTGATCCTCGGACAGACGCGAGAGGAGAAGATACGCTCCGAACGGGCGGTCTGGGAGAGCATGAGCATACCCGAGCACATGGCCATGTATGAGGTGCAGGGAATGGACCACAAAGAGGCCATGAAACAGGTGGCTCAGGACCGCGGGATACGCAAGCGGGACGTGTATAACGCACTTCACAAATAAGGCTTTCTGTGATATAATAATTTAGTTTATTATATCCTCAGAAAGGTCTGAAATGCTGCAGAACAGAAAGGTCAGAATAAAGGTTGCCATCACTTCGCTGATCTACATCAGCATGATCGTCCTGAGCCTGTATTACCTTTTGTTGAACGCGGAACGGCTCAAGCCCCTTTACCTGGTAAACCTTACAGCGGATTTTTTCGGCATGCTCACGGGTTATGTCCTGTTTGTCAGCTGTCTGATCGATGTGCAGCGCACCGGTACGGACTACCGCTGGTACTTCTATCTTCTGAATGCCGTTTTCTTCGGCCTTTTCACCGACAGTGTGGCCTGGCTGGTGGACGGGAATGCTTCCCTCCGCTGGCTCAATATCGCAGACAATACCCTGTATTATATGTGCATGCCTTCGGCGGCCTGTTTTTTCTGGCTGTATTGCAGCCAGCTCATGAAGCTGGATGAAGAGTTCCATCGCCGCATGAACGGTGTTGTGCAGCTGGGGCTGATGCTCTGGCTGTCACTGATCCTTCTGAACATTCCCGCCGGCTTTTACTTTACGGTAAGTGATGCCGGGGTCTACAGCCGCTCCGCCCATTGCTGGATGCACCAGCTTTACGGTTATGCGGTGCTTTTGCTCAGCCTGTACATGATGTACCGTCAGCGCCGTTTTCTGGACCGCTACCGCCGCATCGCTTTTCTGGTCTATATCATCAGCCCCGTGCTCGTGGGCATACTCAATGTCTTATTCTACGGCTTTTCCATCAATTATGCCGTGGAGATGCTGGTGCTGCTTCTGATGTACTGCGTGGTCAATGTGTTTCAGGGCCGCAGGAAGGTGGTCTCGGACCGGGATCTGGCACTGGCCTCGGCCATACAGGAGCGTACCCTGCCCCGTGAATTTCCTCCCTTTCCCGACCGTAAGGAATTTGATATTTTTGCCAGCATGACGCCGGCCCGTGAGGTGGGAGGGGATTTTTACGATTTTTTCCTGATCGACGAGGATCATCTGGCCATGGTGATCGCCGATGTTTCGGATAAGGGGGTGCCCGCCTGCCTTTTCATGATGATCAGCAAGGTGCTGATCAAAACCTATCTGACCCAGGGAGAAAGCCCCGGAAGGACGCTGGAGCTGGTGAACAAACGCCTGCTGGAAGGGGATTCGGCCGGCATGTTTGTTACGGTCTGGCTGGCGGTGCTGGAGCTTTCCACGGGAAAAGGAGTTTCCGCCAATGCGGGCCACGAGCATCCCATCCTCAAACGAAAGGGAGAAGATTTCGAGATGATACGCTACCGTCATTCCCCCATGATGTCGGTCAAAGACGGGATCGAATATAAGGAGCGGGAGTTTCAACTGGATCCCGGGGATTGCGTTTTTGTATATACCGACGGTATTACGGAGTCGGTGAACGGAAATATGGAAGCCTTCGGAGATGAGCGGCTGGTGCAGAGCCTGAATGAGGAAGAAAGTGCTTCACCCCGTCTCCTGATCCGCAACGTAACGGAAAAGTTACACTCCTTTACGGGAACGGATGAGCCTTTTGATGATGTGACCATGCTGTGCCTGCGCTATAACGGGTGCTGTACAAGCTAACATAAGGGAGGATAAATATATGCTGGAGATCAAAAAGGAAAAAGAAGGGATGAAACTGGTGATGTATCTTTCCGGACGGCTGGATACCATCACTGCCCCGCAGCTCCAGGACGAGCTTACGGAGGCCATGGACGGTATCTCGGAGCTGGTCATGGATCTTAAGGATCTGGAATACGTTTCCAGTGCGGGACTCCGGGTGCTGCTCTTTGCGCAGAAAGAGATGATGGGCCTGGGCGGTCTTCAGCTGATCAATGTGACCCCCCCGGTAATGGAAGTGTTTGACATTACGGGCTTTTCCGAACTGCTGGGGATCAACGGATAAAAAGAACATCTATCAGGAAGGAGTTTACATGAATACAGATCATATCAGGGTATACAGCGACGGAGGCGGAAAGATCGAGGCCATGGATGCGGCCGAACGTTTTGCCCTCTATCACCGTCTGGAGGCAAGGGATGCCAACTGTATAAGACTTCTGGCAGAGGAACTGCTGGGAATGGTAAGCGGCATCATCGGACATTTTGAAGGAGATTTCTGGCTGGAGAGCGAAGGGGATGAATTCCGGATCCGGCTTCGGGCAGATACTTACATGGACAAGAATATCCGGAAGGAGCTGATGTCCCTTTCCACCAGCGGGAAAAATGAGAGCAGCATAAGCTTTTTGGGTATGCTGGGACGTATGCTGGGACATATGATCCTGGACGAGGGTGCCGGCGAAGAGATGACGGGACCTGCATTCTACGGGGCCATGGGAGCGCCTACGGCGGATGCTCTTTCGGCTTCGGACTATGAATGGTCCTATCTGGCCTGGAAGAGCGATAGCTCCCAGAAGACCGAGGATTGGGATGAACTGGAGAAATCCATTATCATAAAACTGGCGGATGATGTACGTGTAGGTGTACGGGGAGATACTGCAGAGCTGACGATCGTAAAGCGTATCCCGAATGTCGGCTAATAAAGAAAGAAAGGAAGGAAGCTTATGGAAAGCAGAAACATCACTTCCGATAATCTGGAAGATTATGAAAAGATCCTGGATGCGGATGTAACGGAGAACATAGGCCGTGATAATTTCCGCGGGCTGGCTCTTCATAAGGGCAAGGATGACCCGGCCTGCGCCGCCCTGATCTGGGAGCTGAAGAACCTGGATGAGGATAAGGATAACGAAGCGGAGCTGGTCTATTATTTCGCGGGAGATAAAAAGAACGGCGAACAGCTTCTGGAGGAAGCGGAAGCAGAGTTTCAGGAGGATGAGGTAAAACGCAGCTTTTTCGAATTCCCCGAGGATACGGAAAATGCGGAAAGCATCTTTAAGCAGGCGGGCTTCCATCCGGAAAAGCGGGAAGGCCGGGACATCACGGTGACGGTCGGGGAACTGGCGGCATTGGATATCGCAAAAGGAAATGTCCCGGATTTTGTTTCTCCCATCGGAAACCTTATGGTGCGGCAGTTCAGGAAAGGCATAGCCAACTGCATGTTCCATGGGAAAAAGGGCCTGCTGGAAGATCTGGCCAGCCTGCCCATGAGCTGGTACGATCCGGAAGTATCCTGCTGTGTTGAGGCAGACGGCAAGGTCAACGGCTTTCTGCTGATCCATAAGATGAACTCCGGTAAGCTGATCGTGGAGCTGATGTGTGCCATCGGACCGGATTACCGCATGGACATCCTGCATATGCTCCGTTTTTCCATTAAAGCTGCGGCCGAAAAGTATCCGGAAGAGACACAGGTGATCCTGCGCCGGCACAACGACGCAGTGAAGAACCTTTCCGCCCGCCTTTTCCCCGGAAAGCAGGGAGAGACCGTACTGGCCGGCGAACGGGAAGAAGGGAGGTAAGAATATGCTTTTAGAACATCCTTTGACACTGACGACACTGATCCTGGACGGTGCAGCCATACTGCTCATGCTCTGTCTTCTGCTGTTTTCGGGACATCTTCGCAGGCACAAGCGCATGGAGGGGAAGCTTTTCTTCTTCATCTGTGTCCTGACCATCCTTTTTGCGGTGGTCAACGCAGGCAGCCATGCCATGCATTTCAGGGACTACGATACCTGGATCGTTGCCGCCAAGATCTGCCGTACCCTTTCGGATATAGCACCCATGCTCATACTCTTCCAGTGGATGGTCTTTGTGGATTACACCCTCTACAAGAGCCGTGATAATCTGTTGCGCCGCTATAAGTTCGCTTTTGTGCTGATCCTGCTCTGTATCGTGATGCTCATCGTGAATCTCTTTACGGGCATAGCCTACGAATTTGATGAAGAGCTTTTCACCCATGCCCATGTGCCTTTTTATGTGATGCTCATCATCGAATACCTGTTCCTGCTCCTGTCCTTTTTCGTCATCATCCAGTATCGTGTGCGCAATAAGGGACAGAACTTTTTCATGATCTTTCCTTTTGCGATACCGGTACTGGCCGGCGTGGCACTGAACGATATCCATCCCGAGCTGGGTACCTTTGGCATCGGTACGGCTGTGGGCCTGGTGATGATGTACATCTTCATGTACCGCGGTATCGCACTGGTGGATGAAGATACGGGATTTTACAAGGCGGATCTGCTGGAGCTTCTGAAAAAGGTTCCGGCCAACAGCGAGATCGGCGGTACGGGGATCGTGTTCACCTGCGAGAATGCGGATGAAAAAATACAGAAGATCCTTGCGGATAACAAGCCTGCCGACAGTATCATGGTCCAGCTCAACGAGAAGGATTACCTGCTGCTGGCCGCCGGTCAGCGGGAATCCGCCATAAAGATCCTGATCGAATGTGTCACCGAAGAGGCGGAAGAAGCGGGGCTTAAGATCAGCAGCCGTTACGAACGACAGAAGAAAGGTGAGAGTTCCGAGGAATTCCTGAAAAAGTTTGAATAAACAGAAGGAGAGCTAGCATATGGACAGCAAAAATCTGATGAAGCAGCAAAAAGCCGACAACATGGAGCTGGCCGTGATGCAGAGCCGTGTGGGGGATATGATGCAGGAGGGCTTTGAGCTTGAGCAGCCCCGCATCTTCGGCGACAGAGAAAAAGACCGTGCGAAGCTGAGTGTAAAGCGTGCGGAAAAGGACAATGATTACATCTCCTATGCGCTGAAGCATACGGAAGAGTTCAATCTGGACCTGTCTAAGAAGGCGCGGCTGGAATCCATGCAGGGCCGGAACCTTTCCAATATCCTTCTGAACAATCATCGTTATAAGAAAGACAGTGAGGAGATGGACAGGGTGAAGAAAACGGTAGCCGCCGTGGAAGAGGCTATCGTTGCACCGATCACCCCGGTAAATGCCAGAGAAGACGACGGACCCATCACCAAACGTAAAAAGAGGGCACAGGGACTGGAAGCGGTACAGATCAAATACCAGGACGCCATCGATGCCTGCCGGAAGTATCTGGAAAAAAAGACGCCCAATACGGATAAGGGGATCGAGCGCTACAATCTGGTAAAGGATAAGATGAACAACCTCTTAAATGAGGTCAATCAGCTCTTCTTCGCCAAGCAGATGCTCTTCCGGGGAAACCTCCCGATGGAGACGCAGACTGCGAAGGAGCTTATGGTGGCGGCGCGGCAGTATTCGGCAGAACAGCCGGTCATCACTGAGGAGATGAAGAATGAGTATAACAAAAAAGCGTACGGCGCCGAAAAGGATTACAAGGTACGGGAATACAGGGAGGGTGACGTTGGAAGGGACGGCGTGGATCCGCCCGAAGTAACGACAGCGGTAAACATGCTGCGTCTGGATTACCTTCCCGATGCGCTGGTGAATAAGGCCGATAAAAAGGAAAGGCAGGGAATGCTGAATCTGCTCAAGAAGATCCGAAGACAGCTGGAGAGCTTTCCGGAAGATAAGATGACCTGCTTCAGCTTTGTGATCGACGGAACGGTGTTCAATCTGTTCAGAACGGAGAATGGCGGCCTGACACTGGATTTCTCCATCCGGCGCGGCACCCTGGCGAACAGGAAGGTAATGGAGCAGGTATCTTTCCAGCTGAAGCTGGGGATGACGGCCAAGCAGCTCGCCGAACAGATGGGGCGGAATATGATCGAGCACGAGGAGATGTTTGGGGAGGAGAACACCTCGGAGATCCTGAATTCCATGCGTTCGCTGGGGCCCGATTCCACACCCGAGGAGACGGACCGTGCCGCCGGCATTGCCTCTGCCCTGCTGCGTAAGCGCCTGGGCGTTGTGAATCGTGAGCTTACCCATATTCCCAAGAAGGAACAGGTGGAACTGGCGATCATGCTCAATTCAAAGAACCGTGATATGACGCCGGAGCAGATCAAAGAATATATCAGAAATTACGAATATGGCACAGATAAAGCAGCCAAGGAACAGGAGAAATCCAAAAAAGAAGAAGAACTGAAGCAGAAGCTGAAGGACCTGGACACCACAGCGAAACATGAATTCGGCTTTGAGGGTATGGATCAGCTGGTGAAGGAGCGGGATCTGGACGAAAAGCTGAAGGAGCTTACGGAAGAAGAGAACGAGCAGGCGGAAAAGGAAAAGGATGCTCCCGCGAAGCAGCTGGATATGGTCACGGAAGAGAAGCAGCGCGTGGAGCATAAAGAACCCAGGCAGCGGAATGTGGAGGTGAAATTCCCGGAGGAATCCCTGCAGGCCGAGAAGGGTTACAGGGAGCGGAGAGTTGCTGTACAGAAAGAGCTTGAGGCCCTGATGCAGGAGATCGAGATACAAAAGAAGCAGTATGATGAGCTGGCAGAGCAGGAAATCCTGAAGATCTGGGATAAGGTTGATGAGAAGGTCGGGAAGCTCGAAAAAGAACGGGAAAAGATCGAGCAGGAATGTGACGCAAAGCTGAAAGCGATCATCGACCGTTACGGCGAGATAACCAAGAGTAAAGAAGCAGCTAAGGCTTTTAAGGAGGAACAGGACCGGCTTGAGGCGGAGAGGAAGATGCGTCTTTCGGAGTACGAGAGAGAGGTCGAAGCATATAACCGCCGGGTTCAGGATCAGGTGGATAAGCAGGAGGTCAGATTCTCCGCTAAGGAAAGAAAAGCCAATGCGGCGCGTTATACGAAGGAAGCGCAGCTTCGTAAGGAGCTTAAGGATCTGGATAAGAATCTGGACCTTATGAATACATGGAAGGATTATTACACCCGCATGTTCCTGCGGGACGACGATGTAATGGCCGGAGACTTCGTTGTGGTGGATAAGAAGACGGAGCGGGATAAGAAGCTGGATGCCATGAGAAACCGGCCCATGGGCTTCTACGAATGGCAGAACAAGCTGGAGGAAGAAGCAAAGCAGCGGCAGTCTGAACAGGACGAAAAGGAAAGGGTCCGGGAAGAGAAGAAACGGAATAAAGAGCTGCTTCTGAAGGATTATGATACCATCACCCGGGAGCTTAAGACACTGAAGGAAACGGATATCAGCAATACGACCGACCGTCTGATCAACGGCACGGACACACTGGAACTTCTTGAACGCCGTAAGAAGGCGGAAAAGGACGGAAGCCTTAAGAATAAGGTCGTTTACGGAAAGGATCTGGAGATCGAAGATGAGAATAAGACGGAAGCCCGTACGAAAGTTGACCAGGAAAACTCGCGCCGGGAGCTGAAGAGACTGCAGGATCAGGAGAAGGCGCTGGCGAAGACCATGGAGGAAGCGGAAAAGGCGCTGGCAGAGGCGGAGAAGGATCCCGCAAAAGTCACGCCGGAGGCGCTGGAGCAGTTAAAGGTCAACCGCAAGAAGGCCGTTAAGGACCATAAGATGGCGGTGAACCGTGTTGATCAGCATGTAAAAACAATGGGTTATTATGTCGAGACGCTGGAGGGGATCAAGAAGAAGCGTGAGGACCGGGTGGAAGCGGAGCGCCTGGAAAAGGAAGCCAAAGAAAGGGCCATCGCTGAAGGAAGGGAATGGACGAAGGAAGAGGAACAGATCAGGGACTTCCTGGCCGAATTCGTCTGCTCTGCCGAGACCTGGGAGCTGGATACGGAAACGGAGCCGGGAGCAAGGCTTTTGAAGCTCTTTAATAAGAATTCGGATCTGATCGTGCTTGCCATCAGTGAGCCCAAAAAGTTTGAAGACCTGCTGGACGGCTTCTTTAAGAAGCTGCCCCTGGGGATCTTCGGGGATGAGGCTGCGGCGGGAGGAATGAAAAAGCTGATCCTCGGTTATGTTTCCAATATGCAGAAGCTGGCGGCCGAGACCGTAAAGGAGCAGAGGGAAGGGCTGGCCGAGCGGGATAAGGAACGCATTATCCGTAAGAAGCAGAAGGAGCGCGAGATCAGGAAGCGGAAGGATGTGATCCCCGATTTCTCACCCATGGCCGAGCTGGAAGCTCTGATGGAAGGCCGGGAAGTGGAAGAACCGGAGCCCGAGCAGAAAGAGGAAGAGCAGGAAGAGGAAGGCGTATTCGGCAAAGCCATCGGCTTTTTGGGAGGCCTGTTCAAGAGCGCCGATGCAAAGGCGGAAGAAGAAAAGAAGAAGCAGGAGAAGCTTAAAAAACAGCAGGATAAAGACGCTAAGAAGATGGGCTTTACGGAGCGGGAGCAGAAGGAGATCGACGAGGCCTTCGGCGATTCATTTTTGGATAAGCAGCTCCGTCAGAAAACGGATGCGGAGCTCATAGCGGTGGGTGTAAAATCCCAGCTGGCCGGGAAGCAGAAAGAGATCATGGAAAAGATGATCAAGGCGGAAGGCGATCTGGATCTTTACATGCGCAAGACCCTTCAGGAAATGAAGAAGACCGTGACGAAATACCTGAAGAAGAATATGGGCAGCAGCGGCAAGGAAGAAAAAGTCGAAAAGGTGGAGTACTACCGGGAGAGCGGCATTTCCAAGGAGGAACGTGATAAACGTATCGACAAAGGAAATACCCAGCTGGGGAAGATGATCGAAAATGCCATGACCAGCGATCAGGGTGAAGGACAGTTCCTCCGCAACGTTATGAGCAATTACCTGGCGGAGAGCAGCACGCTGGACCTGCGCAACATGCTGGCCAGCGGTATACGCAACGCCAAGCCGGTAAAGCTTTCGAAGGATCCGAGCGATAAGGAAAAGATGCAGTCTCTCAGCAGCTATGTGGGCGGCGTCTTTAAGGGGGCAGGCCCTCTGATGCAAAAGCTCCTGCAGGGCGTGCCGGGAAGCATTATCCCTCCGGGGCTGGAGGAGGCCTTTGAAGATGTGAAGGGCAATCTGGCGCCCATTCCCAAGGAGATCGTGGAAGCGGAGCTGCTGGCCATGGTAGAGCGCAGTAACGGCATGATCTCCAAGATCGTGATCAATCGCTCACTGGGAGCTGCTTCCGTAGGTCAGGCCTTCCTCTGCGATGTGTATGATGCCGAAGGTCATTATAAGAGCGTGGTGATCAAGCTGCTGCGTCCGGATGTGCGTAACCGCATGCTCCGTGAAGAAAAGATCATGAAGCGGGCGGCCAGGGATGCGGGCGAAGGCATGGCCAAGACCTATAACGGCCAGCTGGAACGCTATCTGGAGGAGCTGGATCTGACCATCGAAGCCAGGAACTGTGAGCTGGGTAAGATCTATGACGATCCGGATTACCAGATCTCGGCAATGAAGGTAAACCGCAGTATCGCGGGCACGCCCAATTCCATGGTGGTCGACCTGGCCCCCGGGGATACCGTGACTAATACGCTTAAGAAAAACCGCCAGTTCCGGGATGGCCTGATGAACAAGTATTATGTGCGGGATGAAAAGGGCGAGGTCGTGAAGGAGGGCGATAACCCGAAGCTTCATATTCCCGCCGGGGCGGATATCAGCGATCTGAAAAAGGATCTGGCCAAACAGCTTTCCATACTGCAGGACCAGCAGAAGCGCCTGTGCCGGCTTTCGGAGAAATGGGTAGACGAGGCGGTTTTCGGCAGCGGTTACTATCATGGGGATCTGCATGGCGGAAATATCATGATCAGCGAGAATGATCTGACGGTCATCGACTTTGGAAATGCTACCAAGCTGGATAGTTTCCAGCAGGAGAAGGTGACCCTGCTTTTGATGGCCGCGGCTGCGGGGAGCGGCTCCGGCTTCATGGAGGGCTTTGAGGCACTGCTCTCGGAGGATTCCAAAAAGATGCTCACGAAGGAAACACGCGCGGAGCTGGAAGCGGTCTTCGGAGAAGTGATGAAGCTGGGAGAATTTACCAGCGCGGCCGAGCGTATCGGTGCGGCCCTGGTGCGCGCCCAGAAGATGGGCTTTGAGCTCCCGGCCGCGATCTACGGCTTCCAGCAGTGCCAGATGCGTCTGCAGAATACGATCGCGGATTTCAATAAAGAGATCGGGCAGATGCAGAAGATCATCCGGCAGCTGGATCAGGTGAGCGACAATACGGAGTTCAGTATAAAGAAAACTTATGACGCATATAAGGCTGATGACGTCATAGGGGATGCGATGAAGCTCACTCTTCTTCCTTCGGAAGGGGAGGAAGTGAAGGCGCTGATCCGTGATAAGGATTCCCGCAAATTCGTAGACAGCATACTCGGAATGACGGGAATAAACGTACAGGTCGTGTTGGGAAACGACGACGACATTCTGGAAAACATGATCTTCTTCCATGAAGGAGCTGAAGTGAATATCTATCACAATATAGCGGAGAACCTCCTGGAGTGGGAGGAATGGAAAAAGATCTTTACGGACCATGGCTTTGAGCCGGCAGCGTATCAAAAGAATAGTTATTCGAAAAAAGATAGCCAGGCCTACGAGGATAAGAAGAAAGCCGTCGGCGTGGACGGGATGAGGGCGCTCACACAGGCCATCCGTGCAAAGATGGAGGTTTTTGATGTGAACGGAGCCCTCAAGGAGCTGCGTAATGCCCAGGACGCCGGGAAGAGCGAAGAGGAACTTAAAGTTCTGGAGGATAAAGTACTGGAGCGTATCAGGAACTATAAGGAAGCTCTCGAAAAGAGAAGGATCAAGACACTGAAGGAAAAGTATCTGAAAGAGTTTGAGGGCAAGGATGAAGATGGTGACGAGGATGAAGAACTGATGCAGCAGCTCCAGATGCAGAAAAATGATACGAGAACACCCGAGCAGAAGGCGGACGATAAGATAAAGACAGTGGAATTCGCCTTTACCACGGACGGGCTCTTTAAGGAGATGAAGGATAAGCTGAGGAATCCCAAAAAGCTCGCGCAGGCAGAGGAGGAAATGTCGCAGCACTTCGAAAACAAGGTCTTCGGAGAAAAGCTGAAGAACGCCTTCTACGCCTACAAGACTGCGGTGGAAAGCAATGATGCACAGAAAGAGGAGCGCTTAAACGATCTGATCAAAGCTTATCAGATGCCTTCGCTGTTGAGCCTTAAGGAAGGCAAGAAGATCAAGCTGGATCCCGTGGATTTCTCGAAGCCCGATGCTTTTGTAAATGTGATGTCGCGCGTGCTCAACGATAAGTGGAGAAAGGCCCTGAAGGATGTAGGAAAGATCCGGAGCTTCAAATACGCCTGGCGTATCATGGGCGACCAGAAGGGGCGGAATCTGGGCATCAAAGATGTGTTCTCTCTGATCAAAGAGCTTATGAGCAACTGAGAAAAGGAAATGATGAGATGAAGATATCGATGCTTCGGGAAGAGTATTACGATTTTTTTGCGGAACTGGACCCTTTCTTCTTTCTGGAAAGGGCACAGCTGCCGGGTTATCTCTGCCTGGGAGCCGTTATGGAAGGAGAGCCTTTTGATAAGCCGGCGGCTCTTATGGTACTTCGTGCTTCGGAAGATGCCCTGATCGTGGAATGGCTCTTTGTGAAAGGGGAGTACCGTATGCAGGCCGTCGGACGGGATATGATGGGGCATGCTTTCCGTCTGGCGAGGGAGGGCGGACTGGAAAAGCTTTGTTTATATGTAAATAAAGAGTACGGACGCTCGGAAGTATGCCTCTTTGAAAAGTCGTTTCTGGATGAGTACAACTTTACTCTCGAGCAGAAGCTCGGCGGAGAGTGGCTTACGGACGTGGAGAGCATCCTTGCCCTTCCGGGCTATGAGGATGCGGAGGATATACTGCCGGAAACGCAGCCTCTGGGAAGCCTGAAAAGCACCGAACGGAGCGCGTTCTTACAGGAGATGGCAAAGAATGACAAGGCAGTGATGCTCTTTCCTTCCGATGATTCGGATATAGGCTTTGATCCGGAGCTTTCACGGATCTCCCACTCGGGGGGGAAGATCACGGGGGCTATACTGTATCTGGATATCCAGAGCAGTCTGTACGTGTGCGGTATGCTGGCCAGAAACAAAACGGAGCTGCAGGCGCTGGTTTGGAGTTCCGTGTCGGCAGCAGCGAAAAAATACGGTGCGGATAAGCAGCTCCGCATCATCTGCTATACGGAGCAGTATAAGCAGCAGCTGAAAGATCTTCTTCCGGATGAAGCAGTGCAGAATGAGCTTTTTACCGCATCCGTGGAAGAGTATTTTGCGACGCTATCGGAAGTAAAGGCACTGAAGGAGGATATGCCCGTGATAAGCGAAGTTATCCTTCCGGGAAAAGTGACCTGAATATCTAAAGGAGGGGTTCAATGGCTAAGTACAGACTGGTTCGGATCAGACATGATAATGATCCCGAAGAAAAAAAGATCTTTCGATTTGCCGCGTTAGGCAAAGGAAAGGAGGTACTTGGAGAACTGGAGCTCTTTTTTGAAGATGCACTGGCAATGATACCGTACATCTTTGTGCCCAAAGAGATGCGCCGACAGGGTGTGGGGAGCTTTCTTCTTCAGACGGTTGTGGATGAGCTGGATGATTCCGAACTCTTTACTCCTCTGGAGATCCGCTTTGTGCAGGAGCAGGAGAGTGAGGAACTGTATAAGTTCTTTATGGCACAGGGAAACTTTGATCTGGAGCCCACCGGCAGCAGCTACTTTACCGTTTCTCCCGCTCAGCGAAAGAAGCTCTCCAAATGGCAGCAATTGAGCCGGACGGAATCCAGCGCGGAGGAATTCTTCTCCCTTACGGAAGAGGAGCGTCGGGATTTCTATGATCGCCTTCAGGAAGAGGATGATCTTGGCGGTCCCCTGGAGCGGGAGGAGGAGGATTATGATAAACGCCTCTGTTTTGCCAGTCTGTCGGGAGATCAGATCATGGCTGCGGTATTTATGCAGCCGGTATCGGAGGATGTGCTGGACGTGTCCTTCCTCTATGCCAGGCAGGGGCATCCCACGGCCTTAAGGGACGTGCTCTGCGCGGCCATCAACGCTGTAGATGAATTGTACTCCAACGCCACGCTGCAGTATACGATCATCACGCCGGAAGGCCTGGGCATCATGCGGGGGATCTTTGGTGACGGACTTGAGGAAAAGCCTGTGATGGTTGCCCGTTGGGACGGCTTGTCCAATGCAGGAATGCAGGAACTGGGTGAACTGATGGCGAAGAGCTTCGCATAAGATAAAGGAAAGGGGATTACGCGAAATGGATAACAAGAGTCTCTACAAGGGAAGTAAAAAACTGGAAAACCTTGAAAAGATGGAGCGCTTCGAGGCTCTGGAGGACAATGAGATCCGCATCGAGTCCAAGGGGGAGAAGATTGAAGAAACCGCTTACGGCGGCAAGGCAAAATCTTTCCGCCAGCGTTTACGTTACTATAACATCCTTCAGGAAACCGACTTTGAGGAAAAGAACTGGGATTATGAGGATCTGGTAAAGGAACAGAAGGCCCTGCGCAGTCTGGAGAAGGAGGAACGCTTCGCAAAATTCAGGAATTCCTGGGAGGATAAGGCGGCGGAGCTTGGTGCGAAACGCTACAGCCTGGTGAGTACAAAAGACCGCAAGAAGGCTTATGCCAAATATTATAATATCATCAATGAAGATATCTATTTACTGACGGATGAATATAATCGAAAGAAGAACAAGCTTTCCGCCAAAGAAAAACTGAAGTATGAAAAAAAGATCATTGAACTGAACGCCAAGGCCAGGGAGCAGTATATCATCGCCAGCCAGGAGTATAAGGTGGACATGCATCATGAAATGCGGCCTGTAGAGGCGGCATACATGGAGAAGGCGAAAAAGGCGCATGAAGATGCGTTGGCCAAAAACGAAGTCCGCAAGGATTACCGGCTGCTGCGTATGTACTATATGCATATGCAGGATAAGAGCTTGAGCGCGAAGGAAAAGGATAAGCTGAAGGCGGAATTTAATAAGATAAAGCTCCGCTTAACCGAGGAAGCGCAGAAGATCTGGGGCAGCGCGGTCAACGACGAGGACTTTGACTGGGCGAAGGCCATCGGTTCCTACTCCATCACCGAGGTCGACAGCAGTCAGACGCGCAATTTGAAAAAGAGAGAGATAGAACGGCAGCAGGAAAACCGTGACCTGAAGGAGTTTAAGAATGAAAACGATGCCGAGATCGAACTGATCAAGAAAGAGTTCTTTAGAAAAAGCCAACAGAAAGATGAGATCGGTCAGTTGCTGGATCAGGACTCTCTGGTGAATAAACTTAGTAAGCTTCGTGAGACGGAGAACCAGCGCAGCCGCGTGAAGATGACGATGCCTGCCTGGGAGCATTATATCGAAACCGGGATATGGGATCCCGGTATAAAGGCAAAAGATAAAAAGAAGAATAAGAAAGATAAGGACGAAGTAGGACAGCCTGCAGCGAAAGAGGTCGCCGAAGGCTGGTGGCTTTACAATATCCGGGATGTTGCCATGAACTGGGCCCGGAAATTGGCGAAAATGGGTATTTCCGATGAGGTTTTCGTGGGTCTGATGAATAACTATAACGAGACCTATAAGAAAAACCGTGAAGACTTCCTGAAAGATGTGAAGGAAAAGGGAGGCTTTAAAAAGCGTTTTCTGTATGATTATTCCGATTATGCGTACCATCATTTATATGCGCCCGATAAGGAAACAAAGGAGGCAAGAAAGAAAAGACATAAGGTAAGGGATGAAGCCCAGAAGCTGGAAAGAACACTCAAAAATCTGGAGAAGCTTGGCTATCCGGAGCTGGAAGAAATGTGTGAGCATTATTACAAAGAGATACACAAAAAACATCACACCAACTATATTTATGACGCACAAACCGCCTTTTTTGCGCTTGCATCCCCTCTGGATTTCAAGGACGAGGATATGAAAGAAGAAGTGGACGCGCTGACGGAACCCATAAAGAAAATGGCGTACCGTCTGGAGCATCTGACAGATATCCTGAAGCTGGAACACCGCGGACCGGGAATATACCAGAGTCCGGCGATCAAGGAGCTTATCGTAACAGACAAGATCCTTGAGGATGGTGTGGAAGAAGCCCTGCTTAAGCAGGTAAACGATTTGGATAAGATGATATACCGTATGGCGGAAAACCGTTTCGGTACGTTTTCTGCGGATATCGTTCACGAGGAGCTTCTTAAATTCCTGGGTGATAAGGCGCTGTTCGGAGAACGGCGTATGGTGCGGGATCTGTGCGAACGCTTTATGAGCGGTCTATCCCTGACCTCTGTCCGGGCGGCCCGTGTAAATGCCGATTTTAAGGCCGTTTACAAGGATATCATGGGAAGTAATGTGGATCCTTTCCTTGACCGGACGATACAGGAATATCTGAAACGTGCAAGTCTGCCTTACAGCTCGGATGAGGATCGGATCAGAAATCTGAAGGATTACTTAAAGCCCGTAAAAAGGTTCATGGATATTTACAAGAAAAACTGCGACCGTAACAGCTTTACAAAAGAAGGCTGGATGGAAGCGATCAAGGGGATGAAGCTTTTCTTTCAGAGGACGGGTTCTTTCAAGATCCAAAACTCCAAAGAAGATATGGAGGACGGGCTAAAGAAGCATTTCGAGAGAGTTGCGGAGGCGGATAAAGTAAGACAGGGGGAAAGGGTAAAATATTCGGCGCTTTGGGAGGATGAAGCCGCTTCCCAGGAAAGACAGCGTATCGAGCTGAAGGATTTCAGCTTCAGCGGTATGCTGAAAGGAGAGGATCTGCTGGAATCCGGGGAGATCCGGGAAGTGGTGAAGGATCAGAATATGCGTAAATTCCTGGCGGATAATCTGTCGGATGTGATCCTGAACAATCCGGAACTGCAGGCTCGTTTTCCTTTTCTTAAAAATGTGCAGAACCTGGATCAGCTGGAAAACCTGCATTTCAGTGAATTTGAGCAGCTGCGCAATTATCTGAAGGGGAATCTTACGGAGGAAGGTGTCGGCCGGAAGCTAAAAGAAATGCTGGAGAACAATGCGGATAATGGCACCGGCATGCTGGAGATGAAGCAGAATGTACTGCTGGCAGCCTTCCGCAACCGTACAAGCGAAGAAGGGATAAACCGTCTGGTCAGCAGCCAGCTTAAGCTCCATGAGGATAAGGAAGAGGTGAAGCGCTATCGCCTGTACTACCAGGCCTGCCGTCTGGATATGAAGAGAGACGGTAAAATAAAGATGCGTTATGAGGATATGGTGGACCGGAAGAAGAGCGTATTACAGTGGCTCTTCGGAAAGAATGCCTCGGATTATGCCAAGCGTATTGACGCCTTTGATCAGGCAACGGCTGCCTGGAAACGGCTGGAGGCGGTAGGTGGTCCTGCCGTGAAACAGATGAAGATCTGGATCGGAAATGCCTTGCGATCGAAGGATCCGAAGACGGCTCTGGAGAATCTGGCGAAGATGCTGATGTGGAATGATAAGCTGACTTCTAAAGAGGAGCTGAAAGAGGATCAGGAGCTGGCGAAACAGCTGAGCTTTCAGTATGAAGGCGAATTCCGGGATGAGCTGCGCTGTGCGATAAGCGGTCTGGACAGGGATAAAACGCAGATCGAGAAAGAAAGAATGCCTCTGGGAAAGGAACAGGAAGAGCTGAAGATAGATGATGTGAAGAATTTCATCCTGCAGATGGCCTTCTGTGATTCCCAGGATGTGCTCTTTAATCACGGTGGGAAACTGCAGGGCGGCATTTTCCGTTTTTACAGCGATGATAAGGCATATGAGAAATGGTTGCTGGAGGAAGCCCAGGAAGCGTTTAAGAAGGTGGAACTTCTGGATGAAGATCTGAAAAAATACGAGGGCAATCCGGCACTCAAAAAAGCGCTGCGGGATAAGCTGCTGCCCACATATATGATCAGTGAGACCGATGTTCAGGAGCAGAAGAAAAAGTTAGAGAAGAACATCAAAAAACTGCAGAAGAATTACGATCAGTCGAAGGCTGTCTACGATGAAAAAGCCAAGAATATCCTTGACGGGATCCGTACGCAGCTGGAGGAGATCGAGGCCGAGAAGTACCGTCTGGAAAAAGCCATAGAGTCAACGGATATTTCCAAACAGTCGAAGGACTACGAGGAAAAAGCCACGGCGTATAATGAGAGGCGCTCGAAGGCTAAGGAGGAAGAAAGCCAGTATCAGAAGGATAAGAGCAAATACGACGAGGATCTTCAGAAGCATAAGAAAGCGCTGAAGGCTCACGAAGACGCAAAGGCAGAGCTGGAAGAGAAACGTAAAGCTGCCAATGAAAAGCTGGAGAAAGCCAGGGAAAAATATAAAAAGAAAAAGTCCACCGGTCCGGAACCGGCCCTGGATCCCAAGTTCGTAAAACTGGAGAAAAAGTTCGAAGAAGAGGGAGCTGCCCTTGACGAACAGTCGAAAGCGCTGGAGGAGAGGGAAAAGGAACTGGACAAAACGAAGGCGCATATCGATGAAGAAAAAAACTGGCGCAGTATGGAGCGGAAGCAACTCGATCGTTTGTCGAACAATATCGACTTCTGGAAAGAAGAGCTGAAAAAGAACAACCAGAAGTTCGAGCAGATCAAAAAGGAAAAGCAGGGGGAAGCAGATAAGTACGGCAAATATGAAGATGACCTGATGGCAAAGGAAGAAGAAGTTAATATCGCTACGGAAGAGCTGAGGCGGCTTGACAAGAGCCTGATGAGCGAATACTACAAGAATTCCATGACCTATGGCTTTAACAGTCTGGATCAGATGGTGCATCATCTTACGGATGCTATCGATGTGAAGGGAAATCTGAGCAACGATGCCAAGTTGGTCGTGGAACGTGTAGAGGCCCGGAAGAAAAAACTGGAAGAATACGGGAACGGAGAGCTGGCCATTTTCTGGGAGTCCTTTGTGAATAATGACAAGATCTTTGCCGAACTTTCGGGTGAGAGCGATGAACTGGCGGAGCTTTGCATCCAGAGACTCCACAAGCAGCTTGCACCTCTCGGTGTAGCGCTGAACGAAGAGTACAGCTATATCGCGAAGAACTATATCGAAGATAATATGGATACGATCCTGGATCAGACGGGGAGTACGGAGAAGTCCAAGGCTCTTTTGGAAAAGATCGGAAAGATCAGGGCCGGCATCCCCAAAGAGCTGGAGAAGATCGATAAGGATTATGACCAGAGGATAGAAGCCGAATACGAAGAGGAAGAGAATGAGGCGGATCAGAACGAAGCGATCGAACTGCTGGAAAAGAAGCGTGAGGAGGCGAAGGAAAAAGCCAGAAGGGGAGTCGAAGCTTTCTGGAGGTCGGAGCTGTCTGCCTATCGTATGAATTATTACAACCAGAAAAAGCGCGGGAATACTTCGATCTATGAAAAGTTCGCCGAAGCGGCTTCTGCGATCCAGCAGGATCTGGCGAAGCATATGATGTATGAGGATGAAGGGACCAAGCGGCAGTTTGAGACCCGTAAGGCGAAATACCGCAAATGGTGGTTCCGCACCTCCAAGAATACCGGGGTGGAACTGATCGCCCAGACCCACGGTCAGACGAAGTATCAGGTCGCCATGAAGAATGCCGGCGAGATCATCATGAACATGCAGGATGTGATGCTTGGCGACGAAGACGCAATGACAAAGATGATCAATACCGGAAGCGCCAAGGATTATTATGAGATGCTCCGTGACCGCTATCTGCAAAACGATGAGCTGGCAGAGCGCAGATTCCTGCATACCGTTCTGACGAAGGAGAGGAAGCTGAAGGTCAGTGACGATGAGAAGTCCATCGAGGATGCTCTCGCCAAGCTGGATGCGGGAGCGCAGAAGGATATCTCCGATCTTCTGATGCTATTTAAGAAGCATGTGGAAAAGGCAGCCGTGGCCATGAAGCCGGAGGAATTCTCCAAAGCGATCGGAGAGTATGCTTTGGATTACCTGATCAAATTCCGTAACCAGCAGAGGGATTTTGCAAAAACAAAGCATAAACAAAAAGACGCATACGATAAGGAGCTGGATAAGAGAAGGAAAGCCCGCGGCGAGATCATGACGAAGAAGAGCGACGGTCTGCGGCTTCTGAGAAAGAAACTCTTCGGGGATAACTGGGATGCCATGCGGGAGTTTGGCGAACGCAAGCAGAGCATTGTCTACGAACCGCCCAAGGAGAAGAATGCCAAGAAGGTGAAATCCAAAGGTGCGGAGGAAGATAAGGCATGGCTGGAGGCTGCCCGTAAGGAATTCGAGCTTGATGAGAAGGATAAGAATGCGAAGCTTTCGGAGTATCCGGATATCCTGGCGGTATGCCTGGACGAGTATACCCGCTTAAACCATGGTTATCTTGCCCGTATCGACCGTAAGCTGGATAAGATCAGTAACTGGTTCTTAAGCGAAGACGAGAAGATCAAGACGGATATCAATATTGAGGCGGACCGTCTGAAACGTATTTATCGTGTTGCAAGCGGTGAGATCAAAAATGAAAACCGTGTGATGCCCGAGATCCCGGCCGAGGCCAGAGATATGTTCCTGGCTTATGCTGCCCGTTTTGTGGACAAGCCGGAGAATCTGGATATGATGGGCCAGATCGATGCGCAGGTGATACGGCTGGCGGAGGAGTTCCTTCCTTACTACAAAAAGGTGGCAGAGCTGGATAAGCTGAGTGTAAAGGATACGTATCTGAAGCATGCCCTGATCGATGCCAGAGAAAAGAGCCGCTCCTTCCTCTTTATCAAGAAAGACAAGACGCAGGATGACCTTACAAAATTCACTGAAATGGTGGATAACCAGATGGCATATTTCCCCTTTGCGGACAGAGCCTATGCCATACTGGAAGAGGAGACCCATAAAAATAAGAAGATCGCGCTGATGAGTGAGGTGGATCAGCTGCGTTTCTCCAATGCTATAAAAGAATACTTTACCGAGGATATCTTAAACGATGCCCTGAGCGGGGTGAATTTCGATGCGGAAAAATACCGCGAGGAAGTGAAGAAATGCTTAAGCAACAGCTACAAGCGCAGTAACATGCTGATGCAGAGCGAGAGCATCTCCAGCGAGCAGTACGAACAGCAGCAGCATATGGCCGGCGAAGTAACGGAGAAGGATTTCGAGTACGCTCTGGCAGGAACGAGAAAGAAAGAATTCCTGGAGAAATACAATAAGCTGAATGATACGGAGCGTAAGATCTTTGCCCTGTCGCTGTATTGCCTGAAGGATACCCAGACCGGTACCCAGCAGGTGGTATTTACGCCCAGCGCCGCCGTGAACAAAGAGGAGAGAGAACAGCTCCTTCAGTACCTGCGGACAGGAAAGGCGGATTTCCACGTAGACTACACCCGTGCGATCCGTGCGGTGACTACGGTACATAAGCGGACTAAGGTTTCCGGCGACAGTGAGACCTTTAACGAGGCACTGCGTTATGTGGAGCGTATAAAAAAGCGTCGCGAAGAGTTGCGGCCCAGAGATTATACGCGCATGAACGACAGCTATGAGAACTGCATCGTTGCTGACAAGATCCGAATGGACAAGGTCGTGAACAAGACGGATGATTTTGTACAGAATAAGAAAGCGATCGACTCTATGAAGATCAAAGACCGATTCGATTTCTTCAACATGTTTGATTCGATCGCGAAGCGGGATCTCAAATGTCAGGGTACCATGCGTATCCATACCAAGATCGCTTCAAAATACAGTGATTTCAAGAATAATACCGGAATTGAGAAGGTGAAGAATCGTATCGACGCCCTGGACAGCGGAAGGAAGAGTCTGCTCATCTATATCCTGCAGGACCGTACCGCACTGGATTGGTCCACGGCAGGTAAAGATGAAAAGACCAAGATCGTACCGCATGTAAATGCTGAGAAACGTTTCCAGATATATGAAAAGCTGATGAGTGAGGACGGACGTCTGGAAGCACTGGCGGCGGCGGATTCGCCGGAATTTGTAAACAACGCCATGAAGACGCTCTTAAGCTTCCAGTTGCGGGATGATAAGGAGCTGGGGAAAAAGCTTACGGAAGATGATTTCAATCCCGATTCCCTGCTCCGCGAGGAGTGTATTGACTGGATGCTCCTGGTCAATGCCCTGGACTTCCTGGATGAGATGGAACGCGAACAGCGCAGGATCCTGGCCTGCCGTCAGGCGGCCCTGCAGGTAACGAGAGACAAATCGAAGAAAAAGAAGCCCGCCAGCGAGTTTTATGAGAAGAACAGTACACCTTATACACTGGATGCATTTGAGGACAGGATCCACAGTGCTTTCATGCGGGATAAGGATAAGTACAAGGATTCGGTGAGACTTTACCGCGGTTATATGTCCCTTAAGCCGCAGCAGAAGGTGCTCTTTGTGAAAGCCCTTCAGCACAGGGATCTGCTGGATGTTTCCCAACGGAATCTGTACAAGAACATCCTGGGTATCGCGGAACGTGATTTCGTAAACCGGAAAGAAAGAGATGAGCTGATCGATGAATATATCGAAAAGAGCGGCTCTGAGGGCCAGGCCTTTGAGTTGGGAGACGCTACTTACGGAATGGCCATGCTGTCACTCCTTTCCACCCAGGTGAACGATGATATGGCCTTTGAAAAGATCGACGGTTCCAACTGGGCATACAAGAATCTGAATGTAAACAATCAGCTGCTGGTAACGGGCTCCCGCGACAATTATACCGTGGACTGGAAGCTCTTCGAGCGTGCCCTGCAGCTGGTGAACCGTGCGGAAATGGAGAAGAAAGCCGCTGCCGGTGACGAGGCCCTGTATAAGGAGCTGGGAGATAAGAACGGCGCCCCGATGAATATGGACCGGAGCTATATGCGTCAGAACCTCCATCATACCGGTGCCCGTTTCCTGCGCTTCCTGGCCAGGGAAGGTTATGCCCAGGTAGAAGATACGCTGGGACTCTTTGACACGCTGGCAGGTATGGCGGAATTCGTGGTCTCCACCAAGACGGCCAACTTCCTGCATGAACAGGCCAATCTCTTCAAGAAGGAAGATACGGGTGAAGAGGAAGAGAAAAAAGACGACGGTGACAAGGAGGAGGAAGAGGATAAGGACAAAGAAGCAAAGGAAGAAAAGAAGGTCACCGGCTTCCTGCAGCATCTGGCCCATATCACAACTTCGGCTTACGACTCTTATCAGAAGCTCAGTGAGTTAAAGGATGAGGTAAAGGAGAAGTACTCCGATTATAAAGGAACCTTTATCGAGAACGAGGCTGAAAAGCAGGAAAAAGAGAAACAGAAGAAAGCGGAAGAAGAAGAGAAGGCGAAACGACAGACAGAGCTGGATAAGGAACTGGGTGATTTCAAGATCCCGAAGGAGGCCAAGTTCCTTGATACCGTGAAGAACTATACCAACAAGGCGGCCTCCTTTAAGGAGATGGCCAATACATACTTGAAGGATAAGCCTGAGAATCTGGAGATGGTGGACAAGTATGTGGAGAAATTCTTCGGCGGCAAGATCGGAGCCCAGACGCTGGGTGAATGGTATGTTGCGGCGGACGACTGGGTAACCGGTCTGGATGACAAGATGTTTGCCGGCATGCCGGAAGGCCTTAAGAATGCGCTGGACAATATCCTGGACGGCATGGAAACTATGGGTGAGGTCGTAGAGGTGGTTTCCGGCTACTTCACATCGGCTCTGGGTATTTTGGGGGATTTCCGTGATATGTACGAGTCCTATCAGAATATCAAGGAACTGAATGAGAAAAAGGAAGAGGCGAAGGAGCAGAAGAAGGAAGACGATACGCTCATTGCCGGCGTGGATGTGAGTGAAAAGACCAGGGAACTGCTGAAGGCAGCCCAGGAGCACAATTCCGCCCTGCTCAATGCCAACAACAGCATGGTGAAGGGCATCGAAGGACGTAAGATGGTGGATTCCGGTGCCAACATCGTCAGTACCGCTCTGGAACTGGGCGGGATCAACGGTCTGGATAAGGCCATCCATGTCGCCGCAGATTTTGTGAAATTCATCTATAAATGTATGTCCGACAAGAAGGCTCTGCGGGAATACTACCAGAAGGGCGGCAACGGAGAAGTGGAACGCATCATGGAGGGCGACAGCAAGATGCAGAAGAGGATCTACTCCCAGCTCAATCAGAACGGAGAGGAGCTGGAAGTGGAAAAGCTGGGTAAGAACGATTTCAAGATCAGCGATACCGGTCTGGATCAGCTGCAGACGGGCCTGGGCTTTGAGAGACGGGAAGAATTTGCCGACTATCTGCGTCTGAACATGGTGAATTCCCTGCTCTTCTCGGCCAGTAAATACAATCCGCTGAAAGAGCCCAGACTGCTGGCGATCTGTGCCCTGTCCATCCTGGGCTTTGAGGATGCCATCGGCAAGACCGATGCCGAGACGGCACAGAGTATCTTTATGAAACTGAAGGATTAATGCAAAGACATGGTTAGAAAGCAGGATACTGCACGACGACTTATCATACTGTTTCTTTCCGTACTGAACCTGGCAGCGCAGGTGACAGGCTTTGCTCTGTGCTGGTTCTGGTACTACAAGCCGTTCATGAAGAACCGGGGCATAGAGTTCTGGATCAAGGGTGACCTGACCCTGATCGCCGTATATGTGGTGATACTCTTTCTGTTGACCCGCATGTACGGGGGGACACGGATAGGTTACCTGAAGACCTGGGAGGTCTTTCTTTCCCAGCTCTTTTCCACGCTGATCGTTAATGTCATGGCTTATGCGGTGCTGGCCCTGATGGCTACCAAGGTCATACCGGCAAAGGAGCTGCTGATACTGACGGGAGTACAGATCGTCTGGGTGGCGGTCTGGACCCTGTGCAGCCAGAAGATCTACAGCCTCCTCTTCCCGCCGCGAAAGCTCCTCCTGGTGAGCGGGGACCGGCCCACGGAAGACATACTTACTAAATTTGCCAGCCGGCCGGATAAGTATCTCATCAGCCGCTGCATGAACATCCATGAAGGCATTGTTACCGTATGTGAAGAACTGGAGAAAGATTACGAGGGACTGGTGATCTGGGACATCCCCACGTCGGAGCGCAATACTTTACTGAAATATTGTTACGGCCGCTCCATCCGGGTCTACATCATGCCCAAGATCCCGGATGTGCTGGTGAAGGGTACCGAGGAGATGCATATCTTCGATACACCCATCTATCTGATCAGGGAGTATGCCCTGACGGTGGAGCAGCGTGTGGCGAAGCGCATCATAGATCTGATCTGTTCTCTTATACTGATCGTCCTGACTTCGCCCCTGATGCTGCTTACGGCTCTGGCGGTGAAGCTCTGCGACGGCGGACCCGTGCTTTATAAGCAGATCCGCTGCACTCTGGGCAGGAAGGAATTCCGCATCCTGAAATTCCGCAGCATGCGGGTGGATGCCGAAAAAGACGGAGTTGCCAGGCTGGCAGGGAAGAAGGATGACCGTATAACGCCGGTGGGCCATGTGATACGCGCCTGCCGCCTGGACGAGCTGCCCCAGCTCTTCAATATCCTCAAAGGAGATATGAGCTTTATCGGGCCCCGTCCCGAGCGGCCCCAGATCATTGAGCAGTACGAAAAGGATATGCCGGAATTTGCTTTCCGTATGAAGGTAAAGGCCGGCCTGGCGGGTTATGCCCAGGTCTACGGGAAATACAATACCACGCCTTACGATAAGCTGAAGCTGGATCTGACCTATATCGAGAATTATTCCATATGGCTGGATCTGAAGCTGATGCTCCTTACATTAAAAATACTCTTTACGCCGGATGCCACGGAGGGCGTGAATGCCGGTCAGACTACGGCGGCTAAGGCGGAAGTGAAGGAGAAGAAGAAATGACGGATAAGACAACTATGGATGAAGGTTTTGATCTGAGGCGCTTTCTGCTGCTGGGCGGGAGGCGTGCCTGGGTGATCCTGCCCGCGGCGCTCATAGGGGCCCTGCTCTTTTCGGCCTTCCGTTTCATCAAGCAGGAGGTATATGCACCGGAGCCTCTGTACCGCAATGATACCCTTTACATGATCGAATTTACCGAAGGGCTGCAGGAAGAGACTCAGCTGTATTTCAACGACTATACCTGGAACGAAGTCATCGATTCCGACCGCATCGCCGGCGTGGCCGTTGGGATGGTGGAAGGCGTGGACCGGGCGGCCCTGAATGCGGCTACCACGGTGCCCACCATGTCGGATATACGTTTCTTCCATGTATATGTGGATTACACGGATCCTCAGACCGCGGATCTGATACAGAATGCCCTGGAGGTCACTCTGGGAAGCTTTTCCTTTAACGCCAGAGGCTTTGATTCCATCTCGGTCTATACCCGGGGGAAGGCACAGCGCCTTTTTACACCCGGGACCATTCACCGCTGGTGCATCGCCGGTGCCATCATAGGAGCACTGGTGGGCTGCTTTGTCCTGGCCTGGCTTTACATCCTGGACGACCGCATCCGTCTGGTACGGGATGTGGAACGTGCCGGAGGGAAATGCGCCGGAGTCATTTTTATGGGACAGCATGACGAGGAGGAAGAGTCACGGCTGAGAGCTGCCCTGGCAGCGGAACTGAAGGGCGCAAAGGAACTGCGTATCGTGGATCCTGCGGGTACCGCCATCACGGCGGCGGCAGCAGCGGCCATACGCTCCTTCCTGCCGGAGGATATCACGGAGGGAAGCAGTGCGGAGGCAAAGCATCTTTACTGTGTATCCGCCGGAAGCATAAGCATGGCGGAGCTTTCACGGCAGCTGGGTGATCGTAAGGAGACGGTGGTCCTCTGCGACGCGGACCGTAAGCTGCACAAGGCATATTACTTTTACGGGATGAAGAAGGACAAAGCAGAGAAAGCGCCGGAGGAGACTTCGAAAAAGGCATCAAAAAAGGCTTCGGATAAAACGGAGGAAAAAGCATGAAGCTGACGGTACTCACAGCCGCCTTGGAACAGGATACCGAAAACCTGCCGGAGCGCATGCACCTTGCATGTGACGCCATCATCGTGAACCAGTGCGATAAGGACGGCCGTGCCGAGTGGGATTATAAAGGTCATAAGATCACGGTACTTAACCGTGCGGAGCGGGGCGTGGGACGGAGCCGCAATCTGGCCCTTTCCGAAGCCTACGGGGATATCGTGCTCTTTTCCGATGATGATATCATATACGATGAGGGCTATGTACCGAAGATCATCCGGGCTTTCCGCCGCAGGCCGAAGGCAGACCTGCTGCTCTTTAACGTGCGTGTGAACGAAAAGCGCCGGACTTACTGGAACAGCCGGGAAAAGAATGTTCACAGCTTTAACTGCGGACGTTACCCTACCTTCTGCTGCGCAGCCAGGCTGGACAGACTTAAGGAGGCGGGGGTGGAGTTTTCCCTGCTCTTCGGCGGCGGTGCTCCCTATGCCAACGGCGAAGACAGTCTGTTCTTCATGGATTGCCTGCGGGCAGGCCTTAAGATCCGGGCGGTTAACGTGGTCATCGGCTACGAGAAGGAAAGAACCTCCACCTGGTTTTCCGGCTACGATGTGAAGTTCTTCCGCGACCGGGGCGTGCTCTATGCCTTCCTCTACCGGGGCTGGGCTGAGCTTTGGGCAGCGCGTTTTGTTCTGGCCAAGCATAAGGAGATGTGTAAGGATATCCCTCCCCTGGATGCATTCTTGCTGATGCATTCGGGCATTAAGAAAGGCAGGCAGCTATGCAGGGGATGATGCTCTATACCCTACTTCTGGTTCTGGGTACGGTGATCGCGGCTTATATAAGGCCCCGGGTGCAGCTTATACGGGGCAGCCGGGCGGAAGCTTTAAACCGCCTCATCCTTGTCATCCTCTTTTTCCTGCTGGCAGTCCCGGCGGTATTGCGGGTCTATACCGGCAACGATTATTATACCTATATCGAGCATTTTCACGACAGCAAGCTGGATCACTATGTGGTGACCGAGCCCGGCTTCAACCTGCTGGTGAAGCTGGTGTACGGAGCTCTGGACGGGGAATACTTCCTGGTGATCTTCGGGATCTTTTCCTGTGCCACTGTTTTCTTCTTCCTGCAGGCCATCTATAAACAGAGTGCGGATCCCGCTCTTTCCTTCTTCCTTTTCCTGGCACTGGGTCTTTATTACATGAGCTATGATACCGTGCGTTATTACTTTGCCCTGGGCCTGGTCTTCTACTCCATGCACTATGTTACGAAGAAGCAGTGGGGGAAATTTGTGATCCTTGTGCTTGCGGCAGCCCTTTTCCACAAAACGGCGCTGGTAGTTCTTCCGGCGTATCCCCTGGCACGCATACACTGGAAGAAATGGTTTTACGGCCTGCTCGCGGCCGGTGCCGTCTCCGGTCTGCTCTTTGAGAGTGCCTGGATGAAGCTTTTCGTATGGCTTTATCCTTCCTATGTAAATGAGACGGAATACCTGGAAGGCGGATCCTTAAGTATCATCAATGTGGCCCGCTGCCTGGGTGTTGTTGCCCTGGGGCTGATGATGTGGCAGTTTGAACGAAAGGCCATGGAGAAGAGGCCGGAGATAGGTTTTTATCTGCGGCTGAACATACTGGCACTGATACTCTATGCCTGTTTTTCCTACATTCCCTTTGTCTCACGTATCGGCTATTATCTGAACGTGAGCCAGCTTTTGCTGCTCCCTTCTCTGGTGAGCCTGGCAAAGGGAAAAAAGCGTCTGATACTTTACGGTCTGGTCCTGCTGGCGGGAGGACTGTATTTTATCATGTTCTTGTACCGGGCATCGGATCCGCTGATCCGGGTGCTGCCTTACAATACCTGGCTTACGGTACCGGACGGCATGACACCGGTGTTCTGAGCTTCCGGGAGGTTACAAATGCGTTTTACGATCATCGTAGTGAGCCTGAATGCGGGCGAAGAACTGAAAAAAACAGTACTGAGTGTGCTGAACCAGCGTTTTCATGATTACGAGATCCTGGTGAAGGACGGCGGTTCCGGCGACGGTTCGGTGAAGGAGCTGCCTGCAAATGAGCGCCTGAGGATCATCGTGAAGGACGACCTCTCCATCTATGATGCCATGAACCAGGCGGTGGCGGAGGCCCGGGGGGATTATCTGCTCTTCTTAAACTGCGGTGATTATCTGGATGACGATAAGGTGCTGGGAAAAGCGGCCAAGGCCCTGGCCATGGAGCCCGCGGATATCTATTACGGGGATCTGTACCGCAGGACCTTGGACAGTACGGATGTGGCTCCGGACCGGATCACGGATCTGGTGTGCTACCGGAACGTTCCCTGTCATCAGGTGTGCTTCTATGCAAAACGGCTTTTCGAAAAGAGGGGTTATCTTACGAAATACAGGGTACGGGCGGATTACGAGCATTTCCTTTACTGCTATTATAAGCTGGGTGCAAAGTGCGTGCATCTGCCCTTTACCGTTTGCTCCTATATGGGAGGCGGCTTCTCCGAAACCAAGGATCACAAGGCGGAAGCAAAGCAGGAACATGCGGTGATCACAGAACAGTATATGGGAAAGAAGGCGAAGCTCTTTAATCTCATCATGATCCTTACGCTGCAGCCCCTGCGGGAAGCCATGGCGGGAAGCAGGCTCTTTTCCGGGCTTTATCATAAGCTGAAGGCGGCGATCTACGGACTGCGCTCCGGGAGGAAGAAAGAATGAGAGTCCTATGGCTCTGCAATCAGGAACCGCCGGCGGTAGCTGCCGCAAGGCGTAAGGCCGGATCCAACAAAGAAGGCTGGATCGCGGGCTGCATGAATGCCGTACTGGCTCATCGCGAGCAGGACGGGATAACCCTGGCTGTGGCTTTTCCCATCCGACAGGACGAGAATCTCCACGGACATACGGATGAATTTGAATATTACGGCTTTACCGAAGATACGAACCATCCCGAGGATTACGATCCCGGTCTCACCGCAGCTCTGGGCCTCATCTGCGAGGAATTCCGTCCGGACGTGATCCACATCTTCGGCACCGAGTATCCCCACTGTCTGGCCATGCTGCGGGTGCAGGAATGGAAGAAGCGGGCTATCGTGCATCTCCAGGGCCTGATGGAGCACTGCGCGGCAGACTATTTCGGAGGGCTTCCCGAGGAAGTGACGAGTAAAGCCAGCTTCCGGGATATACTGCGCCGGGACAGCCTGCGACAGCAGAAGGAAAAATACGAACAGCGTGCGGTACATGAAGCCGAAGCTTTGAAGCTGGCGGATACGGTCTGCGGCCGCACGGCTTTTGATAAGGCTTTTTATCTGGGCATACATCCCGACGGAAGCTACCATTCCCTGAATGAAACGCTGCGGAGCTGCTTTTACGAAGGGGCCTGGATGCAGAAGAAATGCAGGAGTCACAGCATCGTCGTGCCTCAGGGCAATATCCCCCTGAAGGGCGTGCATGTGATGATCGAGGCACTGGCGCAGCTTAAGAAGTTTTATCCGGACATACGGCTCAATGTGGCCGGTGACAACATACTCCGGGGCGGCGGGTTCATGAATGCGGTGAAACGCTGCCAATACGGAAAATACCTGCGGAAGCGCATAAAGGAACTGGAGCTTACGGATAATGTCCGATTTATGGGACAGCTCAAAGATAAGCAGATGAAGGAGCTTTATCTGGAGTCTTCGGTCTTTGTGCTGCCTTCCTTTATCGAGAATTCTCCCAATTCCCTGGGAGAAGCAATGCTGCTGGGACTGCCCTGCGTTGCAAGCCGTGTGGGCGGCATACCTTCCCTTGCCAAGGAAGGGGAAGAAGTACGTTTCGTGGAAGCCGGGGATGCAAAAGCCCTGGCGGCAGCGATCCGTGAGATATTTGAATATCCCGCAGTGGCTGCGAACCTGGCAGCAGCTGGGCACAAGCGGGCGATGCTCACCTATGACCGGGAGGCCAATTACCGCATGCTCCGCTGGATATACGAAAGTGTGATGAAAGAAAACGCATGAAGCTTACCTTTGTCACAAACTACCTGACCCATCATCAGCTGCCATTCTGTCAGGAACTGTATGAACGCCTGGGAGAAGGCTTTACTCTGGTGGTGACCAATCCCATGGAGGAGGAAAGGATACGGATGGGCTGGGCCCTGGATCCCGCGCAGTATCCTTTTGTGATCCAGAGTGACCGTTATGTGGAGGATCTGCGTCCCGTCATCATGGAGAGCGATGCGGTGATCTGCGGGGGTACCAGCGTTTACTATATCCAGGAGCGCATGGATGCGGGGAAGCTGACCTTCCGTTACCACGAACGCATATATAAGAAGGGCCGGCAGACGGCCATCCGTCCCGGATATTTTAAAAAGCTGAAGGAGCATACCCGCTACAGGAACAAGCCGGTTTATCTGCTCTGTGCGGGAGCCTATGTTCCGGCGGACTTTTCCCTTTTCTTTTCCTATCCGGGAAAGATGCTGCGTTTCGGGTATTTTCCGGAGTTCATACCGGCGGCATCGAACGTGCGCCATCGCCCCCGGCGTAAGACCGTGGAGCTTTTGTGGACCGGAAGGGAGATAGGCTGGAAGCATCCGCTGACGGTGCTGGAGGCCATGCGCCTCATGAAGCAGAATTCCGAGCTTTCCTTTCATCTTACCATGATCGGGGAAGGGGAATGCCGCAGCGCACTGGAAGAAAAAAGAAAACTCTACGATCTGGAAAAGGAAGTGGAGCTTAAGGATTTTATGCCCCCCGCGGAAGTGCGTAAGCAGATGCTTAAGAGCGACATTTACTTAATGAGCAGCGATTTTGAGGAAGGCTGGGGCGCTGTGGTGAACGAGGCCATGAATGCGGGCTGTGCCGTGGTGGCTTCCTCGGCGGCGGGTTCGGTACCTTATCTCATCAAGGGCGGAAAGAACGGTATGGTATATGAATACCGTAAGAGTGCTTCCCGTAATGCCATGTCCCTGGCGGCCATGCTGGATCTTTTATGCGGGGTGCCGGACCTGCGGCAGAAGCTGGGGGAGGAAGCATACCGGACCATAAAGGAAGAGTGGAATGCGGCGGTGGCGGCGGAAAGGCTCCTGGCCTTTTCGGAAGCGCAGCTGGAGGGTAAGGAACTGTCCTGGGAGAGCGGACCCATGTCGGCGGCACCCATGATCAAACCGGCTAAAGGCTATCTGTACTGCAAGGGAGAAGGATGAAGCTCAGCTTTGTTTCAAATTATTTCAATCATCACCAGCAGCCCCTCTGCGAAGCCTTTGCGCAGCGTACGGACTTTGTCTTTTATCAGACCGAGCCCATGGAGGAAGAGCGAGTGCGCATGGGCTGGGGCATCGATATAGGGAACTATCCTTATGTAAAGCTCTGGCAGGCGGATGAGGAAGCAGCCCGGAAACGCATCATGGACAGCGATGTGGTGATCTGGGGCGGCGTGGAGATGGAAGATGAGATCGAGCCCAGGCTGCAGGCGGGGAAGCTGACCTTCCGTTACAGTGAGCGTCTGTATAAGGAGGGGCAGTGGAAGTTCATCTCCCCCAGAGGGCTTAAGAAGAAATATCACGACCATACAAGATACCGGAAAAGCCCTGTGTACCTGCTTTGTGCAGGAGCTTTTGTGGGTTCGGATTATAAGCTGATCCGGGCTTATCCGAAGAAGAAATTTGTATGGGGCTATTTTCCGGAAGTGAAGCATTATGAGCCGGAAGAGCTGATGGCAAAAAAGAGCCGGGAGGATGAGCCCGTAAGGATACTCTGGGCAGGCCGGATGATCGACTGGAAGCATCCGGAGCTGGCCATAGAAACAGCGGATAAGCTGCTGCACGGGGATAAGAGCTTTACGCCCGGGCTTGAGGATAAGCTGACGGTACAGGGAGGATTTGAGCTGACCATGGCCGGCGGTGGTGATATGGAAGAAGAGCTGAAAGACATGGTCCGGGAAAAGGGGCTTACGGAGTTTGTGCATTTCACCGGCTTTTTAAGTCCGGAGGAGATCCGCGCCGAGATGGAGAAGGCGGATATCTTCCTCTTTACCAGCGATCGTAAGGAAGGCTGGGGGGCCGTGCTCAACGAAGCCATGAACAGCGGCTGCCTGGTAGTTGCCAGACACGATATCGGCGCGGTCCCTTATATGCTGCAGCACGGCTGGAACGGAATGATCGCACAAAGCGAGCCGGCCCGCTTCGCTTCCAGGGTGTGCGGGATGGCTCTTCACCGGGAAGACTGCCGTGAGCAGGGCCTGCGGGCTTACGAGACCATATCAAAGTATTGGAATGCGGAAAACGCGGCGTCGCAGTTCCTGCGGGTGGCGGAGGGGCTGCTCAAAGGGGAAGGGCCGGACTTTGCACCGGTCGACGAAGAGAGCGGCGCCCTGCAGCCCATGTGCCGCGATCCCGAGATCGGGGAGCACCTGGGGGAGCGCTTTACGCGGAGATGGTGACGTTATGAAACGGCATCCGGACATGCATCACGCTGCGACACGCTCTCGCTCGGATTTTGCTCGTAGCGGTGCTAAGCTCGGTAAACAGGTCCGGCTCCATACTTCGTCGCCGAACCACCTTCGCTAAGCACCGACGGCAAAATACGGTCGCTGCGTTGATTGCATGTGCCGGATGCCGGTCAAAGGTACTCGATATATGGAAAACATCAAGCAGGAAACGATAAGCATCATAATACCGGTCTATAACAAGGCACCGCATCTTCCGCAGTGCCTGGATTCCGTATTGTCCCAGACCTATCCCCTGCTGGAAGTGCTGCTGGTGGACGACGGTTCCACCGACGACAGCCTCCGGATCTGCAGGGAATATGCCGAAAAGGACAGCCGGGTAAGAGTCCTTACCAAGGAAAACGGCGGCGCCTCCTCCGCAAGGAATATGGGGATAGAGGAAGCTACGGGTGAATACGTGGGTTTCGTGGATGCCGATGACTGGATCGAGCCCGGGATGTATGAAAAACTCCTGGATTATCTGCGGGAAAATAAAGCCTATTCCTGTGTACAGCTCATGAGCCGCTTCTTTTCCGCCGACGGGGAGCTGGTGGAGCCCGCAAGACGGGCGGACGGCGAGACGGAGGTGCTCACGGAGGAAGCTTTCTTCCGCCAGCTAATCATGCATGAGGGAGATTCCAGCTTCTGCTCCAAGCTCTTCCGCAGTGAGTTCATCAAGAACTACCGCTTTACCGAAGGCCGGAAGAATGAGGACTTTGAGCTTTTGCTGCGCATGATCCCGTCCCTGAAGGCAGGGATACCTACACTGGGTATCGTGGGCTATAACATACGGCTCAGCGAGGAAAGCGCCACCCGGGGGACCTACCGGCAGAAGCTGTACGAGGATATGATGTACAATGCCTTTACGGCCTGCCGCATCGCCAGGGATGATTTTCCCGAATACTGGGAGGAGGGAAGGCGCTTCCGCCTGGTACAGGCTCTGGACTTCCTGCTGCATATCCCCATAAAGGAGATGAAGCAGGACAACCGTTTTTATATGCGCATCATGCGTTTTGTGCGCAGCGAAAAGAAGGAGATCTGGAAGAACCGCTACCTTACGGGTAAGCAGCGCCGTTATCTGATGCTGCTGGCCACGGCTCCGGTGAAGGTGAGAAAGGTACACCGTCTTACCATGAAGCTGCGGAAAATTGACGTGGAATAGCGGGAATGGTAAAATCATAGCTTATGGGAAAGATCCTGAAAAAACTGAATCTCCTGCTGGATAGGAAGCAGAAAGCGGCCCTGCCTCTGCTTCTGTTTATGATGCTCTTCGGAGCCTTGCTGGAGGTGGCCAGCGTGGCGGCCATCATCCCGGTGATCCGCCTGCTGATGGATCCGGATGCGATGCAGAACAACGAGCTGGTGGCTAAGATCTACAGCTTCAGCGGTCTGTCCTCCCCCCAGCTTTTTTCCACGCTGATCATGCTTTCCATGATCCTGATCTTTGTGTTTAAGAATGTCTTTCTTTATGTGCAGCAGAAGATGCTGTACCGATTCGTATATACCAATCAATTCCGTACTTCGGAACGTATGATGAAGAACTACATGCGCCGGCCCTACGAGTATTTCCTGAATGCGGATACCGCCGTGATCCAGCGCAGCATCACCTCGGATGTGAACAATATGTACGCCCTGCTGCTGGCTCTTCTTACCCTGGCCAGCGAAGGTATCGTATTTGTTTTTCTTGTGACGGTGCTCTTTATCGCCGAGCCCGCTATGACGGCCATGATCGCCGTACTTCTGCTGCTCACTCTCTTTATCATCAAGCTTTACTTAAAACCCCGCATGCGCAAGGCCGGCGAGGATAACCAGAATTATTATTCCGGACTCTTCAAGTGGATCAGCCAGTCGGTGGCGGGCATCAAGGAGATCAAGACCAACGGCCGGGAGCAGTATTTTGTGGACGAGTATATAAGCTGCGGCAACGGTTATGTGAATGCGGTGCAGAAATATACACTGCTCTCCAATGTGCCCCGGCTGCTCATCGAGACGGTTTGCGTTACCGCCATGGTGCTTTATATGCTGATCCTGATGCGTCAGGGCCGTGACACCACCCAGATGATGGCCATCATCGGTGCCTTCGGTGTGGCTGTGGTGCGGCTCATGCCCTGCGCCAACCGCATCAATAACCAGCTCAATAATATCGCCTATTTCGAGCCCTTCCTGATGGGGGTTTCGGATCATCTGCAGGACGAGATCAGCGCCGAGCAGACGGATATGAGGGAATTCGATGCGGATGTGAAGAAGCTGCCCGTTAAGAAGGAGATCCTTCTTAAGGACATCACTTACGCCTATCCGAATACGGAAAAGCTGATCTTTGACCACGCATCCCTTTCCATCCCCGTAGGCAGCAGCATAGGTATCGTGGGAAGCTCCGGTGCCGGAAAGTCCACGGTGGTGGACATACTGCTGGGTCTTTTAAAGCTGAAGGAAGGCAGCATCACGGCGGACGGTACGGATGTGCTCGCCAAAGAGAACTACCGCCGCTGGCTTAAGAATATCGGCTACATCCCCCAGAGCATCTTCATGCTGGACGATACCATACGGAAGAATGTGGCCTTCGGGATCCCGGAGGAAAAGATCGACGAGGAGCGGCTGTGGAAAGTACTGAAAGAAGCGCAGCTGGACGAATTTGTAAAAAGCCTGCCCGACGGACTCGAAACAGGCATCGGAGAGCGGGGCGTGCGTCTTTCCGGCGGTCAGAGGCAGCGTATCGGCATAGCCCGGGCTCTCTATGAAGATCCGGAGCTGCTGATCCTGGACGAAGCCACCAGCGCACTGGATAATGATACGGAAAGTGCCATCATGGATTCCATCAACCACTTCCGGGGGAAAAAGACTCTGGTGGTAATCGCCCATCGTCTGCAGACCATAGAGAAATGCGATGCGGTCTACCGTGTGCAGGACGGGAAGCTTAAGCCGGAGGAGAAAAATGCTTAAGAGACTTAAAGATAAAGAACTCTGGCTGCGGCTGATCTCCATGCTGCTCATCGCAGTGATGAGCTATAACGGCGTCATGTTTTCCAATGCGGGGGACAGCTATCAGCAGGCTACGGCCTTCCGCATCTTCTGTATCTGTTTTTCCGCCCTGGTGCTGGTGAACCTTCCGAAAAAGGATACACTGACCCTGGCGTCCCTTCTGTATCTGCCCCTGTGTTATGTTTTTACCCACTATGCTTACGAGCAGCATCTGATCCCGGATACCTGCGACTATAAGTTTGTGGAGATCATCCGCATGGGGAAGCTGGTGATACTGGGCTGGGGCCTGATGTTCCTGGCACTGCTCAAACACCTGATCCGTGAGGATCTGCCCCGGCGCTTCTTTGCATATATTAAGGAAAAAGGCGCCCTTGCCTGTGCTCTTCCTCTGCTGTGGTGTCTGTACGTGATCGTGCTTACCCTGGCCAATCCGGGTTATGCTTACGTTATCGTTTTTACCGTGGGCTTTTCGGCCGTGTTCATCCTCTGCCGGGATGAAGCTGTACGGGAACGCCTGTTTAAGGCCTATCTTGACGGGGTACTGATCTGCTTCTTTTTTCTGCTGCAGCGGGCCCTGCGCCGCCGTCCCTATGATACGGAACGCTATCTCTTTTATTTCTCCAACGAAAATATGGCAGGAATGTATCTGTCCACGGTGCTCATCAGCCTGGTGCTGCGTCTGGACAGGGCCTGGAAGTGCGTAAAAGAAAAGGGCGGGAAGCTTAAGCTGGTCCTGATCCATATCCTGCTGCTGTGCTGCGGCATACTGGTGGCTTACAATTTTACCCGCACCTATCTGCTGGGATCCGGCTTTGCCCTCTTTGTGTATTTTGTGATCCGCATGAAAAAGAGCAAAGAGAAAATGAAGTTTGCCCTGCATTTCTTCCTGCCCCTGCTGCTGATCCTTTTATGCATGTACCCCGGTTATCTGGTGATACGCTATACCCCGGCGCTCTTTGACGATCCCGTATTCTTCTACGGGGAAGAGGGGAATCCCACCCGTGTGCAGAAGGGGGACCCCATAGATTCACCAAGCTATACCAGCATTCAGCGCTATCTGACCCTGTCTCTGGGGAAGATGGGCATCGACCTGCACATCGAGGATACGGAGGAGCAGAGGGAAAAGGCGGAAGAAGAAGGTGTGGTAACTCTGAATCCGGACCGGGATGTTTCCAACGGACGTATGTGGGTATGGAGTCTCTTCCTTAAAGAAATGAGCCTGAAAGGACATAATCCCGGGCATGTGATCGCTGAAGATCGCGTGATCTATCATGCGCACAATACCTATTTCCAGAATGCGTTCCAGTACGGCATTCCCGCGGGAGTGCTCTTCGGCCTGCTGATCTTTGCAAGCTGGCTGCAGGCAGTGATACTGAACCTGAAAACAAAACAGCCGAAGGCTGCCGTGACCTATGCGCTGCTGGCCATGAGTACCATGATGGTGGGTATGCTTACGGAATGGTCCGGGCATCCGGTCTATCCCTTCGGGCTCTTATGGCTGACAGCCATGACTTCGCTTCTGTATGCGGAGTGTCCGAAAAAAGATCCTGCCTGAATTCAGGATCGCTTAAAGCTCTTAGCTGCCGGGATAAGCCCGGCACTTTTTATAAGGAAAAAGAGCGTGCACAGCACGAGCCCTGCGGATAAACCCCGGCTCAACGCCTCTTTGGGAAGGCTTAAGCCGTGCAGATTGTACTCAAAGACCAGATAGGTGTTCAAAAACTGCAGCAGGCTTAAGAAGAAATAAAGCAGCATCGTTGCCTTTTCGGGCCTTATCACCCATTCCGTCAGTAACAGCAGCAGGGCCGAGAGCAGGTAACGCTCGTGCATGCCCGTGGCAAAGCAGAAGACAAAGCTGATGAGGAGCGCCCCCAGAAGAGGGTAGTCTTTCTTATCTTTTCTTTTCCATGCAAGGAAGAAGCAGAAGAGTGTGATCCCCACGATAGCCAGCTTTCCCCACATTTTGCAGGAAACATGCAGCACCGTTGTATCGGTCCCCGCCCAGTTCCGGTCGATCAGGGTCCAGAAGTTGTAGGCATCCACCGAGGCAAAGTTCATGCCGCTCTGCACCGAAAGGTACTGCTTCAGCATGTCCACCAGGCCAAAGGGGAGGCTTAAGAGCAGCATTCCCGCCATCACCGCCAGTCCCTGCAGTAGGATGCGGGGAATGAAGGGAAGGGGCTTTTTTTCCTTCAGGGAGGTATGAATAAGAGTGTCTTTCTTTTTATATTCCTTAAGAAAGCCCCGTGCGATGGCGATCAGGATCAGGGGCGCAAAGGTCAGGCTCTGCTGCTTGATGAGCAGGGCCGCGCCGAAAAGGATAAAGGCCTTCAGCAGCTTTTCCTCGCAGAGGGCCAGGCACATCAGCGCGATGATCAGGGTAAATACGCTGTCCGTCTGCCCCCACACCGAGGAATTATGGATCACGGCGGGATTGAAGACATACAGGGCACAGGCCAGCAGTCCCCGCCGGGCATTCCATCTCTTCATTGCAAGGGAATAAAGCAGTATGCCTCCTCCCAGGTCGCAGAGTATGGGAGGAAGCTGGATGATGAGCTGCTGCAGAGCCGGATCGGAGATATGCAGCGCTTCGATCAGGCATTGCATCAGCCACAGGATATAAAGGTAGAGAGGTGGATAGGGCCACTGGGCCTCCGGATGAGAATAAAAGGCGGCGAAGCCGTCACGGTATAAAAGCCGCGCCCAGTCGTAGATGGTCTCGGGATAAGCCTCGGAGGAAAGCCGCAGCACGATACGCAATATCAGTCCTGCCAGCAGTATCCCTGCCAGTATGGGCAGGCGGAAGAGTTCTTCTTTATTCTTTGTCTCGGACGTTTTTGCACTCATAGCCCGATTATAGCCGTAAGGCAAGGAGGCTGTCAAATCCGCCGTCCCGTGGCTTCCGCATCAGGCATCTTTCAGTCTGGCGTAGCTTAAGCTGTCGAAAAGTTTCCCGAACATGCCGTTCAATAAGCCCCCTGCGAGGCCGGGGATCCAGAGGTAACGGAAAGCGATAAATACACCGACGAGTACGGCGATGATCAGTACAATGAGCCAGTAGATCAGCTGATACTTCCCGCTTTCCTTAGCCATGATCTTCAGGGGATCGGGGCTGTCTGTTTTATGCGGAGCGTTTTCGATAAAGTCTGCGGCACCGCTTACCCCGGGGCAGGAGCGGAAGTCATCACTGCATTCCTTTGCCGCCTTGGCATAAGAAGCATCCTTAAGGATGTGGCAGACCGCATCGCGTATACCTGCGGGACTGTCATCTTTAAGGATCAGTCCGGCCCCTGCTTCAACGGCGCAGCGTGCAACAGCCTGCTGTTCGGAAGTCTGGGGATACAGGACCATGGCTGTGGCCATGTAGAGACTTTCGGATACGCTGTTCATACCGCAGTGGGTGATGAAGACATCTGCTCCGGAGAGTATATCCAGCTGGTCCACATAGGGATAGACCCGGAAGTTTTCCGGAATATTACCCAGCTCTTCCTGTTTTACGGAGTTTCCGCAGGAGAGGATCACATCCGCATCCATATCCTTCAGGGCTTCGAAGCAATTGGCATAAAAGTCGGGGCGGTCGTTGATCACGGTTCCCATGGAGATATAGATCAGGGGGCGTTCCTTCTTCTTATCGGGAAGGGCTTCGGAAAAAACGGAAGGTCCCGCGAAGAGGTAGTGCCCGGAAAAGCTTTTAGCGTAAGGCTGGAAGCGTTTTGAGGTATATACCACGGAATCCGTATCGTTATCACTCTGGATCAGGGTGAGCGGGTTCTTTATATTGTAGCCGTAGGGTTCCAGCGTTTTGAGTTCTTTGGAAAGCCTGGGAAGACCGGTGATGAGCCCCATGATCTCCGCAGGGCTGCTTTTCATGTATTGGGAAGACAGGCGGTTAAAAGCAAAGGTGCTGGTGGAGACCACCATAGGGACCTTGAACTTCATGGAATTCAGCTTGCCCCAGAAGCACACGGAATCGGTATAGACCACATCCGGTCCGAATTCCGTAAATTCCTTTGCAAGAAAATCATTCATGGCAAGGCTGATGCGTATATCCTGGATCGCCATGTCGGTGGTGGATATACTTTTCAGAGCTGCCTCCTCCTCGGCATTCAGCTCCGGCAGAAAAGAGTCGCAGCTTATGAATGTGGCACCGGTTTTCCGTATCTTTTCCTCAAATTCGTTGAAAGAATAAAACCGTACCTCGTCCCCGCGACGCACCAGCTCGGCGGTAACAGGCAGCATGGGATTGGTATGACCGTGAGCGGGTATGCAGAAACAGGCGATCTTTTTCATTTCGTTTCCTCCGGATTACCAAAAGCAATAGCAAACAGATCGGAGAAGGCCCCCTTGGGAGGGATGGCGATCCCCGCCTTTTCATCACCCATAAGGAGCAGTGTATCCCCGGGCTTTATCTGGAAAAGTTCCCGGGCCTGTTTGGGGATAACGATCTGACCCTTTTCACCAACTGTTGCAGTCCAGAGATATTTGCCTTCCGGTATTCCCTTCATGAGTTTACCCTCCTACAAGTATGATTTGTAATACAAATTATACTTTTTCATATTAAAACTGTCAAGGTTTCATTTCTTCTATAATAAAAGATATTTTCTTGCACCCTTTTCACCCGCGTGCTATAGTATCCTCAGAAGCAAGGCAAGATAAGTATTTCTTTTTTTTCTATATGTTCAAAGAATCTGAATCTCCCTGCTTTTATCACACTATTTATGTAGTCGCGGGAGGTTCCTAAGAAGCCTCCTGCAGTATCGAAAGGAGGCAATGAGTCATAAAAAGGAGTAAAGCATTAATGGAAGACATGACTACAGAAGAGGAAAGGATCTATACGATCGAAGATTATCATGCTCTGTCGGATGACGGGCCCCGGATGGAGCTGATCGATGGGAAATTCTACCAGATGGCGTCGCCGTTGACGGACCACCAGCTGATACTGGTGGAACTTACCAGGATCATCGGTAATTACATTAATAAGAAAGGCGGATCTTGTAAGGTTATTCCCGGACCTTTTGCTGTAGAATTCCCGAAGGAGACAAAAAAGAAGACCGGTTATTTTACGGAAGATTCGGTTGTGGAACCGGACATCTCCGTGATCTGTGATCCCGATAAGCTTACAAGCCGGGGCTGCACCGGAGCTCCGGACTGGATCATCGAGATCGTGTCCCCGGGAAGCGCCTCCCATGATCTGATCCGGAAGCTGGGTCTGTACACAGAAGGCGGTGTGCGGGATTACTGGATCATAGACCTGCCGAAACAGCGCATCCTGGTCTATCGGAGAACGAAAGACGGTGCCTATGACCTCGAGATCTACGGAATGCAGGATCGTATCAAAGCCGTTATCTACGATGATCTTGTGATCGATTTTTCGGCGATTGAGTTATAAAACTGCATTTTATCCTGTATAGCCGAATCCCGGGGTCGGTCCGTCCCCGGGATTCAGTTTACTTTCAATCCAATATTTATCCGAGGCTTGTAAAATCTGCCGTACCCGCGAGCCGGAAGCTTATCTTCACTTCTGAAACCATCAAAAATTGTATTGACAAAGTTAAGTTTTCTTACGGAAGTAAAAAATGACCTCCGGAAGCCCTGAAAAATGGGCTTTCTTTTTTTTCTCCGGGGGCTTCAGTTAACATAAAGTGCCATTTTAGGGCA
>JAFZOW010000086.1 GCA_017552715.1 Lachnospiraceae bacterium
AAGCCTTCCTCTTGCAGCGTCCAGGTTTTCCTTTGCCAGCTTCGACAGTTCTTCATGGGCAAACAAAAGATTGTAGCCGTCAATGAGAAGCACCTCCTCCCGGGGCTTTTGGGCTGTCTGCTGAAAGCCGTCATAGGGATCGGGCTTGGGTGCTTTTACGGTTCTGGCGTTAAGCTGCTTTACCTCTTCCCTTCTTCCCTCCCAGGAGGACTTAAAGGTCTTTTCAAAGATTTCCCGAAGCTCATCCTCTCCTGCGCTTTGGGACATGCCTCCTGCCGGTCCTATGGGCGCAGTAAAGGCATCCTCATTTTTCTCTTTGGTGACAAGCTCCAGGTCCATGTGCGCAAAGACTTCATTCCAGGGCACAATGAGGCTGCTGCCGTGGGATACAAAGACAGAGTCCGCCCGGTTGCGGATGTCCCGCTCGGGATCGTAGCCCCTGCTCTCTATCACTTCCTGGGGGTTATGGCAGGTCTCATAGCCTGCAAACTGCATCTGCACCTGGCCCCGTCCCCCGGAAAAAGCCGCCAGATCCGCAGCAAAATTGCGTACCGTGGCAACGGGTGCCTTGGCAATAATAAGGGAGGTTTCCTCTCCGATGGACTCTGCCCTGCCGCTGCCTGCCCGCTGATCCAGCTCCGATAGCACCCTGCCGATGAGGGGCGTGGGCACCGTGATCTGCAATCTGTAGTAGGGCTCCAGCAAAAGAGAGCTGGCCTGCATGAGGCCCTGTCTTACCGCCCTGTAGGTGGCCTGTCTGAAATCCCCACCCTCTGTATGCTTGGGATGGGCCTTTCCTGCAACTACGGTGATCCGCATATCCGTAATAGGAGATCCTGTCAATACGCCGCGGTGCTGCTTTTCGGAAAGGTGCTGCAGGATCAGTCTTTGCCAGTTGGTAGCCAGAAAGTCCGTGGATACCTTGCTCTTTAGTTCAATGCCTTTTCCCCGCTCCAGGGGCTCTAACAAAAGGTGTACCTCCGCATAGTGTCTGAGGGGTTCAAAGTGTCCGACACCCTCCACCGTATCTTCAATGGTTTCCCTGTATAAAACCTGTCCTTCGTCCAGCTCAATGGAAATGCCGAAGCGCTGCTCCATCTGGCTTTTTAAGATCTCCGTCTGAACCCGGCCCATAAGACGGATGAGGATCTGCTTTTTTTCCTCTTCATATTGTACGGAAAGCTCCGGGTTTTCTTCTTCGATGACGCGAAGCTTTTCCAGCAAAAGGGGCTGGGGCACCTCAGGACCTGCGGTAACCTGGTAACCCAGTACCGGAACCATGGAGGGCGCCGATCCTTCCTTTTCAAAGCCAAGGCCTTCTCCCGCGCTTCCCAGGGTAGGGCCCAGGATTGCTACTACATCTCCGGCCTCAGCCTGATCCACGTGAGTAAAGCTGCCGCCGCTTAGGATCCGCAGCTGGTTTACCTTTTCTTTTCGCTTCTCCTCGCCGTCCTTGTCCCAGAAGGCGATCTCTTCTCTGACTCCAAGGCTTCCTCCTGTAATCCGCACATGGAGCATGCGCTGCCCCTGCCCGTCCCGGGAGATCTTAAAGACCTTGGCGCCGAACTGCT
>JAFZOW010000087.1 GCA_017552715.1 Lachnospiraceae bacterium
CCTTTCCTTATGCCCGTCGAGGACGTGTTCACCATCTCCGGTCGTGGTACCGTTGCTACCGGTCGTGTGGAGCGTGGTACTCTGAAGCTCAACGAGGAAGTTGAGATCGTTGGTGTTCGTGAAGAGAGCCGCAAGACCGTTGTTACCGGTATCGAGATGTTCCACAAGCTGCTGGATGAGGCAGTTGCCGGCGATAACATCGGTGCTCTGCTTCGTGGCGTGAACCGTACCGACATCGAGCGCGGACAGGTTCTTTCCAAGCCCGGCAGCGTAACCTGCCACAAGAAGTTCACCGCTCAGGTGTACGTTCTGACGAAGGATGAAGGTGGACGTCACACTCCTTTCTTCAACAACTATCGTCCTCAGTTCTACTTCCGCACAACCGATATCACGGGTGTCTGCAACCTGCCCGAGGGTACCGAGATGTGCATGCCCGGCGATAACGTGGAGATGACCATCGAGCTGATCCACCCCATCGCTATGGAACAGGGTCTTACTTTCGCTATCCGCGAAGGTGGCCACACCGTAGGATCCGGACGTGTTGCTACGATCATCGAGTGATCGGCAACGAGCAACAACTCCGCTAAAGCGTAAAAAATGATCCCGGCAGAAGCTTGCTTCTGACCGGGATCTTTTTTTCGCTTTGGCAGCTGTCGTGGCGACTGCCCACGACAGCTGCAGAAAACAGGCAGAGTGAAGCGGCGCCTGTTTTCTGACAGCGGAGTTGTGTGGGGTATTGAAGTATTTGACTTAGTATTGTATAATATATTCAACTATGTAGTTGTTTTGCGCAACGACCGGAAAGCAGTGATTCACAGGGAGGTGGGCGTATGAGTACGAGCATCAACAGCATAGGCCAGCCCGGAAGCAGCTACCTTTACGGGGCGCTGTCCAGCGGAAGCCGTATCAACCGTGCAGCCGACGGCGCGGCCGAAATGGCCATCAGCCAGGAGTTTGACCGGCAGAACGGCGGCTACGAGGTAGGTACAAGAAATCTTCAGGATGCGAAGAACGCTGCGAACATTGCGGACGGGGGTCTCAGCAATATGGCGGATTCCCTGCAGCGTATGCGTGAGCTTGCTCTGCAGGCCAGCAACGGGCTTCTGAACGATGATGATAAACGCTATATCCAGGCCGAGATCGACCAGCTGAAGAAGGGCATCGGCGACATGACCGATAAGACCCAGTTCAACGGTATCCCTCTTCTGCAGAACGAGGACGGCAGAGTCCTTCTGATCAGTTCGGATGCCAACGGCACGCAGATGGGGCTATCACGTCCCAATACATCCCTGGAAGCATTGGGGATCGAGGATTTTGATGTTACCGGCGATTTCGATATCAGCAAGATCGATAAAGCACTGGAGGCCATCGGCGGCACCAGAGCCAATATCGGTGCCGAGACCAATGCATTTGACGTGGCCATCGATGTGAACGGCGTGAGCAATTACAATACCTATGCGGCCAAGAGCAGCATGATGGATACGGAATACGGTGACTATGTGTCCAAGCTCAAGACGCAGAATGTGATGGAGCAGGTGCAGGCACAGCTTCAGAAGAAGAGACAGGAGGATGAGGCCCGGAAGATGATGGGTGTCATCGGGAACTGAGAAAAGTGAATAAGGGCCGTCGGGAGACCGGCGGCCTCTTTAAATAAGGGGGGTTATATGAGTTACATTACAACGGTTTCAGGGAAGCATTTCGATCCCATCGCTCCGCAGGAGGAGCTTCTGGACATCAATGACATTGCCCATTCGCTGGCCATGGTCTGCCGGGCCAACGGGCATATGCGCATCTTTTATTCCGTGGCACAGCACAGTTATTCCTGCGCCCAGGAAGCGGAAGCCAGAGGGCTTTCCCGCGAGATCATCTTAGGCTGCCTTCTGCATGATGCCAGCGAAGCCTATCTTTCCGATGTGATCCGTCCGGTCAAGAAGGAACTGCCTTTTTATCTGGAGGTGGAGGAAAAGCTTCAGGATATGATCTGGACCCATTTTATCGGCCGGGAGCTCAGTGAGGGAGAGAAGCAGATCATCTTCGAGATCGATGATGAGATGCTGGAAATGGAATTCCATCAGCTGATGCCGGAGGAGATAGGGGATTCCTGGAAAAAGCTGAAACGTCAGCTGGTCTGCGGTTATCGTGCCGCCGAGATGGTCATTAAGGATTTTATAAGACTTTTCAAGAAATACGCCTTAACTAACAAGACCTGAGAGGGAGCGGTCCGCCATGGCCGCGATGAGCCGGCGGCCGGAGGTGGAGCTTAAGTACTCCTGTGCGGTCTTTGTATCGGTGAGCATCTTATCCAGGGAAGGAGTGGAATCGCCGCCGAGCATACTCTCGAGATCCGAATCGTCATCGTCGTCTCCGAGTATCATATCCAGCAGGGAATCCGAAACGTTCCCGTCATCATCTGTAAGGGCCTTTACCAGGTCGGAAGAGATAGAATCCGACTGGAGGGCCTTTTTCAGTACCGCACGCATCTGGCTGTCCGTAAGGGAGAAGGCGCCTTCTTCCTGTGCGGGGGCATTGGCCTTCATGGCTTCCGGGGCATGCTTTTCGGCAAGCTCCGCCAGCACCTGCGAAAACTTGGGGCTTTCGCTGCGGTCCTCACCCAGTGCTTCCGTGCGCTCGCTGCGGCGGGTGACATTCAGCCTACGCAGATTGGCGGCATCCACACCGGCCTGGCGGTATAAGTTGTTGGAAAGATCCGATACGTTCATATTATCTATATCGACTGTCTGTTTTAAAAGTTTAGAGTGAAGCGCCTGTACACGACGGGCAGAGTCTTATGTTCTCCAGAGTCCGCTGGCTCCGCAGGGAAGGACGCATTTTCCGCCTTCCACCGGCAGGCCGATCTCGTCGCTTTCTATCACGCCGTCGCGCCTGTCCGCGATGGCTTTCTGCAGCATATAGGTCAGTACCCCGGGCTGCAGTCCGGTGGTGTAGGAATTGATAAGGAAGAAACAGGCGTCTTCCGAAAGCAGGGAGGCGGCTTTTTCGATCAGGGGCCAGACACATTCCTCCAGCTTCCATACTTCGCCTCCGGGGCCGCGGCCGTAGGAGGGGGGATCCATGAGGATGCCGTCGTACTGTTTTCCGCGGCGGCCTTCCCTTTCCACAAACTTTACGCAGTCGTCCACGATCCAGCGGAGCCGTTCCGTGGGGATACCCGAGGCGGCGGCATTTTCCTTGGCCCAGCCTACCATTCCTTTTGCAGCATCCACATGAGTCACATGGGCACCGCTGGCGGCCAGGGCACAGGTGGCGCCTCCCGTATAGGCAAAGAGGTTAAGGATCTTAAGCTGCCGGCCGGCTGCGGAGGCTTCCCGTACGATGGTGCTTAAACGGTCCCAGTTGACGGCCTGCTCGGGGAAGATCCCGGTGTGCTTGAAGGCAAAGGGTTTTAAATGGAAATGAAGCGGTGCTGTTCCCTCATCTGGAAGCTGATAGCTTATGCTCCATTCTTCCGGAAGGTCAAAGAACTCCCATTCTCCGCCGCCTTTGGAGCTGCGGTGGTAATGGGCGTTTTTCTTTTTCCATCCGGGATGAAGATGCCCGCTGTTCCAGATCACCTGCGGATCCGGACGTACCAGAAGGTATTTTCCCCAGCGTTCCAGTTTTTCGCCGTCTGTGGCATCCAGAACAGCATATTCTTCCCAACGATCGGCGATCCGCATTTTCTGTTCTCCCTTAAGAAGGATACGTACCCCGTGTAAAACGGCTTTTGCATGCCGGCTTACGCTTCCCTTTCTGTGCTCCTTGTATTTTTATCCCCACTATGCTATCATGTCAAGAGATTTTTTTTCGAAAGGAGATATACGATTATGGGAGTGAACGGCTGGCTGATCGTGGCATTCGCGCTGTACATGCTTATGATGATAGGTATCGGTGCAGCATACAGTAAGAAAAATGTTAATTCAGAGGATTATTTCCTCGGGGGCAGATCTCTGGGAGGCTTTGTGGCGGCGCTTTCGGCGCAGGCCTCGGATATGAGCGGCTGGCTGCTCATGGGGCTGCCGGGAGCCATCTTCATCACGGGACTTTCCGGTGACGGATGGGTTGCGCTGGGGCTGTTGATCGGGACGACCCTGAACTGGATCATCGTGGCATCGCCCCTGCGGCGTTACACGATCCTTGCGGGGAATTCCGTGACCCTGCCCATGTTTTTCGAGAACCGTTTTGCGGATAAGAAAAAGATCCTTATGACGGTAAGCTCCGTGATCATCGCTTTCTTCTTTGTTATATACACCGCATCGGCTTTTGCAGCCGGCGGCAAGCTTTTCTCCTCCGTATTCGGGATGAGCTATCTGACGGCGCTCACCCTGGGAGCCATCGTCATCCTGGCCTATACCTTCATGGGCGGGTTTAAGGCCGTCTGCACCACCGATTTCATCCAGGGAACACTGATGATCATCGGCCTGCTGGCTGTGCCGCTTGTGGCGCTGGCCGTTATGAAGAACACGGGGCTCACGCTGGATGCCGGTCTTTTGGCCAATGAAGTAGAGGATACAAAGAGTTTTACAAATCTTTTCTACAAGGCTACCTGGACTAAGATCGTTTCCGGCATGGCCTGGGGACTGGGGTATTTCGGTATGCCGCACATCCTGGTGCGTTTCATGGCCGTAAAAGATGAAAAAGAGATGAAGAAATCCAAGGTCGTCGCCATCAGCTGGGTGACCCTTTCCCTGGTATTTGCCTGTGTCATCGGCGTGGTGGGGCGTGCTTTTATGAACTACAGCGAGATCGTGGAAGCAGGTGAAGAGCGTATCTTTATCGAGATGATCAAACGTATCTTTACCCAGGACATCCACGCTTCCTTTATCGCAGGCATCTTCCTCTGCGGTATCCTGGCGGCCATCATGAGCACTGCGGACTCCCAGCTCCTTGTGAGCGCTTCCGCCGTGGCAGAGGATATCTACAAGGGTGTGATCAGAAAGGATGCGAAGGATAAGACCGTGATGATGCTTTCCCGCATCGCCATCGTTGTTATCGCCATCGTGGCTTATATCATCGCACTTGATCCCGATTCCTCGGTCATGGATCTGGTGAGTGATGCCTGGGCGGGACTTGGTGCCGCGTTCGGGCCGCTGGTGCTCATGAGCCTGTTCTGGAAACGTACCAACCTGCAGGGGGCCATCGCCGGCCTGGTCAGCGGAGCCCTTACCGTTATCATCTGGGACTATATCCCCTGCATCAATAAGCTGGTCGAGAATGCCGATACCGGAGTTATGGAAGAGGCCATCGTAACGCTTACAAAAGCCACGGGGCTTTATTCCCTGGCCCTGGGCTTCCCCATCAGCCTGATCTGCATCGTGATCGTAAGTCTCTGCACACCCGCACCCGACAAGGCGATCACGGATGTTTTTGACAAGGCAAGAAAGAATGCGGAATAACGCAGTGCCTGCAATGCACTGAGAGGATCTGAAGTCGGGCTGTCCATCGGCTGTTTCGGTGGACAGCCCGCTGCATCGTTCCGGAACATTCACCGCCGATCGGGGAACATTTGAGTTTTGTGAAAAATATTCAAAAAAGTTCTTGACATTTCTATAATATTTCTAGTATAATCTCTCTTGCTGTGACATGATAGCTGTGAAGCGGAGGTTGCCGCGGGTTCGAAAGAGCAGGCGGGTTTTTCGCGGAGCGAATGTCAATCATCCTGACGACAGGTCACTGTACTCCATGCAGTCTGCGAATGGCAGAAACGACGTGTGATGAGTGCGGCTTCGGGAACGAAGCCTTTCCTTAAGGGGGATCGCGACACACACGGGAGAGTGTACAGTCGCCGCTTGTTGAAAATCAAATGAGAGGAGACTTTTTTTATGGCAACAGGACAGAAAATGCGCGTAATACTTAAGGCTTATGACCACCAGCTGGTGGATGCTTCCGCAAAGAAGATCGTGGATACCGCGAAGAAGAGCGGTGCCGTGGTCAGCGGACCGGTACCCCTTCCTACCAAGAAGGAAGTGGTGACCATCCTTCGTGCGGTACATAAGTACAAGGATTCCAGAGAGCAGTTCGAGCAGCGCACCCACAAGCGTCTGATCGACATCCACAATGCAAGCCCCAAGATCGTTGAGGCCATGCAGAAGACGGATCTGCCTGCCGGCGTCTTTGTAGACGTAAAGATGAAGTAAGAACGTAAACCAAAAAACCTTTGCTAAACTTTATGTACGCTGCGGCGTACCGCTTTAGCAGAAACAAAGGAGGGAAATCATTCATGAAGAAAGCGATTCTGGCAACCAAGATCGGCATGACGCAGATCTTTAAAGAGGACGGGACTCTGGTACCCGTTACCGTACTTGAAGCGGGGCCCTGCGTGGTGACCCAGATCAAGACGGAAGAGAACGACGGCTACGCTGCTGTTCAGGTAGGCTTCGGCGAGAAGAAGGAGCGTATCGTCAACAAGGATAAGAGCGGTGCCAAGGAAGTGATCCACCGTCACGGTGTGAACAAGGCACAGCAGGGCCATTTCAAGAAGGCCGGTGTGAGCGCAAAGCGTTATCTGCGCGAGTTCCGTTTCGAGAATGCCGCTGAGTACGAAGTGGCACAGGAGATCAAGGCTGACATCTTTGCTGAGGGCGACAAGGTAGATGCTACCGCCATCACCAAAGGTAAGGGCTTCCAGGGCGCCATCAAGCGTCACGGCCAGTCCAGAGGGCCTATGGCTCACGGTTCCAAGTATCACCGCCACGCAGGTTCCAACGGCGCCTGCTCCTCACCTTCCAAGGTGTTCAAGGGCAAGAAGATGCCCGGTCACATGGGCAGCGTGCAGGTTACGGTAAAGAACCTGGAAGTGGTACGCGTGGATGCAGATAAGAATTTACTGCTGGTCAAGGGTGCAGTGCCCGGGGCAAAGAAAGCCCTGATCACCATCAAAGAGACCACCAAGGCAGAAGTTTGAGCTAAAGGAGGGACTTACAGATGGCTACAGTAGATGTTGTAAATATGGAAGGCAAGAAAGTCGGGACCATCGACTTAAAGGATGAGATCTTTGCGGTGGATGTGAACGAGCATCTGGTACACCTGGCAGTGGTGCAGCAGCTGGCCAACAATCGCCAGGGCACCCAGAAGGCCAAGACCCGTTCGGAGGTTTCCGGCGGCGGCAGAAAGCCCTGGAGACAGAAGGGCACGGGCCATGCACGTCAGGGTTCCATCCGTGCTCCCCAGTGGAAGGGCGGCGGTATCGTGTTCGCTCCCGTTCCCAGGGATTATTCCTTCAAGCTTAACAAGAAGGAAAAGCGTGCAGCTCTGAAGAGCGCCCTTTCCGGCAAGCTTGCGGATGAGAAGCTCATCGTAGTTGACGAGCTGAAGCTGGACGAGATCAAGACGAAGCGCATGAGCGAAGTGCTTGATGCCATCAAGGCCGAGAAGGCTCTGGTGGTTCTCGGGGAAAAGGATGAGACAGTGATCCGTTCCGCACGTAACATCCCCGATACCAAGACGGCTGTCAGCGATAACATGAACGTTTATGATGTGATGAACGCCGGCACCGTGGTGCTTACCAAAGCAGCGGTTGCCAATATCGAGGAGGTGTATGCATAATGGCCAGCTTAAACTATTATGACGTGATCCTGAAGCCCATGGTCACTGAGAAGAGCATGGAGGGGATGGGAGAGAAGAAGTACACCTTCCTGGTTCATCCCGAGGCAAACAAGACCCAGATCAAGGAAGCCGTCGAGAAGATGTTCGAAGGCACCAAGGTAGCGAAGGTCAACACCCAGAACAAAGATGGGAAGACCCGCCGCAGGGGTCTGGTCAGCGGCAAGACCGCCAAGACCAAAAAGGCCATCGTACAGCTGACACCCGACAGCAAAGACATCGAGATCTTTGCAGGGCTGTAAGACAGGGCCTTAAGTATACACAGAGAAGTGTGCGAATAAACAGTAAAGGAGAAATACAGAAATGGGAATCAAAAAGTATAATCCCTATACCCCGTCCCGAAGAAACATGACGGGTTCGGACTTTTCCGAGATCACAAAGACAACGCCGGAAAAGAGCCTGCTGGCCAAGAAGGACAAGACGGCCGGACGTAACAATCAGGGCAAGATCACCGTTCGTCATCACGGCGGCGGAAACCGGCAGAAATACCGTATCGTGGATTTCAAGCGCAACAAGGATGATGTGCCCGCAAAGGTTGTAGGCATCGAGTACGATCCCAACCGCACCGCCAACATCGCGCTGATCTGCTATGCGGATGGCGAGAAGGCCTACATCCTGGCACCCGAGGGACTGAAGGACGGCATGAAGATCATGAACGGCAAGAACGCCGAGATCAAGCCCGGCAACTGCCTGCCTCTGTCCGAGATCCCCGTAGGTACCCAGGTACACAATATCGAGCTGCTGCCCGGCAAGGGCGGTCAGATGGTCCGGGCGGCCGGAAACTCCGCCCAGCTGATGGCTAAGGAAGGCCGCTATGCCACCCTGCGTCTGCCTTCGGGCGAGATGCGCATGGTGCCCATCGAGTGCCGCGCCTCCATCGGTGTGCTCGGAAACGGTGATCACAACCTGATCAACGTAGGTAAGGCAGGCCGTAAGCGCCACATGGGTATCCGTCCCACCGTTCGCGGTTCGGTGATGAACCCCAACGACCACCCGCACGGCGGTGGTGAAGGTAAGACCGGTATCGGCCGGCCGGGACCTTCCACTCCCTGGGGTAAGCCTGCACTGGGCTTAAAGACCAGAAAGAAGAAAAAGCAGTCCAACAAGCTGATCGTGAGAAGACGCGACGGCAGAGCGATCAAATAAGGGAGGGAGAAAAGAATCATGGCAAGATCATTAAAGAAAGGGCCTTTTGCGGATGCCAGCCTTCTGAAGGCAGTGGAACAGATGAACGAAGCCGGCAAGAAGCAGGCCATCAAGACCTGGTCGAGACGCTCTACCATTTTCCCCTCTTTTGTGGGACACACCATCGCGGTGCATGACGGACGCAAGCACGTGCCCGTATATGTGACCGAAGATATGGTCGGACATAAGCTCGGCGAATTCGTAGCAACTCGTACTTTCCGCGGCCACGGTAAGGACGATAAGAAATCCAAGGTCAAGTAAGCAAGGGAGGATAAGGTACTATGGCTAAAGGACATAGATCGCAGATCAAGCGAACCAGAAATGAAGAGAACAGAGAGACGAGACCCTCCGCCAAGCTTTCTTATGCAAGGGTTTCCGTCCAGAAGGCATGCTTCGTGCTGGATGCCATCCGGGGCAAGGATGTGACCACCGCGAAGGCTATCCTTCAGTATAATCCCAGATATGCTTCCCAGCTCATCGGCAAGCTCCTGGATTCCGCCATTGCAAATGCGGAGAACAACAACGGCATGAACCCCGAGAACCTTTATATTGCGGAGTGCTTTGCCAACAAGGGGCCCACGATGAAGCGTATCCAGCCCAGAGCTCAGGGCCGTGCATACCGGATCGAGAAGAGAGTCAGTCACATCACCATCGTTCTGGACGAGAAAGGAGATAAGTAAGTATGGGACAGAAGGTAAACCCTCATGGCTTAAGAGTGGGTGTGATCAAAGATTGGGATTCCAGATGGTATTCCGAGGATAAGTTCGCGGACTATCTGGTAGAAGATTACAACATCCGCAAATTCTTAAAGAAGCGGCTTTATGCTGCAGGCATCTCCCGGATCGAGATCCAGAGAAAAGCCGAAAAGGTGGAAGTGGTCGTGTTCACCCAGAAGCCCGGTGTAGTCATCGGCAAGGGCGGTACCGGCATCGAGACCACCAAGAAGGCTCTGATGAAAGAGATCGGCCGCACGGATGTATCCCTGGATGTCCAGGAGATCAAGAAGCCCGATGCGGACGCTCAGCTGGTTGCCGAGAACATCGCTTCCCAGCTGGAAAATCGTATCTCTTTCCGTCGTGCGGTTCGCAGCTGCATGACCCGTACCATGAAGAAAGATAACCGCGGCAATTCCTTAAGCGGTGCACAGGGGATCAAGGCTTGCGTGGCCGGTCGTCTGGGCGGCGCGGATATCGCCAGAACGGAATTTTACAGTGAAGGCACCATCCCCCTGCAGACCCTCCGGGCGGATATCGACTACGGCTTTGCCGAAGCAGATACCACCTACGGCAAGATCGGTGTGAAGGTCTGGATCTATCGCGGCGAGGTGCTGCCCACCAAGGGAAATGCTGCGGAAGCGGCCTCCCGCGATTAATTCGAAAGGAAGGAGCGTAAGATATCATGTTAATGCCTAAGAGAGTAAAACGCCGTAAGCAGTTCCGCGGGACCATGAGCGGCAAGGCGATGCGCGGAAATATCATCACCTATGGTGAGTACGGTATCGTAGCAACGGAGCCCGCCTGGATCAAGAGTAATCAGATCGAGGCCGCCCGTATCGCAATGACCAGATATATCAAGCGTGGCGGTCGTGTGTGGATCAAGATCTTCCCCGACAAGCCCGTGACCACCAAGCCGGCCGAGACCCGAATGGGTTCCGGTAAGGGTACCCTGGAGTACTGGGTAGCCGTCGTAAAGCCGGGCCGTGTGATGTTCGAGATCGCCGGCGTATCCGAAGAGGTGGCGAAGGAAGCACTTCGACTGGCAACCCACAAGCTGCCCTGCAAGTGCAAGATCGTTTCCAAAGAAGAGCTGAACGGGGCTCAGGAAGGCGGTGTGGCAAATGGCAACTAAGAAGACAAGAAAATACACGGACGGGCTGCGGGAAAAGTCTCCCGCGGAATTAAACCAGGCCCTGGTAGATGCAAAGAAGGAACTGTTCAACCTGCGTTTTCAGAATGCGACCAATCAGCTGGACAATACGGCCAGGATCGGCGAAGTAAAGAAGAACATCGCCCGTATACAGACCGTGCTGAGCGCAAAGCAGAGAGCTTAAAGCCGGGGAGGGAATAGAAGTGGAAGAGAGAAACTTAAGAAAAACTCGTACAGGTAAGGTGGTCAGCGACAAGATGGAAAAGACGATCACCGTTGCGGTTGAGGATCATGTCCGTCACCCGCTGTACAACAAGATCGTGAAGAAGACCTACAAGCTGAAGGCTCATGACGAGAACAACGAAGCCAAAGCGGGCGATACCGTGAAGGTCATGGAGACCAGACCCCTCTCCAAGGATAAGCGCTGGAGACTGGTCGAGATCGTAGAGAGAGCGAAGTAAGCAGCGATATTTCGGAAGGAGAAGGATCATGATTCAACAGGAGAGCAGACTGAAGGTCGCCGACAATACCGGAGCAAAGGAGATCCTCTGCATCCGCGTATCCGGCGGTTCCACCAGAAGATATGCGGAGATCGGAGATATCATCGTTGCTACGGTGAAGGATGCGACTCCCGGCGGTATGGTCAAGAAGGGTGATGTAGTAAAGGCTGTGGTGGTCCGTTCTGTTAAGGGCGCCCATCGTAAAGACGGCTCTTACATCAAGTTTGACGAGAATGCCGCAGTCATCATCAAGGATGACAAGACGCCGCGCGGCACCCATATCTTCGGGCCGGTAGCAAGAGAGCTGAGAGAGAAACAGTTCATGAAGATCGTTTCTCTGGCTCCCGAAGTATTATAAGGAGGGCGCTAAGATGACGAAGATCAAGACAGGCGATACGGTCCGCGTGATGACCGGTAACATTGAAAAGGGCAAGGGCAAGGAAGGCAAGGTGCTCTCCATCGATAAGAAGAAGGGTCGCGTGCTGGTCGAGGGTGTGAACGTAGTAAAGCGTCACTCCAAACCCTCCGCACAGAATCAGACCGGCGGTATCATCGAGAAGGAAGCCCCCATCGACATCTCCAATGTGATGTATGTGCATAAGGGAAAGCCCACCCGGGTCGGTTTCAAAGAGGTGGACGGCAAGAAGGTCCGCTACGCCAAATCCACCGGCGATGTGATCGATTAAGCAAGGAGGAGCAGAGCATTGAGTAGATTAAAGGATATATATCAGAAAGAGATCGTTGACGCCATGACAAAGAAATTCGGCTACAAGAACATCATGGAAGTGCCGAAGATCGACAAGATCGTGGTGAACATGGGTGTGGGTGAGGCAAAAGAGAATGCCAAGCTGCTGGAGAGCGCCGTTTCCGATATGGAGACCATCACCGGCCAGAAGGCGATCATCACCCGTGCTAAGAACTCCATAGCAAACTTTAAGA
>JAFZOW010000088.1 GCA_017552715.1 Lachnospiraceae bacterium
GATACTGCCCCGGGGATCCTCCTCGGCAGTGCCGGGAAATGCGCAGCCGGCCAGCAGTACCACACTCATGAATATCGTCAGGAGTTTTTTTCTTTTCATGATCCGATCTCCTTTCCGTAAGTCCCCGATGCGGGACTCCTTCTTTATTTCAGCGGTTCCTTCGCCGGAGTACCCGCTTTTCGCGGATATTTCTTCGGCGTTTTCTCTTCCTTCCGGATATGGACCAGCACACGTGCATAATCCTGCCCCGGAAGCTTTACCGTCTGTTCCTCAGCCAGGCACCCTCCCAGCAGCTTTATGGCAGCGGCGGCCTCCGCAGATTCTTCCCCCTGCATGTATTCCGCCGATTTATACGCTACAAACTCGCCGCCCACACGCACAAAAGGCAGGCAGTATTCCGACAGGATGTTCAAGCGGCTCACCGCCCGGGACACCACCAGCTCATAGGCTTCCCGGTGTTCCGGCTGCCGCGCCAGTTCTTCGGCACGGGCATGAATGGCCTTCACATTCCCAAGGCCCAGCTCCCCGATCACCGCGTTCAGGAAGTTCACCCTCTTCCCCAGGGAATCCATCAGCACGAATTCCGCTTCCGGCCAGGCTATTGCCAGAGGCAGACCGGGAAAACCGGCTCCGCTGCCCACGTCCAGTACCCGGCCCCGGGGATGCATGCCCCACAGGCTGTCGGCAAAATGCTTTACCATCACCTCGTCCGGTTCCGTGATACCCGTCAGGTTCATACGGCTGTTCCATTCCACCAAAAGCTCGTAATAACGAACGAAAGCCTCTGCCTGCTCATCCGCAAGCAAAAGGCCCTCCGGTCGCAGGTATTCGATTAATTTCTGTCGCTGCATTACTGATCTACTGATACGAGAGCCTGTAAGGCGTGTTCGGCAACTACGATGTCGAAATGCTCCTCCATATATGCTTCCATGGTAGGCTGTATCACTTCATCCGCCGAGAAATCCGCCAATGTTACCGTAAGCAGATTATAGCCCGCGGGTGTCAGGTAATCCGCGTAAAGAAGCAGGTAATAGCTTCCGTCTGCCGGGTTTTTATACAGCACGCTCTCTCCCAGCTCAAAGTTACGGACAGCTGCTGCCGCATCCAGTACCGATGCGATATCCCTGAAGGTATATATACGGTTCTGCGGCCGCATCACGGCGTTATTATTCTGAACCGGCTTTGATTTGGCCGCTTCGGTGCCGCGGCTGAACATCTCATGGAAAAGATCCCGCAGGGACAGGCCTCCGATAGGTGCGGAAGGTGTATCTCCCACGGCATGGATATGTATCTGGGCGGAAAAACCGTCTCCATCTCCTTCCAGAGCGAAATCCTCGCCCTCGCCTTCTTCATCGGTGCTGCCGCGCAGGGCAGAGACCAGCTGGCTTAAGCGGGAATCGAAATCGTCAGGCGTCGTGACCTTGGTGATCACAAAGACCACCATCCCCGACTGCATGGGCACCGCTTCGATCATCAGAGGGTGCTCGTCCGGGATAAAGCCGTAATCTTCGCCGGCCTGCTGTATCACATCACGAAAAAGACGGGTTGCCTTTTCGCTTCCGTAGGTCAGCTCGCTGAACTTTATCTTCCGCTCGTCCAGGTCCTCCTGTGTTAAGATACAGCGGATCTGGTTTTCATTTACCTGCTCGATCCTCATGCCCATGATTATATGCATTTTCCGGGCAGACGTCAAGTTTACATAACGTCCGTTTTCAGTCCGATCATGACCGGCATGTCTTCATCAAAGAACAGTTTTGTCTTGATGCCGCCGTGGTTAACCTTGACCGTTCCGCTCTTGATCTTACCGTCTTTCAGGCAGATGGTCAGCTCACTCTCCGCTAAGGTGAACACTCCGCTTACTGCCTTGCCTTCACTGTCCTTCACGCTGCTGATCTCGCCGTCCTGTTTCACCGCAAAGCTCAGCTCCATGACCGTACCGCTGCCCAGTTCCACGGCTTCCAGGGTGGTCACATCCCCGACGGCCACGCCCAGCTCGGCTCCGGCATAGTATTTCTTGCCCGAACGGGTGACGGCTCCGCGAATCACCATTCCGTATGCATTGGTCCTGTATTTCACCGATCCGTTATACAGGGAAGTCGAGCGGCGCAGCTTTCCGTCACTGCCTACCGCCAGCATTACCTTTTCGTTTGCGGCTTCCGCTGCACGTATCTTCTTTCTTTCCGTTCCGTTCAGACGGATCAGCACCAGATCCTTCAGATCCAGTTCCACCAGCGCCGTCATATCATCCGCCGAATGGTTCAGCCAGCTGCCGGAAGTACGCAGATAACCTTCCGTATCGCAGAGGTAATAATCCTTACCGCTCTTTATGATCTCCAGGCCGCTAGCCGCCTTAAGCCTTGTTCCGTTCTTGGTAATGAACACCAGCACGGGCTTACCGTCCTTCATACCCTCCTGCACTCCCGATGCGGGCTTGCCCTTGGCATCCAGCCCCAGATACTCTCCGTTGACCGTTATCAGCGTACTCGTAAGGTCCAGACCTCCGGCAGTCTTTACACCGATCAGGTTACCCTTCTTGGCAAAGACCGGATAGACCACGGTACCGCTGAGGGTGCGGAAGGCGCCGATGGGAGCCGTAGCGGTGGCTTTCCCGTCTGCTCCGTAGAAGTACCACTTGTTCCCGGTCCTGCGTACCACGCCGCAGCTGTTCTCGCCGGTCACGGTATCCACATAGGAAAAGCTCTTATCCGCATTCTTGACACGGCCGCTGCTCAGCTTCCGGCCCATGCCCTTTGCATCAAAGCTCCAGAGCTTTCCGGAGATTGTCACCTTTGCATTTTCCACCCGCTGCCCTTTTGCGAAGTAGCAGAGCTTTCCTTCGGGATCGTAGCCGCTCATATCCGAAGAGGCGAAATAGTATTTCACACCGTTCACCTTGGACCAGCCGGTGAGCATGCGGCCGTTATTCGCGAAACAGAAATTACCGCTCACCTTCAGGCTGCTGCGTCCGGTATCCAGGTCGTAAGCACAGTTCAGGCTCAGGCTTGCAAGCCCCCTGGTCATTCTTCCGTCGCCGTCAAAGTGATACCACTTGCTGCCGATCTTATACAGGGTCTCTTCCTCGCTTAAGAAAGAGGAACCCAGGAAGTATCCGCTCCACTTCGCCTTCTTGACCGAGCTGATCTTGGAATCATCATCCGGATCGTCGGTATTTAAGTGTATCCAGCCCTGCTTCAGGGTGCCGTCCTTGTTCACCCAGGCATAGCCTTCTTCTGTTTCGGCAAGGCCCTTTGCTTTGCCGCCTACCACGCCTTCCTCGGTATCCATGCTGCGGGCGAAATAGTATTGCCCCTTGTATACGAAGATGCCTGTGGCCATGCGGTATGTTCCGGGGAAGAAGTAGCGTTTCCGGTTATGAACGGTCTTGAAGCCGCTCAGCAGCACACCCTTCGTACTTACCAGGAAGTAAGAATCCTCGCCGTCCACCTCCATGTTCACCAGGCCGTATTTCTTTTCCGTCATGGCCCGGGTGATCACAAAGCCTCTCTCATCCAGCAGATAGCGCTGTCCGTCCACCGAGATCATCTTGTTCTTCTGCAGTTCGCCGGTGGTCTTATCGGCATAAACCCAGGAACTGATGTTGTTGCTGCTGGCGGTGATCAGGCCCTTCACGATCTTTCCGTCGGGATCGTAATACCAGGCGCTGCCGTCCACCACCACCAGGGCATTGGTGGGTACATTCCTGCCGGCTTCATCGATATAGAGGGCGAAGCTCTTCCTGCCTGTCCTGTCATCGGTGATGTTCTTGATATACAGCTTTTTCCGGGTCTTCTCCTTATCGGGGATATCCATATCCACGATACCCTTTTTATCCATGTAGCAGAAATAGCTGTTTTGCAAAGTCTCATCCAGAAGATGGACCCTGTCGTTGATCTCGGAATCGTAGGCCACGATACCCGGATTGAAGAGCACCATACTGCCCTTCACCAGACGGACGCCGTAATACAGGCCGTCATCCGTGGACTGGTCCACCCACACGCCGTGGTAGGTCAGTTCGTCATTGGCGCGTATATCCCGGTCCACCAGCTTGTTGTTCAGGAAAGCACCGTTTTCATCAACATAACGCCACAGAGGATCGTCCAGACCGCGGACGTTCACCAGCAGGTTGGAGGATACCGCACCGTGGGGAACACCCTTTCCGTATTTACCCACATAACCGTCCCACCAGAGATTCTCATCATCGATGCTCTGCCAGTACTTCTTGCCGGCGACAGTGAATTCCCCTTCGATCAGCTCACCCGTCTCCGGCAGGGCATAATAGAAGGTCACGGCCTTGGACCGTTCCGTGGTCTTCTTCCCTTTATCGTCCAGCCATACCCAGCCCGAGGCCCGTTCATCCTTATACATGAAATACCACTTGCCGTTGTATTTCTGAAGGCCTTCTTCTCTTCCCAGCGTACGGCAGATCTTGGAGCCGATATAGGTATAGCTCTTTCCGAGAGGGGCCCACACTTCCTTCTTCAGCCGGCCGTTATCGTCCGGATCGCCGTAATACAGCTCCTTTGCCTTGGTACGGTCGGTGGTCAGCGTGTTTTCTTCATCAAAAAGGATCGTGCCGGTGAGCACCTCACCGCTGACGCTTAAGAGGTATTCATCCCTCAGGCTCATATCCGTGAAATTGTTCTCCCGGCTGCGGACCAGACCGCAGTTTCCGGACACGGTATAGTAAACTTTTCCCTTATAGGTGAAAAATCCCCAGGAAGGCTTGTGGGTCTCGGGGTCCGCATAAAAGAGGGCTCCGGGATAGATCCAGGCCTTTGTCTTTATCCAGGTCCCCACTTCCACATCTGCCTTTTCCCTGTATACATGCTTGATAAAGTAGCTGATTGCTTCTTTTCCGGAAATGGCTTCGGTTCCCAGCAGGCAGTCCCTGTTGCTGAAGGTGGAGCGGTAAGGAGCAGCTCCCACGTATTCGGAGGAATAGATCTTTTCACCTACCCAGCCGGAAGCGGGCTGACCGCCGACCCAGACGGGAGTATCCGGATCCAGACCGGAAGAATTCTGATTGATGATGATATTTTCGGAGGCCGTTTTGTTTCCGATGGTCACATTGGCCTGTACGATACCCGGCGAGCTGATGGCAAAATCCGCCACGAGTATGGCCTGGTGCTTCTTATTATGGTTTTCCTTCAGGGCCAGCTTGATGAGCTTTACCTGTGCGGTACTGCCGTCGGTATTTACGTAGTAAGACATATTGGCCGAGGGAGTAAGCTCCTCCTCCAGCACATCGCACACGGCCGCATCCAGGGTGATGTCCATGGAACGGACCTTTACGCTGCCCTCGCTCACGCTGGGATAATCAAAGCTCTTCCCGCCGGTATCCGCGATCTTCAGCGTCTTCACCGTAGGCAGGGCCTTTACTTCCACGGGTATGCTCACGCTCTTGCCGCCCTTCTGGGTAGCGGTGATGGTTGCGGTCCCGGGCTTCACACCCACGGCCTTGCCGCTGTAGTTAACCTTCACGATCTTGGAGGAGCTGCTCTTCCAGCTGATGTCCAGCTCATCCACATCTTCTTCCGTAAGCACGGAAAGGGTGCAGTTACCGCTGACAAAAAGGATCAGCTTATTTACAGGCTCCCCGTTCCGCAGGATGATGGGGTTTTCGGTCTTCTTTCCGTCCGGGTCTTCCGTCTCTTCCTTCGTTTCGTTATCACTTACTTCCGCTTCATCATCGGAAGCGCTTTCCGTATCGTCCCCGGTAAGCACATCGTTTTCGGAGACAGCTTCTTTATCGGGATCCACCGGAGCTCCGGGTTCTTCCTCTGCTTCCTCTTTTTCTTCCGCTTCCGGCTGCTCCTCCGCTTCCAGAAGAGGTTCTTCCTCCTCGGTGAGAACAGCCTCTTCCCCTTCTTCCACCGCATCCGCGGCGATCTCGCTGTCATATCCGTAAGCCTGCAATGCCGGTGCAAAATCTCCCAGCAGCATTGATAGACATAATATCATTGCGATCTTTCTTTTCATCCGGTCAATCCTCCACAATATCTTGTACTTCACGCAAAAATCCCACCAGATATTCTACTATGTTATGTCAACTCCGTCAAGCTATTTTTCCCTTTACATATGGACAATTCTATAGTATTATAATAATGAGTAAATATCGGATGTATCCCGCGAGGGTGAGCTTGCGAATCCCGAGTTTTACGTCCCTTATTTACGGTAACTATAGGCGCTACAACCAATCAGAAAGGAATGGTGATTATGAGCGTAAACGGAATTACGGGTAGTGTAGCCACCAGTGCAGCCGAGGCCTACAGCTATACGGCACCCACTACAACAGGTATCAGTGATCAAAAGGCCACGGCAGAAGTAAAAGCGACCAGCACCTCAGCCAGCGAGGGCGTTATCTACGAGAGAAGCGCCGATGCGGAGGGAAGCAAAAAGGCCGCTGAGACCAAGACCTACAAGCAGGATCCGGCGATGATCAGCAAGCTGAAAGCCGATGCGGAAGCCCGCACTCAGCAGCTGCAGGATATCGTCAGCAAGCTCCTGAGCAAGCAGGGCCAGACTTTTGACCTTGCCAACGGGACGAACCTGAAGAAGGCCTTTGAAGGGCTTGAGGTCGATGAAGAGACCCGTGCCCAGGCACAGAAGGACATCGCCGAAGACGGATACTGGGGCGTTAAGCAGACCAGTGAGCGGATCTTCGATTTTGCTAAGGCTCTTACAGGCGGCGATCCCGACAAGATGGAAGAAATGCGAAGCGCATTCGAAAAAGGCTTCAAGCAGGCCACGGCCGCATGGGGCGCAGAGCTTCCCAGCATCAGTCAGGACACCTACGCAGCCGTAGAGAAGATGTTCGACGATTACGCAAACGAGAACTCAAACTAAAAAAGCTAAACCCGAAAAAAGCCCCGGATCTCCGGGGCTTTTTTGATGCAGATCTAACGGGCAGGATCTCTTTATTCCCCTGCTTTCCCGGAAGCCGCAGCTTTCTTTACATCCTCCTGCGGATGAGACTGCAGATAGGCTTTCTCCACGGCAGCCATCTCCATAAATTTCCGTACGCTTTCGGCGTTCTCCTCCGGCGTGCCCCCTTCCCCGTATAAGCGCTTCTGGAAAAAGCTGTATATCATCTGGCAGGCGCCGTTATAGTAATTGTAAAAACGGATCAGATGTACCAGACGCACATCCTGGTCGTCGCCGTCCGTGATCGTGTCCTGAGGATCTCCCGGCTTTTGCGTTGCCGTGACCTCAAGTACCTCTCTGTCGTGATCCACCAGATTGTTATCTACCTGCGTATTGGCAAAATCCTTTACCAGCTCATTCCAGTGCAGCATGAGCCAGGACGGATCCCCCAACTCGTAGCCGTATTTTTTCTCCATCTGCTCGTAATGCCTGCGTACAGTATCATAATAAGTGCGCAGTCCTTTTTTATTCTGTTTTCTGGCAGCATTGACTTCTTTCCAACGTGCTTCTTTCTCTTTCGCGTTTTCTGCTTTATCCCTCTCCAGAAAAGCTCCGGCAGAAAGATCCCTGAGCATGTTATTATAATCTTCTTCCTTCATCTCCCGGATCGAACTCATCATCTCGGTGGAAGCGAAAGAACGGAACAGCGGCTCTGTGATAAGTCTTTGGGTACTCCCTGCCAGACGGTAATGTTCCATCTTGAATCTCTTATAGCAGGAAAGGATAAACATCGTTTCATCGTCTCCCGCCTGCTGCGCTTCTTTATACAGGTTTTTGATCAGCTGGACCTCCGAACATTGATACGGCTGTTTCCCATTCGCCTTCGCCCACTCCTTTTTCTTCTCATCCAGAAGCTTACGGGCTTTTTCATGGTATTCCGCTCCTTTATGCACATCTTTCATAGCTCCGGGCAAAAGGTCGGGATACTTTTTTTTGCGTTCATTGATGCTCCCGATATTTTTGATCATAGCATTATCCTTATTAAGGAGCATCTCTTCCCTTTCCTTCTCGGACTTCTTTATCGCCACGGAAGCACTCCTCTTCAGGGTGGAAGCATATCGCTTCGCAATTTCTTTCCCCTCAAGGCCCGGATAAGTTTCCGTGACCCGGGCCAGCTCTTCTTTACTCAGCAAAGAGAAGAAGTCAGCACCGTTCTCCACTTCCATACGGATCTTTTCCGCGCGGCTCTTAAGACGCAGCCCTTCCAGCAGTTTGATATCCGGAGCCGCTGCCTCCGCATACTGCTTATAATCTGCCTTAAGATACTCGTAGCGCTTATCATTATAAGCCGATAACACTTCCCTGTTATCTCCGCCTATACCCTCAAGCAGCTTTTCCAGCTCGGGAGCCATACTGCAGATCTTTTCCCATTCCGCGCCCAGCGCATCTCCCTCAAGTCCCCGTATCCTGCGGATCTCGTCGTCCAGCTTAACGATCCTTTCCATCCTGGCCCGCTCTTCCTGCTCGGCTTCCCGCGCCACTTCCTCAAGGGTAGGCTTCTTATCCTGTCCGTCCAACTGTTTCCGGGTCTGTTCCGCAACTATATCGCCATACCGTTTATTGATCTCTTCATTCAAAAGATCCTGGCACTGATCCATGATCTTCTGAAGATTGAGAAGATAGCTCAGGTTCGCTTTCGTATACGCCTTATTCTCCTTCTTCAGGTCTTTGTTAAAAAGCGTGGCACTTAAACGGCTAAGCAGGGTGACCGTATTCGTTTCTCCGTATTTCTTCTTCAGGGCAGCAAGCATCGCGGTGCTTTGCTGCTTCAGCGTTCTGGGACTGAGCTTTTCGCTTTCCAGATACTCTTTATAGCAGTCGCTCAGTTCTTCCGCCTGCTTCATGGAGTCCACATATTCTTTTTTCTTCTCTTCCTCCAGGGCTTCCTTTTCCAGCGCTTTCAGATCCGCGCCCTTTCCATAGCGGCTGCTCTTTAAGGCCTTTGCATCCTGAAGATAACGATCGAGGCTTCCGCCTTTCCCGCTTCTTGAAACGATCCCGGGTATATCCTCTTCCTTTATCTCACTCACATCCGTTCCTGCCAGAAGGCTGTAATACTCCGAGCTGATCATGGACATGCGCCGCTCATAATCCTCCCTGATCCCCACTAGGAGCTTCAGCTTTGCCTTCAGCTTCACGGCATTGACTCCGCCCATATCCGGGATATATCCGTCGGTCTTTTCCATATCCTCCGAGATGGCCTGTGCATGGGTCAGGGCCTTCAGGCGGGCATATTTCCGGTGATAATCCTTTATGAATTCCTCATCATTCTTATAGGCAAACTCGCTCAGATCCGCATCCTGGGCTTCCTTCAGTACGATGTCGATATTTAAACGCTCCGTCTCCTTCGACTGCATCCTGCCAAGGAGACTGGTCGCTTTATCCTCTTCGCCGTATAGCGTTGCATAAGCTCCCCAGTCCCGCAGCAGTTCTCCGTATTCGGAATCTGCATCTGCTTTCGTTAGGAGGGCGCTGCCCGAGCCCGTCTTCTCTATCTTTTTCGCTGCTGCTTCCGTAAGTCCCGTTTCCCGGGCCGTCTCATAAGCTTCGTTCTCTTTCAGCAGCTGCTCCTGAAGAGAGAGATTTTCCTTCATTTTTTTAGCTCTCTTCCCCAGCTGGGATTTACTTAAGTTCCATTTCCTTCCCAGCAGCTGCTGTGAATTCCTGATCTGCATGTCCGCTCTTGCCGGACTAAGTCCCTTAACAAAAGTGAGATTACTTCTTGCCTCTGACACGCGATCCCTGTATTTTGCCGCTTGCGCCGAATCATGACCCAGAAGCTTCCCTAGCTTTTCCTGTACCTTAAGGACCGTTGCGCTTGATACTGCCTGTTTTTGTTCCTGCCTTGTCTTCTGCAGGTTCGTTTCCGTTCTGCTCATCTTTTATCTTCCCCCCAATCTCCCTATCATAGTAAGCATGCGTCCCTCTTTGACCAGCGCATCTCCGGCCAGTCTTTCCGAAAAGTGCAGTACACTCAGCTCCGCCGGAAGGAAGCGCAGGCTGCACCCGTCATATTCCGCGGCCTCCGTCGCTTTCAGGAAAGCCTGGAACAGTGCCAGCATATGATCCGTATTTTGGGAACGGTTCAGCAGCAGCGTAAGCAGCAGTGTATCCTCAAAACGGTCACAGAGCAGAAGCGCCCGGATCTCTCCCGCATCATCCTTACATACAAAGGAAAGCTCCTCCGTAAAGCGGCCTTCCGAGATCAGCTCCGTATCCAGCTTTTCCTGCAGAAGCAGCCTTAACAGTTCCTTTCTCTCCAGGACGGTATCGATACTGCTCGCCTCCACAGCGGTCTTTTTGCGGAACAGAGGAGACTCGTTACATCGCTTACGGAGCTCCTTCATAGGGATGCTTATGACGTCCGTATCCTCGATCATCATAAAGCCCAGCTTTTCAAAAAAGGGAAGCATCCCCTCCGTATCATCCGAAAAGGCCGCCTGGACCAGATCCAGATCCAGAGCGGACAGACTCTCCTTAAGCAGGAAGCTTCCCACGCCCCGCCGCCGGTACTCCGGCAGCACATAGAGATATTCAAGGATGGCCGCATCCTCATCTGTCGAAAAGAGGGCCGCTGCCACAGCCTTATCGTCTTCCACAACGCCTACGGCAAGCTTGTCTTCGTCCCGTACCAGCTCCGGAGGTATCACAGCCGTGAAGCCTTCCGCATTTTCCGTACCTATCCCACTCAGTATCATAACTCCCTCCTTTTCCTGATGTTTATTCTTTTATCCATATCCGCTCTTCTTCCGGCAGTTCCGTTATAAAGACATTATCCTTGAACTTCAGGCCGGAGGTATATTTCTTCCCCATCCCCGCCACGATGATATGCCCTATCTGCTCCGGGGGACGGCTTACTTCGAAAGTATTTCCCTGAAACAATACTCCCGCGCAGCGGTTGATCTCCACCTCGGGGGTATCCGGATCGGAGCCGTTATCCTTAAGATGATTATCCACTATCTTCGTCTTCTTTACAATGCCTGAATTTTCAGGATCATATCCGCCGATCCACAAGCCCCCGTGAAGATTGTCGTGAAGGTAGTTTCCCTTTACCGTGATATTCTTCACCGGATACTTATCCTTCTTTATCTCTGCCCCCACTTCCATACCGTAATCGCAGTGGTGTACCGTATTGTCCGCAAGCAGCGTATCCCTGGCACCGTCCACGTAGATCCCCGCGCAGTATGCATATTCACAATGACAGTTATAGACTGTGTTCCCCCTGGCTTCACAGAATCTGGGTTGATCCAGCTTGGGCTTCGGACAATAGCCCGTATTCCCGTTGAAGTCGATGCCGATGTTCGTGTTGTCATGCACCTGATTATACAGAACACAGATATGAGAGACATTACCGGCCGCCGACACGGCTTCGCTCCAGTTGGTCACATTATCACAGATCTCGTTATAACATATATGCACCCGGCTGACGGCACGGGCCGCGGTCGTTCCTTCCCCGAAACAGAGTATGGCATTGGCTTCTCCGGCGGCATCCTCATTTTCTTCCGGAGAACAAAGATAAGGCTCCGCCACCCGTATATCGTGTATCCTGCAGTTTTCGATCCGGATGTTCTTACTGTTTTCCGGGATATAGATCCCGCAGGCGTATTTGCAGCTGATATTTCCGATATCCAGATCCCTTATACAGATGTCCGACTGCCCGTTGATATCCATCAGCGTAATACTCTCATCACTGCCGGAGTATGTCAGCACGGAAGGGCATTTCAGCTTCCATTCTTCCTCCTCCGTCCTTTCCGCCGGCTCTCCCATAAGGGTGATGGGATCTGTCTTCTCCCCGCTCCGGGGGAAGCTCAGGCATTCGTCATAAATACCCGCCTTTACATGGACCGTGGATCCCGGCTGTGCCTGATCCAGGGCATGCTGTATGCTGCGGAAGGGACGGTCTTCGCTTCCGTCATTTTCATCGTTCCCCTCCGTCGATACGTAAAGATCCACCGCAGCGTTGTTATCCCACTGGGCATATAGGACGAGCTTCTCTCCCCTTCCCGTAACGCTCCCGGCCTTAATCGTGCCCTCCGGCCCGAATTCAAGGCCTTCCTCGCAGGCCAGCTTTGCACTTTTCCAGGAACGGAATCCATGAGCGGCATAAGAAAAAGCGCAGGACGGAAGCTTAAGATCCGCGGCAGCCGTTCCGCGCAGCTTCTTCATCCGGCCCTTGCCGCCGTTCGCTTTGAATACGACAGTATACTTATTTTCCGTCCATTTTGCGTAAAGACAAAGATCCCCCGTACTGTTCTTTTTTATCTTTGTGATCTTCTTTGTAAGTGCCGCATCCTTATACCAGCCGCCGAAGCTATAACCCTCGCGTGTCGGCTTCTTAAGACGGATGCTGTCCCCGGGGCTGTAGCTGTCGGGATTCTCGGGAGGATTCGTGACAGCGTCCCAGCTGTCATCCTCCGGCCCGTTCAGCACATATTCGATCTTATAGGAAAGCTGTGTATCTTCCCCTGCCAGAACAGGCAGAGTCACAGAAAGAAACAATAACAAAATGATGAGAACGGATCTGAACAGATTAAGAAAACTCCGACGCATGGCAGCAATACCTCTCCGTATGGATCCGCGATCCGGTTGCGAAGGGAGCTTCGAACATTACCGGGTCTTGATCACCGCATATCTTCCGATCATCTTTACTGAACCGGGCTCCGGCCACACCGGCATCTCCACGTACTCCGTATTGTTGATCACAAATTCAAATTCCTCCACGTCGATCCACTGGGGATCCACGCCCATCCATTCACGGAAAAACCAGTAGCGGCCCGTAGTCATGCCGTAAGGCCCTTCCCAGAACACCGGTCCGCCGGCCATATAGGCATAGCGGAACATCTGGGGATAGATGCCCTCGATATCCTTATAATCAATAGGATCACCCAGTACGATGGGCGTCTCATGGGGAACGTAATCCTCCAGCTCGTAAACCCTGCCCAGCATCAGCCCCGCTTCCCTTATGGTATAGTCATAGATGATGCCGTTTAAGATAAAGGTGGCATTGGCCGAAAGCACATAGCAGGCCGTAAGCAGCGCCCCCACGGTGCAGCCGCCCTTATACATCCACAGGAAGCTCTTATGCTCCGGAAGTTTTTCGTAAAGGAAGAAGAACAATACCACCAGAAGCAGGTACTGCTGCCGCATGATATCGTACAATCCGTTATGAGGGAAAAGCACCACGCATACGTTCATGGCCAAAGGGAGCAGCAGAACGGATGCAAGGCACAATGCGAAACGCAGATACTCCTTCTTTTTGATCTGCCCCCAAAACATTACGAACAGGGCTGCCAGAAGCAGCAGGAAGAGCAGCAGATACTGCTTATCCTTGGACAGTACATCCGTAGTAAAGGGCGTAACAAACCATACATAGGAATACTTGAGTGTGAAGGGAAGATTCTCAATGATATCCTTCAGGGAAAAATCCGACACGCGGCTGATGATGCCCATGCCTACCTGCTTTGCCATAAAATCGGAAAAGGGGAAGTTGATGAGGGCAGCGGCAAAGGCGGTGGCCACCACCAGTCCCAGATCTATCCAGGCATCCTTCTGCTTTACCCCGCACAGCTGGTCCCGGAAGAAGAGCAGCAGTCCCAGGGCAGCGATCATGGCGATATAGGACTGATAACAGCCCAGCATGATGAGATAACAGGGAACAGACATCAGTACATAAAGAGGCTTACGTTTCCTGGAAAGCCACATGGCCACGGTCACCAGCAGGAAAGACAGGCAGTAACCCAGACACATATAAAGAAAAGCAAACTGCTGGGTCGCGATGGGGCAGCTGATCATCAGCGCCGCCGCGATCACATGACTCAGAGGTCTTTTTATCTCAAATAATTCACAGAGAAAGCACAATGCCAGAGCCAGCATCGCGCAATAGAGGATCACCACGATGAAAGGGATGATCACGTTCTTTCCCACTATCAGATTTACATAGCGCACCATCCAGCGGGCCGAGGCCGTAGCCCAGTCCTCGTTATGATAATAGTGCACGCCCTCGCACACGGCATCGGCGCCGCCCTGTCCTTTCACCATCAGATAAAAGTAGCTGAAGAAGCAGGTAAGGCCGGCAGTGATGAAGAGGCTGCGGTATTTTTTCAATTGTCTGCGGAGCATATCCGTAAAGGCAGTTTTCAACTTACAGCACCTTGGAAAGGAAGTCCTTTAAGCGCGGATGCTGCGGGTTTCCGAAGAATTCCTCCGGGGCACCGCTCTCCAGGATCTTTCCTTCATCTACAAAAAGCACTCGCTTCGCCACTTCTCTGGCAAAGCCCATCTCATGGGTCACGATGATCATGGTCATGCCTTCCTTTGCCAGATCACGCATCAGATCCAGCACCTCTCCCACCATTTCGGGGTCCAGAGCACTGGTGGGCTCATCGAAGAGTATAAGCTTCGGCTTCATGGCCAGGGCACGGATGATGGCGACACGCTGTTTCTGGCCGCCGGAAAGCGTAGAGGGATAAACCTCCGCCTTATCCGCCAGCCCGATACGCTCCAGCAGAGCCATGGCTTCCTTACGCGCCTCTTCCTCGGTACACTTTTTTGTCTGCACCGGGGCCAACATGATATTTTCCAGTACGTTCTTATTATTGAACAGGTTAAAGTGCTGGAAGACCATCCCCATGTTCTGACGGTGCACATTGATATCCACGCTCATATCCGCCAGGTCCACGCCTTCGAACCAGATGCGCCCCCCGTCGGGATCCTCCATACAATTCAGGCAGCGCAGAAAAGTGCTCTTGCCCGATCCCGAGGGCCCGATCACGCAGAGTATATCTCCCTGACAGACGCTCAGATCGATGCCGTTCAGCACCTTACGTCCGTCAAAGATCTTTTCCAGACCTTCCACTTTTAAGATCTCTTCCGCCATACTCTCCTACTTTCTGTCGCTGCGCCGCAGCTGTTTCTCCATCACTTTGATGAGCAGGGTGATGATCAGCACCAGCACGATATAGATCAGGGCCATCACCAGATAAGGCACCATGAATTCGTAGCTGTTACTGCCGATGTAGTTAAACGCCACATACAGATCGGAGGCTCCGACAAAGCTCACCACGGAAGTCTCTTTGATCAGAGCGATGAATTCGTTGCCCAGGGTAGGCAGGATGTTCTTTACTGCCTGGGGGATAACGATCAGGCGCATGGTAGTGGCAAAGGACAGGCCCAGCGCCCTGCCGGCCTCCATCTGGCCTTTATCCACCGACTGTATGCCGCTGCGCATGATCTCGGAGATATAGGCACCGGAATTCAGCCCGAAAACCCATACCGAAACTGTCACGCTGTTCATCTTCAAGCCCAGCAGGGGCAGCAGCACATAATAAAAAAGCAGCAGCTGCACCACCATGGGGGTTCCGCGGAAGAAACCCACATAGAAAGAGCAGAAGCCGTTCAGCACTCTCGGCAGGCGCTTATACTTCGGTACCACACGCACCGTGGCGATGAGAGTACCGATGATGATACCGATGAAAAGACCGAGCACCGCTATGATCAGCGTGTTGCCCAGTCCCTCCAGGACTTTTTTATAGCCGCCGTAGTCTATGAAATATTGTAAAAATCGATTGATCTTTGCCTGCATAAAATCCTCAAACGGCCTCTGAGCATGTATTCATGCGACGACACAGCTCGCGCTCGGATCTCGCCACAGGATCTTCCCGCTGCCTGAACGATCGCACATCTCCCCACATACGTGGGGCCCCTCATGTGCTCCAGGCAGCAGGCCCCTCCTCGTGGCTGGCTCGTAGCGGACGCTAAACTCGCAGGCGGCCTTACGGCCTGCTCGTTAAGCGCCGACGGCTCGATACGGTCGTCGCATTGAATACATGACTCATCGGCCGTGTAAGTGTTTCGTTGGCGGTAAAAATATGGTCAACTCGTAACAGAACTATGCAATCAGGCCGGGTACATTAACGCTGAATGTACATTACATTGAATACATGATGGCTTGGCCCTGTTTATTGTCTCACTGTAATGAATTAATAGATTCTGTAATGAACTTCGCGGGGGCGGCGTCGATGACCACGTAGTCCAGGTTGCCGTTGAGCAGATCCTGGACGGCCAGGGAGCCGTTCTTGTAACCTACGACGGTCATCTTGTAGCCGTCGAAGCCCCATTCCTCATCGCCTTCGCAGTAGAGCTTACCGGTGGTGCCGTTCTGCACACCTACCTTTGTGCTGTTATCCTTTCCGTTCAGGATGGCTTCGATGGCAGCGGCAGTCGTAGCGGAATCGAAGTCCGTATTATCGGAACGGACGATCAGCTTCTGGGAAGCTTCGTAGTAAGTATCGGTGAAGTTCACCATCTCCTTACGCTCTTCGGTAACGGTCAGGCCGCTCATGCCGATGTCGCTCTTCCCCTGCTGTACGGAAAGCAGCACGGAATCGAAGTCCATGTTCTGGATCACCAGCTCCTTGCCCAGATACTCCGCAAGACCGGCAGCGATCTCCATATCAATGCCCAGATAGTTCTCGCCCTCCATATACTCAAAAGGCGCGAAAGCCGCATTGGTGGCTACCAGCAGCTGGTCCTTGGAGGAATCCTCCACAGCGCTGGTCACCGGAGTAGGAGTGCCGTCGCCGAAATACTTCTCACAGATCCTGTCAAAAGTGCCGTCGGACATGATGCGGGAGATATACTCATTTGTCTTTGTCAGCAGCTCACTCTGGTTCTGATCCACACCAAAAGCATATTGCTCGGTGGTCAGATCCACATCGATGACCTTGGCAGTGAGCTTGCCTGCGCCCGAGGCGCCGCAGCCGCTCAGCAAAAGAGCGGCGGTAAGAATTACGGTTAAAAACTTTTTCATAATATTTCCCTCCTTTTGCTTATTCCCTGAGTCAGCATCGCAAGGAATCTCCCCACATACGTGGGTCCCCCCTTAAGATTCGTGCCAACTCTGCAATGATCTCACATCGCTGCGGCCGTGTTTCTTGACGTGGCGGATACCGTCTGCTGCCGCGGCTGCCGCAGCCATGGTGGTGATATAAGGGATACGCGCCTTGATGGCGGCCTTACGCAGGTAACTGTCGTCGTTCACGCTCTCCTTGCCGGCGGGCGTGTTCACGATCAGCTGGATGTCACCGTTGGTGATCAGATCCAGGATGTTGGGACGTCCCTCATAAAGCTTCTTCACCTTCTCCACAGGGATGCCGGCCTTATCGATCAGGTCGCAGGTGGTACCGGTGGCCAGCAGCTTGAAGCCGGCTTCATGGAAGGCCTGGGCCACACCCACGGCTTCGGGCTTATCCTTACGGTTTACGGAGATGAGCACCGTTCCTTCCAGAGGCAGGCCTGCATTGGCGGCTTCCTCCGCCTTATAGAAGGCGCCTGCAAGGGACTTGCTGATGCCCAGCACCTCACCGGTGGAGCGCATCTCGGGCCCGAGGATCGGATCCACTTCCTGGAACATATTGAAGGGGAATACGGCTTCCTTCACGCCGTAGTACTGGATATCTCTCTCCTTCAGCTCGGGTACCGGCGAAGGACGGCCCGTAAGGCTGCCCGTGATGATATCCGTAGCCAGGGGCACCATGCGGATGCCGCAGACCTTGGAGACCAAAGGCACGGTACGGGAAGCACGGGGATTGGCTTCCAGCACATAGACCGTATCGTTCTCAATAGCGTACTGCATGTTCATCAGACCCACCACATGCATCTCCTCGGCGATCTTCCGGGTATATTCCTTAATGGTGGCCAGATGCTTATCATCGATGTGGCGGGAAGGGATCATGCAGGCCGAGTCACCGGAATGGATACCGGCAAGTTCGATGTGTTCCATGACTGCGGGAACGAATGCATGGGTGCCGTCGCTGATGGCATCGGCCTCGCACTCAAGTGCATGGTTCAGGAAACGGTCGATGAGGATGGGACGGTCGGGGGTCACACCCACGGCAGCACGCATGTAGTCCGCGATGCTCTCTTCATCGTATACCACTTCCATGCCGCGGCCGCCCAGCACGTAGGAAGGACGCACCATCACGGGATAACCGATACGCGCGGCGATCTCCTTGGCTTCCTCCACGGTGGTGGCCATGCCGCTCTCGGGCATGGGGATCCCCAGCTTATCCATCATGGCGCGGAACTGGTCACGGTCTTCCGCCAGGTCGATGACCTCGGGCGAAGTGCCCAGGATGTTCACGCCGTTCTTCTTCAGATCCGCCGCAAGGTTCAGCGGTGTCTGTCCGCCGAACTGGGCGATGACGCCCACGGGCTTTTCCTTATGGTAGATGCTCAGCACATCCTCCAGGGTCAGCGGCTCGAAATAGAGCTTATCCGAGGTATCGTAGTCGGTGGACACGGTCTCGGGATTGCAGTTGACGATGATGGTCTCGAAGCCCAGCTTCTTAAGGCTCATGGCTGCATGTACGCAGCAGTAGTCAAATTCGATACCCTGGCCGATACGGTTGGGACCGCCACCTAAGATCATGATCTTTTTCTTATCGCTGGCTTCGGCTATGTCCTTATCCATATTGTAGCTGGAGTAGTAATAGCAGCTGTCCTCGGTGCCGGATACATGCACCTTATCCCAGTGCTCCTCGCAGCCTGCCGCAAGACGTGCATTGCGGATCTCATCCTCGGAAACGCTCAGGATCTCGCTTAAGTACTTATCCGCGAAGCCGTCCTTCTTAGCCTGCACCAGCTTATCCGCAGGAGGGACCTGACCCTTATATGCAGCCACCAGGGCTTCCTCTTCGTCCACCAGTTCCTTCATCTGCTCGATGAAATACTTCTTTACCTTGGTGAGCTCGTGGATCTCATCTACGCTCACGCCTTTACGAAGAGCTTCGTACATCTGGAAGTGACGCTCGGAATTGGGGGTGACCAGCTTCTGCTTCAGTTCTTCCGCAGAAAGCTCGTTAAAGTTCTTCACATGACCCAGACCGTAGCGGCCCTTTTCAAGGGAACGCACAGCCTTCTGGAAGGCCTCCTTATAGTTCTTACCGATGCTCATAACTTCGCCAACGGCGCGCATCTGGGTGCCCAGCTTATCCTCCACACCCTTGAACTTCTCAAAGGCCCAGCGGGCAAACTTCACAACCACATAGTCGCCGCCAGGTACGTACTTATCCAGCGTTCCGTACTTGCCGCAGGGGATCTCGGAAAGAGAAAGCCCGCTGGCCAGCATGGCGGAAACCAGGGCGATGGGGAAGCCCGTTGCCTTACTTGCCAGAGCGGAAGAACGGGAGGTACGGGGATTGATCTCGATAACGATGATACGATCGCTGACGGGATCGTGTGCAAACTGCACGTTCGTACCGCCGATGACCTGGATACGGTCTACGATCTTATAGGCCTGCTCCTGCAGACGCTTCTGCAGATCCTCGCTGATGGTGAGCATGGGAGCCGTACAGAAGGAATCACCGGTGTGCACGCCCATGGGATCCACATTCTCGATAAAGCAGACGGTGATCATGTTTCCGTCCTTATCGCGGACCACCTCCAGCTCCAGCTCTTCCCAGCCGGCCACGCACTCTTCCACCAGTACCTGTCCCACAGGGCTGGCCTGCAGGCCTCTGGCGCAGACGGTCTTCAGCTCCTCCTTATTATAGACCAGGCCGCCGCCGGTGCCGCCCATGGTATAAGCGGGGCGCAGCACCACCGGGTAACCCAGGCTGTCGGCGATCTTCAGCGCTTCCTCCACGCTGTAGCTCACTTCGCTGCGGGCCATGCCGATGCCGAGGCTCTCCATGGTCTGCTTGAACTCGATACGGTCTTCACCGCGCTCGATGGCATCCACCTGCACGCCGATGACCTTTACTCCGTACTTATCCAGTATTCCTCTGCGGTTCAGCTCGGCGCTTAAGTTTAAGCCCGACTGTCCGCCCAGGTTGGGAAGCAGCGCATCCGGCCGCTCCTTTTCTATGATCTGCTCCAGACGATCCGCATTGAGGGGCTCGATATAGGTAACATCGGCCATCTCCGGATCCGTCATGATCGTTGCCGGATTGGAGTTCACCAGGATGATGCGGTACCCCAGCTTCCGTAACGCTTTACAGGCCTGCGTTCCCGAATAATCGAATTCGCAGGCCTGCCCGATAATGATGGGTCCGCTCCCAATGATCAATACACTCTTGATATCCGTTCTCTGTGCCATGGATCAACCTCCCAGATATGCTTTTTTTATGGCTTCACTTTCCAACAGTTCATTTGCTTTTCCTTCCATGCTGATCTTCCCGACCTCCAGTACATATGCACGGTCGGCAATGTTCAGCGCCATGCGGGCATTCTGCTCCACCAGAAGTATGGTGATGCCCTGGCTGTGACAGAACTCTATGATGGAGAAAACCTCCTTCACCAGAAGAGGAGACAGGCCCATGGAGGGCTCGTCCATCAGGATCATGGTGGGTTTGCTCATCAGCGCACGGCCCATGGCCAGCATCTGCTGCTCGCCGCCGGACAGGGTTCCTGCCAGCTGGCTGCGACGCTCCTTCAGCCGCGGGAAATGCTGGTAGATCATCTCCAGCGTCTCCTCGGTCTCGGCGCTGTCCTTCCGGGTATAAGCTCCCAGACGCAGATTCTGCAGCACCGTCATCTCGGCAAAGACTCTCCGGCCTTCCGGCACATGAGCCATGCCCAGTCCCGTCAGCTTATAGCCCGGGATACGGCGCACGTCATTCCCTTCAAAAACTATGCTGCCGGCTGCCGCAGGGATCAGGCCGCTGATGGTATGCAGGATCGTCGTCTTCCCCGCGCCGTTGGCGCCGATCAGAGCCACTATCTCGCCGGCTTCCACATGGAAGCTGACGCCCTTGATGGCCTTGATCATACCGTAATTCACTTCCAGGTCTTTGACTTCCAACATGCTCATAGCCGTTTACTCACCAATATATGCCTTGATCACTTCCGGATCGCTGAGAACTTCCTTTGTAGCACCCTGTTTCAGCACCTGTCCGAAATTCAGCACTGTCAGTTCTTCACAGATCCCGCCCACCAGCTTCATATCATGCTCGATGAGCAGTATGGTCATATCAAATTTATCCCGCACAAAGCGGATCGTATCCATCAGTTCCTGGGTCTCGTTGGGGTTCATGCCCGCCGCAGGCTCGTCCAGAAGCAGCAGCACGGGATCCGTCGCCAGCGCTCTTGCGATCTCCAGCTTACGCTGTTTTCCGTAAGGCAGATTGGAAGCAAGGGTAGCCGCTTCCCCGTCCAGGTCGAATACCTTCAGAAGTTCCATGGCACGCTCGTCCATGGCCGTTTCCTGCTTAAAGTATTTCGGCAGCCGCAGCACCGCGGTGATGGTACGGTAGGGATAGCGATGATGCAGGCCCAGCTTTACATTATCCAGAACGCTCAGATCCTTGAACAGGCGGATGTTCTGGAAGGTACGGGCGATGCCGTCGCGATTGATCTCGATGGTCTTATGGCCGGTGATGTTACGGCCGTTCAGCAGGATGGCACCGTCGGTGGGCTTATACACCCCCGTGAGAAGATTAAATACCGTGGTCTTACCTGCCCCGTTGGGACCGATAAGGCCATAAAGCTGCCCTTTTTCGATGGAGAGGTTGAAGTCATCCACCGCCCGCAGGCCGCCGAAACTTATGCTCAGATTTTTTACTTCCAGTAAGGGCATATTCATTCTTTTCCGCTTCGGAAGCTCTTATTCGTGCTTCGACACGCTTTCGCTCCGTTGCTCACGTTCGAATTGCGGTACATAGTCACAGGTTCTTCCCGCTGCCTGTGCGTCGCATGCATCCCCCACTACCGTGGGGCCCCACACATGCTCCAGTCAGCGGGCCCCTCCTCGTGACTGTGCCAACGCTCGCAAAGGGTCTCGCATCGAAAAAGAGCTTCCTACGCTGGTGTATGATGATAATTTCAGCTTTCTTGTTTCTGTTTATTCTTACTCTTAAAAACTCTTTCGCGCCAGGCGCGGGCGGCGGGGGCCCAGTTCCAGAGCATCACGGCGATGAGGATCACGGAGTAGATGAGCATACGGTAATTGCTCAGGTTCCCCAGGCCGCGGAGCATCTCGGGCAGGGCATAGAGCAGGGCCGCCGCGATCACGGAACCGCGGATGGAGCCTATGCCTCCCAGCACCACATAAACCAGGATCATAATGGACACATTATATCCGAAGTAGGTGGATGCCGCCGTCAGTGTACTGGTATTATGCGCAAAGAGCACACCCACGGTACCTGCGATAGCCGCAGATACGGTGAAAGCAAGCATCTTATATTTTGTGATATCGATACCGATGGATTCCGCCGCGATGCGGTTATCCCTGATACTCATGATGGCACGGCCCGTACGGGAATTCACCATATGGTAGATCACCAGAAGTGTGATGAGCAGCACCAGCATGGCAATAAGGAATTTGGAATCGGTGGGCACACCCTGTATGCCCATGGCACCGTTGATCAGCATCTTTCCTTCGCCCTGCAGGGGGAAGCTCTTCAGGGAGATATGCACTCCCGCCTCGTCCTTACCCAGGTAGATGGCTGCAAGGATGTTCTTGATGATCTCGCCGAAGGCCAGGGTCACGATGGCCAGATAGTCACCGTTTAAGCGTAATACGGGTATCCCGATGAGAAAACCGAAAAGAGCGGCCACAGCCGTTCCGATGAGCAATGCGATAAAGAAGCGCAGGCCTGCAGGCATGGTGCTTTCCTTCATAGCAACGGAAAACAGCGCCGAAGAAAAGGCTCCGACACACATAAAGCCCGCATGGCCGAGACTCAGGTCTCCCAGAAAACCTACCACCAGGTTCAAGGAAACCGCCGCCGTAGCGTAATAACAGATGGGCACCAGCAGGCCCTTGGTATGGCTCTTCAGGTTCCCGGTCTTATCCAGTATGGTGATCACGATATAAAAAAGCACCACGATACCGCAGGTGATGAGTTCCTGTTTGGTTGTCTTTTTAAGCTTTCCCATCAGACCTTCTCCTGCAGCTTCCGCCCCATCAGGCCCGTAGGTCTTACCAGGAGCACGATGATCAGTATGGTGAACACAATGGCGTCCGCCAGCTGTGTAGAGATGAAACGCTTACTTAAGCTTTCCGCCACGCCCAGCAGCAGTCCGCCGATCATGGCACCGGGAATGGAACCGATACCTCCCAGCACCGCCGCCACAAAAGCTTTGATACCCGGCATGGCACCGGTATAAGGTGTAAGTACCGGATAGGCTGAGCAGAGCAGCGCTCCAGCGATGGCTGCCAGTCCGGAGCCGATGGCGAAGGTCAGGGAGATGGTCTTATTTACATCAATACCCATGAGGGTCGCCGCACCTTTATCTTCGGAAACGGCCAGCATGGCCTGGCCGGCTTTTGTCTTATTTATGAAGAGCTGCAGTGCCAGCAGGATCACTGCGCCCGTAAGTATCGTAATGATGGTCACGCCCTGGATCTTCAGCTGTCCGTCGGCAAGGCTGATGCCTTCCCACTTTACCACGCTGGTGAAGGATTTCGGATTGGCAGTGAAGATCTGCAGCGAGATGTTCTGCAGAAAATAGCTCATCCCGATGGCGGTGATGAGCACGGCAAGATTGGAAGTGGCCCCGCGCAGGGGCTTATAGGCGATACGCTCGGTAAGGATACCGAGGATGGTACAGCCCACCATAGCAAAAAGTATGGCCAGCAGGGGGTTGAACCCCCAGCTGATCATACCGGTATAAACCAGATAGCCGCCCACCATGATCACGTCACCATGGGCGAAGTTTAACATTTTAGCGATGCCGTACACCATGGTATACCCGAGGGCAATGATCGCGTAGATACTGCCCAGACTTATACCGCTGATGAAGGTGTTGAGAAAATCAAGCATTCGGTTTTTACCCTGTGTTCCCGGCTCCGGAACTGCCGTTCATGCTCGACACGCTCCCGCTCCGCTGCTCATGTAGCGGACACTAAACTCGCTTCGCTCGTTAAGTGCCGACACTCGCAGAGGGTCTCGCATTGAAGCGGCAGATTCCTTCGCTCATAACATAAGTATTATTGTATGCTCTGCTCGCAGAAATTTACATGATCTCTTTGAGCTGCTTATTCAGCAAGAACGTATACGCCGTTCTGGATGATGACTGCACGGGGATCCTTGTTGGGCTCGCCGTCGGCAGTCCAGGTGATGGTGGTAGGACTGGTGAGCACGTTATCAATGGTCACGGTAGCCATACCGGCCTTCATCTTGTCGCACATATCGGAGATGCTCATGTCGGCAGTGATGCCCTGCTCTTCGGCAACCTTCTTGATGATGTATACTGCATCGTATGCATCGGCACCGAACTGGTTGGGCACGTGGCCGGTCTTCTCCTGGAACTTGGTAACGAAATTCTTGGTAAGTTCGTCCTCGGCGGTAGCGGAGAAGGGAGTGAGCAGATATACGCCCTCAGCCAGAGAGGTATCGAAGTTCTCAACCTCCAGGATACCGTCCATGCCGTCCACACCGAAGTAGATGGGCTTATAACCCATGGTATCGGACTGCTGCAGGATCAGGGAAGCTTCCGTATAATAAATGGGCAGGAAGAGCAGGTCAGCGCCTGCACCCTGTACACTCTGAAGCTGAGCCGTGAAATCCGTAGCGGAATCAGCGGTGAAGGACTGGTCGGATACGATGGTCAGTCCCAGCTCGCCGGCCTTGCTCACGAAGCTGTCGTGGATACCGGTGGAATACTCGGTAGAGCTGTCGTAGATGATACCGATGGCCTTATCCTTCAGGGCGCCGTCAGCGATATACTGTGCCGAAGCTGCTCCCTGGTTAGGATCGGAGAAGCACACACGGAAAGCGTTATCATACTGTACGCACTGAACTGCGGTACCGGAGGGAGTAAGCTGGAACATGTTGTCTTCCTTACTCTTCTCGGATACAGCGATGCAGGGACCGCTGGTAACGGAACCGATGAGCATCTGCATACCCCAGTCCTTCAGGCTGTTATAAGCGTTCACGGACTTCTCTGCGTTGTGCTCGTCATCCTCAAACTTGTACTCGATCTGCATGCCGTTGATACCGCCGGCGGCATTGATCTCGTCTACGGCGATGGAGATGGCATCACGCACATCGGAACCATAGATGGCTGCAGGACCGGTAGTGGGTCCGATACCGCCGATCTTCAGGGTAGCAGAGCTTCCGCCTTCCCCGCCGGTCGTTGCAGGAGTGCCCTCCGTACCGCAGCCGGCCAGAGCGCCAACGCTCATCACAGCTGTCATTGCCAATGCTGCAAGTCTCTTCTTCATAACTTTTTCCTCCTTTTTCATAATTCCTCCCGGATTACAAGAAAAAAGGGGGCGCAGGAATCCTTCCGGATCACTGAACCCCTTTGTTCCCGCAATCTGACACATTTTAGCATAGCAGGCGGCTTTTTACAAGAACTTTTTTATCACACCCGCCGCTTAATACAGTTCCACGGAGCTTTCGCCGATCTCATTATAGTATTCATCAATAAACTTGAAGGTAAGGGTCGCGGCTTTTCCCTTATGATCCGTATAATATGCAGAAGCCGTAGTCGTATCTCCTGCCGAAGTCAGCGTCCCATCCAGATCAAAGGTCGTCTTATAGGACCCGTTTGAATACACTTCAAATTTCTTCACCGACGTAGTCGCTCCGGGTTCACCACCCACCAGCTTTATATGACAATACCAGTCATCTGAGGTTTTCAGTGAAGTTTTATAGTTTGTAGAGTTTTTATCATTCGTCCATCCAAGGACCTCTATCTTCCAAGCGTAAAGGTCTGACCAGGCATCGGCAGCTCCGTAGTAATCACTATCCGCCAGCGCACCCAGATACACGTAAGTATCCCAATCCGTGTTGTCATAATGCGTTTCTACATAGCCCCACATGGCATCCTGATAATCCGGATCGAATTGTGAGATTCCCATATCCTGATAAAGGCTGATGGCATCCTGGTATTCTCCGTTATCCACCATCGCCCGGGCCATCTGTTTCATGGCTTCCTGATAATCCGGATCGCTTTCCGTAATACCCAGCTCCTCATAGATGGCGATGGCTTCGTCATACTTTCCATCTGCCAGCAGAGACTGGGCTTTCTGCTTCATGAGATCGGTATAGGCTGTTTTAGCACCGGTATAATCATTAAACAGAAGGTTATCAAGATATTCTGCGGTATCGGGATCCGAAAGGGTATAGTGATCCTGCACATAGCCCCACTGGGCCGCCATGTAGTCCTTATCGTCGTCTTTATACTTCAACTCTTTGTAGATCGCGATGGCATCCTCGTATGCTTCCTTCTTTACGAGGCTGTGAGCCTTCTGCTTCATGGCTTCCTGAACCATGGTTTTTGAATCCTGATAGTCGCCCAGGGCTTTGAAGCTCTCGATAGCGGCATCATAGTTCTGATTCTGCAGGTATTCCTCGGCTTTTTTGTACTTAAGCATGGGCAGCCCGACGAAATACCCTGCCGCGCCGGCACCGGCAAGGAGCAGCAGAACGATAAGGATGATCAGGGGAGCCTTCGACTTCTTTTTAGCCGGAGGCGTAAAGGACGCTGCTCCTCCCTGAGGCTGCATCACGTTATTCGGGGCAAATCCTCCGCCCTGGGGTACCGTGGCACCGGAAGGATTTACTCCGCTCTGAGGAGCCACAGCTCCCTGAGGGGCCATCCCGCTGCCGGCGATCGTCCCGCTGGTGGGGATCGTCCCGCTGGTGGGGATGGTGGCACTGTTCGGGATCGTAGAGCTGTTTGGAATCGTAGAGCTGTTGGGTATCGTACTGCTGTTGGGTATCGTACTGCTGTTAGGGATCGTCCCGCTGTTCGGGATGGTCCCACTGTTCGGCATCATCCCGCTCTGGGGTGCCGGTCCGCTCTGGGAGAAGGTGATCATACGGGTCGTCTGTCCCACGGAAGACTGTGCTTCCTGGGTTGAGGTCACAAACTGCATAGCCGCCTTAAACGCAGCCATACTCTGGAAACGATCCTCCGCCCGGACATTCAGGGCCTGTAGGATCGCAGCCTCCGCCTCACGGCTCAGCTTCACACCAAGAGTGCTGGGGGGAACCAGCTCATCCTCATCCATACGCTCCACGGAATCGGGGGGTCTCTTACCGGTCAGGGCAAAGTAGAAGGTTGCACCCAATGCATAAACATCCGTGAACGGGCCCTGCCGGCCGTGCCGGGCGTACTGTTCCTTGGGTGCAAAGCCATGCTTCAGCACCACATCCAGGCTGCGGCTCTTATCACCCAGGCTGTACCGGGCTGCACCGAAATCCAGCAGCTTCACCACTCCATTCCTGGTGATATAGATATTGTCAGGTGCCACATCTCTGTGCACCATGCCTTTTTCATGTACCGCACCCAGCGCATCCATGACAGGGATCAGGATACGGGCCGCATCTTCAAAGGGGATACTTCCGCCATGCTCCTTCAGGTAAGTATCAAAGCTGGTACCTTCAATGAACTCCATCACGAAGTAAGCTGTCCCGTATTCCTCGAAATAGCTGTAGATACGGACCACATTTTCGTTTCCGATGAACTGTGCCAGGGTCTCGGCTTCCGAAAGAAAGCCTTCTTTTCCGAAATTAAAGCTCTCTCCCCGTTCTCCGGAATATGGAACGACCATCTGCTCCTGCCGCATGGCCATACCTTCCGGGAAAAACTCCTTTACCGCAAATTTTTGTCCCGTGTTGTGATCCGTCGCTTCATAAGTGATGCCGAAACCGCCCTGTCCCAGCACCCTTCCGATCACATACTGTCCAGCGAGCACGGTCCCTTCCGGCAGTGCCAAAGGATATTTTTCGTTCATTACCTCTTCCCCCTGTATCATTCCGGGCGCATCTGCCCCGGGAATATTTTACAGCTGTTATATAAAAGTCATTATACACAGCCCCGGCTGTTTTTGCACTATTTTTTTATCTGTTTTTCTGTCGGAGCATCGGAACAGGCTCCTGCCTAATAAACCGTGATCTCTCCGCCATTTCCGCTGCCGGAGGAATCGGTTCCCTCCAGCACAACTTTCACAGCGATACCGCTTTTATCCAGATACACCCAGATCCGGCCGGTGGCGCCTGCAGAATTCAGCTTTCCGCTCAGTTCATGCAGATCGTCTACTCCCATGATCTCCGCCACTTCACCCAGGAGAGTGTATTCCTTTCCCGTATACTGTGTGATATCGATCCCGTCCTGCATAAGCTCACAGATCTCATCGTAATCGGGACTGGTTACGACAAAGGGATCCATCAGAGCTGTCAGAACCGCCGTATGTACCGCATCGGCAAGCTGTGTATCCTGACTCACCTTGCTTTTCGAGATATAGCGGATGAGCTGGCTGAACACAGCGCCTTTTTCGATCCAGTCGGCCACTTCCTCCGGCATGCCCAGATCCTCCAGGTCATCTGCCAGGTCTTCAAAATCGCAGTCATCTATATAATCCAGAAAATCATCCGCATCACCGATCTCATCGCACTTGGAATCGGAAGGAACGCTGATGCTCCCTGCCTTTCCGAAGCTCCCGCTCAGGGAAAGCTTTGCAAATTCATCCTTACCGTCTCTTAAAAGGAAGTCCACGCCGGTCTTCTTTTTATCCAGGGCAAAGTGGATCACAGCTGTCTGGTCATCCAGTTCGGAAAGCGGCGTACGTTTCAGTACGGAGCCGAACTGATCCAGCTCCACCGACAGTTCTCCTTCCGCCTTTCCTCTCAGAAGGTCCGCCACCTTCATATTATCGACTGCAAATTCCAGGGTCTTTGAGGAATTCGATGAAGCCAGTTCAAACTCCGCCTTAAGCTTTCCGCCCGAAAGCTTTCCCTCTCCCGTCAGTTCATATCTGTCCTCCGACCATTTGTCGTTATACTCATAAAAGGCTTCATAGCCAAAGCGGGTCCCGTTCAGGGCATAGACCGAAGATACCTTCCAGTCGGAATCGCTGTCTTCCATGCTCAGTTCCCCGCCCTGGACCTGCCCGGTGGAGGATACGTAAAGCTTCAGCTCATATTCTTCATCACCAAAGTTAATCTTATCGATATGATCTTCGGCCTCCTCCAGAGCATCAACAAAATAGTCCCAGAAGAACTGGATGTACTTCGATCGGTCGTCCCCGTATCCGGAGAAATCAGCGTATCTTGCGCTTCCGAAGATCTTCTCTATCATGGGAATCCCATTCTTTTCCATATCCAGAGCAACATCGACAATATTGAAGAAAATATCCTCCAGTTCTTTATCCTCTACAGCTTCTTCACATATGGCTTCAACGATATTCTGTATCAGTTCCTCATCGATCTCGATGGTCAGGGCCGTGCTCTTCTGCTTTACGCCTCCGATCTTCAGATTTTCATCTTTTTTCTTAACATCATCGATCTGTGCAATGGCGATCTTCAGATAACGGTCCACGATCTTCTGCAGCTGCTTCGGCTCCGGAAGCGCTTTTGCCCAGGCCTCGCCGCTGTTAAGGATCAGATCCAGCTGCTCCAGCTGCTCATCCTCCAGTACATCTCCCAGTTCCACTTTGGCATACTGCGTATTGACTTCCGGGATATTAAAGTACAGGGCTTCTTCCTTCCCGTCATAGGCAGCTTTTACGGTAAGGATGCTCTTTTTCCCGGAACTGAACTTAAGCTCCCAGGCCATCTTGTCGCCTTTGCGATTCTGTTCATATGCAAGCTTAACATCGCTTAAGCTTTCGATGCCGTCTATATGCAGATCATCTTCCAGCATATCCTGGGCATCGTCCGAAAGCGTTATCCCCAGCTCTCCCGATATACCGGAATCATTATAGTTCTTCACGCGGTCATAGATATAATCCCCGTAAAGCGTCTTTACCGCCGGCGAACCCACAAGGTTCTTTTTCAGCACATACCGGCAATAATCCTCGGGTGAAGAAGTGAGCTTCATAAAAGTATTTGCGATAAAGGGTCCCGCAAACACAACGACTGCCGCGATAAGGAGCAGGATGACGACCGGGATCAGGATCTTAAGCCCCAGACGTGAAGAACGCGCAGGCTTTGGCTTCGGAGCGTTCATCCCGCTTCCGCTTCCCATCGCCGGATTGGCTGTACTCTGTCCGCAAAAAAGGCAATAAACCGTTCCGTCCGGAACCTCTCTGCCGCAATGTGCACAAATCATACGTTCTTCCTCCTTTTGATCCATTATAGCCTGCAAGCCCGGCATGAGCAACTCACGATACCCCGGCTATGCTCAGTTCTCCCCGCAGACATCCTTAAGGATAGTCCAGTACTGTTTGCCGTCGATCGTTTTCTGTTCCGCCGTCATCACACGCTGCGCTATCGATGCCGGACTTCCGTCTCCCGGCTCGGAAAAATACTCAAACAGCTCGTAGGTCACGGTATAGGTCTTTCCGTCCGTCGTAACCTTTACGATCCTTGCATCGTAACCGCCTCCCACGCCTCCGGAGATCTTATAATACTTGCCCTCATGCAGGTAACCTCTGACCTTTACATCCTGCGAAGTATCGGACCAGCGTTCCTTCATGGTCTTTATATCCTCATCACTCAGGTTAAGGATGTTGGAGAGGATCCAGTCCACGCTCTCCTCGTCCCAGACCATGCAGGGACCGCCCAGTTCTCCCAGAGGATCTTCCTCAGCATCTTCGCTCCAGGGGAAGATGGGCTGCTCTATGGGATATTTTTCAAAGGGAACACAGGGTATGGAAGCCATGAGCCAGTCGATGGCGGTCCCATAGCTGAATTCCGCAGGGAGTGTTGCCGGGTAGTTTGCAAAGGGATGCGTGTGATCGTACTCCGACTGATAATCCCAGTTCAGATGCCAGGCAAAGCAGTTCAGCAGTTCCACAAACGCTTCTTCATCCGGCAGCTCCACAATATCACCTCCTTCATCCCCGGGTTCGGCGGGCTCTTCCGCTTCCGTGGGGGTGGGATCGGCAGCCCTTACATCCTCTCCCGTTTTTTTCTTTATCTTTTCCAGCTTATCCGCCAGGCTCTCATCCCCTGTTTCGTCATAGCCTTCTTCAAGGATCTTCATGGCTTTATCGTAATCCTCCTGTTCCGCATACAGATCTGCCAGCCCCGCATATGCTTCCGGCCTTTTCGGATCGATACCTATCGCTTCCTTAAAAGCCGAGATCGCTTCCTTAAAATCCAGCTCGTTCAGATAACGCTCCGCGTTTTCCATCTGTTTCTCATATTTCTTTTCCGTATTGCCGGAAAAAAAGGCCACGATCAGTACGCCCGCAAGAACAAGCACCACAGCCACTGCCGCAAGAGCAATGATCAGAACATTGTTTTTTTTCATACTTTACCTCACGATCACGGGGATCCCGTATTCCTGACCATCCACCACGGCCCGAAGATTTGCCATCCCGGCCGTTATCCCATAGATCCGTACTTTATTGTATTTCGGTGTATCCACGATCTGTATCCCTTCACTTTCATCACAGAACCATTCCACCTGCGTATAGGAACTTACATTCTTCAGCGTTACGGTCTTGTATCCGCCTTCCTTAAGTTTAACGGAACGCGGCGCCTTCGGGATCCAGACCTTCAGGGTCGCTTTATATTTTGCGGCGTACTTCCCTTCGCCGATGATGCAGCTTACCTTCACCTTTCCGTTCTTCAGGGCACGTATCTCCCCGCTGTCGCTGTCAATCACAGCCACCTTAGTTGAAGAAGGAACGGCCCAGCTCACCTTCTGTCCCTCCGGCAGGTCCGAAACAAAGTCCGCGGCTTCCAGGGAGGCCCCCGCGCAGGTCAGGTCCCGGGTAAACTTAAGGACCGGTTTCGTAACATGCACGGTATATGTGGCAAGAAGCACTTTCTGTCCGCTTATCGCAGTATAGACTTCAATGGAGGTCGTGCCGGCTTTCTTTGCCGTTACAACGCCTTTCTTTGTCACCCCGGCCGTACGCTTATCCTGCGATACATACTTCAGATTTCCTATACCTTCCGCCGTAATGGCTTCCGAAACCGCAGCCGAGATATCCAGCTTCTGCTTTGCTGCCAGCGTCGCGCTTCCGGCATCCGCCACCACTATATCCTCCGGACGGGGAGGTTCCGGCGTGGGCGGCTCGGAAGAACCCGAACCCGTTACCTGTATCGAAAACTCCTTTGTCCCGTAGCCCGGTGCCGAGACCGTAAGCTTTGCGGTACCGGCTTTCAGGCCTTTCAGGCTGCCGTTCTCCGTCACTTTTAATATACTCTCGTCATCGGAGCTGTAGCTGATCCCGTTGATCCGTGCCTTAAGCCGCTCGCGGTCGCTTTCACAGGTACTGTGCGCAAGTATGCTTATGTCCGCAGTCTCGCCTACTGCCAGCGAATCGGGCACCTTGGTATCAAAGCGGATGTGTTCACTCTTAAATTCGATGGTACGCTCCGTGTTCAGTGCATCTTCCTGTATGGTAACATCTCCGCCCCTGTCATATCCGATATAGAAGAAGAATAACAGCCCGTTACCGGGATGATTCACGCAGGCAATACCCACGTTCCTGGCATCCCCGCAGCAGCCGCTCCGGAGGTTGGTCTCCACACAGCGCTTCACACTGCTGTCAAACCATTCCTGTGCAATGGCATCGCTGTCGTAGGAAGTTCTGTAGCTGTTTTCATCATAAGCGCGGGAGGTGGCACGGAAAGTCTGACCGCAGACACTCGTGCCCTCCACATTAAAACTGTTCTCCCCGTTGGGTCTTACCCCGTCCATCAGATAGACCTCCGTAGCCCGGTCCAGTCCCAGCTTCGTCAGTCCTTCCGTCAGGCGGTACTCGCCGCTGATCCCGTTCTCGATCCCCCATTCATGGATCAGATTGAAGGTCTTCTGCATCACTTCGTAGTATATGTCTTCCCGGATCACCATACTGCCCTGTTCTCCAGTGGGCTCGGGCTCGGGTTCGGGTTCGGGGATGGGTTCCGGTTCCTCTTCGGACAGTTCCACCCCGGGAGCCGCCCCGTCCTCATCACTGTCTCCCGCGTTCACCTGAATAAAAAAACTGTCCATAGCCAGCAGAATGACCAGGAGCATTCCCACGAGTGAGCTTCTTTTCCGAATCTTCATATGCTTCCCCCTTTCACCGATACCACTCTGTAAAAGCATTTAACTCCGTTTTTAATCACCGAGCTGATCCAGCAGTTCCTGCCAGGAGTATTCATTATCCGGCTCCTCCGGTTCCCCGCCCATGGCGGCTTCCTTTCGTTCCTCATAGTCCAGATAGGACATCCATTCCCCTTCCCACTGGTAGGCGTAGCCCAGAAAATCCAAAGGCTCCACCGCCTCGTGTTCCATGTATTCCGGATCTCCCATCACTCCGCTTTCCACGATCTCAAAATCCGGTACGCTGTATACGATATCCCAGGGCGACATGCTCATGCCTCTGTAACAGCAGAGGCGTCCGCTTTTCGGTACATAGGTGATGGTACAGGCGCTTCCGAAATCATAACCCTTCAGCTCCCCATCCTGCAGATACAGCAAGCCGCTTCTTCTTTCTCCTCTTTCTTCTTCGCTTCTTTATCTCTGTCCTTCCCGTAGTCATCGCTTTCCCGGGCAGCCTCTCGGCCGGAGTCATCTTTCCGGTCTCCGAAAGCAATGAACCAGACCAGCACGCCAGCCAGGAGCAGGGCAACTACCGAACCGATAAGGATCAGGGGCCATATCTTCTTTTTTGCTGCGCCGTTTACGGATAAAGGCACTCCGCAGTTATAGCAAAAGCTTTCGTTATCACTCAGTTGTGTTCCGCATTTAGGACAAAACATGTTTTTCATCTCTTATATCATCCCCTCTTCGGGTCTTTATCATTTATCATACACAAAGGCCGCCCAGGCATAGTCCCCCGCAAGGTCATTGATGTAATTATCCTGGGCATAGACCACGCCCCTGTTGCAGTAACAGGCCAGCCACAGGGGCGCCCTCTGCTGATAATCCGCCTCCATGTGGAAGATCTGACCGCTCTGATCGAACACCGTCACCTCCACGCCTTCCTTTTCCATCCCGGGTTCGTCGCCGTCCAGGATCGCCGTGGTATCCATGACGAAAACACTCCGTACCGTTTTCTTTCCGCTGATATCGGCGAAGTACAGCATCTCGAAGCCTTCCGCCGCATCGTTATCCCCGCAGAGCCGGTCTCCCGCCTTGCTCTGGGGCCGGTCGTAATGTATATATTCCCCGGTATCCGAATTGAAGCCGCAAAGATCCAGATCCCTCTTGCCCGTCCATTCCAGCAGGATATAAGCTTCCTTTCCCGTGATCTCGGGGGGCATCGCCACCTTCAGATCCCTGTATCCGGGATTTAACGAGATCTTGATCTCTCTTGTGGTAAAATCCTCCGCGGACACGTTCAGGATATAGGTTCCCGGACCCGAATAATCCAGGATGGCCCTTCCGTCACCGCCGCTCGTCTTCTCATCGACGAGCTCGTTCTTTTCACTCCACAGGCCGATGCGGGCTCCGGGGATCACACCCTTATCCGGATCCAGCACCTGAACCTCCAGGGCTCCGGAGGTGGGCTCCTCCTCTTCTTCCGCCTCAGCGGCTTCGGGCTTATCCTCTTCCGCTTCCTCCGCTTCTTCCGTCCCGTTGTCGCTTACCGTATCCGCGGGATCCTCCGGCTTTTCCGTATCGTTCTTTTCTTTCTTTTCCTTCCGCTCCGCTTCTTCCGTTTCCCGGCTCTCTTTGGCAGGCTCCGGCTGCTGTGACGATCCGTCCTGTTTATCCTTGAATAAGAGCAGGAGCAGAACGATGACGCCCACAAGCACCAGTAAGCCCCCAACAAGTATCAGAGGCCAATAGACTTTCTTCTTCCCCGGAGCATCTTCCGGACTTCTCCCCGTAGCTGCCCCGCAATGGGAACAGTACATTGCATCATCCCGTATCTTTTTACCGCAATTTCCGCAAAACATGGTGCACCTCTGTCATTAAATCCTGTCTGCTCACAGATCAAAAATACTCAGCTGCGTTTCCTTCTCGGGAAATTCATACAGGAAACGGAAACAATCCTCCGGGCGGGAAAGCATGCCCTTCTCCCTGCAGATCCCGCGAAAGAGCTTTGTCAGTTCCTTTGCTTTCGGGCTGGGCAGCTCATACGCATTACCGTAAGAACGGATATAACGCTCCTTCAGCCCGGGAAAGTGTTTATCCAAAGCCGCATAATAATATTCCCTGTCGCCTTCCCGCAGGGTAAGCCCCATGCCGAAATCGATGATCCCCTTTACCCCCGCATCCGCACAAGCCTCCAGGATGGCCGTGATATTTTCCTCCGTATCGTTGACAAAGGGAAGGATGGGCGTCATCCACACAACGGTCGCTATCCCTCTGTCCCGCAGGATCTTCAGCACTTCCATGCGGCGTTTCGTGTTGCACACATTGGGCTCCAGTATGCCGCACAGCTCATCATCCCAGGTGGTAAGGGTCATCTGGACCACGCATTTCGCGGATCGGTTGATCTCCTCCAGCAGGTCCAGATCCCGGAGGATGCGGTCCGACTTTGTCTGAATGGCAACTCCGAAACCGTATTTCAGGATGAGCTCCAGGCAGCGCCGGCTCAGCTTAAGCTGTTCTTCGCAATGCATGTAGGGGTCCGACATCGCGCCGGTGCCGATCATGCATTTTTTCCTTTTGCTCCGCAGCGCCTTCTCCAGCAGCTCCGGCGCATTCTGCTTTACTTCGATATCTTCAAAATCATGTGAAAACTGATAACAGCGGCTCCGGCTGTCACAATAGATACAGCCATGGGTGCAGCCGCGGTATATGTTCATCCCCACATGGCCGCTGCTGCCGACAAGTATCCCTTTTGCATCCACAAAATGCATCCGGCTTACTCCCGCCCCGCCAGGTCACGGTTCAGGGCATCCAGATAGGGCACGGGAATGCTGCGGTGCTCGGGAAGGATAAAGTCGGGATCCAGCTCATCGTAGCGGAAGCTCTTGCGTCCGCCCTGTTCCGCACGCTGCCAGAAACGTTCCAGCTCCGCAAAGCGCAGGTAATAGTGAACGTCAAGTCCCGTAAAATGAATGAGCAGAAAGGCCACGCCCTCCTGCTTTTCAAAATCCCGCATAAATTCCACCTGATGCGGGTGGATGTTCTGCAGGGCAAAGGTGGTCTCGGCGCATTCCTTCGCATCAAAGCAAAGGGGTACGCCCTGTACCACACCGATATAATCTACTGTACTCTTGCGGTCGAAATAGGCCAGAGTGATACGCGAAGAATCCTTATCGATCTCCATGGGAGTGATGGGCGTAGGGATCTTCTGGATGAGCGCCAGCCCGTTCTCGCGATACTTCTCGTTGCTGCGGTTGATCATCTCTTCCAGATTGGAACCCCGCAGCCCCCTCGTCGCCCATCTGCTCAAAGCAGAACCCTCCTTCGGAGTTTCTGCTTTGAGCGCGTAAGCGGCATCCAGAATTCTGCTGTCGCAGAATGCCGCTTACGCCGTTCAACTCGAGACTCGCAAGCTCGCTCTCGCGGGATTTTCTCACTATCTACATACATACAAAAAGGAGAGCCTCCCTCATTTACAATTCCTTCGCGCGGTCGACCCGGATGATCACATCATCCGCTTTCTGGAAGACCGACAGCTCCGGCTCGTCTATCACGGCCGTCAGCCCGTTTTTATTGAAAATGCGGACACCTCCCACAAACTGGAAGCGCAGCATTATCCCCTCTTTCTCGGAAAAGCTGTATCGCGTCTCTTTGTTGGGCCGAAGTATGTAGGCGCTGTGGGGCAGTGTATGATCCAGAAAGGTCCACACCTTGGCAGTGATCACCTCGTTGCGTCCCACAAAAACGATATATTCGTCGCCCACCTCCGAGACCTGGATCACCTCTTTGGATTCCCAGTAATGCGCGTACGTAACATCTTCCCGCTTCGTTTCCGACAGCCACATCGCTACTTCTTCCCGGCTCACGGTCCGGCGTGCGATCTGGTCTCTGGACAGGGGGCGTCTTCCGCCCAGTCCTCCCTCAATATCTGCCATTGTCCCCTCCTCATAACAGATATGTTACCATACAGAAGTTTAGCATATTTACGGGGTCTTTGTAAAGCTTAAGCCCCTTCGCTCCGAAAGACGTAACCCACCCCCCAGGCGGTGGAGATCAGCTCCGGCTCTCCCGGCCGTTCCTCCAGCTTGGCCCTCAGCTTACGGATATGCACGGTCACCGTGGCCAGGCCTCCCACGGCCTCATCCTTCCAGACCGCACGGTACAGGGCCTCCCGGGTAAAAGGCTGGTCGGGATGCTCCATAAAATACAATAAGAGCTCGTATTCCCTGCGGGTAAAGCTCTTTTCCCTCCGGCGCACCCATACCCGGCGACGGATGGGATCGAGACGTATCCCCCGCATTTCGATCACGGCACGCTCCTCATCACTGTCCCTGAGATAACGCTCACGGGCGCGCAGGGCGGCCAGGATGCGGGCGCTCAGCTCACCGGGACGCAGAGGCTTGCGGATATAATCATCCGCTCCGGCATCCAGGGCCCGGATGGCATCCTCCTCCGCGGCACCCGCACTCAGGAAAAAGAGAGGCGCATCACAGTATTCCCGAAGCTTCGAAAGGTAGCGGCGTATGTCCGCGGCCACCGCATCCCCGTTCAGGATCACCGCATCATAGCGTTTGTGACTGAGCAGGGCCAGGGCTGCGGAAGCATCTGTCTCGAGATAATGCTCCAGCCCGTGCAGCTTCAGAAAATCCCCGATCTCCCGGGCACAGTCTCTGTCATTTTCCACCAGCAGTATCGTATACATATTCTGAGTATACCATAGAATGGTATCAGGGTCTATCATCCGTGTTATGTAATCTTTTCAACTGCCTGCTTTTCTGATATTATGAGTAAATACGAGGTAGACAAAATGGGCGCAGCTACACAGGGACAGGATACTCATCCTTTTCAACCCGAGATCAAATCCGGATCCGTGATCCACACGGATGCCGATAAAGTCGAAAAACTTGAACTGGTGACCAGCGGCAAAGTAGAGATCATCGGGTCGGAATTCCGCATCACGGCGGAACGGGGCGCGATCCTGGGCCTTTTTGAATTCCCCGGTGAAAACTACAACTATACCTATGTTGCCAAAGAAACCTGCACCCTGGAATCCTGGCCTTTCCGCCGCAAATCCGATGTAGACCCCATCGTAAAAGCCCGTTCCGGGGAATGTGATGTGCTGGTGAGCGCGAATGCCGCCATGACCCTTTCCCTGCTGGGGCATTACAAACGCAACCTGCGCCGGGCCGAACTCCTTAAAAGGACCATCAGCCAGGGCTACGCCGATTACCGTAAGCTCTGCGTTAGCGGCTCCTTCGAGATACAGTCCTGGCCTCTTGCCGAGGAACTGGAGCAGTTCATTCCCGAGACCGATCTTCCGGACTGGCTGGGGGATTATTACGACCAGCTGGGCCTCATGCCTTCCGGTATCAAGAAAAACTTTTATTCCGTTCACACTTCCCTGACCACTGCCGCCATCCTGGAATCCGTAAGCCACATCCAGCTGATCCGCCGTCTTTTCGACCAGCTGGAAAATTACAGCAACGGTGTGCGGGTACAGTACGAATCGGAAGCAGATCTTTACGACCTTTATACAAACTTAAAGCAGCGCTGCAGATATAATCCCAAGGTCTGCGAATATATAGACAAAAAACTGGCAGCTTACGTCACCGCCCTGGAAAAGACGGGACTGGTGCCCGAAAGCATACTTGATAAATACCGTCAGAAAGCCGCTCCCGTTCCCGCGGAAGTACCGGCGGAGACAAAAGCGGCAGAAAGTACGGGGGAGGATGATCCTTTCCGCCAGCTGGAACGTTCCCTGGACCGTATCCTGGCTTATACCCAGCTGGATGAAGCCGAGGAAGAACGCTTCCGGGAAATGATAGATGAATACAAGGCTTTAAACGACAAGAACTCTGCCGACAACGAAGTACGGCGTCTTCGCAAAGATCTGTCCAAAGGCTTTTTCGACCTTTACGAGAGTGCCGTCCTGCAGGCCATGGAGGACAGGCGCCGTCCTCCTGCTGCCGTACGACTCTTCCTCTGCTTCGGCTACATGGACGAAGAACTGACGGGAAGGGAGAACGCCCTGCAGCTGCTGAAGCTGCTGGAGCAGGTGGAACAGGCCGACGAAGAGGAAGAACTGGAACTGGTGGGCTTTTCCGACAAAGCCAACAAAGAGGCGGCCCCGCCGAAGCATATCTATACCATATTCGAATGGCTCTCCGCCATATACCGGGGCGCCAGGGAGCCTTCCAAGAACGAATTTGAACAGGATTACCCCCAGTGGCTGCGTAGCCGCCGTCAGAGCGGGGATATCACCGAGGAGCAGGAGAAACGCTATCTGAACTCTCCCCGTGAGCGCATGCGTTTCGAGCTGGATAACTTTTTCCATCTGGGAATGCGTATCGCCTCGGGACGTCCCAGCGTGTTCTGTCCGCTGCTCTCGGCCCACAACATCGTACGTTCCCTGGAGCAGACCCTTGTTACGGCTGCCGCCATCGAGAAAAACTGGGCCGATATCAAAAAGACCGATTACTCCCTTTTCTTCCGGGAGGCATTGTACCAGAACCCTGATTATAAGCTGCCCCGGGAGACCATACTCCTGGAGGTTATGCCGGATGTGATACTGCTGCCCATGGTAGGCAGCCGCGGCGGACTCTGGCAGGAGATCGCCGGTGTGCACCGGGATACTCCGGCACGTATGTTCCTACCCATCTTCTGCAGCGAGGATCTTTCCCTGATCCAGCTGCGTATGGCCGCCCAGTTCCGCTGGCAGATCTGCCGCCGTGTACAGGGGGCCCGCTGGAACGATGTTTCAGATCCTTCCCTTACCGCCGATTACTGCGATTACCTGCAGTTCTACCGCAAGAACAGCGAACTGTCGCCGGATGCCCGTGAAAAGGTCAAGTCCGAGATCTTAAGCTGTAAGAACAGTTTTGAAAATGTCTTTGTGCTGGATTATATCCAGTGGATACGCTTTGAAGCCCATGGCTCGCCGCGGCTTACCAAGGTGGCAAAACGCATACTCTTCTCCTACTGTCCCTTCTCCGCGGAGATACGCAAACGCCTGGAGAGCAATCCCATGTATGCGGATCTTGTCCGCCGTCACGACGGGAAAGCCGCCAAGCAGCTTAAACTCCTGTTAACGAAATACGACAAAACAAAGAAAGAGTACGGCAGTCTGCCGAAGACCATAGAAGCTTATATAAAATACTTTTCCAGCTGATCGATCCAGTGAAGGGGAGAGAACTCCCCGGAATAAGGCTGTATCGCTGCTTCCTCTTCAAAAAACGAAGCGGGGATATCGCTGCATGATGTGATATAGAGCATCTGACACGGATCGTAAAGACGCATACGCTTTATCTCGGGATTGTTGCTGATGAGCTTTTTCCCGTAAGCTGCCGCCTCATGGTAGCGCAGGCTCACGCCGCCCTTCCCGTCAATGATATCCAGAAGCACCTTCGCCCCCGCGATGTCTTTTAAGATCTCTTCATATTCCCGGGGTTCATCGTAGCTTATCCCCGGCAGTCGCGGGCTGTCCCCCTGGGCATAGCATATCCCCATACGGACTTTTTTCCCAAGGCCCGTCACATGAAGGAAGATCTCCTCCAGCATCTTCCTGCGGCCCGTATCCGAGCCCCAGAAATATAGATCGCTCTCTTCCCCTTCTCCCTCCGCTTCCGCTTTGGAATAATAGCAGTCAAAGAATTCCCAGCCCATGCTTTCCGCATCGGGACGGGAGTAGCTGTATATACGGTCAAAGTCCACATGCTCTGTAAGCATCAGGGCTTCCGCGGAAAACCAGCTCACCGCCCTGTCGATGAAACAGAGCACCAGCTTTACACCATAGTCCTTCTTCCAGTGCTTCAGCTGGGAAGGTTCAAAAAAACGCAGGGAAAAATTATTAAAAAGGAGGCAAAGCCCGGTAGAAGCAGATGCCTCTTCCCGTACCATTGCCTCGAAAGCTTTATCCGACCATACAGAGCGGAACGGGGCAGGCCGTTTCCGGTTCAGCCCCCGTTTATGATGCAGTTTCCACAGCGCGGAGGAATGCCGGGGCAGGCCGGATACCATACGTACACGGCTGTCCCCCGCCAGATCGGCAAACATCCGGTCAAAGAGCGGATTTTCTTCCCCGGCGGTAAAGCAGATAAAACGCATTACTTCGTTTCGTCCTTCCGCTTCTTTTCCATCAGATTGATGCCCAGCAGTGCCAGCAGGCACATGGAGCCCACTGCTGCCAGGATACCGGCCGGATTCTTCCGGTCGCCGGTCTTGGGCGAAGAATCCCTCTCTCCCCGGGTAGTGCCGCTTCCGCGGGTCACCACCGTAGGTGTACCGGAAGTCTTCCCGGTAGGTGTGACCGACACCTTCTTTGTAGGTGTGGGTGAACCCTTCTTTGTAGGGGTAGGCGTTACCTTTTTGGTAGGTGTGGGCGTAACCGTTGCCTTCTTTGTAGGCGTAGGCTTAACGGTAGGCGAAGGAGTAGGGGTAGGCGTTGCCGGGTAGGGATCGTCGATCATCACCACTGTGGCTCCGCGCACCTCGCCGCTGCTGGTCACCTTTCCGTCCGCATCCACGGTAAAATGCACGGGCCGGGAAAGCTTATAGCCCTCCGGCGCTTCAATCTCGGTAAGGGTATAGGAACCGGAAGGAATGCCCGTGATCACCGTCAGGTTCCCCGAAACGGTGGTAAAGCGGATGGCACGGCGGCTCACATCCAGGTCCCTGGCCGGCTGTCCGCCCTGGGTCACCCTGACGCGGCTGTCACGCAGATCAAAATCGTCCGTATCCCGGGTAAATACCATTTTGGCACCGCCCAGAGATGCACCGTCCGCGGTCTCCACCACTTTGTTGACGCTCACATAAAAGCGCCCGTTGTTATAGACAAAGTTGTTGGTAAAGCTGTTCTTCCCGTCGGCAAAGCTGATCACGGGATCCGCTGCGTCAGCCACCGTCACGGTACCGTTGAGCTTGGCAGTATCCAGCGTGAGATGTCCGTCAGATTCCGTTTCAAGATCCGCTGCAGCACCTGTTTCCGAGACGGTGAAGGCGTAATCCCCGGCGGCAGCGGGAAGGGGGATGTCGGTAAAGCGGACAGTGCCTCCGGCCTCATTGACCGCCGTATACTTCTTCCCCCGGAAATCCAGGGTAAAGGAGAACTCGCCGCCCTTCAGGTCGCTGTCGGTCCAGTCGCCGCTCATATGCTTTTTGACTTCGATACCGAAGAACTTCTTATCCCCCGCATTCTGCAGAGTATTGGTAAAGACAGGTTTTGCCACATTGCTGCTGATGGAAGCCGTCAGCTTTCCGGTCCCCATGTCCTTAACGATCACGCTCAGCTCATACTTTTTCGTATCATAAGTGATGTCATCCCTATCCCCTGCTTTTTCCTCAAGGGTATAGCGGTATGTGCCTGCTTCGGTAAACTCCTGCTCAAAGCTGATCTTCGAGCCCACATTGGTTGCCGTATGAGTGGATACGGGATTTCCGCTCCCGTCCAGACGGGTAAGGATGAACTCGAAACGGCCGCTGCTCAGATCCCCGTTATACTGCTTTTCGGCTTCGATGGCTACCTTGACCGATTCGGGGCTGTAGCTGTTACGGAAGATCACTTCACCTCCGGTCACAACCGCACCGCTCTCCCTTTCGGTGATCTTTACATCGGCAACGGGGTTCAGATCCACTCCGTTTTCCGCCAGCGTGGCCGTGATCACCACATCATATACTTTTGCATCGTATTCTATACCCGGCAGGCCGTCATTCACTTCGGCCATCTCGTAACGGTAGACACCTGCGGATTTTACCTTGATGGTGATCTTGGAAGAACCGCGTTCCGTAAACACCTTGTAGTCGGTAGTCCCCGGATTACCGTCGATGATACGGGTAAAGCGCACCTTAAAGCCCGCAGGGGACTTGGCGCTTCCGCTGGCTTTGTCCGTCAGCACCTTGGAAATGACAAAGTTGGCACTGGCCACGGAATTACCGGAGGGCGTGGGGGTCGGTGTAGGAGTGGCAGGTTCCTCCTCCGTGGTAAGGTTGTAGAAAGCTCCCAGGTCAACGGTAGGTCCGCTTACGATGAAGGGATCCGTAACGGACTTATAGGGATTCGCATCCGTCGAACGCAGGAAATACTTATAGCTGACCTTGTAGTCCAGGCCGTCCACAGCTTCCACTACCTGCACATCAATGGCGAAATAGCCCGTGGAAAGCGCAGACGCCTTCTCGTTCTTTGTCTCACTCTCCCTGATCACATAATGGAAGGTCTTGTTCTTATCCGTGGCCGCATTGTACTTAAGTACCGGGAAATCCACCATACCGGTGGCATAGTTCTTACACTTAACGGCTGTTTTCCCGGCAGTATTGTAGTCGGCATCCGTTGCATACCAGTCAAAGGTGAAATCTCCTTCCGCGGAAGGCACCCCGGAATCCTCGATCAGCTTATTGGCGGCATTGCGTGTGGTATAGCTTTCCGTAAAGGCCTTACGCAGGGAGAAGTTGATCTCGTCCACACCGTTGGTACGCACGTTCTCACTGGAACCCTGGTAGATATAGTGCCACTGGCACTTCAGTTCCACCTTGCCGCCGGCCACCAGCCAGCCGGAAGCGGAACCGGTCACGGTTACGGTATTCGCATAAGGGGCCAGGAAGGTACCCGAAGCGATGTTCAGTTCCACATTGCCCGCGGAGCGGATGTTCCAGATCAGCTTCTGGCAGATCTCGGCATCCACGGCAGTATTATTGGCTTCCCCGTTCATCTGCCCGTTCACATCCGTATGGGACGTGACTTCGATCTTCTTTGTGGGATCCGCATCATCCACTGCCGTAACGCAGCACTTATCCACGTGGAATGCAGAGCCGTTGTTCGTTACACCGGCTTCCACATTAAAGACTATGATGGTGGAGGAATACTTGGTGATGCGCAGGTCTCCTGTTTTAGCGATGCACTTCGCCAGTTTATCATCCACATTGATGTAAACTACCTTGCCTTTGAACACATCTTTCTTCAGGTCCAGATAGCACTTGTCATCTTTCCACTTGCCGTCCGCGCCCTTTTCGACGTAATCATCATATTTAAGGGCATACTTCGCAGAATTCGCACCGGCGGCTTTCCCGGAGAATTCCACGGAACGCTCATCGGCATTTTCGATGATGCCGTCGATATTGTTGTCGATGGCACTCTTTGAACGCTGTGAGATCTCTACCGCAGGGATCCCCGCATTACGGTCACGGAAGAAAGCAGTCTGGAAAGAGAAGTTGCCGCATTCACCGGCTGCATCGATAAAGCTTCCGTCGCCCTTTTTGGTATAGGGACTCTGATAGCCCGCAGCCACTTCCGGCGTGGTCTCGATATTGAAGGTATCTACGGCGTGACTTTCACCTTCGTTATCGTAATGAGCGGGGCCGAAGGTGATCTTGTGGCTTCCGCTGCTTAAAGATCCGATGATGAACTGGGCCGTTCCGTTGATGAAGTCCACATCATTGTTCTCGCTGCCGTTATTGTATTCCTTTACGGCAAAGGTGGTCTCCATATGGCCGTGATTGTGCAGATAGGCCGCAGTGATACCGAAGTTCCTGGCACGTTTAAGCACGGTGGAATAGTTCACATTGCCGGCAGCATCCAGCTTTTCCGGTACGGCGGCATCCTGCGGATCGGGTGTGATATCATCGCTTCCCTCGATCCCGGGTTCTTCCATGTCTGCCTCTTTTTCCTCAGGAACAGCTTTGCCCGTGGGCGTTACGGTACTGCCGGAGGAAACTGTCTTTCCGGAAGGCGTGGCTGTTGCATTATCGCTTTCCGCCGCAACATTCCCGCTGCCGGAAGCGGTATTCCCACTCTCCGCAGCATTCTTACTTTCCGCGCCGTTGGCACTTTCCGCAACATTTGCACTCTGGGCCGCATTGCCGCTCACATCGGCTGCCTGTGTGCTCAGCGAATAAGCCGCACCTATATAGCTCAGCAGCATGATCAGCGTAAGTACTGCCGATATCCTGCCTGTATAGTTTCTGAAAAACTGTTTCATTTCTAGTTAGTATCCTTTCAGCATTCCTTTATCAACGTGTAGAAATAGTATTGACAGGCTTTCAGGATTCCCTGCTCCTGCGGTTAAATTCGGGATGCGTTCTGTAAAACTCTCCTTTGTCCTTATACATCCGCTCATCCGCAAGATGCATCGCCGTACGTATATCCAGGCTCTCATCACCAAAGCAGGTGCCCAGGGCGACCCGGATATCCTTTGAGCCTTCGGAAGCCTTTTTCAGCTTATCCGCAAGCGCATTAAATTCCTCTTCGCTGCATCCCGTAACAAGGATCAGGAACTCGTCTCCGCCCACGCGGTAGATCTCCTGGTCGGCAAAGCACTCCTTAAGCAAATTGGCCGTTCCTTTCAGCAGCCTGTCACCGGCCGGATGACCATCCCTGTCATTCACGGTCTTCAAGCCGTTCAGATCCACAAAAATGACACCGTATTTCCCGCCCAGCTTTACTTCTCCCGTCACAATATCCGTAACACGGTTGTTCATGGCATTACGGTTCAAAAGACCGGTCAGAAGATCCGTATCACTCAGCAGCTTCATCTTTTTCAGCAGCTGCTGATTGGCGATCTCGGAGGCCAGAAGAAAGGCCGTGATCTCCAGGATCGACTTGATCCGCAGCGTATTATCACTGTTAAAATTGATGGCCCATACATAGCCTATGGTCCCGCCGTTGGCTTTCAGGGGATAGATCACCATGCTGTATGCATCTATCTTCTTCAGCGAATCGTACCAGACAGGATTTGATTCTTTTATAGTCTCCAGCTCGTTCTTATCATGTATGATATAGCAGTTACTCTTCTCGATGAGCTTATCCCAGCTTTCCACGATATGGAAGAAGGTCTCTTCCTGCAGGAACTTCAGGTCTTCGTCCGAGGTCTCTTCCACGGAGGCGTCCGCAGACAGAACGGAACACTGTTTTTCCTTGAAATCCGTAAGCAGGATGCAGCATCTTTCCGCCTCGCAGTTCAGGCGTATATCATGGAGGACCGAGTCCACTCCCTCGTTGAAATCGGCACTTTCACGCAGCTTCATGGTGATCTGGAGCACCTTCATGGCGATCTCGGGTTCCAGATCCGCAAGCTTTTCCGCTTCCGGCCCTGCTTTCATATCGTAGGAAAAGAGGTAATAGCCTTTATCCGCTTCTTCGGATTTAAGAGGCAGCATGTAAACTTCCATCCAGGCGTTGTATAAGCCCACATGGATATAGAAGTGGACCAGACGGTTTTCCTTCACGCAGCGGTAGCTCATGTCCTCGTAATTGCGTGTGGGCGGAACATAACAGCTGTATGGCTTTCCCGGGACGAAGTCTTCGCGCTTTACGTGCACGGACTCCAGATAGATATCGTTTGCCGCTTCCACACAGATCTCGCCGCAGGAGCCGTCCGGGTTCATCTGTACGGACAGAACACTTGCGATCTTATTAAGGCCGTTAACTATCAGATCATAATCCATAGCTATACCTCTCCCATATTATCCTAAGTTATCATTTTATCAGAATTCTCCGATATCTGCAAGAAAAAAACGCCCCCCGATGGCGTAAAGGAATCGTCAGTTGACAGGAATGAGATTGATCCAAGGATAGATGATTCTAACCAGATTTGATTATTATCTTACATCCCGCCAACGCTTCCGTCAAATATTGTCGATCTGTTCCCGGATTGCCAGTATC
>JAFZOW010000089.1 GCA_017552715.1 Lachnospiraceae bacterium
GCAGTCAACGTGTGCGTAGTGACGCTTCTCGGTCTCGTACTCCACGTGTGCTGTGGAAATGGTGATACCACGCTCTCTCTCCTCGGGAGCCTTATCGATATTCTCGAAATCGGTCGCCGTGTTACCTGCAACGCGTTCGGACAGCACCTTGGTGATAGCAGCCGTCAGAGTGGTCTTACCATGGTCAACGTGACCAATGGTACCGATGTTACAGTGGGGTTTGGATCTGTTAAATTTCTCCTTTGCCATTTTGTCTTATCCTCCTTAAAATGGTTCAAAAATCACTGTGCATCATTATATTCGATTTGACGTGATTTTTCAAGTGGTTTTATCTTAATTTCCTTTGGCTGCAAGCACCTTCTCCTGAATGTTCTTGGGTACCTGTTCGTACTTTTCAAAGAACATGGAATAGTTGCCGCGGCCCTGGGTCTTGCTTCGCAGGTCGGTGGAATAACCGAACATCTCGGCCAGAGGCACGTAACCGCGCACGATCTTGCCGCCGCCCAGGTCGTCCATGCCTTCGATGCGTCCGCGACGGCTGTTGATATCACCGATCACGTCGCCCATGTACTCTTCGGGCATGGTCACTTCTACCTTCATGATGGGCTCAAGGAGCACCGCACCGCCCTTCTGCATAGCCTCTTTGAAGGCCATGGAACCGGCGATATGGAAAGCCATTTCGGACGAGTCTACCTCATGATAGGAACCGTCGTACACATTGGCGTGCACGCCCAGCACAGGGAAGCCACCCAGGATGCCGGCCTTTGCCGCCTCCTCGATACCTTCGCCTACCGCAGGAATGTATTCCTTCGGGATAGCGCCGCCCACCACGGTGGATTCGAACTTGAAGGTCTCCTCACCGTTGGGATCCATGGGCTCGAACTTAACCTTACAGTGACCGTACTGACCGCGGCCGCCGGACTGCTTGGCATACTTCGAATCCACTTCCACAGGCTTGGTAAACGCTTCCTTGTATGCCACCTGAGGTGCACCGACATTGGCTTCTACCTTGAACTCACGCAGCAGACGATCCACGATGATCTCCAGATGCAGCTCGCCCATGCCGGCGATGATGGTCTGACCGGTCTCGGCATTGGTGTGAGCACGGAAGGTAGGATCTTCTTCGGCCAGCTTGGCCAAAGCTTCGCCCATCTTGCCCTGGCCAGCCTTGGTCTTGGGCTCGATGGCCAGCTCGATAACGGGCTCGGGGAACTCCATGCTCTCAAGGATAACCGGGTGCTGCTCATCGCAGATCGTATCGCCGGTGGTGGTGAACTTGAAGCCCACAGCCGCCGCGATATCTCCGGAATAGACCTTCTCCAGCTCGGCACGCTTGTTGGCATGCATCTGCAGGATACGGCCCACACGTTCCTTCTTGTCCTTGGTCGCATTGAGCACGTAGGAACCGGAATTCATGGTACCGGAATAAACACGGATGAATGCCAGCTTACCTACAAAAGGATCGGCCATGATCTTGAATGCCAGAGCACTGAAAGGCTCGGCATCGGAGCTGTGACGCTCTACCTCGTTGCCGTCCAGGTCCACGCCCTTGATGGCGGGGATATCCGTAGGTGCGGGCATATACTCCAGAACAGCGTCCAGAAGCTTCTGTACGCCCTTGTTCCGGTAAGCGGAACCGCAGCAGACCGGAACGGCTCTGCATTCGCAGGTAGCCTTCCGCAGAGCTGCCTTCATCTCGTCCACGGTAGGAACCTGATCCTCAAGGAATTTCTCCATCAGATCGTCGTCCAGTTCGCAGACCTTCTCGATCAGCTCACTGCGGTAAAGTGCCGCATCGTCCTTCATATCATCGGGTACATCCACGATGGAGATGTCATCTCCCTTGTCATCGTTATAGATGTAAGCCTTCTCCTCAAAGAGGTCGATGATACCCTTGAACTGATCCTCCTTACCGATGGGCAGCTGCAGAATGATGGCATTCTTGCCCAGGCGGTTGCGGATCTGATCCACGGCACCGTAGAAATTCGCACCCATGATGTCCATCTTGTTGATGAAGGCCATACGGGGTACGTTATAGGTATCGGCCTGACGCCACACATTTTCCGACTGGGGCTCAACACCGCCCTTTGCACAGAAAACGCCTACAGCGCCGTCCAATACACGGAGTGAACGCTCAACCTCCACAGTGAAATCCACGTGGCCCGGAGTATCGATGATATTGATACGATGCTCCAGTGCACCGGGCTTGGGCTTGCAGTTCTCCTGCTGAGTCCAGTGGCAGGTCGTAGCGGCTGATGTGATCGTGATACCTCTTTCCTGTTCCTGCTCCATCCAGTCCATGGTCGCAGTCCCCTCGTGCGTATCGCCGATCTTGTAGTTGACGCCGGTGTAATAAAGAATACGCTCGGTCAGCGTGGTCTTACCCGCGTCGATATGAGCCATGATACCGATATTTCTGGTACGCTCTAAGGGGTATTCTCTTTCAGCCACTTATGTTCCCTCCTTTCCTCAGAATCTGTAATGTGCAAACGCCTTGTTAGCTTCTGCCATACGGTGCATTTCTTCTTTACGCTTTACGGCAGCACCGGTTGCGTTTGCTGCGTCCATGATCTCGCCGGCCAGCTTATCTTCCATGGTCTTCTCGGAACGCTTCCGGGCAAACATGGTAAGCCAGCGCAGGGCAAGGGCCTGACGCCTGTCGGGACGCACCTCGATGGGCACCTGATAAGTGGCACCGCCGATACGTCTCGCCTTAACTTCGAGCATGGGCATGATGTTGTTCATAGCATCACCGAACACCTCAAGGGCCGGCTTCCCGCTCTTCTCTTCGACCTTGGCAAATGCATGATATACAATGCGCTGGGCTACGCCCTTCTTGCCGTCAAGCATGATGTTGTTGATCAGCTTGGTAACGACCTTGTCATTGTACAAAGGATCTGCCAGGACGTCTCTCTTTTGAATGTGTCCTTTACGTGGCACGGTTCTTCCCTCCTTAATCACATACTTTCGATTAAATCACAGGTACTCACATTTCGGATCTGTCTCGAAATATCTTCCGCTTTTTCTTGCCCGTATTTCCGTGTATCTTCATCATCGTCAGTCACCGTAGCCCGCTACGGCTCCTTCCTCTTCTTCGAACACGAAAATCCGTTCTGCGAAAAACCGATAAGCTATTTCAGCCAGCTCCTTAAAGTCCAATGTGTTCGCGCTGTCCTTCCCTATCACTAAAGATGAAACAGAACTCCGACATTAACTTTTACGTGATACCCAGGCCTCTTACTTCTTGTCCTTAGGACGCTTTGCGCCGTACTTGGAGCGCGCCTGCTTCCTGTTGGCAACACCTGCGGTATCAAGCGTACCACGGATAACATGGTATATGGTACCGGGCAGATCCTTTACACGTCCGCCACGGATCAGAACCACGCTGTGCTCCTGCAGATTGTGGCCTTCCCCGGGGATATAGCTCGTAACTTCGATACCGTTACTAAGACGCACACGGGCGATCTTACGCAGAGCGGAGTTAGGCTTCTTGGGGGTGGCGGTCTTCACTGCGGTGCACACACCTCTCTTCTGCGGCGAATTCGTATCGATCGCGCGCTTGTGCAGAGAGTTGTAGCCCTTAAGGAGCGCCGGTGCGGTGGACTTCTTTACGGAAGTCTCGCGGCCCTTTCTAACCAGCTGATTAAATGTCGGCATTCTGTTCACCTCCTTTCTTCCATAATAAAACTGAGCATGCGCATAAACGCACGCTCAATTATTATACTTACTGACTATTACACTGTCAAGGGTAAGTTTTTATTTAAGGAAGGCCTTAAGCATGGCCTCGTAGATCTTCCGGTAGGGCTGGTAGCGCATGGGCAGATCCAGCCACTGCTTCTTGTCCAGGATGCTGCACTTGTGGGAGAAGGTCTCAAAGCCGAACTTCCCGTGATAGGCTCCCATGCCGCTCTCGCCGAAGCCGCCGAAGGGCAGCTCGGGTGTGGCCAGGTGTACCACCACATCATTGATGCAGCCTCCGCCGAAACGGCAGCGGTTCAAGATATAACGGATATTGTCCTTATCCCTGGAGAAGATATACAGTGCCAGGGGATGGGCATGGGCTTCGATCTGCTCCCGCACCTCCTCGATTCGTTCAAAAGTAAGTATGGGCAGGACGGGCCCGAAGATCTCCTCCCCCATGACCCTGTCTTCCCACTTCACGCCTTCCATCACCGTGGGGGCAATGCGGAGCTCCTCTTCCTTCGACTCCCCGCCGCAGACCAGCTTTTGGGGATCGATGAGCCCCAGGATACGACGGAAATGCTTTTCATTGATGATCTTTCCGTAATCCTTATTCTTAAGGGGATCCTTTCCGAACTGACGCCGGATCTCTTTTTTGATATGAGCTATGAGCTCGTCCTTCACATATTCCTCGCAGAGGATGTAATCCGGGGCCACGCAGGTCTGACCGCAGTTTAGGAACTTACCGAAGACGATGCGCCTTGCCGCCAGTTTCAGATTGGCGGAGCCGTCCACGATACAGGGGCTCTTTCCTCCCAGCTCCAGGGTCACAGGGGTCAGATGCTCCGCCGCCCTGCGCAGGACTTCCCGTCCCACGGCCTGGCTGCCGGTGAAAAAGATATGATCAAATTTAAGGCTTAAGAGCTCCTGATTCTGAACGCGCCCTCCGGTAATGCAGGCCACATATTCTTCCTTATAAGTATCCGCGATCAGCTCGGCGATAAGCTCCGAGGTGGCCGATGCATAGGCACTGGGTTTTACGATCACGGTATTCCCCGCGGCGATGGCATCGATCATGGGGCTCATGGTCAGCAGGAAGGGATAGTTCCAGGGGCTCATGATCAGTACGTTTCCCTTGGGAACAAGCCGTATCAGGCTGTCGGCATGAAAATTGGTGATGGGGGTGATGGCCAGCCTTGTGGCGGAATAACGCTTCAGGTTCTTCAGCATATGAGTGATCTCGCTTAAGGCCAGACCCACTTCACACATGAAGGCTTCCATACCGCCTTTTCCCAGATCGCTGCGCAGGGCCGCAAGGATGCGGTCTTCATTATTCTTTATGGCGCGATAAAGCTTTTTCAGCGCACTTTCCCGCACTCCCAGAGGCAGGGTGGAACCCTCCTCAAAGAATGCCCTCTGTTTTTTCAGGATCTCTTCCGTACGGCTCATACTCTCGTCCCTCCGTCCTCAGATATATCATAATAGAAACGTTCCAGTGCCCGGGCATCCATCAGCACCGGCACGGGATAAACGGGGTTCCCCTCTGCTGCAGCCATACCGGCCAGACCGGGGATATCTTTTTTTTTGATCTGCGGTATCTTTGTACCGATACCGATGCTCTCGTTCAGCTTCCACACTGCCCGGATAAAGGCCTGTGCGGCTTCCGCTTCTTCCGTATCCAGCTTCGCCACTCCGGCTGCCACCGCCAGGGCCTTCAGCTGGGGATAGATACAGCTGCCGTATGCTTCCAGCACATAAGGCAGCAGGATGGCCGTGGTCTCCCCATGAGGCAGGTTGTAGCGCCCGCTTAAGGAATGGCTCACCGCATGGGCATAGCCCACGTAGGACACGGTAAAGGCGGCTCCTCCCAGATAGGAAGCCCGCAGCATATTCCTTCTGGCTCTCATATTGTTTCCGTTCTTCACGGCCTTTTCCAGATTGGCAAAGACCAGACGCACACAGCGCAGTGCCTCCCGTCTCGTCAGTTTTGTGGTGGAACGGCCTATATAGGCCTCTACCGCATGGGCCAGGGTATCCATACCCGTGCCCGCCGTGATACGGGGCGGAAGGCTCCGGGTAGTCTCGGGATCCAGTACCGCCACATCCGGGATCAGGGGGAAGTCCATCAGGGCGTATTTATGGCCGCTCTCCTCGTCCACCACCACCGCTGCCACGGTGGTCTCGCTGCCGGTGCCGGCCGTGGTGGGAATGGCAATGGTAAAAGGTGTACGCTTCCAGATCCGCAGTATCCCGCCCAGCTGTTCCAGTGAAGCGTCGGGTCTGGCAATGAGCGCCCCCACCGCCTTGGCCGTATCCATGGAGGATCCGCCGCCGAAGCCGATGAGACAGTCGCAGTTTTTCTCAAGATAAAGCTGTCTGGCCGCTTCTATGATTTGCACAGTCGGGTTACTTTGCACAGAATCGAAGACCGCCAGCTGAAAATCACCGTCTTCCAGCAGCTCTTCCAGATGTTTTGTTATCCCGAAGCCCCGGATGGATGCATCCGTTACCAGCAGGGGGCGGCTCAGTCCTTTCTCCTTCAGGATCTTCGGGATCTGGTCCACGGAGTTAAGGACCTGCGGATTCCGGTAAGGAAGCAGGGGAATGGCTACCTTAAAGCCAAACTGAAAGACCCTGCAAAAGGCTTTTTCCGCTATGTTCATTTATCTTTCTCCTCTCGATCAAAAGCAGGAAAGCTTCCTGCTTTATCTAAAAAAATAGAGGGGACAGTCACGCTGTCCCCTCCCTGAGCTTATTCTTATTCTTCTGTGGTCACACCGGCCTCTTCCAGCTCCAGGATGGTCTCTTCACCCTCCTCAGCGGTCTCGGGCTCGTCGAAGTACTCGTCCTCTTCCGGCTCTTCATCGAAATCGATGGTATCTTCGATCTCCAGCTGGTCCACATCCAGACGTACATCGCGATAACGGCGTATACCGGTTCCTGCAGGGATCAGCTTACCGATGATCACGTTTTCCTTAAGTCCGATCAGAGGATCGGTCTTGCCCTTGATGGCCGCTTCGGTCAGCACCTTCGTGGTTTCCTGGAAGGATGCGGCCGACAGGAAGGAGTTGGTTGCCAGAGCTGCCTTGGTGATACCCAGCACGATATCGGTAGCCACGATGGGATTCTTTCCTTCCGCTGTGAGACGCTCGTTCATATCTTCGATCTCCAGGCGGTCAACCATGGCACCGGGAAGAAGATCCGTATCTCCGGGATCCTCCACGCGCTGACGCTTCAGCATCTGGCGCACGATAACTTCGATGTGCTTATCGGCCAGATCCACGCCCTGCATATTGTACACTTTCTGAACTTCGCGGATCAGGTAGTTTTCCACGGCTTCGATCTTCTTGATCTCCAGCAGGTCGTGAGGGTTCACGGAACCTTCGGTAAGTTCATCACCGGCTTCCACAACCTGTCCCTCGGTCACCTTGATGCGTGCGCCGTAAGGGATCTCGTAGCTCTTATCCTTTTCATCGTTACGGATGACGATCTCGCGCTTGTTATTGCTCTCAACGATGCTCACCTCACCGCCGATGGAAGCGATGATGGCAAGACCCTTGGGCTTTCTTGCTTCGAAAAGCTCTTCCACTCGGGGAAGACCCATCGTGATATCGTTACCGGCCACACCACCGGTATGGAAGGTACGCATGGTCAGCTGGGTACCGGGTTCACCGATGGACTGTGCCGCGATGATACCTACGGCTTCACCTACCTGCACTGCCTCACCGGTAGCCATGTTGGCACCGTAGCACTTTGCGCAGATACCCACATGGGATTTGCAGGTAAGAATGGTACGGGTACGTACCGAAGTGATGCCTGCTTCCATGATGGCTGTCGCACGCTTGGGTGTGATCATATGATTGGCTTTGACGATCACGTTGCCCTGCTCGTCTGCCACATCCTCGGCTGCATAACGGCCGCGGATACGCTTGCTCAGATCTTCCACAACTTCCTTACCGTCGATCAGAGCGGAGAGACGCATACCGGGGATCTCGTCCCTGTCGGCGCAGCAGTCGCTCTCGCGGATGATCAGCTCCTGGCACACATCTACCATTCGGCGGGTCAGGTAACCGGAGTCGGCAGTACGCAGAGCCGTATCGGACAGACCCTTTCTGGCGCCGTGTGCGCTGATGAAATATTCCAGAACGTCCAGACCTTCACGGAAGTTGGACTTGATGGGCAGCTCGATGGTACGTCCGGTGGTATCCGCCATCAGTCCGCGCATACCTACCAGCTGCTTGATCTGCTCTCTGGAACCACGGGCTCCGGAGTCAGCCATCATCTTGATGTTGTTATAATCGTCAAGGCCCTTCATCAGCTCTACGGTAAGAGCTTCATCGGTATCCTTCCAGACCTGGATAACGTTGTTGTAACGCTCCTGATCCGTGGACATGCCGCGCATGTACAGCTGATTGATGTGGTCCACCTTCTTCTGGGCTTCTTCCAGAAGCTCCGCCTTCTTCTCGGGGATCTTCATATCCGAGACGGAAACCGTCATGGCGGCGATGGTGGAATACTTATATCCGATGGCCTTTACATCATCCAGCACCTCGGCAGTCCTTGTGGCGCCGTGGGTGTTGATGACCTTTTCAAGGATGGGCTTTAACTGCTTCTTGCCTACCAGGAAATCCACTTCGGGAAGCAGATAATCCTCGGGTTTCTCGCGCTTCACAAAGCCCAGATCCTGAGGCAGGATCTCGTTAAAGAGGAAGCGTCCCAGCGTGGATTCAACGATGCCGCTTACTTCTGTTCCATCCGCAAATGTATGGTTCATGCGAACACGGATCCTGGCATGCAGATCCACATAGCCGTTCTCGTATGCAAGTATGGCTTCGTTCACGCTCTTGAAGGCTTTCCCTTCACCCAGGCTGCCGGGACGTTCCTGTGTCAGGTAGTAGATACCCAGCACCATATCCTGTGAAGGCACTGCCACGGGTGCACCGTCGGAAGGCTTTAAGAGGTTGTTGGGCGAAAGCAGCAGGAAACGGCATTCCGCCTGGGCTTCCACCGAAAGAGGAAGGTGCACGGCCATCTGGTCACCGTCGAAGTCGGCGTTGAATGCCGTACATACCAGGGGATGCAGCTTGATGGCTTTACCTTCTACCAGGATGGGCTCGAAAGCCTGGATACCCAGACGATGCAGTGTAGGAGCACGGTTCAGCATCACGGGATGCTCGGTGATGACCTCTTCCAGCACATCCCAGACCTGATCCTCCTGCTTCTCCACCATCTTCTTGGCGGCTTTGATATTCTGGCAGATCCCCTTGCCCACCAGCTCCTTCATTACGAAGGGCTTGAAGAGCTCGATGGCCATTTCCTTGGGCAGACCGCACTGATAGATCTTCAGCTCGGGTCCTACCACGATAACGGAACGGCCGGAATAGTCCACACGCTTACCCAGCAGGTTCTGACGGAAACGTCCGGTCTTACCTTTGAGCATATCGGAAAGGCTCTTTAAGGCACGGTTGCCGGGGCCTGTCACTGCACGGCCTCTGCGGCCGTTATCGATAAGGGCGTCCACTGCTTCCTGCAGCATACGCTTCTCGTTACGTACGATGATGTCCGGAGCTCCCAGATCCAGGAGCTTTTCCAGACGGTTGTTACGGTTGATGATACGACGGTAAAGGTCGTTCAAGTCCGAAGTAGCAAAACGTCCGCCGTCCAGCTGCACCATGGGGCGCAGATCGGGAGGGATAACCGGGATGGTATCCATCACCATCCATTCGGGCTTGTTGCCGCTCTCGCGGAAGGCCTCGATGACCTCCAGACGCTTCACGATCTTGGCACGCTTGTTGCCCTTGGAGGCATCGTTATCCAGCTCGCTCTTCAGCTCTTCCATGTCGCGTTCCAGATCGATGGCCTTTAAGAGCTCCTGGATGGCCTCGGCGCCCATGCCCACACGGAAACGGGTACCGAAGTTCTCACGGGCATCCTGATACTCACGCTCGGAAAGCACCTGCTTAAGCTTCAGATCGGTATCGCCGGGATCCAGCACGATATAAGCCGCAAAATACAGCACACGCTCCAGCTCCTTGGGACTCAGATCCAGGATCAGGCCCATACGGCTGGGGATGCCTTTGAAATACCAGATATGTGAGACCGGTGCCGCCAGTTCGATACGGCCCATACGCTCACGACGTACATTGCTCTTAGTAACTTCCACGCCGCACTTATCGCAGATCACGCCCTTATAGCGGATCTTGCGGTACTTGCCGCAGTGGCACTCCCAGTCCTTGCTGGGCCCGAAGATACGCTCGCAGAAAAGTCCGTCCTTTTCCGGCTTCAGCGTACGGTAATTGATGGTCTCGGGCTTTGTTACCACGCCGGCAGAGGGGTCATTGTTCCTAGTGGACCACTCCCGGATCTTCTCCGGGCTTGCCAGACCGATGCGGATCGCATCAAAACTGATCGGCTGATAGCCGTTGTTCTTTAAATCTGCCATTATTCGTTGCCCTCCACGCTATCCGCGAATTCCTCCGCGAAATCATCTTCCAATGCGGCATTGTCAAACTCGTCCGCAAACTCTTCCCCTTCCACATCCTCCAGATCGCCGTCCTCGGTAAGTGTCTTGGTACCGAAGCCGTCGGCCTTCCGGTAATCATTATGGTGTTCACCCAGGTCGAAGCGGAACTCACTCTCGTTGTAGTCCACATTCTCCTTAAGTTCAACCTCGTGACCTGCTTCATCCAGTACACGTACATCCAGAGCAAGGCTCTGCAGCTCTTTAAGCAGCACCTTGAAGGACTCGGGGATACCCGGCTCGGGGATGTTCTCGCCCTTGACGATGGCTTCGTAGGTCTTCACACGTCCGATCACATCGTCGCTCTTCACCGTCAGGATCTCCTGCAGGGTATAGGATGCACCGTAGGCTTCCAGTGCCCACACTTCCATTTCTCCGAAACGCTGGCCGCCGAACTGAGCCTTGCCGCCCAGAGGCTGCTGTGTAACCAGGGAGTACGGGCCGGTGGAACGTGCATGGATCTTGTCGTCCACCAGGTGATGCAGTTTTAAGTAATGCATGTGGCCGATGGTGACGGGCGAATCGAAGTACTCACCGGTACGGCCGTCGCGCAGGCGTACGGTACCGTCGCGGGAGATGGGCACGCCCTTCCACAGCTCACGATGGGCCTTGTTCTCATCCAGATACTGATATACCTCGGGACGAAGCTCGCTCTTATGCTTCTTGGAGAACTCATCCCAATCCAGGTTTACATAGTCGTTGGCCAGATCCAGGGTGTCCATGATATCTTCCTCATCGGCACCGTCAAAGACCGGAGTAGCCACGTTAAAGCCCAGGGCCTTGGCAGCCAGGGACAGGTGGATCTCCAGGATCTGCCCGATGTTCATACGGGAAGGCACACCCAGAGGATTCAGCACGATATCCAGAGGACGTCCGTTGGGCAGATAAGGCATATCCTCTACAGGAAGCACGCGGCTCACCACACCCTTGTTACCGTGACGGCCGGCCATCTTATCACCCACACTGATCTTTCTCTTCTGGGCGATGTAGATGCGCACCTTCTGGTTCACACCCGGAGCAAGCTCCGTATCGCCGGCAGCGCGGGAGAATACCTTGGCATCTACCACCACACCGTATTCACCGTGAGGCACCTTTAAGGAGGTGTCACGGACTTCTCTTGCCTTTTCACCGAAGATAGCACGCAGCAGGCGCTCTTCCGGAGTCAGATCCGTCTCGCCCTTCGGCGTAACCTTACCC
>JAFZOW010000090.1 GCA_017552715.1 Lachnospiraceae bacterium
GTATGAGTTATACCAGTTCCAAAAGTGTCAGGATCAGGGCCATGCGGACGTATACGCCGTACTGTACCTGCTTGAAATATACGGCACGGGGATCGTCGTCCACCTCCACCGATATCTCGTTCACACGGGGCAGGGGATGGAGCACCAGCATGTCTTCCCTGGCCAGCTCCAGCTTGGTCTTGGTCAGTACATAAAAGTCTTTCAGTCGGACGTAATCCTCTTCGTTGAAGAAGCGCTCACGCTGAACGCGGGTCATGTAGAGCAGGTCCAGCTTCGGCATCACATCCTCCAGACGTATCACTTCCTCGAAGGAGAGGGCCTTGTCCCAGAGCATCTCACGAAGGTAGCTGGGTATGCGCAGTTCCTCGGGGGAGATGAAGACAAAGTGGATGTCTTTGTAACGTGCCAGGGCGTTCACCAGGGAATGCACGGTGCGGCCGAATTTCAGATCGCCGCAGAGTCCGATGGTGAAGTTGTCCAGGCGGCCCTTCAGGGAGCGGATCGTGAGCAGATCCGTCAGGGTCTGGGTGGGATGCTGATGTCCGCCGTCTCCCGCGTTGATCACGGGGATGGAGGAGCGGCTGGCGGCTACCATGGGAGCACCTTCTTTCGGATGGCGCATGGCGCAGATGTCCGCAAAGCAGGAGATGACCCGAATGGTATCGGATACGCTTTCTCCTTTGGAAGCGGAGGAGGAACCGGCATCGGAAAAGCCGATGACGGAGCCGCCCAGATTCAGCATGGCGGTCTCGAAGCTGAGCCTTGTACGGGTGCTGGGCTCGTAGAAACAGGTGGCCAGCTTTTTGCCCTCACAGATGTGGGCGTACTTGTCCGGATGCGCTTCGATGTCCGCAGCCAGGTCAAAGAGCTTGTTGAGCTCTTCGACGGAAAAGTCCATGGGGTTCATTAAATGTCTCATAAATTCTCCTTAAAAAAGAGAAGCCTTAAAGGCTTCTCCTGTTTATCATTTGATGGTCAATAAATCATCGGTGCTTTTACGCTTCGGTGCTGTGGGCTCTTCCGCCGCATACCCGGTGGGGATGAGAGCTACCAGCTTCTGTCCTTCCGGAACGCCGATGAGAGCGGTGGCGGTATCGATATCGAAAAGTCCGAGGATCACGGTACCCAGGCCGTGCTCATGAGCTGCCAGACAATAGGTCTGGGAGGCGATCCCTGCATCGAAGAATTCCCAACGATCTTCAAAAGCAGTGGAGAAGGAACCGTCCCTCTCGTAGCCCGAGCGTTTTGTGATGACACTGATGGCCATCAGTACCGGTGCCTGCCGGATGATGTCGCCGTTGCCGGGCCATATGGTGGTGGCTTCCGAGGCGATACGTTCTTTCAGAGCCGCATCCGTGATGGCGGTGTAACGGGTGATCTGCGTGTGCTTCCAGCTGGGAGCATAAGAGGCTTCTTCCACGATCTCGCGCAGAAGCGCTTCGTCAACGGGCTGATCCGTGTATTTACGGATGCTCCGACGTCCCAGGATCATTTCTTTAGCAGTCATAGACACCTCCTTTTTAAGCTCCGCAAGCGTTACATTTTCTTTTCGCAACATAGTAGCATAAATCAGGATCACTTTCAAGCATGAAGAAAATGTTTTTTGACGGCTTTTTATCCGAAGATCATTTACGATACAATATGTCTAAATATTTGAATTTCTATGTAAACCGTGGTATGATATACAGATGGAAAAAAGCCCGGAGGTTATAAAATCATGAAAGATATAAAAGATTATATCCGTACCATACCCGACTTTCCCCAGAAGGGGATCATGTTTCGGGATATCACGACCCTCATACAGAATGCGGACGGCCTGAAGCTGGCCGTGGATTCCATGTGTGATGCCGTTTCGGATCTGGATTATGACGTGATCGCCGGGGCCGAATCCCGGGGCTTCGTCTTCGGGGCACCCATGGCTTATCGCGAGCATAAGCCCTTTGTTCTGATCCGCAAGAAAGGAAAGCTTCCCGGACAGACCGTTTCCCAGAGCTACGATCTGGAATACGGCAGCACCGAGATCGAGATGCATACCGACAGCTTTGAAAAAGGCGCAAAGGTGCTGATCGTGGACGATCTGATCGCCACCGGCGGTACCACGGATGCCATGATCAAGCTGGTGGAGAAGCTGGGCGGTGAAGTTGTGGGCGTGTGTGTGCTCATCGAACTGCCGGATCTGAAGGGACGGGAGAAGATCGCAGGATACCGTCTGGACAGCATCGTATCTTACGAGGGCGAGTGAGCCTGTTTTGAGGGCGGCAAAACGAAAAGCGTTCTGTCGCACAATGTATTCTAAAGAAAGGAGGAGGCCGGTATGGCAGAAGAAGTAAGAAGACGGACCATAGCAAGTGTGGCGGATGTGCGCGCTCTTTCGGCCTCCGACATAGCCGAGATGAACGCCCGCAGCGCAAACACGGATGAGCGTACGGCTGCGGCTCTCTTAAGTACCATCGAACGGGAAAATGCCAGCGAGGCTGCCGCGGTGACCGGTGACCTCTTAAACCGCATCACCGTTACGGCTCCCCTGGGAAGCGCTACGCTTGGGGCACCCGCTGCCGCCAAGGCCAGCGAGGCGGCACCGGATGTAACGGACGAACATACGGCGGTGGTCATTGATGACGGCCGCATCGAGGAGATCGCTGAATTCCAGTCTCCGGAGGTCCTTTATGAGGAGCTGATCAAGAGGGTAAAACGTTACCATCCCTCGGATGATATCTCACTGATCGAAAAGGCCTATGCCACGGCCCGTGAACTGCATAAGGACCAGAAGCGGAAATCCGGCGAACCTTATATCATCCATCCCATCTGTGTGGCCATCATACTGGCGGATATGGAGATGGATAAAGAGACCATCGCCGCCGGCATACTTCACGATGTGGTGGAGGATACGGTGATGACCAACGAGGAGCTCACCGAAGCCTTCGGCGCCGATGTGGCTCTTCTGGTGGATGGGGTGACCAAGCTGTCCCAGATCCAGTATTCCTCGGATAAACTGGATGTGCAGGCTGAGAATCTGCGGAAGATGTTCCTGGCCATGGCCAAGGATATCCGTGTGATCATGATCAAGCTGGCGGACCGTCTGCATAATATGCGTACCCTTTCCCATATGCGGCCGGAAAAGCAGCAGGAAAAGGCCAGAGAGACCATCGACATCTATGCACCCATCGCACAGCGTCTCGGTATCTCCAAGATCAAGGTGGAGCTGGAGGACCTGTGCCTGAAATATCTGGAGCCCGAAGCCTATCAGAGTCTGGCACATCAGATCGACGAACGAAAGAGCGTCCGTGAACAGTATGTGCAGGACATTGTGGATGAAGTGCGCAAGCACATCAAGAACGCCGGGATCGAAGCCAGGATCGACGGACGAGTCAAACATTTCTTCAGTATCTATAAAAAGATGAAGAACCAGGACAAGACCATCGATCAGATCTACGATCTGTTCGCGGTGCGTATCATCGTGGCCTCGGTGAAGGACTGCTATGCGGCTCTGGGGGTGATCCACGAGATCTATAAGCCCATTCCCGGGCGTTTCAAAGATTATATCGCCGTTCCCAAGGAAAACATGTACCAGTCCCTGCATACCACGCTGATCGGACAGAACGGCGTGCCTTTCGAGATACAGATCCGTACCTTCGAGATGCACCGTACCGCGGAGTACGGTATCGCAGCCCACTGGAAGTATAAGGAAGCCTCGGACGGGAAGAAGCCGGAGCTGCAGGAAGAAGAGAAACTGGCCTGGCTGCGTCAGATCCTGGAATGGCAGCGGGATATGTCGGATAACAAGGAGTTCATGAACATCCTTAAGAGTGATCTGGATCTCTTTTCCGACAGCGTATACTGCTTTACCCCTACCGGAGATGTGAAGAACCTTCCGGCGGGTTCAACGCCCATCGATTTTGCATACAGCGTTCATTCCGCGGTGGGCAACAAGATGATCGGCGCCCGTGTGAACGGGAAGCTGGTGACCATCAATTACGAGATCAAGAACGGTGATTGTATCGAGATCCTTACCAGCCAGAATTCCAAAGGCCCCAGCCGGGACTGGCTGGCCCTGGTCAAGTCCACCGCTGCCCGTAGTAAGATCAATCAGTGGTTCAAAAATGAATTCAAGGAGGATAACATCCTCCGGGGCAAGGAGCTGCTGAACAATTACTGCAAGGCCAAGGGTATCGATCCCTCCACACTGATCAAGCCGGCATATCAGGAAGTGCTGATGCGCAAGTACGGCTTCCGGGACTGGGAAAACCTGGTGGCGGCCGTGGGGCACGGAGCTCTGAAGGAAGGGCAGATCGTCAATAAGCTTCTGGAGCTGCACGAAGCAGAGACCAAAAAGCCGCCTACGGATGCGGATGTGCTGGCCGAGATCAATAAAAAGACGGAGAACGATGCCAGGGTTACACAGCCCATGCTTCCCCGGGGACGGGGCGAGGGCATTGTGGTCAAGGGGATCAGCGATGTGGCGGTACGTTTTCCGAAATGCTGCAATCCTCTGCCCGGAGACGAGATCGTCGGTTTTGTGACCCGCGGGAAAGGGGTCACCATTCACCGTACAGATTGCAATAACGTGCTGCTTTTACCGGATATGGAACGGGAGCGGCTCGTGGAAGCGGAATGGGGAGTCGAAGATGAGGACAGCGACAGCAAGTATACGGTTGGCGTAACTCTCTTTGCAAATAACCGTTCCGGCCTGCTGGCGGATATCTCCCGTACCATGACGGAGAAGAATATCGATATCCTGAGCCTGTCCACCAAGGTGAGTAAGCAGGGGACAGCAACCCTGTCCATGAGCTTCGAGACCGCGGGACGGGAAGAATTTGAACGTATCGTTGACAAACTGCGCCAGATCCCGGATGTGATCGAGATCGAGCGTAACGCAAGCGGCTGATATATCCTTTGGAGGGAACATGGCGGAAGTAAAGATCGGAAAACTGTGCCTGGGACAGATGCAGACCAACTGCTATTTTGTCTACCGCGAGGGAGAGAGCGAGGTGATGCTCTTTGATCCGGCCTCGGCGGGAAAGCATATTGCCGATAAGCTGGCCGAGAACGGTTTCTCGGTGGCTTCCATCGTGCTCACCCACGGACATTTCGATCACATCGGAGGGGCCGACGAGCTCAGGAGTGTGAGCGGCGCGAAGATCAGTGCCCTTGCGGAAGAAAAAGAGCTGTTGGAGGATCCCTGGATCAATGTTTCGGCTCAGATGAAAAAGCCCGTAACGCTGGCTTGTGACGAGTTCTTTCATGACGGGGATACTTTAAGCTGCGGAAGTGTTTCCTGCAAGGTCATAGCTACCCCGGGGCATACGGCCGGCGGCGCCTGCTTTTATTTTGAGGAGGGTGGCTTTGCGATCTGCGGCGATACGCTCTTTGCCGAATCCATCGGACGCACGGATTTCCCTACGGGAGATATGAATACCCTGATCGCTTCGGTGGAGAAGAAGATCTTTACCCTGCCGGATGAGACGAAGCTCTTTCCCGGCCACGGACCTGCCACAACGGTTGGTCACGAGAAAGAATACAATCCTTTCTTTTCATGATCCTTTTATCCTATAATTCCGAATCTTTTGAATACGATGCCTATGCACTGCTCACTTCCTTCTACCCGGAAGCGGAAACGAAGCAGTGCTTAAGTGATGCCCCGACAGCTGCTGCGGATGAGCTGCACATCCATGCCTCCGGGGACGGAGAGGTGCTTCTGCTTTTCAAGAAAGGGGAACTGTTTACGCGGGACGTACGTTATGAATTCCGCGCAGAGCAGCCCGGCAGCCATGAATGGAAGTGGGCTTTCAAGCTATTTCTTTATGATTCCCTGGCGGACTACTCCGGACGCAGCCTTCCCTGGGGCGGGCTGACGGGGGTGCGCCCTACCAAGCTGATCCTGGGAACTGCAAGAGAGCAGGGGCTTAAGGAAGACGCACTTGTATCCTTTATGAGGGAGCACTATCGTGTTTCCGAGGCAAAAGCCCGCCTGGGCTACCGCATCGCCATGCTGGAGGACAGCCTGCTGACACCCTTCCGGGACGGCGGATACAGCCTGTACATAGGGATACCCTTCTGTCCTTCCACCTGCCTGTACTGTTCATTTCTGTCTTATCCCATAGCCGCGCATCAGAAAAAGGTGGATGAGTATCTGGGGTGCGTGGAAAAGGAACTGGCGGCCCTGCCGGAGATCATGGGGGGAGAGGCGCCGGATACGGTCTATATCGGCGGCGGAACACCTACGGCTCTTTCGGCGGAGGAACTGGAACGCCTGCTTGAAATGCTCCGGACTTATGTGCCGCTGAAGGGAGAAGGGGCCCTCGCATTCCGGCCCGGTATAGGAGGCCTGCGGGAGTTTACAGTGGAAGCCGGCCGGCCGGACAGCATTACGGCAGATAAACTCCGGGTCATGAAGAAGTACGGAGTGGACCGGATCTCGGTCAATCCCCAGACCTTTAAGGACGAAACCCTGAAGCTCATCGGGCGTCATCACACGACGGAACAGTTGCGGGAGGCCTTTGGGCTGGCACGTTCCGAGGGCTTTGACAATATCAATATGGATCTGATCCTGGGGCTGCCCGGGGAAAGCCCGGCGGATGTGGAGCATACCCTGGCCTGCGCGGAGGAGCTTTCTCCCGATTCCCTCACGGTCCATTCCCTGGCCATCAAGCGGGCTTCAAGGATGAAGGAATGGATCGCGCAGCACGGGGCCATCAGCGGCATGGATTATGAGCATGCCATGGGAATGGCCCAGGAAGCGGCAGCGCGTATGAACATGCAGCCCTACTATCTGTACCGCCAGAAGAACATGGCCGGAGCCCTGGAAAATACCGGCTTCGCCCGGGAAGGGAAATACGGTCTCTACAATATCATCATCATGGAGGAAGTGCAGTCCATCTACGCCATTGGCGCGGGAACGGTGAGCAAAAGAGTGTACACTGACGGCTCCGGAAGGATCGAACGATGCGATACCCATAAGGACTTAAAGCTATATCTGGAGGGCATTTCAGAGATGATCGAGCGGAAGCGGAAGCTGTTTGGCAGGGAATGATTAGTTTTTTCTATGCATAAAGGCGATCAGTGGCATCTTGGTATGGCAGAATGTACCGCTTGGTATCGCATCTATTGTTATCGGGATTTTTGGATGGTAGGATGTATCCATAGTTAAGATCCAAAGGAGGATACGAGAATGAATACCATCAGCATTACCCGGAACGATCAAAGTTTGAATGAATTGAAAAAGGACGCGCAGAAAGCACAGAAGAAGGGGCTTCCCTTTATCATGTCATCCGTACTCATATGGTTTCTGATACTGCTCATGCAGTTCACGGGAAAGCCGGTCAGTACGGTGAATCTGTATACTTTCATGTGCTCCTGCATGTTATTACCGCTTTCTGTTTTGTTTTCAAAAATCATAAAGGCCGACACTTTCAGGAAGAGCGATAATCCGATAAGTAAGCTTGGCTTTATATGCACGATGAACCAGATGCTCTATATCCTCATCGTGATGTGGGCATTCAACCGGAATCCCGAAGCAATGCTGATGCTCTACGCCATGGTTTTCGGGGCACATCTTCTTCCGTTTGGGTGGGTGTATGACAGCAAAGCTTACGTTGTGTTTTCCATCGCTGATACATTCGGAGCGTTGTTGATCGCTGTCTTTTTCGGAAATGTGGCAATGGCAGCGTTCATGATCGTGATGCAGGCGGTATTGACCATACTTTTATTTGCTGAGATCCGAAGGGACAGACAACTTGAATGAGAACAGAGATCAAAAGGGATTCTGAAGATCTGCGCGTAGAGATACACTGCAGGGATATTACCGGTGAAGTATCAAAGCTGAAGCGCTATATAGAAAAATACGGAACGGGGATCACGGCCAACGAAGACGGCAGTACCTGTATAGTATCCACGGACGAGATCCTGTACGTCGAATCCGTTGATAAGAGGACCTTTATCTACACGGAGACAAAAGTACTCAGTACTGACAAGAGACTTTACGAACTGGAAGAGATACTGGACAGACACGATTTCTTCAGGTGTTCCAAGTCGGTGATCATAAACATCACCAAGGTGGTAAGGATCAAACCCGAGATAAGCAGGACCATTCTTGCCACACTCTCAAACGGGGAAGTGATCGTGATCTCCAGGCGCTATGCTGCCGAACTGAAGAAACTTATAGGAGTATGAACTATGGAAAGAGTTAAGAATATGCTGTGCGCTTTAAGAGATGGAGTGTCTTACGTTTTTTCATGGATGGTGATCTGCTGTGTGGTACTATCACTTATAAGCGGAAACAGGGAGATCTCGGTCGGATTCCTTATAAAGCTCTTTGGTTTATGTCTGTGGGGCGTGATCTCGTTCATAGTATGTTTCAGGAACGCGAAGGTTCAGAAGAAGGGATTTGTCTTTTCACTTACGCTTTTTTATTTCCTTTTTATACCCGTTGAGGTTCTCATGTTTTATGCAATGCGGATCTTCACCGGAGCGGGAAACGCTGTTGCGTGGATCGTTTTTGGTATCATCATCATCACCACCTATCTGATCTCGCTGCTTATCGACCATTTTGTCATGAAACGAAATGCTGAGATATACACGCAGAAAATGATGGATTATGTTTCCGGGGATCGGCAGTGATGGCGGAAGACATTAAAGAGTATGTAAAAAAACCATGAATTGTTTTTCCATAAAAAAGACGGGGTTGATCCGTATCTGTTATCAGTCGGATCGATCCCATAATCTGAGATCGAAATCACCCGACCGGATCATCATAAGATCATGAAAGCAAGGAGAAGGTGAAAAATGAAAAAAAACAGCTTACGTCAGATCGTCACTTCTGTTATCCTTATTTTGGCGGATATCGCACTGATCATTGTGCTGGTGAAACTGTTAAGATGGCCGCTCATCGATATCATCGGCTTTGACATATGTGATTACGAGGGACGGGATGATGTCGTTCAGGGCTTCCGGGTATACAGATTCGGAGCCGGCTGTTTTGAGTATCTCTTTGTGCTGTTAAAAGCTGCAGTGCTGATCGTTCTGGAGAAGATAACATATAAGCGCTGTAAAGGCCCTAGGGTATTCTTTATCATAGCGATCATCCTGCATGTGATCCTGTTATTGTTGTGCATTGCATATGTATACCGCTTTCTTGACGGAAATAATATCTTCTGGCTTCTGCGATATTTCCTTACCGGCGAGGAAGCGCCGTTTTAATAGAGCCGGAATGACGAGGCGGAGATAAAAGTTGTACCTTCTCAGTAAGCTTCTGGAAAAATATATAAGGGATAAGGATTCGATAAACTGTCGGCATGATCTTCTTTATCTGAATGGCCTGATAGAAGATATGTCTTTGATGGATATTGCGTATGCTGATGATGTAGCCTGTGTACGTGATACTTTTGAGAACCTGATGGAGGAGCTCTGTCTTCTGAAAAGATATGGCTGCGATGACGTAAACCTGAGTCTGCTCCTTAGGGTGGCTTTGGACGAATATCGAAACGGATATTATGATTCGGCATGCGATTTTCTTTACTATAGACCCAATGTGGCAGAGATGATAAAGTTTCCGTATAGGATCGATTATTCATCTGATGATGATGCATACCATATAAACGGTATGGAACCGGGGAAAGCTGAAGAATTTGCAACGGATTTTCTGAACAGAGAACTCTTGAATAGGTAATGAATTACCTATGTTTTTTGCTGTTATGGGAAACAGGCAGGTAAAGATCACAGGTCTCAGTTTATACGGAGGAAGTGGAGATAATGGATAAGAAAGCTCTGGAAACATTACTGAGTGATATGTCGACGGAAGAAAAAGTGATGCAGCTGGTACAGATCCCGGGCTCGGAGTACGAGGCCGATGCGGAGATAACCGGAGTTGAAAGAGGCCAGGTAAAAGAAAGCGTAAAGAGACTGGCCGGAAGTACCCTGGGGATATGGGGCAGCAAAAGGCTTAAGAAGATACAGGAACAGTATATGAAGGAGCACCCGCATCATATCCCGCTCATGTTCATGCTTGATGTGATCCACGGACATAAGACGGTCCTGCCCTGTCCCCTGGGTCAGGGGGCAAGCTTTGATCCGGAGGCGGTAAGGAAGGGGGCTGCCATGCAGGCGAAAGAGGCTGCCGCCGACGGTGTTCATGCCACCTTCTCCCCTATGGCAGATCTTTGCAGGGATGCGAGATGGGGCAGGATCATGGAATCCACCGGGGAAGACAAGCTTCTGAATTCCCGTATGGCAGCGGCCATGGTGGAGGGTTATCAGGGGGAGGACCTGAAAGACTCCGCCCATATAGCAGCCTGTGTAAAGCATTTCGCGGCTTACGGAGCTGCCGAAGGCGGAAGGGATTACAACAATACCGAGCTTTCGGAGCATACGCTCAGGGAGCATTACCTCCGGGCATACGGCGAAGCCATAAAGAAAGACCCGGTCATGGTCATGACTTCCTTTAACAGTATAAACGGTATTCCTGCCACCGGAAATACATTCCTTATGAAAAAGGTATTAAGGGAAGAGTTTGGTTTTAAAGGTGTGCTGATCTCCGACTGGGGCGCTGTGGGAGAAATGATAAATCACGGCTATGCCGAGGACCGGAAGGATGCCGCCCTTAAGGGGATGATGGCAGGGGTGGATATCGATATGTGTTCCGGCTGCTACAGTGCACATCTCGAGGAACTGGTAAACAGCGGAGCCGTCCCCATGAAGCTGCTGGATGAGGCGGTCCTGCGGGTCCTCAACATGAAAAACGAACTTGGGCTTTTTGAAGATCCCTTCCGGGGGATCGATACGGATGCCGGACCCGTGATAAGCGAAGAAAGCAGGAACCTGGCAAGAGAGGCTGCCGCCGCCGGTCTGGTGCTCCTTGAAAACAAAGGAAAAGCACTGCCCCTGCGAAAAGAAAAGAATGCTTTTATCGGGCCGTATGCCGATACAAAAAGGCTTCAGAGCTCATGGGCTTTTTCAGGCGATGACGAAAATACCGTAAGCCTGTGGGAAGCGGCTTTGGAGCTGTATGGGCCGGAAGCTCTTAAAACAGCTGCCGGCTGCACCATGCTGGATCAGGATGCCGTAACAGCGAGGGGTCAGCGTCATGTGGATCACTGGCAGGAGGAAAACGACAGGCTCCTGACGGAGGCTGTAAGCGCCGCGGAATGGGCGGATACCGTGATCTTATGCCTGGGAGAGGACAGCGCCCAGTCCGGGGAGGCCACGAGCAAGGCGAGTCTTAAGCTTCCCGCGGTGCAGCTCAGGCTCTTAAGTGAGATCAAAAAAACGGGGAAGCGTATCGTAACACTGGTATTTACGGGGAGACCGCTTGAACTTATGGAAGTACGGGAGCTTTCGGATGCACTGATGATCTGCTGGCTGCCCGGTACCGAGGGCGGACATGCCGTGCTGGATGTCATATCGGGAAAGCGCTCTCCTTCGGGGAGACTGCCTGTAAGCTTCCCCTACACCGTGGGGCAGGAACCGCTGCATTACGATATTTATCCTACAGGGCGCCCCAAGCCCGAAAACGGGCCCTTTGAATACACTTCCAGGTATCTTGATTGCGAGAACGGAGCGCTCTATCCCTTTGGCTACGGGCTTTCGTATACATCCTTTGAATATGGCGGGGAAAAGCTGAGCGCGCAAAAGATGTCTGCCCCGGAGAGTATCACGGCTTCCGTAAAGGTAAGGAATACCGGGGATATGAGGGGGGATGTTACGGTTCAGCTTTATATAAGAGATGTATGCGCCAGCCGTGTCCGGCCCGTCAGGGAACTGGCCGGATTCAGGAAGATATCCTTAGATCCCGGAGCCGAAGAGGAAGTGAGCTTTGTCATAAATGAGGAGATGCTGCGTTTCTGGACGGCAGAGGAAAAGTGGGAGAGCGAAGCAGGAAAGTTCCTTGTCTGGATCTGCGACAGCAGCAGCGCCGGAAAGCCGCTGGAATTCCGGCTGGAGGGCCGGGCATAGTATCATAATTCTGATTTATAAGAGGGAGAGAAAGTGATGAGTGAAGAAAAAAAGAGTACGGCCGGCTGGGGAACCGTAGTAGCGGTCGTGACGGTGATAACGCTGATGGGCGTCATCTTCTTTTGGCTGAAGGGTTGTGAGCTGTATATCGGCGGCGTGATATTCAGAGATGTGCGTGCTTTGGCAGGCATGACTTTCGAGATCATAATGTTTATCTGGATCATCCTGGCAAGTGCGCTGAGCTTTAAGAAGATCAAGGATGAAAAAGAACGGAAAAAAATGAGGGGATCCATCATAGCTGTAAGTATTGTTATGCTGGCCATGCTGGGATTCATGGCCTGGATCGTAGCGGGAGATGTGGAACGCAGCGGGAAAGCCGCCATCGCCGAAACGGATATCGGTGAAGGCCAGAGTCTGCTCCTTGCGGAGAACGAGGAGAAATTCTCCACTTCGGGTGAAAGCTTCTATGAGATCACGGTCTACTGCAGGAAAGGGATACGGCTGAAAAAGATCGGCAGGCAGGATGAATATTACTTCGCTCATAACAATATGGTCAAAAACGGCCAGTACAGGGTGGAGCGAAAGGGCGATACCGTGACGGTATATTATGATTACGGAGAGCTGATCAACGGCCTCAAATGGAAGGAGGAATACAGTGACGATCCCCCGGAGTATATCGATAAGAACTACAGCCTGAAATAAAAAGCTTATGTGATCCCGCCGCCCTGAGCAAGGGCGGCGGACTGTATACGGAACGGAAAAGGAGGAGAAAATGGTAGGGATATATTTAAGCGGTACCGGGAATACGAAGCACTGCCTGGAGAGATTCCTGTCCCTTCTGGATCCCGGGGCGGAGCTGATCGCCATAGAAAGCAGCGCTGCTTCCGCAGCCATAGGGGGAAATGATGAGATCGTGCTGGCCTATCCCACACAGTTTTCCAACATTCCATACATGGTCCGCGATTTTATCCGTAATAACGGAGATGCATGGAAGGGAAAGAAGGTCTTCTGCATGACCACCATGGGGCTTTTTTCGGGAGACGGGACCGGCTGCGCCGCCAGGCTCTTAAAGAAATACGGCGCTTCTGTCAGCGGCGGTCTGCAGCTGCTCATGCCGGATGCGGTCTGCGACAGCAAGTTGCTGAAAAAGTCTGTCGAGGAGAACAAAAGGATCGTGGCGGCGGCGGATAGAAGACTGGAAAAAGCCGCAGAGGAGATACGCAGTGAAGGGAAATATCCCCGGGAAGGCCTGGGCTTTGCAGCCCATCTGGCGGGGCTCTTCGGACAGAGGCTCTGGTTTTACGGAAAGACCGCGGATTACTGTAAAAAGGTAAAGATCAGTGACGACTGTGTCGGATGCGGATCGTGCGTAAAGAACTGTCCCATGGAAAATCTTTCCATCAAAGACGGTAAGGCCGTTTCCGCAGGCCGCTGCACCATGTGTTACCGCTGTGTCAGTCAGTGCCCGAAAAAGGCGGTGACCATACTGGGGAACAGGGTTTATGAGCAGTGCCGCTATGAAAAGTATGTTCCGGAACCGGCGGACAAGCTGTAAGATATAAGGGCATACGGAGGAAAGGACCGGTCTTTGGCCGGTCCTTTTTTTGCGTAGAAAAGGTGAGCGTGTTGCAAGTGATATGCTTATTTCCATAATAATCGACTAAAAGTCGAAAAAACCATTGACAAAGATCCGAAGAGGGATTATATTAAAACCGACCGATAGTCGGAAAGAAGAAAGGGGCATATCATGAAGAATAATTTTGGAAAATTCCTTATACTCTGGGCGGGGGAGCTGATCTCCTCCATCGGCAGCGGACTTACGGCATTCGGACTTGGGGTATATATTTTTCAGAAGACGGGGAGTGCCGCCAGTATGGCGCTGGTGACGCTTCTGGGTTTTCTTCCGACCCTGATCCTCAGTGTGCCAGCAGGCGTGCTGGCGGACCGTTATGACCGGCGCCTGCTCATGATGATCGGGGACGGATTCTCGGCGCTGGGTGTCGTTTATATCCTGATCTGCATGATGCGCGGGGAAGCCGCCCTTTGGCAGATATGCATAGGTGTTACGGTGAGCGCCGTGTTCTCGGCTCTGCTGGAGCCCTCCTTCCGTGCCACCATAACGGATCTGCTGACTAAGGAGGAGTTTTCCAGAGCCAGCGGCCTGGTCTCCCTTGCGGGCAGCGCCCGTTATCTCTTCTCCCCCGTTATTGCGGGTTTTCTGCTGACGATCAGTGATGTGAGGCTCTTACTGCTGATCGATATCGCCTCGTTTTTCCTTACGGTGAGCGGTGCGGCCCTGGTACGGAAGGGTATAGGTTCCAAGGCTGCGGAAAAGAAAGAGGCTTTCCTTAAGAGTCTTAAGGATGGCTGGAACGCCCTGTGTGAAAAGAAGGGAGTACTGGTACTTGTGCTGATCTCCTCCGGCGTTTCCCTCTTTATGGGAATGCTGCAGATCCTGGTGGAGCCGCTGATCCTTTCTTTCGAGGATGCGAAGACCCTGGGCATCGCTGAAACGCTCTGCGCCTGCGGCATGCTGGTGAGCAGCATACTGCTGGGGATCAAAGGGATAAAACGGAATTATGTGGCAAGCCTCGGATGGGCACTCGTACTGGCAGGGCTCTTCATGTTCGGTCTGGGACTTTTTGAGAACATGGTACCGATCTGCATCTTCGGCTTTCTCTTCTTTACCATGCTGCCGGTGGCGAACAACTGTCTGGATTATCTGGCTCGGACCAATATATCCTCCAAGGTGCAGGGCAGGGTCTGGGGGCTGATCGGTTTTATCTCCCAGCTGGGATATGTGGTGGCCTATGCGGTATCGGGGGCAGCGGCGGATGCGCTGGGACGGATCGGAGACCGGGGTGTGGGAAGAGGGGCGGCGCTGGTGATCATGGCAGCGGGGATATGTCTTGCCGCCTTTGCGATGCTGATCTTCCTGCCGAAGAGTGTAAGGGCTCTGGAGGAAGAGCCTGCGGATAATACGGGCGGGGAGCTTTCGTAAAGTTTTCCGAAGGGGATTGACAAACATAGGAACGGATGCTAAGATAACATTGTTACGTAACAATGTTATCTTTATTTGGAGAGACAATGAAGCAGGACACGGATCAGAGTAAGAGAGAGCTTTTGCTGAATGCAGCGATGCAGGAGTTCACGGAAAAGGGATACAATAAAGCTTCCCTCCGTACCATATGTTCCCGGGCCGGCGTTACCACGGGAGCCCTGTATTTCTTTTTCGAGAATAAAGCCGATCTCTTTGCGGCGATCGTCGATCCTCCCATCACAGGGCTTAGGAAGATCATATTCGATCACTTCATGGAAGACAGCGCCCGGGTGTCGGAGATTCATTCCATCGAGGACAGCGATATGGACCATAAGGACATAAGCGATAAGTTGGTGGATCACATCTACGATAACTACGAAAGCTTTATCCTTGTGCTCACAGCCTCCGAAAACACGGTCTATGAGAATATCGTGGACGAGTTCGTAAAGCTGACCGAACGTTCCGTGCCTATGATGATCAGCGCCATCCCCGGCTATACCTATGACGGGTATATGGCCCACTGGATGGCTCATATTTCCATAGATGCTTACATACAGGTGATAAAGCACGAAAGGGACAGGGAGAAAGCAAGGGGGATGCTGGGAAATATCATGAACTACCTTGTTAAGGGCTGGGTAGAGCTGGTGATGATAAAAAGTTGAACACAGCTTTCATACACAAAAGAACAGATAAAACGTACACGACCGCTTTGAACGGATGAAGAATAGTACTTCCGGGATAAGCGGAAAAAAATAACAATTACATAACAATGTTATGTAGCGAAAGGAGAATAGATATGTATCTGGAGATCAGGGATGTGAAGAAGAGTTACGGACAGGACGGAAGTTATGTCCAGGTCCTGAAGGGGGTCAATTCCTCCGTGGAGAAGGGGCAGATGTGTGTTATCCAGGGAACCTCGGGTTCCGGCAAATCCACCCTGCTCAACTGCATAGGCGGGCTGGATACCATGGACAGCGGCTCGGTCCGGGTGGACGGCACCGAGATCTTCGGGATGAAGAACAAAGCCCTGGCCGAATACAGGCGGGACAAGCTGGGCTTCATCTTCCAGTTTTACAATCTGGTACCGAACCTGACGGTAAGGGAGAACATTCAGGTATGCGAATATCTTACGGATGATCCGCTGGATATGGATGAACTGTTGAATGTACTGGGGCTTACGGAGCATCAGAACAAGTTCCCCTCCCAGCTCTCCGGCGGACAGCAGCAGCGCTGCGCCATTGCCAGGGCCCTCATCAAAAATCCCAGGCTGCTCTTATGTGATGAGCCTACGGGAGCGCTGGATTCCAATACTTCGCGGGATATCCTGATCCTGCTGGAAAAGATCAACGAAAAATACGGGACTACCATGCTGATCGTGACCCATAACAATTCGATACGGAACATGGTCCATAAGGTCATCTTCTTAAAGGACGGCCTGGTGAAGAAGGAATATATCAACGAGATACGTATACCGGCTTGTGAATTGGAGGATTTATAATGAACAGGGTGCTAAGCAGGAGATTTCCCAGACAGATCAAAGCGGATCTTTTCCGTTACGCATCGCTCTTCGTTATGATCGCGCTGTGCATGTACATCGTCATCGCGCTGGTGGATGCGGCGGAGATCGTCATACAGGGAACGGAAAGAAACCAGATCGAGAGCAATCTGGAGGACGGACAGCTCAGCGTTTTTTCGCCCTTAAGTGAGGAAGAGTTAGAGCGGATCCGCGACAGGGGCGTTACCATCGAGCCCCATATCAGTTATGATCTTAAGCTTGAGAACGGCACGGTGCTGCGGATCTTCAAGAACCGGAAGCTCATCGACCGGGTGACGCTGGATGAAGGCGAGCTCGCCGGAGATGTTCACGAGATCGTGCTGGAAAAAAGATACTGCGAAGAACTGGGGATACGGACCGGGGATATGATACATATCGGCGGCGAGGAGCTCAGGGTCACGGGGATCGGCAGTGTGGTGGATTATGACGCGCCCTACAGGAAGCTTTCCGATACCGCGGTGGACAGCCGCTCTTTCGGCATAGGCTTTGTAACGGATGAAGGGTATGAGCACTACAGGGAGATCTGTGATGCGGGGAGCGAGGATCTGACCTATGCCTTTGTCCTGAACGGGGCAATGAGCAGCGATGATCTGAAGCAGATGATCAGGGATTTCGACTTCGACTATAAGAAAGTGGATGATCCGTATTACCGCGAGATGCTGGATGATACATACGGGAAGCGGGACGAGATCAGCGAGGGGATCGATGAGCTTGTTGACGGAGTGGATGAACTGTATGACGGAACCGGGGAACTGAAGGAAGGGACGGAAGAATTAAGGGACGGCATGGACGAGCTCCTGGAGGGTGGCAATAAGCTCCGGGAAGGCACGGAAGCTTTGAATGCGGCTGCCGGCGGGATGCTGCCCGGTGTGGATAAGATAAATGAAGGGGCCGGGGCCCTGCGGGACGGGATCGGGGAGGCCCGTGACGGTTCCGCGGAACTGGACGATGGGGCTGCCGAACTCCTGGATGGGGTGGAGGAACTGAGAGACGGTGTTAAGGAACTGAAGGAGCAGTCGGAGGAGATGCTGGATGAGATCTTCTCACAGTCTCCCGATAATATCACCGCCTTCCTGCTGAAGGAAGATAATATGAGGATCGGCGGGGCTGCCGGAGATATCGAGATCAACAAGACCATAGGCATGGTGGACGGCATCATCGTCATCATACTCTTTACCTATGTGCTCTCGGTCTTCGTGATCCATCAGATCCAGGAAGAGAGCAGCGTGATCGGGGCCTTTTATGCTCTGGGCGTAAGAAAGAAGGATCTGGTGGCGCACTATATCTTTCTTCCTACGCTGATCTCCCTTCTGGGTGGCCTGACCGGGGCTGTCATCGGCCTGAGCGGTCTGGGGAGCAGCTGGCAGATGTCCGATTCCTATGCTTACTACTCGATACCGGTCTTTGAGCGCATCGTGCCGCCTTATCTGATCGTATATGCGGTGGTCATGCCGCCCCTGGTCTCGGTGATCGTCAACTACCTTGTGATCAATAAGAGCCTTTCGAGGACCGCACTTTCCCTGCTTAAGAATGAGCAGAAGGTAAGCAGGAGCAAGGATATCCGTCTGCCCGACATGCCCTTCATGCGCAAGTTCAGGCTCAGGCAGATGCTGCGGGAAAGAAGGGCGGGCCTTACTGTCATCGCCGGCATGGTCGTTTCGCTGATGCTCTTTATGATGGGCATGGATTGTTATGTGCTCTGTAAGAGTGTGGGAGAACTGTCGAGCAAAGATACCCGCTATAAATATCTGTATACCTATAAGTATCCCACGAAGGAGGTACCGGAAGGCGGGGAAGCCTGTTTTGTCACTTCGCTGAAACGGGAGAGATTCGGCTATGCCCTGGATGTGAGCCTCATGGGCATAGATGATGACAATCCCTATATCGATGCCGGGCCTGTGAAAGGGAAGAATAAAGTCGTTGCTTCCGATGCCGTCTGTGCCCGTTATGATGTGGGGCTGGGGGACAAGATAATCCTCACGGACAACGCTTCGGATATCGACTATGCTTTTACCATAGCGGAGGTCGTGCCTTATTCCGCGGGACTTACGCTGTTCATGGATATCGACAGCATGCGGGAACTCTTCGGGGAAGATGAGGACTACTATAACGTGGTAATGGCGGACAGGGAACTGGATATAGAGGACGGCCGGCTGTACTCCGTCACTACAAAAGAGGATATCGACAGGGCTTCCGGGATCTTCACGGAGCTGATGGCACCCATGGTCACCATGCTCATCGTGATGTCCGGCGTCATCTTCTGCATCGTCATGTATCTTATGACTTCGGTGATGATCGAGCGGGCAGGCTTCGGCATATCCCTGCTCAAGATCTTCGGCTTTAACGGACGCGAGGTAAAGAAGCTGTATCTGGACGGCAACCGTATAGTGGTCATGATCGGTGCGCTGATCAGCATACCCCTGGCAAAAATGGCCGTGGACAGGATGTTTCCCATCTTTATCGCCAATGTGGCCTGCTGCATGCATCTGGAATACAGATGGTATCATTATGTGATACTTTATGCGGCGATCATGCTGATCTACGGTGTGATCAGCCGGCTGGTCACCGGGAAGATCGAACGGGTCACGCCGGCGGAGGTGCTGAAGAACAGAGAGTAGGAAGCATCAGCCGTTCTCGAGGAAGTCCAGCACACGCTCATAAAAGTCCGGGCATTCTTCGAAGATGCCGTGACCATAACCGGGATAAATATACATCCGGCTGTCTTTGATGCGTTCCTTCAGCACATGGGGCGCATCATTCCCCACCGTATTATCGTCGTCTCCGGCGAGGATGAGGGTGGGGCATGAGATCGCGGAAAGCTCGTCTCTTGCGTCAAAAGCAAGGATGGCTTCCGCGTTTCTTAAGAAGCGTTCATAGCTCGCGGGCTTTGTGAAGCGGGCGATCAGGGGAAAGAATTTTCGGTTCTTTTTAAGGTATCCCTGAGAATACATCTTCTCGGCAGTATCCACCATCAGGCCCACATGGTCGCCCTTTTGGCTTGATCCGATCCATGAGCTCACACATGCCTTTGCAATACTGTTGGCATTCGGTGCGGTGACGGCAAGGATGAGTTTTTCCACCAGCTCCGGATGATCGATGGCCAGATACTGGGAGATCATTCCTCCCTGGGATACACCCAGAACGGAAGTTTTGGTGATGCCCAGGGCCTTTAAGGCTTCCGCCTGATCCGCGGCCATCTGCCTTATGCTGTAGCCCTCCGGCATGCGGTTTTTGCGGCTGAACATATATACGGTATAGTCCTTAAAGCGACGGTAGGGGGCAGAGAGGATCAGGGCCTTGCCCTTCACGGTGGCGAGACCGTCTGAGAGACCGGGCAGTACGATCAGTTTTTTTGGTCCGTTTCCGAAGGAAACATAGTACATTTCCGTATCACCCACAGGAACACAGCCGTTTATTTTTTTGCTCATTTTTTTCTCCTTTCTGCAAAGGATGCTCTATCTTTATCATTGGTATACAAAATGACACGAAGTCATTATAAAACAAAAAGAAGGATATGTCAACAGCGGCAAAATATATTGCTAATGAATTCATATTGAATTAAAATGAATATCCGAATGGGAGAATAGTCCTGAATTACACAATAAAGTCGGATCCCGCAGGGATCCCGGGAGGGGATAAGGAAAGATGAAGAAAAGAAATGCCATTGCGGTGCTGGGCTGTCTGTTGGGCATCTGTATGCTTGCAGGCTGCGGTAAAGCCGCCGATGATGTAAAAGTTGATGATACAGAGCAGAACGGTGAAAGCTCCGAAAGTAATGAACAGGATGTGAAGGAGCCGGAAGGGGCAACGACGGAGGCGGATAACGGGGTAACGCCCGCGGAGAAGCCGGGAGAGAGTGCCAAACCCACGGAGCCCGACAGTGATGAGGAAGAAAATGTATGGGACGGGGGGCCGGATTTTGATTCCATCGCCGATGAATTCTACGGCCTGACTTATGATATGACCATCGAAGAGGCCTTGGGCTGCTATGCCATCACGCTGGTGAACGGCGGGAAATACGCCGATTATGAAGGCGATATCGGAGAGGTGATCCCGGAATACAAGGATGTGGATCTGGACGGGGATCACAAGCCGGATGCGATAAAGCGGGAAGGGCGGCACTATGTCATCGAGTTCTCCCGCGGCAGCAGCATAAAGACCGGAGACTTTTCCGACAGTCCCAATGAAGGCGAGATCATCGAATTTAAGGATATGGCCTTCAGGAACAGGGCTGAGATCCTCATCGCCCATTACACCGTGGGGACCGCTGGGCCTGTGGTATGGGATACGGCGATCTATTCCGATGCGGACGGGGAGTGGAAGGCCTATCCGCTGGTGGATAAAGACGGTGTGATCTGCTCGGAAGAGCTTCGGGATCATATTGCCGAAAAGACGGGGAAAGCATACGATCCGGATTCGGTCCGGGTGGCGGGTGCGGAGATGACCACACTTTTGCTGGATTACGGAACGAAGGACGGGCCGAAACTGACCAGGGATTACGAAGCGGCGTATCTGCATAAGTATTTTACGAAGGATACGGTTCATGAAAGGGAAGATTATGCATACAGCGGGAGTTCGGGTATGTATGAGCTTATCAATAACTGGCCGCTGGAGCTGGTCGGGGAAACGGTGCAGCCCGATGGGGATCTGCAGTACAAACTGAATCTCTTCCTTTCCAACTTTTCCGAGCAGCATTACGGGGAGGTAGAGATCGACTATGTTGCCGGGCTGCTGCATTTTGCCTTGGAGTGGAAAAAAGTCAATTCATATAAAGACCTGGTGATGCGGGACGACTGCTATTGCCTGGATCACGGCAGCGTCAATCAGATCCTGGAGCGTTACTTCGGTACCCAGCTGGATGAGAAGGAATTCTATGGCGTGACGGAGGATAATCCGTTCTGCGGGAAGGTGGTAAGCTACGATGGGAAGGGCTGGTACACCGAACCCCTGGCGGACGGCGAGATGTATCGCAACAACGCATTCACGGTGGTCACGGATGTGCAGGAGATCGGCAGCGGCAGGGAAAAGTATGTAAGGACGGAGTTCCTGATCTATGCACGGCTTGAGGACGATTACGAGGATTATGGCATAGAAAAGGAACAGTATTCCTTAAGTCCTGACGAGGCCGCTTCACTGGAACTGAACGGAAAGCTCATTTTACGTACAAAGGGCGTTGCCATTTCGGAGGATGCGGGCAGCGATGGCTACTGGCTGCTCTATTATCATATCTATGACAGGTAGGGAAATAAAAGGGGGAAGCCTGTCCGGGTCAGCCGGGGGGCCGGATATCGTATACAGAGAGATCCGCCGGGCGGATGATGCCAAGCTGGCCGCCATCGTCCGGAGCAATCTGGAAGCGCACCGGCTGGATCTGCCTGGAACGGTCTACTTCGATCCGGAGCTGGATCATCTGAGCGACTTTTATCTCGCGGATAAAGAGAAAAGATATTACTGCATTGCAACGGAGAAGGATGAACTCATCGGCGGCATAGGTCTTGCGGAGCTCTCCTTCATGGAGGACTGCGCCGAACTGCAGAAGCTCTATCTTTGTGACGCTGCCAAGGGGCGGGGCCTGGGCTACAGCCTGATCCGCCATATCGAAGAAAAAGCAAAGGCGCTGGGTTACAGAAAGATGTATCTGGAGACCCACACGAATCTCGCCGCCGCCATCCACATCTACGAAAAGTGCGGCTACCGCCGCATCGAAAAACCTTCCAGCGTAGTCCATTCCACCATGGATCATTTTTATCTTAAGGAGCTGTGAGGCTCTTTTTTCATTTATCGGTTTGACAGGAATGGAAAAAGTGATACAATAATGGTGGGATATCCCACTGTGATCATGAACCCACGGAGGTGCAGAGATGAGTGTAGCAGTAAGAGAATACGACGCCAAGATTGATTCAAAGAAAAGACTGACATTGCGTAATACGTTTTTTGAGTATTTCCATGTTCAGGAGATGTCGGATGGGGTTATCATTCTGGAACCCAGAGAACTTACCGCTCCTTTCCGGGTATCCTCCAATACCTTATCCATGATGGATGAGTCTGTTAACAATCTGAAAAAAGGTATGGTTTCGGAGGCTATAGATCTCTCTGCTTTTGAGGAGTGAGCTATGAATAAGATCCGTTTGGGTATTCCCGAAATGAAGGAGTTTTGGGACAAGCTGTGTGCCAAGATCAATTCGGGTAATGCAAATAAAGACGAAATAAAGCTGTATAAGAAAGTCGGGAAGGCAATGAGCTTGCTTGCGTCTGATCCCCGACATCCCGGACTTGAATCACACGAAATATCCTCATTATCCCATAGATATGGGATGAAAGTCTGGCAGTCGTATCTGGAGAATAACACTCCGGCAGCAGGCCGCCTTTTCTGGGTTTACGCGCCTGACCGCGGAGATATCACCATTATTGGTCTGGAACCTCATCCAAATGACAAGGTTAGATCTTACGACAAGGTTGTATTATCTTCAATGGGGGAGGTAATTCAATAGTTGGTTGCGATTTCAGGTTCACCGTTACAGTAATTGAACTTTTTCCATGGGTTAAGCTCTAGCGGACACATTAAGGGGCAGTTTCTGCTCTTTACCACAGTCAATTCCGCGGCGGAACTTGATAGGAAAATGCTTGCGATCACCATGATCTTCGGATCATAGAGAGCGACGGGAGGAAAGAAAATGAAGTTCTTTCATTTATCCGATCTGCATCTTGGGAAGCGGGTTAACGAGTTTTCCATGATCGAAGATCAGAAGTACATACTGAAGGAGATCCTGGGCTTTGTAAGAGAGGAAAGACCGGACGGGATCCTTATCGCCGGGGATGTTTATGACCGCTCCGTTCCCAGTGAAGAGGCTGTGGAGCTCTGGGACAGTTTTCTGGTAAGCCTGGCGGAAAAGCGGGTGCCGGTATATGCGATCTACGGGAACCATGATTCGGCGGTAAGGTTTTCCGTGCACAGCTCGCTGGTGGATGCGAGTGGCATACATCTTTCTCCCGAATATAAGGGCGAGGCGGCGCGTTACCGTCTGGAAGATGAATACGGGCCGCTGAATATTTATCTGCTTCCCTTCATCAAGCCGGCTCTGATAAGGAACCGCTTCCCCGAGGAGGAGATGGCGGACTACACGGATGCCTGCAGGGCGGCGGTCCGACAGATGGCGGTTGATACGGGGGAAAGAAATATCCTGCTGGCACACCAGTTCGTGACAGGCGCCGTGCGCTGCGAATCGGAGGAGATCGTAGTTGGCGGACTGGATAATGTGGATGCATCGGTCTTTGATGATTTTGATTATGTGGCACTTGGACATCTGCACGGAAAGCAGTCCGTTGGCAGGGAGAGCGTGCGATACTGCGGAACCCCGCTGAAGTATTCTTTTTCGGAAAAGGATCATAAGAAGTCCGTTACGGTTCTGGATTTCGGGAAAAAGGGAGAGCTGTCGATAGGCGAGATCCCCCTGGTGCCCCGGCATGATATGCGGGAGATCCGCGGAAGCTATGAAGAGCTGAGCCTTAAAAAAAATTATGAAAATACGGATGTGGAAGATTACATCCACGCAGTGCTCACCGACGAAGAGGATGTGATCGATGCGGTGGGGAAGCTGAGGGTGATCTATCCGAATCTGATGAAGCTCAGCTACGACAATACCCGGACAAGGGAACAGGGTGAAGTCTCCGGCCCGGAAGAAGTGGAGAGAAAGTCACCGATCGAGCTTTTTGATGAATTCTATGAAAAGCAAAACAACAAGGCCATGAGTGAAGAGCAGAAGGAATTCGCACTGGAGTGCATCAGGGATATCTGGGAGGCATGATATGAGACCATTGCATCTGAAGATCTCGGGCTTTGGGCCCTATGCAGGCTGTACCGAGATCCCTATGGAAGAGCTGGGCAGTCAGGGGTTATATCTGATCACGGGAGATACCGGGGCCGGCAAAACGACCATATTTGATGCGATCTGCTATGCCCTGTTCGGAAAAGCAAGCGGAGAGGTGCGGGACGAATCCATGCTCCGTTCCAAATACGCATCCCCGGATACGCCCACCGAGGTGGAACTAAGGTTTTCCCATGCAGGAAAGGAATACAGGATACGGCGTAATCCGAAGTATATGCGTCCGGCCAAGCGCGGAGGAGGGGAGACCTGGCAGCAGCCTGCCGTGGAACTGTATAAGCCCGACGGAAGTACCGTTACCCAGACAAAGACGGTGCTGGCGGAAGTGGAAGGACTTCTGGGGGTTAACAAAGAGCAGTTTTCGCAGATCTCCATGCTGGCACAGGGAGATTTTCTGAAGCTTCTTCTGGCAGATACCGGAACGCGTCTGGAGATCTTCCGTAAGCTTTTCAAGACGGAAAAATACCTGACGTTCCAGAAAAGGCTTGGGGCCGCCGAATCGGAACTGGCGGGACAGCTTAAGGACGGAAGGAAGAGCATAGACCAGTATATCAGCGGTATCCAGGCGGATAAGGATGATGTGCTGTCCATCGAAGTCGAAAAGGCTGTGGCTGACGAAATGACCACGGAAGCCGTGCTTGAGCTTCTGGATAAGCTGATCGGACAGGATCAGGAAAGGAAAGAGAAGCTGGACCATGAGCTGGAAAGCATAAAGGCGGATCTGGATAAAGTTAACGCCTCCATCGGTGCGGCACAGGCGCTGAAAAAAGCAGAGGAGGAGCTGGCGCAGGCGAAAGAGGAGTTGGCGCTGGAAGAGCCGAAGTATGAAGGGCTTACAATAAAAAAGGAGGAAGCCCGAAAGGCTCTGGAGAAAAAGCCGGAACATGAAAAGGCAGCCGCGCTGATCGAAGCGGAGCTGGAGGATTATGATAAAGCCATCGAGCTGGAGAAAAAAACAGAAAGACTGAGCGAGGAGATACAAAGCAAAAAAGGCTTGCTGGAAAAGGAGGAAGCGGATAAGAAGGCCCTGCAGGAGAAACTGGAAGAACTGAAGAAAGAGCAGGAGGCTCTTAAGGATGCCGGTGCGGATCTGGAAAAGATCCGCTCAGAGATAAAAAGCCTGCGGGACGAGGCGGAGAAGATAGAAGAGCTGGCCGAAGCTCTGAAAAACCTGGCTGCGGATACTAAGCGGCTGAAGGAGCTGCAGGATGATTATCTTAAGAAAGATGCCGTATTCCGGAAGCTGAATGAGGACTACGATGCGAAGGACCGGGCTTTTCGGGACGGACAGGCGGGTATCCTTGCGGAAAAGCTCAGGGAAGGAGAAAAATGTCCCGTCTGCGGTTCGCTGACCCATCCCGAGCCGGCATGCCGCAAAAAGGATGTGCCCACGGAAAAGGAGCTGGAGGAGGCAAAGAAGCAGGCGGAAGAGGCGCGCGGTATACGGGACGAAGCTTCGAAGAAAGCCCATGCACTGGATACGGGGATCTGTAAAAAGCGCGAAGAACTGAAAGGCCGCTGCCTTAAGGAACTGGGGACGGAAGATACGGAAGAAGCCGAAAAAAAGGCGGCCCTGGCAGCCCGGGAGAATAAGAGACTTCTGAAAGAAAAGACCGACAGGGAAAAGGCGGCTGCGGAGGGACTGGCCAGAAAGCAGGAACTGGATAAACGCATTCCGGAAAAGGAAGAAGAACTGAAGCAGCTTACGGAAAAGACAGGCGGATCACTCATCGAGATCGGCGGGAAGGAAACGGAAAAGAAAGCTGTACAGGAGCAGCTTGACGAACTGAAAAAAAGCCTGCGGTACGAAAACAAAAAGAAGGCGCTTGAGGAAGCAGAGAGCCTTCGGAAGCTTGCAAAGGAACTTCAGGCTGTATTTGACGGGGCACAGAAGGATCTTGAAGAGCAGAAGGGAAAGATCGACAGGCTGAAGAGTGCCATTGATACCAACGCAAAGCTGGTCAGCGAAGGAAAGACGGAGGATCTGCCTAAGCAGCAGGAACAAAAGGAAAAGCTGGACAAAGCACAGAAAGAATGCATCGACCGGAAGGAAGAGGTGACCGGACGGATAAGAACCAATGAAAAGATACGTGAGAATATCCGGGAAAGAGCGGGAGTCATCAAAGAGACGGAGACGAAGCTTCAATGGGTGAAAGCTCTGTCGGATACCGCTAACGGGAGCTTGCGGGGAAAGGAAAAGATACAGCTGGAGACCTATATCCAGACCACCTACTTTGACCGTATCATCCGCAGGGCGAATCTGCGGCTCATGACCATGTCCTCCGGGCAGTACGAGCTGACCCGCATGAAAGAGGCAGGGAACAACCAGAGCCAGAGCGGCCTGGATCTTGGGGTGATCGATCATTATAACGGAACGGAACGCAGCGTAAAGACCCTGTCCGGAGGCGAATCCTTTATGGCATCACTTTCCCTGGCGCTGGGTCTGTCGGATGAAGTGCAGTCCTCTGCCGGAGGGATACGGATCGATACGATGTTTGTGGACGAGGGCTTCGGCTCCCTGGATCCGGATTCCCTGGACCAGGCATATAAGGCGCTTGCCGGCCTGGCGGACGGGAAACGCCTGGTGGGGATCATTTCCCATGTTGCGGGTCTGAAAGAAAAGATAGATAAGAAGATCATCGTTACCAAAAAGAGGGATGCAGGAAGCTTCATCACCCTGGCGGAGGGATAAGGCGGCATAACGGAGTTAGAAAGGCCGCTTAAGGATGGTAATGGACTTTATCCGGCTTTTATGTTATAGTAGTCGAAATCGGGTTTTGTGTTTGCTATAACGCTCTTTGAGCCGTTATAACATGTACTGCAGTTTAAGGAGGTTTTTCATGGATCAGAATTTTAATGGTCAGTACACGGGGCAGAACGGTCAGTTTGGGGGACAGATGAATAACCAGTTCGGAGGCCAGGTAAATAACCCTTACGGGGGCCAGATGATGAATAACCAGTACACCGGCCAGACCGCAGCCAATCCCTACGGGGGCCAGGTGATCAATAACCAGTATGCGGCACAGAACTATAACCCTCAATTCTCCGGACAAAATTATAACAACGGCTATTACGGCCAGAACGATCCGAATGCTTTCGGCATGAATCAGCCTTACAGCGGTTTCGGAAACGGCGGCGGCTTTATCAGCAATACCATGGGAGAACTGATGGAGGCCATGCAGCAGAAGGTGGTGAACAAAGCCTTCCTGTATATGGTGGCCGCGCTGGGGGTGACGGCGGTGGCAGCTTTCTGGGCACCCAATGCCATGGCTAATTTCCTGGCCAGCAGTCCTTCATCGCTCTTTATACTGATCGCACTGGAACTGGCGGTGGTCATCGTATCCAATATCGCGATCCGTAAGAATAACGCACCTTTGACGGTGATCCTCTTTACGATCTATTCCTTCCTGACCGGTGCGACCCTGGGGGTGGTCTTCTGGGCTTACGAACTTAGTTCCGTGGGCAGTATCTTCCTTATGACAGCCGTTATATTCGGTGTAATGGCTGTATACGGGCTGGTAACGAAGAAAGACCTGAGCTCTATCGGCAGCATCCTTATGATGGGCCTCATAGGGATCATCATCGCTACCATCGTTAATGCTTTTATACTGCATAGCGCCGCCCTGGATATGATCGTTTCCTTTATCGGCATAGCTATCTTCGTCGGGCTTACTGCCTTCGACACCCAGAAGATCAAAAAGAACGTGGCCATGTCCGACGGGGATAATCTGGAGGTCCTGGCCCTTTCGGGAGCCTTTGAACTGTATCTCGACTTTATAAATATCTTCATCCGCCTGCTCCGCATCATGGGACGCAGGAAGTAAATCCGAGATTTAAGTCAGATCGTTTCATGAAGGCCTCCTATGATAAGATGTGATCACGGGAGGCCTTGTTATATGAACGGAGGAAATATGGAAAAGAAAAAGAAAAGAGAGATAGGCCGCACAAGGGCACTGAAGAATAATCTCTATGCCTGCGGCCTGCTTAAGAAGATCTGCCCGGGTCTGGTGGTGCATCAGGGAATAGCACGTTTTCTGGGCTATTTTGAATGGCTTTTTTACAGCGCGTTTTTCATGCGCTATGTCATCGATTCGCTGGAGAAAGGGTCTCCCTTCGGCAGGATCATGATCTTTGTTGTGATCGTGGCCGTGGTGTCTGCCGCCATGTCGCTTTACAACAGTATCTTAAACGGCCACATCTTTCCCATCTGTAGGGCAGTGGTGAATAAGGGGCTGTATACCATACTGTTCAAGAAGTCCAGGAATGTGGAGCTGGAATGCTTCGAAAACAGCGAATTTTATGATAAGTACACCCTGGCTATGGAAAAAGCGGATGAGCGTCTGATCACTACGGTGGAGGCGGTCTTTAAGACTTTTTTCGGCGCCATTGCCAGTGTATGCGCTTTTGTATTCATGTACCAGGTGGATCCGATATCCGTTCTCTTCATCATCTTCCCGGTGCTGGGCAATTTTATCTTTAACCGCAAGATCAGTCACCTGGATTATGCGAGGAATCAGGATATGGCGCCCCATAACCGTCGGATCGCCTATATCAACCGTGTGATGTATCTGCCGGAATATGCCAAGGAGATGCGTCTGACGGATGTGTTTGCCCTGATGCGCCGGCAATACCGTGAGGCCATTACGGGGCTGGCGGATGTGACGAAGAAATACACCCTGAAGGCGGTGGTGCTCCACTGGCTCTATGTCATGTTCACATTTACCTTTATCTTTGAAGGGCTGCTGATCTACGGGGCTTACAGGACCCTGGTGAGCAACAGCATGAGCCTGGCCCAGCTGGCGGTCATCACCAGCATGATGGTGTCCACCACCTGGATCCTCATCGGCTTTACGGAATCGCTGACCAGCCTGTTCAAGAACGGCCTCTTTATTGAGTATCTGCGGACCTTCCTGGAATACAAAGAAAAGATCCCCGAGGATACGGAGGGGCTGGATCCCGGGAATACGATACATTCCATCGAATTCAGGGATGTTTCCTTTTCCTATAAGGACAAGGAGGTGCTATCGCATCTGAACATGGAATTCCGGGAAGGCAAGACCTATGCCCTGGTGGGACACAACGGAGCCGGAAAGACGACGCTCATCAAGCTGCTCTTGCGTTTTTATGACCCCACGGAAGGGACCATACTCTTAAACGGCAGGGATATACGGGAATATGAGCTGAAAAAATACCGTGCTCTCTTTGCCACGGCCTTTCAGGATCACAGGATGTTCTCCATGTCCGTTATGGATAATGTGGTGATGGGGGAAGAGATCCCGGAGGAGCAGAAGGAGAAGCGGGTCAGGGAAGCGCTGAAGCTTTCCGGGGCTTACGATAAGGTGATGAGTCTGCCCAAAGGCATGGATACCACGCTGACTCACGAGTTTGATGAGGAAGGTGTGGTGCTTTCGGGCGGAGAATTCCAGAAGATCGTGGTGGCAAGGGCCTTTGTGAAGAAGTGCCCCTTCAAGATCTTTGACGAGCCCAGCAGTGCCCTGGATCCCATCGCGGAGGCCATGCTCTTCGATAACATCTACGAGTCCTGCAGGGACAATACCCTGGTCTTCATCTCCCACAGGCTTTCTTCCGTGCAGAATGCCGACTGGGTATATCTGCTCTCGGACGGCACGGTGAAGGAGGCCGGGACACACGGGATGCTCATGGATCAGAAAGGCATCTACGCGGATATGTACACGAAACAGGCAAAGAATTATCTGGCACTTTCTCAGGATGAAGAGGAGGTGACGGCATGAAAAGAGTGATCGATAACCAGCTCTTCCTTTGGAAGCTCTGCTTTAAGACCTGTCCGGGATACATGATCTACTTCCTTTACGACGGTTTCCGTTATCAGGGGATCATCTTCCTGGAGCATGTGCTGGGCATACGTTATGTGCTGCATTGCGCGGAATATCATGAGCCTTTCTGGAAAGCCCTGCTCTTTATAGGAGTCATCCTGATCGTCAATATGCTGCAGATCATTCCCGACGGCTTCTTCATCCACGGTTGGACATATAAAAACAAACCGAAGCTGTACCGGGCACTGAAAGAGAAGATGTATGCGAAGGCGGCGGAGATCGACCTTTCCTGCTACGACGATCCGGACTATTACAATGACTTTGTGCTGGCGGTGGCCGAAGCGGAGAGCTCCATTGACCGCTTCCTCAATCTGTGCAATCATATCGTACAGGCCCTGACCATACTCTTTACCACGGGAGTGTTTTACCTGCTGACGGACTGGGTCGGCATACTCTTTGTGCTGGCTTCCTTCATACTGCGCTTCCTGGTATCCAGGGTATTGAACAAGCTGAACTATAAGGTGCGTCTTAAGGTGAACCCGCTGGAGAGAAAGCGCAACTACGTGAGCCGTGTTTTCTATCTGAATGATTTTGCCAAGGAACTGCGCCTGCATCCCAGGGTGGGGGACCGGCTGGAGAAGGAGTTTGAAGAGGCAAATGACGGGATACTCGCCGAACAGAAGAAAGTAGGCTTCAAACGCTCCTTCCTGGATTTCTCCAGAGCCTATCTGGTAGGAGATTTCATCATGGACGGGCTGTATATCACCTACCTGGTCTTTCAGGCAGCGGTGCTGCACACCATTGATTACAGTAATGCGGTGGTACTCTTTAACCGTACCGGGAGCCTGCGGCGCGGGATGGGAGACCTGGCGGATATCTTCCCTCTGGCCCAGGAAAACAGCCTTTATATCGATAAGATCCGGGCTTTCCTGGAATACGAACCGAAGATCAAACGTCTGGAAGGTGATGCCGTACCGGAAGGAAACGCTGAGCTTGCCTTAAAGCATGTGAGCTTCCGTTATCAGAGAGGCATGGCGGAGACCCTTAAGAATATCAGCCTGCGGGTGAAGCCGGGGGAGAAGCTGGCCATCGTCGGTTATAACGGTGCCGGAAAGACCACGCTGATCAAGCTGCTCATGCGGCTCTATGATCCTACCCGCGGAACCATTTCCTATCATGGAAAGGATATAAGGGAATTCCGGCCCGCGGATTACCGGGAACGCATAGGCGTTGTATTCCAGGATTATCAGATGTACGGTGCAAGCCTGAAAGAGAACGTGGTGATGGACTGCGCGGAGGAAGTGCCCGGACAGGGAGTCATCGAGGCTCTGGAAAAAGCCGGTTTCGGACCTCGTCTTGAGACTCTGGATAAGGGACTGGAAACGCAGGTGACGACGGAGTTTGATAAGGGAGGCATTAACTTCTCGGGAGGCGAGAGCCAGAAGGTGGCCATCTCAAGAGCCTTCTATAAAGATGCGGATATACTGATCATGGACGAACCCAGCAGTGCGCTGGATCCCATTGCGGAATATGAGCTGAACAAGGCCATGGAGTCTGCCGCGAAAGGAAAGACGGTGTTTTATATCTCTCACCGTCTGTCCACTACCCGGGATGCCGACCGTATCATCCTCCTGGAGAACGGACGTATCGCGGAGGAAGGTACCCATGAAAGCCTGCTTAAGAAGAACGGACGCTATGCGGAAATGTGGCGCGTACAGGCCGGACGTTACCATTGATGCGCTGAGCGAAGCCCGGTCACCCAGGGAGGATTGTAGGAAATGACGGAACAGATAAAGGTGCTGATGGTCGATGATGATGAGCTGATCGCCAAGTCCACGGCGGAATACTTCAATATGTTTGATGTAAAGACCGCCTATGTGACGGGGTATGAAGAGGCGGAAGCATTCCTGGAGACAAATACCGTTTCCCTGCTGCTTCTGGATATCAATCTGGGAGAACGCTCCGGCTTTGAGCTGTGCAGGAAGATACGGGAGCACTATGACATGCCCATACTCTTCATCAGTGCCAGGACCAGCGATGATGACGTGCTGATCGCACTCAATATCGGAGGGGATGATTACATCAAAAAGCCCTATACCCTGAACATCCTGCTGGCAAAAGTAAAGGCGATACTGGGCCGTTATGAAAAGGCGAAGGAAAGCGCCCTGCAGGCATACTCTGCTGCGGGAACAGCCGCCGTCAACGAGGAAAAGACAGCTGTACAGCTGGCGGAAGATATCATGCTGGATATCGCCACCCATAAGCTGAAGAGGGGGGAGGAGCAGATCGCCCTGAAGGCTATGGAATACAAACTGCTAAAGTATCTGATCGATCATGCGGGCCGGGTGGTGAGTAAGGATGAACTGCTTAAAGAGGTCTGGGATGACGAATTTGTGGGGGAAGGAACGCTGGCAGTCCATATCCGTCACCTGAGGGAGAAGACCGAAGCAGATCCGAAGGATCCCAAGCTCATCAAGACGATCTGGGGCGTAGGATACATGATAGAGGAGCTGTATGAATAAGTATTTCAGGACCGTTCTGCTGCTGGCTGCGTTATACGTCCTGGGCCTGGCTGCCGTTTTTGTTTTTTCATCACGGCCGGAAGGAGATGCTGAGAGAGAGCAGGATGTTATCCGTCTAAATGAGATCACAAAGGACGCGGAGGCCTGCTGGGATGAACTTTCGTCCCTGGAGGGAAAAAACTACGGCGCAGAATTTGTGATCCTAAGCAGTAAAAATGATCTGCTGTTTTCTTCCTCATCGGAGGCGGGAGGGGAAAAACTCTCGGTGGAGAGCGCCATCCGGAAACGCTACCCCTATTCCTACGTGATAAAGAACGGACAGCTGGCGGGGACAGTGGTACTCTGCGATGACGGTGGCAGGGCTGCACGAAGAATGCGTATTGTGCTTCTTGCCGGACCGGGAATCCTGGGGCTGCTCCTTTTCATCATGGCTCTTATCTACGGTTCCTATATAAGGAAAAGGATCATTCTGCCCTTCCGGGAGCTCAAGGGCTTTGCGGGAAAGATCGCGGAGGGAAAGCTGGACGAGCCCCTTACGATGGATATGGACAATATCTTCGGTGCTTTTACCGAAAGCTTCGATATCATGCGGGAGCAGCTGGCGGAGTCACGGGAAAGGGAAGTGGCGCTTCAGAAAAAGGAAAGGGAGCTGGTAGCCTCCCTAAGCCATGACCTGAAGACACCCATCACCGGGATCAAGCTCACCACGGAGCTTCTCACCGCAGGGTTTAATATGCGTGAAGATAAGCCTGATACAGATGTTATAGAAAAACTGGATAATATCTATAAAAAGGCAGACCAGATCGATATGCTGGTGAGCGACCTGTTTTCCGCCACTCTGGATGATCTGGGGGAATTCAGGGTCAGCTGCAGGGATGAGGAATCCCGGATCTTATCCGAGATCCTTAAGAAGTATGATGACCGTAGACTGGTGAAGGCTTCGGCTGTTCCGGAACTGCTGATCCGTATAGACAGCCGGCGTATGAGCCAGGTCATCGGCAATATCATCGTGAATTCCTATAAATATGCAAATACCGCCATCGATGTGGATTACAGTATCGTGGAGGACCGGCTCCTGATGCGGATCGCGGATCACGGGCCGGGGGTGCCGGCGGATGAGCTGGGCCTGATCACCAACAAGTTCTACCGCGGCAGGCAATGGAGAGAAGGCAGTGAGGAAGGCAGCGGGCTGGGACTCTACATTGCCAAGACCCTTATGGAAAAGATGGACGGGGACCTGCTGGCCGAGAGCAGGGGCGAAGGACTCATCATCACGCTTCTGATCCCGTTAAGTTAGTTAATTAATATTTTGTTAAGAATATGATAATACTCTGACAAAGAAGTCGGAGCCAAAGCCATGTATAATTCATCCTGTAACCTGGAGAAAAGCAAGTGAAAGGATGTGTCATATATGGCTTCTGCTATTTTAAGAACGGAAAAACTCTGCAAATCATTTTCCAACGGCGGCGTACAGCAGCACGTTATTAAGAATCTCGATCTGGAGATACGGGAGGGGGACTTTACCGTGATCATGGGCTCCTCCGGCTCCGGCAAATCCACCCTTTTATATGCGCTCTCCGGTATGGATAAGCCCAGTATGGGTAAGATCCGTTTCGGCGACAGGGAGATCCAGGACTACAGCAATGATGAGCTGGCGGTCTTTCGCCGCGGCAACTGCGGCTTTGTGTTCCAGAGCATCTACCTGCTGGACAACCAGACCGTGCTGGATAACGTACTCACGGGAGCGCTCATCGTACGGAAGAATTCCCCGGAGCTGGTTAAGAAAGCCAAAGAACTGCTGAAGAAGACCGGCCTTACGGAGGAGGATTTCAATAAATATCCCAACCAGCTTTCCGGCGGTGAAGCCCAGCGCGTGGGTATCGTACGGGCTGTCATCAACGATCCGAAGATCCTGTTCGCGGACGAACCTACGGGACAGCTGAACTCCGCCTCCGGCCAGGACGTGCTGGATATCTTCACGGAGGTTCACAAAAACGGACAGAGCATCGTGATGGTGACCCACGATCTGAAGACTGCGCTCCGGGGGACAAGGGTTTTGTATCTCAGGGACGGCGGTATCGTGGGAGACCACAGGATGGAGGTATACGGGGAGGATGATATAAAGGAGCGCAGAAATAAGCTTACGCTTTTCCTGGAAGAGATGGGGTGGTAAAGATGAAGATACTGAGATTATCCTTATTCAACCTGAAAAAGAACCGGCGTGAAGCCCTGGCCATAGCTTTCCTTACCATGATCACCACCATCATGGTATCGATCTTTATCACGAACATCGGAAAGATCGATACGGTATTTGAGGAATGCTTTGAGGCGACGGGCTCTGTGCACCAGATGGTCATGTTCCGGAAGGATCTGTACCGGGATGAATACCGGGAGATCCTGGAAAAAGAATATGGGCCTGAAAGGCTCAGTGAAAATGATATCATTTTTTCCGTCTCGACGGACGTGCGTGAAGCGGACGGGAATCTGATCAGCTATAACTTCCTGTTTGTTACTGAGAAAACAGAGCGTAAGCTCGAAAGCTTTATAAAAACAGAGCAGCTTCCGGAGGAGGAGCTTGCAAAGAAAGCCTATCCCATCTGGCTTCCGGAAGTTTTCAGTATCGTCAAGCATTATCGCCCAGGCGATTGCATTTCCATACTTGCCATGGGCAGGGAATACCCTTTTGAAGTGGCGGGTTTTTACAAGACGGGTCTGGGGGCATCGGATCAGAATGTCCACAAATGTGTGATCTCGGAAGAAGGCTTTGAACTGCTTTCCATGATCTTCCATGATTCTTATGCCAATACCTTCAGGGCTCTTTGCTTTGACGAGGGAGGGGATTTCTCTTACCCGGAGTTTGTCGATAAATGCGAGGAAGCCAGCGGAGAAAACATAAGGGTCGGTGTATTTAAGAATTCCTTTGAGGGCGAAAAGTACCAGGAAACCATGTTTCTGAATATATTCCTTTATATCATAGCAGGCCTGGCGGCAGTCACCATGGTGGCATCGCTCTTTATGGTCCGAAACAAGATCAGCAATGATATCGAAGATCAGATGCAGCAGATCGGTGTGCTGGAGGCCCTGGGTTACAGATCGTCGGAGATATCGGGTGCTTATCTCTGCGAGTATGTGATCAGCGGCGGTGTTGGAGCGGTACTGGGGGGGATACTGTCCGTACTTATGATCCCGCTCATGGATCTGGCGGTACGCATGATGATGGGACGTGAGATCGCCGGAAATACCCGGATCGGCGGCATTGTGGCAGTCACACTTGCCATGATCCTTCTGGTCACCTTATTTGCCCTTCTTAAGGCGGGGACTGTAAAGCGCTATCCTCCCGTAGTGGCTCTGCGCAAGGGTATAGAGACGCACCATTTCGGAAAGAGCATACTCCCGCTGGAAAAGACAAGGGGGAATATCAATGCAAGACTGGCTCTGAAGGCTTTCCTTTCGGATATCCGTTCCGGCATAGGTGTCGCCGTATGCATCATACTTTCCGGGACCGCACTTCTGTTCTCGGTGCTGACCTTTGATGTGTTCAGGGAAGGAACAAAGGGAATGGAAGCCATGCAGAATTATGATATAGACACCGTATGGGTCATGACGATGCCCGGTATCGATATCTATGGGCTGCGGGAAGAGATCGAAAGTATGAGTGAAGTCCGAAAAGCCCTCGTCAGCTACAATATCCAGTATCTGTCCGTTAAGGGTTCCGAAGATAAAGCCATGATCGCCGTATTTGACGACTACGGGGATTCCGAAAACATCCGGCCCTACATCGGAAGGCTGCCGGAGAGGGATAACGAAGTGTGTATAGGACTCTCGCGCTCCAAGCGGGAAAGCTATGGCATAGGAGACAGTATCGTCCTCGGTTTCGGCGGAATGGAGAAAAGCTACATCATAACGGGTATCCTGGGAAGCATGATGAACGGAGGGACCGGGGTATACCTTACCTCCGAAGGCTATGAGAGGGTCAACAACAACGCGAGACCGGATTGCATAGTCATCTATCCGAAGGAAGGGGTCACGGACGAGGTCCTGGAAGCCGCGCTCACGGAGCGATTCGGGGAAAAGGCAGATAATTATGATACGGAAGGTGCCGGCGCGGGAAGCACAGAAGAAAGGATACGTGCGGCAGCAGAAGAAAAGATCGCGGCCCTGATGGCACAATACGGTGTGACCAGTGTGGATTATGCCATTCGTATCGGGGATGAACTTATCACAGGAAACAGCAGGCAGTTTATGATCAAACAGATCAAGAGCTGGAGAGGAAACATCAAGGCCCAGCTGGCGCCCATCGCTGAAGTGACAAAGAGTTTCACCCTGATCGCCATGGTATTCATTGCGGCCATCGTGGCAGTGATCCTTACCATTATCGCCTCCTCAGCCGTTCGCAGGCAGCGCAGGAGTCTGGGGATCATGAAGAGCATGGGCTATTCCTCGAAGGATCTGATGACGCAGATGGCCCTTAAGATCATACCGGTGACACTGATTTCCATGGTACTTGCTTCCGGGATCATCATATATGTGAATAAGCTCTTCTGGGAGCTGGCCTTCGGTGTGGTGATCAAAACGAACATCCCGCTGATCGTGGTGACGGATATACTGATGACACTTTTCTGCTACGCGGTGACCTATATCGGTGCAGGCAGGATCAAAAAGATCTCCGTAACGGAACTGATGACGGAATAAGGGGGAAGAGAGATGAACAAAAATACATTGAAATATGCGGCGGTATTTACAGCGGTCGTGGGGCTTACAGGGATCGCAGCGGCAGCTTCCGGAAAGGCAGAACCCGTATATGCGGGGGGAGGGGACAGCGCCGAAGGAACATTGACGGTGGCGGCGGAAAGCGATGAGAGCGAACTGATCTACTGCGTGGGTTCGGTCAGTAAGATATACGTAACGGCGGCTGCCCTGCGGCTGGCGGATGAAGGAAAGCTGGATATTGATGCCCCGGTAAGCGCTTATATCCCGGAGTTTACCATGGCGGATGAGCGATACGGACAGATCACGCTGCGCATGCTGATGGATCATACTTCAGGCATCATGGGAACTACGGAGACGGGCGGATTTCTCATGGATGATAATAAGATGGCCCATCATGACTCGCTGCTGGGAACGCTGGCGGGGCAGAGACTGAAGGCGGATCCGGGGGCCTACGCGGCTTATTGCAATGACGGCTTTGATCTGCTGGAACAGGTGGTGGAAAGAGTGAGCGGCATGTCCTATACCGAATATGTTAAGAGCGTGCTTGCGGCCCAAACCGGCGGAAAGAATACCGGGACTCCCGTTGACCTGTGCCGTGCGGCCGCTCTGGTACCGGCATACAACGCAGACGGCCTGCTTTATGATAATACCATGACCATGTGTTTCGGGGCGGGAGGGGTATATGCAACGGCTTCGGATGTTGCCTCTTTCGGAGCGGCATTCTTTAAAGGAAACGACAGTCTCCTTTCGGAACAGGCAAAGGAAGCCATGGCCGAGCGCTGGGATAAGGGGGCGGATATATATCATGATAGAAACGGCCTGGGATGGGATTATGTTTCCATGGAGAAATACGAAGAAAAAGGGATTTCGGTCGTTGCAAAGGGCGGAGATTCCGATATGAATCATGCCTGGCTCATGGTGGCGCCCGAAGAAGAGATCAGCGTGGCCGTTCTGTCCAACGGCGGATCCAGTACACTGAACGCACTGATGGCAACGGCTGTCATGGATGTCATCTTAAGCGAGAGAGGGATAGAGACCGGGGAGATAGAAAAAGAGCAGTATGAGACCCTGGCGGAGATCCCGGGGGAATATGAACGCTTCGAGGGTATCTATCTGGTGCAGAATGATATGGGGGACGGAGCGGAGATCTGCAGGATCAGTTTTCCGGATCATAAGTATCTGCACAGTGAATACTACGGAGCCAGACGGAGGAGTGTTACGGATTATAAGCTGACAACGGAGGGGAGTTTTGCCGAACTGGCTTATCCGGTGGAAGACGGGGATCCGGCAGAGGTGAAGCTTGCCATGAATCCCACGGTGATGGAATTCATCAGCGGAGAGAACGGACGGGATTATATCGCGGCGAAAATGGTCCAGAGCTTTCCGGGTATGGGGGATTCCGAAAGGGCCACCTACGTGGGGGAGAGGCTGGATGAGAACCCGCTGGATGCGGATGTGATGAATGTCTGGCTTTCCTGCTGCAACAGGGATCTGCTCCTTTGTAACGATGTCTGGTCTTCGAACGCCTACAATAGTGCCTTCACCAGATTATATGCCTCGGAACAGATGTCCGGCTATTTATATGCGGTTATGGGCAGAGGTTCGCGGCTTTTAAAGATCGTAGATGAAAAGACACTCATCGCTCCTTCCACCATTCCCTCCAGCACCAACAGGGATATCACGGATGCAAAGCTTTATGCGGGAGAAGAGGGCATACGCCTGAGCACGGGTACAGGCATGGAATACAGGTTGAAAGAAGATATCCCTTATCTTGGCACGGATTTAAAAGAAGTGGCTCTTAAGGACAGGGATGCTTCCTGGTACAGGATAGGGACGGATATGGCCGGCGGTTCCCTGATGCTGGAGGAAAGACCGGAGCACAGCGCCGTCTATGTATATAATAAGTACGGTGATGTGGTCTATAACAGCCATGTCAGGGATGCGGGGGATGAGCTGCCCTTGCCCGAGGAGGGCCTGATCCTCTTCCTGGGAGAGAGCGGAAGCATAAAGTTCAGGTAAAGATAAACAGAAGGGATGATATTGAAATACTGCCTGAAAAATGATACTTTTAGGTAGTATTTTGTGTGGGGAGTGTGAAAATATGAAACTGAACCGTAACCGGATCAAATATATCCTGATCATAGCCATGCTCATCGATCATATCGCATGGGCTTTTGTGCCGACCTTTTCCGTCCTCGGTCAGATCCTCCATTTTATCGGGAGACTGACGGGGCCTTCCATGGCGGTGCTTCTTGCAGAGGGCTTTCAGTATACGAAGGACAGAAAGAAATATGCCGTAAGGCTTTTCATTTTTGCCCTTATCTCCTGGCCGGCCTTTTCCCTCTTTGAATCGGGGAAATGGCCGGAACTCGGACAGGGGGTCATCTATAGCCTGTTCATAGCTTATATGGTCATATGGATGTGGGACAGCCTGAAGATCCACAAGGCGCTAAAGATCATGCTCGTCGTTTTGGGATGTATGCTTAGCATGATCGGGGACTGGGCCTGCTTTGCAGTCCTGTGGGCTTTCTTTTCCTATATCTACAGGGAGGATCCAAAGAGCAAGTGGACGGCTTTTTCCATCGTTGCAGCCATAGAGGTGTTTCTATCCATGGGGATGTCGGCCATCTCGCCGAACGGTAATCCGCTCCGTTCGCTTTTTCAGATCGGAGTTTTCATGGTGCCCTTCCTGCTGATATTCGTGTATAACGGAGAGAAGGGAAGCAAAGCGGCCATACATAAGTGGTTCTTTTACATCTTTTATCCGCTGCATCTTGTCGCCCTGTACCTGATCAAAGCCTTTCTTTTGCCTGCTCTGATCAAATAAGGGCTTTCATTGCGGCTTGAGGATACGGATGGGCGAGTGCTTGAAATACGGGGTGTTTTCCCATATAATCGTGTGAGATCGTCAGTGGAGGATGAAGGATGAAAAACGATAATATCAATCCCCTGTTACGCATGGACTATCCGGATCCGGATGTGATCCGTGTGGGAGATACCTACTATATGGTAAGTACCACCATGTATTTCATGCCGGGCTGCGAGATCCTGCGTTCCTATGATCTGCGGAACTGGGAGCACGCGGCTTTTGTATACGAGCGACTGGATTCCACACCGGCTCAGCGTATGGAAGACGGGAAGAACATCTACGGTCAGGGCATGTGGGCCGCCAGTCTGCGTTGGCATGAGGACTGCTTTTATGTGATCTTCGTGGCCAACGATACGCAGAAGACCTATCTTTACCGTTCGAAAAGTATCGAAGGTCCCTGGGAGAAGAGCGAGATCGAGGGCTTTTATCACGACAATTCCCTGCTCTTTGATGATGACGGCAGGGTGTATATCGTATACGGCAACAGGGATATCCATCTGACCGAGCTGGAGGCAGATCTGTCCGGGCCGAAGAAGGGCGGGCTGGACCGTGTCATCCTGGTGGACCGGGATGATGCCTATCTGGGTTATGAAGGGGCGCATTTCTACAAGATCAACGGAAAGTATTACATCTTTTTCATCCATATGCCCAAAGCTACCGCACGCCGGACCGAGAGCTGCTTTGTGGCAGACAGCCTTGAGGGGGAGTTCCGGGGTGGTGATGTGTGCGGCGATGACCGGGGCTACTGCGGCAGCGGAGTGGCCCAGGGCGGTATCGTGGATACCCCGGAGGGAGACTGGTATGCCATACTCTTCCAGGACAGCGGAGCCGTGGGGCGTATACCCATCCTGCTCCCCGTGCACTGGAAGGAGGGGGAAGAGATCCCCGTATTCGGTGAGAAAGGAAGGGTTCCGGAAAGCTTTCCCATCCCGGAAGGGCGCCCCGGATATGTATACGAGCCGCTGGCGGGAAGCGATGATTTTAAGGATGTGCCGGCAGCAGCCGATACGGAAGAAGAATATAAAAGAAAGCATGAGAGTTTCGGTTTTAAGAGCCGCTGGCAGTTCAATCATGAGCCGGAACTTAAGTTAATAAGCCGTGATACATCCGCGGGGACCGTGCGGATCTCCACGGACAGGTTAAGCAAAAATCTGGTGCAGGCAAAGAATATACTGACCCAGAGGAGCTCCTGGCCCGACAGTGCCGCCGAGGTGACGGTGGATGCATCCGGCCTTAAGGAAGGTGACTATGCGGGCCTCTGCTTATTGGAGAGCGCCTATGCCTTTATCGCTCTGACCCGGCGGGAGGGAGAGCTGTGGCTGGTGATGAAGACACGCAAGGCGCCGGAAGGGCTATGGGGCGAGAGAAATGACGAAACGCCCGGGGACGAACAGGAGGCAGTGAAGCTTAAAAAGGGCAGCTCGGTACGTCTGCGGGCAGAGGCGGACTTTATGCGGATGAAGGATACGGCACGCCTGCATTATATCGAAGACGGAGCAAAGAAGCCCCTGGGCGGAGAAGCAAAGCTTGTTTTCAAGCTGGATCACTTTACGGGGGTACGCTTCGGACTCTTCGTTTTCAGTACACGGGAAGCCGGCGGGAGCGCCGTGTTCTCGGATTTTGCTTACGAAAAGCAGGAGGTTTGATCCATGGAGTTCCGGCCCTGTATCGATATCCATAACGGTAAAGTAAAGCAGATCGTGGGCGGCAGCTTAAGCGATGCCGCGGCGCAGGAGAATTTTGTCTCGGAACGGGATGCGGCCTTTTACGCCGGCCTTTATAAGGAAAAGGGACTTACGGGGGGCCATGTGATCCTGCTGAACGGGCGGGGAACCGCCGAATATGAAGCCACCAAAGCGCAGGCGCTTACGGCCCTTCGTGCTTATCCCGGCGGTCTGCAGCTGGGGGGAGGCATAAGCCCGGACAATGCGGCGGAATTCCTGGAAGCCGGCGCCGCGCAGCTGATCGTGACTTCGTATGTGTTCCGGGAGGGACGGATCGATCATGAAAGACTAGGGGAGATGCTGGCAGCCGCAGGGAAGGAGAAGCTGGTGCTGGATCTGTCCTGCCGTCGAAAGGAAGACGGGAAGTGCTATATCGTTACGGACCGCTGGCAGCGTTTTACGGAAGAGAGCCTGAGTACAGAACTGCTGGAAGAGCTTTCGGACAGTGCGGCGGAATTCCTGATCCATGCCGTGGATGTGGAAGGAAAGCAGAGTGGCATAGATGAGGGGGTGCTGGGTATACTGGCGGATTATGAGGGGCTGCCGGTGACTTATGCCGGCGGGATACGCAGTATGGAGGATATCGAGACCATACGCCGTCTGGGAAAAGGGCGGGTGAATTTTACTGTGGGTTCCGCTCTGGACCTTTTCGGAGGGGGGCTGGATTTTGAGGAGCTATGCCGTGAATATGCGTAATGGACAAAGCGGACAAAAAGTGGTATAGTGGGCGTCATTGTACGGATATGAACTCGATATAAAGGGAGAAAACAGGACTGTCATGGATAAGAACGTGAAAAAAACGAAGAAGGTGAAGGGGGCAAAGAAGATCGGGGCCTTCCGAAAGGTACTGATCTGCCTTCTGCTTACGGCTTCCGTAGTGCTCTTCGGTACGGATGCTATAAAGATCAACAGCGAAGATGAAACGCTTTACGAGCAGTTTTCCGGCATGGGAGATACCATGGGTGAGATCGGGGACATGCTGGAAGGCGTAGTGGAGCTGCGGGAAGAAGTGGCGATGGAGCTGGCGGAGCTTAACGAAGAGGATCTGGAAGAGGATGAAGACTGGGAAGACGATGAAGATTTAGATGAGGAAGAGGACGAAGACTGGGAAGACGAGGAAGATGAGGATATAGACGAAGAAGAGGACGAAGAATGGGAAGACGAAGAAGAGGATGAAGATTGGGAAGAGATCGAGATAGAGGAATGGGAAGAGGACGAAGAGGAAGAAGAATGGGAGATCGAGTGGAGAACGCAGTGCGAAGCTCTGCTTGCTGCTACAAGCGGATATGAGAAGACCCGCAGCTGGATCAATGGCCGCAGGCTGGGCCTGTTCGGAACCCTGATGGCTACCTGGAATGCGCGGACTACGCTGGGGCAGCTTAAGGGTGTCGGAGAGGATTTTGTTTACTGGGATGCGGAGGAGCTGGAAACGGGAAGAAAGATGCTTTCGATCGTATTCCTGTCCGGCTGTCTGATCCTTTTCCTGGCTGCCATGTTCTATATCATGGGAGTGATAGGGGTGATCAAAGGGAAGAGAGGGCCGCTGGCCTATACGCTCTTTGCCTTGCTGGTCTTTGGCGGATTCTTTGCCCTGATGTGCAAGCTGAATTACGAATTTCTGGGGACCCTGTTTACGGATGATCCCGAATACGGACTGGCGATCCATATCCCTTATTTCGGGATGATCGCTTCGGCGCAGCTTGCCATGATCCTGTGGCTGCCGGGAGGAAGGAAAACGGTGGCGGAGACGGCTGCGGAGGCCGGAACGGAAGAAAAGCCGGCAGAGAAGCTTCTGAGTATACCCGAGGATGATGATTTCCCCATCGACGTTTTCGGTGAAAGGGAAGCAAAGGCGGAAGAGAAGGCCGGGGAGGCTTTGAAAGAGGAAGCTGCGGAGCCTGAGAACAAGCCGCAGGATAAAGCTATAGAAGAAGCGGTTAAGACGGAAGAAGCAGCGGCTTTGAAAGCTGCCGCTAAGACAGAACAGGCAGCGGAGATGGCGGCGAAGGCGGCAGCGGAGGAAGCGTTGGTAGAAGCAGAGTCTGCTCCGGCGGTGCAGGCTCCGGAGACAGAAGCGGCAGAGAGTGTCGAAAAGGCAGCGGAAGCCCCCGAAGCTTCGGAAGGCGCGGAAAAGACGGAAGTAGCTGCGGAGATGGCTGCACTGGCGGCAGCAGAGGAAGCCCGCGAAGAAGCAGATGATTGACATACTGTCACTGCGGTGATATATAGATTAAGAAGAGGAGGATAAAACTATGGCAATCTTTAAAGGAGCAGGGGTAGCGATCACAACCCCTTTTAAGGCAGACGGTTCGGTGGATTACGAGCAGTTTGCAAAGAATATCGAGTTCCAGATCGAGAAGGGCACCGATGCCATTATCGTTTGCGGTACCACGGGTGAGGCTTCCACGCTGACCCATGAGGAGCATCTGGATGTGATCGAGGCCTGCGTGAAGGATGTAAAGGGGCGTATCCCGGTCATCGCCGGTACAGGTTCCAACTGCACCGAGACAGCGATCTACCTTTCCCAGGAAGCGGAAAAGCGCGGAGCCGATGCGCTGCTGGTGGTAACGCCATATTATAACAAGGCGACCCAGAAGGGCCTGAAAGAGCACTTTACTATGGTGGCTGAGAGCGTGAAGCTTCCCATCATCCTTTATAATATCCCGGGACGTACCGGAGGCGTGAACATCCTGCCGGAGACCATCGTGGATCTTTGCAGAAATGTGAAGAATATCGTTGGCGTAAAGGAAGCCACCGGTAATATCTCTCAGGTGGCCAAGCTCATGAGCCTGGCGAACGGGGATGTGGATCTGTATTCCGGCAATGATGATCAGGTGGTTCCCCTGCTTGCTCTGGGCGGACTGGGCGTGATCAGCGTTCTTTCCAATGTGGCACCGACTCAGACCCATGATATGTGCCAGAAGTTCTTTGACGGGGATGTGGCGGGAAGCCGCGAGATACAGCTTAAATCCCTGCCTCTGATCAATGCACTCTTCTCCGAGGTGAATCCCATCCCGGTGAAGAAGGCGGAGGAGTTCATGGGACATTGCAACGGTGTGCTGCGCCGTCCTCTTACCGAGATGGAGCCCGATCATGCGGCGGCCCTCAAAGAGGAAATGAAGAAGTTTGGTATCCTGTAACGCTTTTGTGATACCATAAAGGAGGAACTTCTATGACAAGGATCATCATGCACGGCTGCAACGGCAAGATGGGGCAGACCATCACGAATATCGTGAAGGAGGATGCGGATGCCGCGATCGTGGCAGGGGTGGATCTGTCCGATCACATAAAGAACGAGTATCCGGTCTTTCAAAGAATCGCGGACGTTGATGTGGAAGCGGATGTGGTGATAGACTTTACCGCGGCTCCGGCCGTTGATGCCCTGCTGGATTACTGCGAGGCGAAGCAGCTGCCGCTGGTGCTCTGTTCCACCGGCCTTTCCGATGCCCAGCTGGAGCGGGCTACGAAGGAGTCCGTGAAGAAGACCGCAGTGCTTAAGAGCGCCAATATGTCCCTCGGGGTCAATGTGCTCTTAAAGCTCTTAAAAGAGGCTGCTGCACAGCTGGCACCCGCAGGTTTTGATATCGAGATCGTGGAGAAACATCATAATCTGAAGCTGGATGCTCCCTCCGGTACAGCGATTGCTTTGGCGGATTCCATCAATGAAGCCATGGACGGGCAGTACGAGTATATTTACGACCGCAGTCAGCGCAGACAGCGCCGTGATAAGAAGGAGTTGGGTATCAGCGCGGTCCGGGGAGGTACCATCGTGGGGGATCACGATGTGATCTTTGCAGGTACTGATGAGGTGATCACCTTCTCCCACCGGGCGTACTCCAAGGCGGTCTTCGCCAAAGGCGCGGTTCAGGCCGCCAAATTCCTGGCTGGGAAGCCTGCCGGACTCTATGATATGAGCGATGTGATCGGCTAAAAACATACGAGCAGAGAAGGGCTGTCATCCGCATGGATGACAGCTTTTTTTGTATGAGAAAAATAGACAAA
>JAFZOW010000091.1 GCA_017552715.1 Lachnospiraceae bacterium
AGCTGCTCTGGAATGACCTGAAGGAGGATGCCGGAAAGGGCCTGGAGTTCGAGCCCATCGGCAACTTCTACGGCGGACGATGGATGAAGGGTGACACGGAAGTCATCTTCTATGACTGGTATGAAGGCGAATACGATATTCGCTGCTTCACCTACGGAAAGAATGATGAGATCCTGGCAGACGCCATCCTGAAGGGCACCTATGATCCCGCTACCGATACCATTACCGCGGAAGGCTTCTTTGATCCGGATGAGCCCTTCACCGTCACCTTCTCCTATGATGAAAGCAACAATGTAGTCTGGACCGAAAACGGAGAAAGCACCGTGCTGGAGTACAGCTACAGAACGGACTGAGCACAGCTCAGTCCCTTTTCTTTGAGATCCGTACGAGCCGCTTCCGTACGGGTTCTTTTTTTCTTTGACCGCCGGCCCCTCCTCTGATAAGATAGAAAAAAACAGCTGACAAGGAGATTTCTTATGGCCAATATGATCATGCGTTTCCCGGGCGGCCTGCCCAAGGCCCTTACCCTGAGCTATGACGACGGTGTGGAGCAGGATGAAAAGCTGATCGCCATCGCGGAGAAATACGGGCTGAAAGGAACCTTCAACATCAACAGCGGATGCTTCCCGCCGGAAGGCACCACCCACACTCCCGGAACCATCCACAGGCGTATGCCCCTGAACCGGCTCAAAGAAGTATACGCAAAAAGCAGCTGGGAGATCGCTGCCCATGCCTATACCCATGCTTCCCTGGTCGGCCTTCCCGCCAATATCGCGGCGGAGGAAGTTCTCCGGGATCGGAAAGAACTGGAAGACATCTTCGGTACCGTGATCCGCGGTTTCGCCTATCCTTACGGTGCCTTTGATGATCAGAGTGTTGAGATCCTCAGAAGCTGCGGCATCTGCTACGCGCGTACGGTGCAGTCCACCCGTGATTTCCATCTGCCGAAAGACTGGCTCCGCCTGCAGGCCACCTGCCACCATAACGATCCGGAGCTGATGAATCTCGCGGATAAATTTGTCAAAGCCCGGAACTGGTGGAATCCCATGCTCTTTTACCTCTGGGGCCACAGTTATGAATTTGAGGCCAATGATAACTGGGATGTGATTGAGCGCTTTGCCCAGGCCGTCAGCGGCAAAGAGGATATCTGGTACGCGGCCAACATCGAGATTTATGACTACTGCCGGGCGTTCAGCCAGCTGGTTTTCAATACAGCCATGACGCTCTGCGTCAATCCCACCGCACGGGACCTGTGGTTCGCGTACGGTGAAAAGGAAGTACATGTTCCCGCCGGAAGCACCGTCTCCTTCTGATATTTCTGATTTATTGGAGTAACGATCAATGTCCTTTCAGATGATCCACATGGAGATCGCCTACAGGGTGATGGAAAAGCTCAGCCTCACGGAAGGCCGGGAAGCCTTCATGCTGGGTTCTGTTGCCCCGGATGCCGTGCATATGCGGGCGGATTATACCCTGGAAAGGAAGATCCACTCCCATCTGTTTGAGGGCTGCGGCCCCTGGGGCGAAACACGGGATAACGACAGATGGATGCGGAATATGGACCGGTTCTGGGAGACCTTCGGCGAAACGGAAACCGACCCGGGCAAAAAGCTCCTTGCCGCCGGAATCCTTACCCACTGTCTGACCGATTACTGGAATGATATCACCATCTGGA
>JAFZOW010000012.1 GCA_017552715.1 Lachnospiraceae bacterium
AAGCCGTATCGGAGATACTGTCACGGCAGCTGTTCGGGACCGACATAGACGAACGGGTAGTGGCCATGGCACGCTTCTCCCTGATGATGAAGGCCGTAAGATTCGATCCGGATCTGACGGAAGATGTGGTATGCGAAAACGTGATCACCATCAGGGAGAGCGGCCACGATGTGAAGCGTCTGATCTCACTGCTCGGGGAAAAGCAGGGGGATCTTTCGGCCGCTCTTCAGGAGCTGGCGGACATATACGAAAACGCAGCTGAATACGGCAGCATCACCGTGCTTGACAGTCTCGACACTGCCGTTCTGCCCCTGCTTAGGCAGGCCGTCTCCGAAGGGGCCGCATCGGGCACTCCGGGCTCACACAGAGCCCTGGAAATGATCCGGCAGACCGAGATCCTCTCGCGGCGGTATGACGTGGTGGTCACCAATCCGCCGTATCTGAGCCGTTACGGGGAAAAGCTGAAGGAGTACGTTTCCAGACATTACCCCAGCTTCAAAAAGGATCTTTTCGGGGTGTTCATCCGTCGCTGCAGCCGAATGATGAAGGAAAACGGATACCTGGGGATGATGACCCCCATGGTATGGATGTTCATCCGCTCCTACGAGCCTCTCAGGCGCTTTATCGTCTCGGAGCTTTCGGTACAGACTCTGACCCAGATGGAGTACTCCGCCTTTGACGACGCCACCGTGCCCATCTGCGCCTTCGTGCTGAGGGGCAGCTCCGATAAAAATGAAGGCACCTATTTCCGCCTGGCTGACTTTACGGGAGGACTGCAGGTCCAGAAAGAAAAGCTTCTCGCCGCGGTGGCAGACATATCCTGCCCCTACCGCTACGTGACGAACAAAAAGGTATTCTCTCTGCTTCCGGGTACATGTTTCGCTTACTGGATCAGCCCGGGGATGCTTTCCGTCTTTGAAAAGGGGACGCCCCTCGGGGGGATGGCCTTCCCGAAACAGGGCCTTGCCACCACGGACAACGGGAAATATCTCAGGCTCTGGCACGAGGTGGACTTCTGCAGCATAGCCTTCGGCATGAAGGATACCCGGCAGGCTGCGTCCAGCGGCAGGAAATGGTTTCCTTACAACAAGGGCGGAGACTTCAGAAAGTGGTACGGCAACAACGACTACGTGGTGGACTATGAGAACGACGGGGAGAGCATCAAGGCCAGCGTGATGGAGAAGTATCCCTATCTGAAGAATTACGGCTACGTGGTAAAAAACACAGAATTCTATTTCAGGCCCTGCGCCAGCTGGTCCCTGATCTCGTCATCGGATACGGCATTCCGCTTTAAGCCGGAGGGATTCATCTTCGACGTGGCGGGCATGAGCCTTTTCTCAGATGAGCACCTGTATTTTCTGCTGGCTCTGTGCAATTCGTCGGTGGCCCGGGAGATCCTCAGGATCATCGCTCCCACCATAAATTTCCAGTGCGGGGACATAGCCAGGATACCGGTCATAATGCCGGATAAGGAAACGGAGGAACGGATCACGGCTCTGGCAGAGGAGAACATGGAACTGTGCAGGGAGGACTGGGACAGCTTCGAGACCTCCT
>JAFZOW010000092.1 GCA_017552715.1 Lachnospiraceae bacterium
CCGGAGCCGGGTCGGTCAGGTCGTCTGCCGGCACATATACCGCCTGCACCGAGGTAACGGAACCGTCCCCGGTGGAGGTGATACGCTCCTGCAGCCGCCCCATCTCCTGGGCCAGGGTAGGCTGGTAGCCCACGGCGGAAGGCATACGGCCCAGCAGCGTGGATACCTCGCTTCCTGCCTGGACAAAACGGAAGATATTATCGATAAAGAGCAGCACATCCCTATGCTCCACATCACGGAAATATTCGGCCATGGTAAGTCCCGTAAGGGCCACGCGCATACGTACCCCGGGGCTTTCGTTCATCTGGCCGAAGACCATGGCGGTCTTGTCGATGGTGCCGCTCTCCTTCATCTCGTTCCACAGGTCATTGCCTTCGCGGCTGCGCTCACCCACCCCCGTAAAGATGGAATAGCCGCCGTGCTCCATGGCCACGTTATGGATCAGCTCCTGGATCAGAACCGTCTTGCCCACGCCGGCGCCGCCGAAAAGGCCGATCTTTCCGCCTCTTGCATAGGGCTCCAGCAGGTCGATGACCTTTATGCCGGTCTCCAGTATCTCCACCGATACGTTCTGTTCCGCCAGGGAAGGGGCCGGACGATGGATGCTCCTGCGCTCGGCATCTTCGGGGATGGGAGCCCCGCCGTCGATGGGTTCCCCAAGGACATTGAACATACGGCCGATGGTTACATTTCCCACAGGCACCGTGATGCCGCCTCCCGGGGCCAGCACTTCCATATCCCTGCAAAGGCCTTCGCTCTGGGAAAGGATGATGCAGCGCACCGTATGATCCTCCATGAGCTGTGCCACTTCCATGACACGCTCCTCGCCCTCCACATTGACAGTCAGGGCCTCTCTGAGCTTCGGCATCTGTCCTTTGGCAAATTCCACATCCACCACAGGTCCGGAAACCTGTACGATCCTTCCTTTACGCAACTATCTTTCCTCCGTCTGCGCTTCCGCGCTCTTCTTTCGTTTCCTCTTCTGGGCTTTGGCCCCGGCGGATACCTCCGTGATCTCACGGGTGATACCGGCCTGGCGTACCCGGTTGTACTCGATCTGCAGCTCTCCCAGAAGCTCCTCGGCATTCTTATTGGCATTGCTCATGGCGTTCATTCGGGCATTCTGCTCCGTGCAGAAGGAGTCCACCAATGCGCCGTAGATGAAACCGGCCACATAAGAGGGTATCATCGTATCCAGTACCTTGGCGGGAGAAGGATCAAAATGGAATTCCTGCTCCGCAAACTCCCCCTCTCCGCTCATTTCCAGGAAATCCCTGCGGGAAAAAGGAAGCAGCCGTACCTTTCGGACCTCACTCTCGAATTCACTGATCATGTCGGAATAGATCACGCGGATCTCGTCCACCCGCCCGCTCTCATACTCCTCCAAAAGCTTCCCGGCGATCTCTCTGGCCCTGGCAAAAGAAGGTTCCTGGGCTGTGTAGTAAAAGCTCTGCTCAATGGGGCGTTTATGCTTTTTAAAATAGCGGCGGCCGTAATCTCCCACCACATAAAGCCGCACCCGCGGATGTTTTGCCAGCTCCTGCTCTGCAAGCTTTATCACATTATGATTGTACGCCCCGGCCAGACCACGGTCCGCCGTGATCAGCAAAAGGGCGATGACCTCCGCCTCGGGGGCTCTCCCCTCCGCCGGATAAAAATACCGTGAATCAACGTCGGAGCGGCTCTGAAAGATACGCTGTATCTCATATTCCGTAGCCTCAAAATAGGGTCTGGTCTTTTCAAGCCCCTCCTTGGCCCGGCGCAGCTTTGCCGAGGAGATCAGATACATGGCGTTGGTGATCTTCCGCGTATTGCGCACGCTGCCGATGCGGTTTTTCAGCTCCTTGATGTTTGCCACTGCTTCACATACTCCTCTGCGGTATCCAGGATCTCCTGCTTCTGTTCATCCGTAAGGACCCCGCTCTCATCAATGGCATCGCAGAGCCGGTCGGAAAAACGCTCAAAATGGGTCAGGCAGTCCTTGGTAAATTCCCCGATCTGCTCCGGCGGCAACTCCTGCAGTACGTGTCCGCAGCTCACCACCAGAAGGATCACCATCTGATGCAGGCTGTAGGGATGTCCCTGGAGCTGGCGGAGTATGCGCATCAGGCTCTGGCCGTACTCCAGCTGGCGCCTGGTGGTCTCGTCCAGATCCGAAGAAAACTGGGTAAAGACTTCCATCTCGCGATACTGGGCCAGATCCAGACGTATGCTTCCCGCCGCCTTCTTCATGGCCTTCTTCTGGGCAGCTCCGCCCACACGGGAAACGGAAAGGCCCACATTCACCGCCGGCCGCTGGCCGGAGAAGAACAGATCGCTCTCCAGAAAGATCTGTCCGTCGGTGATGGAAATGATATTTGTAGGGATATAAGCCGAAACGTCCCCGGCCTGGGTCTCAACGATGGGCAGGGCCGTAAGGCTGCCGCCCCCCAGCTCATCGGAAAGATGAGCCGAACGCTCCAGCAGACGGGAATGCAGATAGAACACATCCCCGGGATAGGCCTCACGTCCGGGTGAACGCTCCAGAAGGAGCGACAGGGCACGGTAGGCTATGGCATGCTTGGAAAGGTCGTCGTAAACGATGAGCACATCCTTCCCCTTATGCATGAAATATTCTCCCAGAGCGGTAGCGGCGTAGGGAGCTATATACTGAATGGGTGCGGTTTCACTGGCCGTAGCGGAAAGCACGATGCTGTGCTGCATGGCGCCCTTGCGACGCAGGGTCTCCACCAGCTGCGCCACACTGGAAGCCTTCTGTCCGATGGCCACATAGATACATATCACATCGTCCTGATTTAAGATGGTATCCAGGGCGATGGCTGTTTTTCCCGTCTGGCGGTCACCGATGATCAGCTCACGCTGGCCGCGGCCTATGGGGAACATGGAATCGATGGTAATGAGTCCGGTATACAGGGGTTCGCAGACCGGCTGACGTTCTATGATGCCGGGTGCAGGAGATTCCACGGCTCTGTATTCCTCACTTTCGATGGGGCCTGCCCCGTCAATGGGCTCCCCCAGGGCATTCACCACACGTCCCAGATAAGCGTCTCCCACGGGGATACCGGCTGTCTTACGCATGCGCCTTACACGGCTGCCCTCGGTCACGCCTTCGTCATCACCGAAAAGGATGACACCCAGGCTGTCCCTGCGGATATCCTGGACCATACCCTTTACTCCGGATTCAAAAAGCAGAATCTCGCCGTAGACGGCCCGGGAAAGGCCTTCCACCACAACGATCCCGTCTCCCACCGTAAGTACCGTACCTTCCTCGGCAGCCACGGTCTCGGCCTGCCAGCTGTCGATGGATTCCCTGAAGAGACTGACCACATCCTGGCCGTCGGTCTCGGAGGTCACCAGGCTCTGCAGACGTTCCTTCAGCTGATAATAGCGGCCCTCACGGGTACGGTCGTAAACATCATCTCCCACCACCAGGCGGAAGCCTTCCGATATGCTCTCATCTTCCCGCCATACCAGCTCAAAGGCTTTGGAATAGCGTTTCCCGAGAAAAGCCAGGAGCCGCGCCTCCTGGGCATCATCCGGCTCCTTTGCGGCATAGAGATAAGCTTTTTTCAGCTTCCTGTCAGCCATCCCTCCGGCTCCTTTCCGCCTCTTTCACAAAATTCTCGTACGGGTCACCGGCTTCATCTTCCTGAAGAAGCTTCTTTGCCGCCTCGTCGATCATGGCGGCGATATCCTCCTTGGCCCCGGATACGATGGCTTTCCGCTCTCTCTCCCCCTGGGCACGTGCATCCGCAAGGATCTGCTTCGCCTCGGCCTTCGCGTCCGCCGTCTGGCGCTTCTTCAGCTCTTCGATCTCTTTGGCCGCTTCCTTCTTCTTTCGGGCGATCTCTTCCTCGGCAGCCGCAAGCTTCTCTTCATATTCGGCCTGCTTTTCCGCTGCCGCTTTCTCCGCTGCCCCGGCTCTTTCCTGCTGCGTCTTTATCTCCTCCGTTCTCTTATCCATGAACTTTACCACGGGAGCATAGAGCAGCACATAAAGTCCGCCGAAAAGGATCACCACATTGAAAAAGTGCAGAAGGATCTGTACAAAATCAATTCCCAAAGGCATGATTCATCCTCCTTACAGGATAAAGACGATCAGGATCGCCACGATCAGCGCATAGATAACTACGGTCTCGATAAAGACCAGGCCCAGCATGAGCTGTGTCTGGATCTTGCCGGCGGCTTCCGGCTGACGTGCCACGCCTTCGTTGGATTTGGCAATGGCATGTCCCATGGCAAGGGCTCCGGCTACGGCTGCCATACCGATGGCAACTGCTGCCGCGATGGCCTTGGTCCCCACCGCATTATCCGCTGCCGCTGCTGCCTCCGCAGGAGCCGCTGCTTCGGCCGTCTGAAGGGCTACCGGAGCATCCGCCGCCTTTGCCTTAAGGGCTCCGGCCGCCGTAACTCCTGTCAGCAGCACGATAACAGCTGCCAGAATACCCGCGATGCTTTTGATCTTTTTCATTTATTCGTCCTCGCTTTCTTTGCTTTCTTCTTTCGCTTTCTTATGGTGCACTTCCGAGACCTCACCGTAATAGAAGCTGGTGAGCATGGTGAGCACGTAGGCCTGGATCAGGGCGTGGATAACGGTAAACATCACTCCCACAACCACGGGAAGGCCGAAGCTCAGCATTATATAATAATAGACCAGTTCGGTGGGAAGCATGCCCGAAAGCAGCGCACCGAAGAGTCGGAAGCTCATGGATACAGGCAGGGAAAACTCTTTCAGGGTCAGGGCCACGCCCTTTGCACCGTTGCCGGCGATGCCCCCGATCATGATGAACAGATAGGACGTAAGTCCCATGCAGATCGCTCCGTTGATATTTGCCAGAGGAGCCGGGAGGGAAATGGAATGCCCGGCGGTGGTCACGGCCTGGAAGCCGAAAAGTTCAAACATGGTACCGACAAAGATATAGGTACCGGCACCGAAGATATACGCCCCCAGCGCTCCGAAGCGGTGAGGGGAATTCCCCTTTGCCAGGTCATGAAAGAATCCCACCCAGGTCTCGATCACCAGCTGGAGCTTCCCGGGTACCGCCTTGAAGCGGGGGATCACCAGGATACGGAGTATCGCGGCAAAAACAAGCAAGATCGCGGTCACCACATAGCCGGAGATCAGGGAAGGATCCACGGGGATACCGAAGAAGTTCACTTTGTTCTCGTTATGCAATACAGCATCCCGCATGGCATCCTTGATGCTTTCGTGCTTTTCCGGCGACGGAAGGATCACCACCGCAAAGACGATCAGGGCCAGCAGGATAAGGGATATGATCAATACACGGATCTTTTTTTTCTTTGTCAAGGCTTTAACTCCTCTCGGAAATACAAAAAACAGTATACGCTTATGAAATGTAAAATGCAAGCAGCAGGCAACACTGAGTTTTATGCGAGGAATCGCAGCATAAGATCGGCCAGGAAGACCACCACACAGGATGCAAAAGCCACAACGGGAAGGCTCTGCTTCTTCCAGGAAAGGAAGAGGGCACAGACCAGGCCGGCAACGCCCGTACGTATGTCCCCGGTACTGGTAAGGATCGCCGGGATGGTCATCACCGTAAGGGTCACATAAGGCACATAGTAGAGAAAAGAACGCAGGAAACGGTTTTTGATCTCCTTCCGCAAGAGGGTCAGGGGAAGCATGCGGATCAGATAGGTCACCAGCGCCATCAGGAGGATGTAGATCCAGGTATTCTTAGGCATGCTCCGCCTCCTTCTCCTCCTTCACCGGCCATACCAGAGCCGCCAGGCCGCTGACGAGCAGGGTCAGGATGATGACACGGCTTCCTCCCGAGATCAGCTTAAGACCCGGCAGGTAAGTAAAGAGGCAGCTCAGCACAAGGGCCAGCAGGCAGGCCAGAGCCACATGCCTGTCCTCTTTTGCCTTCGGCACGATGATAGCCAGGAACATGCCGTAGAGCGCCAGGCTCAGGGCATTAACAATGCTGCCGGGGAGCACATCCCCAACGATCACCCCCAGCGCGGTGCCTATGGTCCAGCCGGGTATGGCGGGAGTCATGGCGCCATAGGAATAAAAAGGTGACAGCCGGTCCGGCCGGCCCACGGAAACCCCGAAGATCTCGTCCGTAACACCGAAAGCGATGCCCAGGCGGTGGCCTATGGAAAGTCCGGGCTCCACCTTCTGGGAAAGAGCAAAGCTCATGAGCATATAACGAAGATTGATGATAAACTGGCCGACGATGAGCTCGATATAGGAACCGGCAACCCCGATCACCCCGATGGCTGCGAATTCCCCGGCACTTGTAAGATTTACAAGACTCATTACGGTAGCCTGTGCAAGGCTGAGCCCCGCATCCCGGCACTGTATCCCCAGGGTAAAGCTTACCGCCAGATACCCCAGTCCTATTGGAATTCCGTCCCTGAAACCTGCCGCAAACTCCGCGCCGCGCTTATGTCCCACCGTTACGCCCTCTTCTTAAGCTTAAGGAACACAAGACCGCCCAGAACGGCTATACAGAGCACAAGGGCTCCGGCCCGGACAGCCACGGGCAGACGATTGATGTTAAAGCAGCGCACATTGATCCACATACGGTTAATGCGCGCATTGGCTTCCGTATCAAAATAGCGCATGATGGAACTGCGCTCCATCACCTCCGGAGTGGGGTACTGGGCAAAGAGCTGACGGTCCAGCTGTTCCTCGTCCGTAAACAGGACATAGTCTCCGGACTCCTCCCCTTCACCGTCAAAAAACCAGGACAGGTTGTAATCCACCCCTTCCTCTTCTTCCGTTCCGTAGGTCCAGTCCAGATATTCATAGATCGCATCCCCGTCCGTTCCGCCGGAGATCACGGAGGTATATCCGATATAGTACATGTTGCGCACGGCATTATCCGGGCGGGATAAGAAGTTCACAAAAGCTTCCGCCGCCTGCTGCTTTCCGGGCTCCTCGGCGATGCCGTCCTTCAGCATCACCCAGCCGTCAAACCAGAGATTCGTGCATTCCTCCGGCACGGAATATGCCAGATACAGCTCGTCCTCTTCCGCCTGATCCATGGCATAGACCGCATCCCCGGACCACTGGAGATTGGCCAGCACCTTGCCGCTTACCATATCGGCCTTTCCGCTGTCGGTCTCGAAGGAATAGGCATTATCCTTGGCAGACTGCAGGAAATCCAGGGCTGCCGCCACGGTCTCCTCGGAGCAGTCGTTCATTTCTTCTTCCAGCCGTTCCGAATAATCATCCGCCGAAGTGAAGGCGGGATCCGTAAGCTTTTCCGCCTTTACGGCTGCCACAGCGGGGAAATAAGCATCCCGCACATTATCCTTCACCGTCACCCTGCGGCAGAGCGAAGGATCCAGCAGGGCATTCCAGCTGCTCACCGTTTCCTTATCCACAACCTCCGGATCGTAGAGCAGGCCGGTGACCCCCCACATATAACCTGCGGCATATTCGCTCCAGGAATGGCCGCCGATCTCGTGACCGTCAAACTTCTCCCTTATGAAGGGAGAGACATTGCGCACATAATAATTCTCCGGTATCTCCTCATCCCTGAAGCCTGCCGAATAGGGCAGCAGCTGCTCCTCACTCATCAGCTTCATGATCATGTATTCAGAAGGGCAGACCAGATCGAACTTATCCCCCAGTGTGAGCATGTTATACAGCTCCTCGTTGGTACCGAAGCAGCTGTATTCCACCCGCACCTTCTGCCCGTAGGTCTCAAAATACCATTCCTCAAAATCTTCGTAAAGGGGATTCTCCCCCAGGATATCCCCGCTTTCCAGGTCGATGGTCTCTTCCTCGTCCCAGTCACCCAGGTCGATATATTCTTCCCAGTTGCAGACCCGCAGCACCAGGGCATCATCATCCTTCTGTGTTCCGCAGGCCGAAAGCAGGGGCAGGAACAGAAGGGCGGGGATCAGGAAACGCTTTTTCATGCTTCCGCCTCCTTTCTTTCCTGCTTTTTTCCGCCCCGCTGTCCGATGAGCACCAACAGGAGCACTACAACGAAAAGAAGGGTGGACAGAGCCCAGAGGGCCGTCTTTACGGAGGTCTGCGCTCCGCGGGTCGCGTTTACCACATAGGTGGAGATGGTATCGAAGGTGGCCGGTTTGGTGTAGGTAGCCACAAAATAATCATCCAGGGAAAGAGTCACCGCCATGGCGAAGCCGGAAAGGATGCCCGGACGGATCACGGGGATCACCACCTTCCACAGAGCCGTGGCCGGAGAAGCCCCCAGGTCCAAAGCGGCTTCATAGATGCTGGGATCCATCTGGGAAAGCTTCGGCAGAACGGAAAGATATACAAAAGGTGCGCACAGCGCCACCTGTCCGGCCAGCAGGGGGATAAAGCTGTCCTTACTCATGCCGAAGACCACCACCAGCAGGATACAGACGGAAAAACCGGTGACCACATCCGCGTTCACCACCGGGATCTGATTGACCGTCCCCAGGATAAAGCGGCTGCGATTACGGGAATAGAAGGCTCCTATGGCCCCCAGGCTGCCCAGGACCGTAGAGATCAGCGCCACCGCCAGGGCCAGGATAAGAGTCCCGATGATCATATCCTTCAGCTCCGGTGTGGTAAAGAGCGTGATATAGTTCTGAAGGGAAAAACTGCCGTGAAAACCGATGGAAGTTGCATCGGTAAAGCTGTAGGCTGCCAGGATCAGGATAGGCGCATAGATCAGAAGCAGCGCTAAAGCAAGGATCAGTATTCCCCAGAATGCTTTCTTTTTCACAGGCGTCTGCCTCCTTCCGGCTTTTCCTCCGAGTTACCGCTTAGGAGGGTGAACAGGCAGATCAGTGCCAGCAGCACCAGGCTGATCATGGAGCCGCCGTGCCAGTCATAAGCCGCAAAATAGCTGCCGATCAGGCTGCCCATGATGTAGGTGGAGTTGTAGAGCATATCCAGCACCACATAGTTGGTCATGGCCGGCAGAAAGACCATGGCGATACCGCTGACCACTCCGGGTATCGACAGGGGCAGTGTCACCTTCAGAAATACCTGAAACCCGCTGGCTCCCAGATCGGAGGCAGCCTCCATGAAGCTGCGGTCCAGACGTTCCAGCTGATTGTATATGGGAAGGATCATAAAAGGCAGGAAATCGTAGCTCATACCGATCACGGAATTCAGAAAAGGATGGTAAGCCAGATTGCCTTCCAGCAGCGTCAGCAGCTCCTTCAGGGCCGTAAGCCGCAGGGTAAAGTTGATCCACATGGGCAGGATAAAAAGAAGGAGCAGCACCGAACGCCTTTTAATGCGCGAGAATGCCAGCGAATAAGCCACGGGATAGGCGATCAGAAGGCAGACCAGTGTTGTGATCAGTGCCAGTACCAGACTGTAAAAGAGAGTTCCCAGCGTATTGGGATCGGTAAAAAAGCGTATAAAATTCTCTGCCGTAGGCTGTCCGCTGCTGTCGGAAAAAGCATAGACAACGATAACGACAAGGGGCAGCACCACCAGCAGGAGCAGGAAGAGTGCATACGGCAGAGCCAGATGTTTTCGGCTGAAACGCATCAAGGCCTCTCCCCCTATTTCAGCAGAGCAAAGCTCATTTTTTCTTCCGGCAGGATCAGGCTCACCTGGTCCCCCATGTTCCACAGGTATTCATCGTCCACGATCAGATCGTGGCCGTGTTCGGTCCGTATCACGTAACAGTAATGGTCACCCTTGTAGATCAGGTTGATGATACGTCCTCTTGTAAGACCCGCGTCCGCATCATCGCTCATCTCGATATCGCCGGGTGCGATGGAGATCTGCACCTTCAGGCTCTCGGGATCCACAAGCTCTCCTGATGCATCCCGAAGCTCCTGTGCATCCGCATCCAGTCTGGAGCCGGGAAGCAGCTTCGTCAGATCGCAGGCGATCACCTGCCCGTTATACATCACACTGTAATCCTTCATCACGGAGGCGGTAAAGCTGGTGGTATGATCCTCCGCAAGCATGATATGGATACCGTCCGGCTCCAGGCTCATGCCCACCTTATCTCCCACCTTCTGTGCCTTGGTGGAAACGATCACCATTTCGTATTTTCCGCTCTCCACGGTGATCTCGTAATGCATACCCTTAAAGGTCACCGCCGTTACAAGCCCTTCCACGGTGCCTTTCTCCGGCTCGGAAAGGATCACATCCTCGGGACGTACCACCACATCCACCAGGCTTCCTTCATCCACATCATCCATGCATTCGAACTCGCCGCCGCAGAAACGGCACTTCAGCTTCCCGGTCATGATGCCCTTGAAGATATTGCTCTCGCCGATAAAGTCTGCCACAAAGGCATTCTTCGGCTCGTTGTAGATATCCTCCGGCGTACCCACCTGCTGGATGGAACCGCGGTTCATCACCACGATCTTGTCCGACATGGTGAGGGCTTCCTCCTGGTCGTGGGTCACATAGATAAAGGTGATGCCCAGCTGCTGGTGCATGGCCTTCAGCTCGATCTGCATCTCCTTGCGCATCTTAAGGTCCAGTGCCCCCAGAGGCTCGTCCAGAAGCAGGATCTCCGGCTCGTTCACCAAAGCCCTTGCAATGGCGATACGCTGCTGCTGGCCGCCGGAAAGGGTGGAAACGCTGCGCGATTCAAAACCTTCCAGATCCACCAGATCCAGTACGCGTTTCACCTTTTTCTCCACTTCCTCCCTCGGAAGCTTTTTCAGCTTCAGGCCGAAAGCGATATTCTCATAGATGTTCATATGAGGGAAAAGCGCGTAGCGCTGAAAGACCGTATTGATGGGACGCTTATTGGGCGGCAGGCTGGTGATGTCCTTGCCGTCCAGAAGGATCTGTCCTTCGGTGGGCAGGTCGAAGCCCGCGATCATGCGGAGGGTCGTGGTCTTGCCGCAACCGGAAGGCCCGAGAAAGGTAACGAACTCCCCTCTTCTGACCTGCAGATTAAAATCCCGCACCGCAACGGAACCATCGTCCTCAAAGCGGCGCAGGACATCCTTTAACTCGATTATATATTCAGACATTTTTTATCAACAACTTTCATAGATAGTATACAGCGATCTGCCCTTTGCCCGCAGGGCAATTTTGCAAGTCAGGTCACTGTTTTATTCTGTCAACACCTTTCACAGGAAATATCCCGCGAGGGTGAGCTTGCGAATCCCGAGTTTTACAGCGATCTGCCCTTTGCCCGCAGGGCAATCCTGCATGGCAGATCGCAATGTTCTGAGTTCGCCAGAACTCAGAACAGGTTCTTGGTAAGACGCGTGGTCTTGGTGGTAAAACGGTCGTAGATGAATTCCACCGTCATCTCGGCCTTGGTCACGCGGGATACGCGGATATCGATGGTGCCTGCTTCCTTCTCCGCTTTCCGCACATTACTGGGGACTACACGGATGATGGGATGGGTCTTTCCTTCCTCGGGGGGCTCGATGGTATAGGTATAGGTCTTCTCATTGATCCTCTTCTTCGTGTCATTCTCCAGCTCGTAATAAACGGCATGGCCATCCTCGGTAAAGGACCAGTGTTCGGAGACTTTTTCGCCCACTTCCTTGGTCTGATGCCAGTCTCCGGCCACGTTTTCCATGGTGATCTCGCGGCTGATGATCAGCATATCGGCTACATAGTAGATCGCCGCTCCCAGCATGAGGAAAAAGAGTACGCCGATAATGAAACCGCCGATATCCTTTTTCTCCGTCCTTTTCTGTTTCACCCTGACTGTCTGCATTACTAAATTCCTCCCTACTCTCCTATAGCTTCCAGACGCTGTCTCGCCTTATCGATCTCATGACTGTCCGGGAAAAGATTGATCAGCTCATTAAACTTTTCCGCGGCGCGGTTCACATCACCGCTTTCATAATACGCAACCCCAAGGAAATAAAGGGCTTCATCATTCGTCGGATCGTACTGGTATGCCTTCTCCAGATCCGCGATGGCCACGGCATAATCTTCCTGCCTGTAAGCCTCCATTCCGCTGTCGTAATAACTCTGGGCCACGGAACCACCGATGGAACCCTTAAGGTAATTATACAGCTCCAGGTATTCCTGGGATGCACTGTTATCAATATAATCCTGCGGGATGAGGGACAGGTACTGATCTACGCTCATCTCGCTCTGGCCGGCATCCAGATAGGCAAAGGCCGCCGCATGCAGGTGGTCGTTGGCCGCCATGGCACCGCCCTCACCGCTGATATCGCTGATCATCCCGGTCTGCTCCGCCAGATTGTTCTCCAGCTCCCGGATCCGGGAATTCAGGTCATTGATCTCACCGTTCTTGGCATCGATCTGCTCGCCGTATTCGGTAAGCTTCCCTTCCTCTTCGGAACGGACCTTGGCCTCACGGGCAGGCATGATCAGGAAAAAGGTTGCCAGCACACCGACGGCTATACCCAGGCCGATCTGCAGGAACACATGCAGGCCCAGCGGCTCCTTCCCGCCCACCTGGGGCAGATACTGCCTGGAGCTTATATCGCTGGAAAACACGGAGCCGGTATCTTCCCGGTCCCTCTCCTTACGGTGACGCCGTCCGGAAGGACGGTCATCGCCGCCGTAGAGCTGCTCCTCGCACTCCTTGATATACAGAAGGGTATCCACATCCCCCAGGTCGATCCTGCGGGCGCGCTCCAGCTCGCGCTTGGCTTTCTCCCATTCTCCGGAATCCATATACAGGAGTCCCAGAAGACGGTGGGCCTTCACGAACTTGGGGTTAAGGCTCAGTACCTTTTTCAGCTGGATCACCGCAAGATCATTGGAATTCTGATAGCAATGCCCCAGCGCGATATTATACTTTTTTAATGTGGTATTGATCGTCTCCAGGCGTCCCCTGTCCGACTGGATCATGTTGATGTATTCGTCCGCCACATTACGGTCGGGACGGATGTTTTTACTGATGACCCATTCCACGAAAGCGGCTACCGCCTCTCCCGTTTCGTAATACACCAGTCCCAGAAGGTTCCGGGCATCCACATGATTTTTATTGCACCTCAGGCACTCTTTCAGCACCCGGATCGAACCGCTGAGATCACGCACCTGTGCGCGATCCACGCCTTCATTATACAAGCGGTTGGCGGCGTACATGATCTTTTTGTAGCGCCCCACGTCCGCGCGGCAATTCGTACAATAATCCAGTTCAGAGAGGGTAGCGCCGCATCTGTAACACTCCACGCTTCCTTATCTCCTATTGCTCTCCGGTATATGTTCCGTCATATTCCTGCGCCACGTTCAGGAAAAGATCCAGCATATCGGTCAGATCTTCCTTGAAGATGGCGTCTTCGGTATCCTCAACCTCAAGACTCTTATGAAACTTCTTCAGCTCTTCCTCAAAAACGATCATGAACTCATCTCCTTCTTCAGCACTTTACATAATACAAAAAGCCAAAGGAAAAATCAATACGTTACTTGCGGAGATTTGCGATCTGCTCCTTAACCTGTTCCATCATACGGCTGTACTTGTCCAGCTTTGCCCTCTCTTCGGCGATCTTTTCCGCCGGAGCCTTGGAAGTGAACTTCTCATTGGACAGCATACCGTTCACCCTGGCAAGCTCTTTTTCCAGACGCTGTTCTTCTTTCTGAAGCCGCTCCAGCTCCTTCTCGATATCCACCAGTTCTCCAAGAGGGATGTAAAGGTTCACATCCGGGATCACTACGGACACCGCATCCTCGCCGATACCGCTCCGGTCTTCCTGCACGATCAGCTCCGAGGCGGACGCCAGGCTCTTGATGAAATCGGCATTTTCGGCAAAGCTCGCTCTCTTTTCCGCAAGGGCGCTCACCACATAGACATGTGCCTTCTTTGAAGGAGGCACATCCATACCCGTACGGGCATTGCGGATGCCCCGAATGGCTTCCTTGATGCTCTCCACCGCAGCTTCCTCCGCCGGGTAGTCCTTCGCCCCATCATACACGGGCCAGGCGCTGACCATGATGGAATCCTCATCCTCCTGCAGGGAGCAGAAGATCTCTTCGGTAACGAAGGGCATATAGGGATGCAGCAGCTTCAGCGCATCGATGAGCACGTTCTTTAAGGTATACAGTGCCGCATTCCGGGATGCAGCATCCTCTTTGGCATAGAGTCTGGGCTTCACCATCTCGATGTACCAGTCGCAGAACTCATCCCAGATAAAATCGTAGATCTTCTGCACTGCCACGCCCAGCTCGTATTTCTCCATGTTTTCCGTCACATCCTTCACCAGACGGTTGGCCTTGGAGATGATCCAGCGGTCTGCCGGGGCCAGCTCGCTCTCCGCCGGTCTGGCGGGCTGCTCATCTCCCATGTTCATAAGGATGAAACGGGAAGCGTTCCAGATCTTGTTTGCAAAGTTACGGTTGGATTCCACTTTTTCATAGTAGAAACGCATATCATTACCCGGCGCATTGCCCGTGACCAGCGTCAGACGCAGTGCATCGGCACCGTACTTTGCGATGATCTCCAGGGGATCGATACCGTTTCCGAGGCTCTTGCTCATCTTCCGCCCCTGGGAATCACGTACCAGGCCATGGAAGAATACGGTCTTGAAGGGTTTTTCGCCCATCTGCTCGTATCCGGAGAAGATCATGCGGATGACCCAGAAGAAGATGATATCATAACCGGTCACCAGCACATCCGTAGGATAGAAATACTTAAGTTCCTTCGTCTGCTCCGGCCAGCCCAGGGTCGAGAAAGGCCAAAGGGCGGAGGAAAACCAGGTATCCAGCGTATCCGGGTCCTGTGTAAGATGGGTAGCACCGCACTTCGGGCACTTTTCCGGTGCCGTACGGGATACCACGATCTCCCCGCAGTCATCACAATACCAGGCCGGGATCCTGTGTCCCCACCAGAGCTGACGGGAGATACACCAGTCGCGGATGTTATCTGTCCAGTTAAAGTAATTCTTCTGCATGCTCTCGGGCACCAGACGGATCTCTCCCTCCCGTACCGCCTTCTGGGCCGGCTTGATCAGCTCGTCCATCTTTACGAACCACTGGGCCTTCACCAAAGGCTCCACCGTAGCTCCGCAGCGGTCATGGGTTCCCACGTTATGCACATGATCTTCGATCTTCACCAGCAGCCCCATCTGCTCCAGCTCAGCCACGATGGCCTTACGGGCAGCATAGCGCTCCATGCCGGCAAACTTTCCGCCGTTCTCGTTGATGGTGGCATCGTCGTTCATGATGTTGATCAGGGGCAGATCGTGACGTTTCCCCACCTCAAAGTCGTTAGGGTCGTGTCCCGGAGTGATCTTCACCACGCCGGTACCGAATTCACGGTCCACGTATTCATCTGCCACCACGGGGATCTTGCGGTTCATCAGGGGCAGCATCAGATTCTTCCCCACCAGATGCTTATAACGCTCATCCTCGGGATGCACAGCCACGGCGGTATCGCCCAGCATGGTCTCGGGACGGGTGGTGGCAAACACCAGATACTCCCCGCTCTCCGTGTCGTCATCATTCAGGATCGGATATTTGATATGCCAGAAATGACCGGCCTGCTCCTCATATTCCACCTCAGCATCGGAAATGGAAGTATTGCACACCGGGCACCAGTTGACCATACGGGCCCCTTTATAGATGTAGCCTTTTTCGTACATCTTGACGAAGACTTCGTTCACGGCCTTGTTGCAGCCTTCATCCATGGTAAAACGTTCACGGTCCCAGTCACAGGAGCTGCCCAGCTTCTTCAGCTGGTTCACGATGCGGCCGCCGTATTCCTTCTTCCAGGCCCAGGCCCGCTCCAGGAATTTCTCACGACCCAGGCTTTCCTTATCTATACCTTCTTCCCGCAGCTTCTCCGTGATCTTTACTTCGGTGGCGATGGAAGCATGATCCGTTCCGGGCTGCCAGAGGGTATTATAGCCCTGCATACGCTTAAAACGGATAAGTATATCCTGAAGGGTCTCATCCAGAGCATGACCCATGTGCAGCTGCCCGGTGATATTGGGGGGCGGGATCACGATGGTGAAAGGTTTTTTGCTTTCATCCACCTCGGCATGGAAGTATTTCTTGTCCAGCCACTTCTGATAAAGTCTGTCTTCGATCCCGCTGGGATCATATGTTTTCGCAAGTTCTCTACTCATGATTTTATATTACCTCTCAATTTGATTTGCTGTTCTGATTATATATCGTTCTGTCTTTTGCTTTTTCTTCCTTATATAATAGCTACGCAGATCTCAGCGTTCCATCAGCCAGAATGCGGCACTGTAGGGAGGCAGTTCACTGCCGCCGCCGAAATCATGGAGCTGTCCCGTGATCAGATCCGTTGCCTGACCGCAGCCCGCATCAAAGTGAGCCGTATAGGGATTGCTGTCCATATTGATGGCTACCAGTACACGTTCCGTATCACATTTACGTTCAAAGATGCACTGCCGGTTCTGCAGTACCACGCTGCGCATTCCGCCGTAGTTAAGGGCCTTGCTCTTCTTCTTGGCCTCGGCCAGCCGGCTGATCCAATCCGTGAGTTCGTTCCACTGCGGCTTTTCAAAGCAGGGGCGCAGAGCCGGATCCCCCTGGGATTTGTCCGCCTTCTCCCCCCACTCACTTCCGTAATATACGCAGGGGATCCCGGGCATGCCGAAGACCATGGCATAGACCAGGGGCAGGCAGTTGGGATCCTGTATAAGACTGGCGATACGGGAAACATCGTGATTATCCGCAAAGGAAAGCAGATGTGCTCCCCGGCATACCGTCCAATCCTCCGGCCCGAAAAGGCGCAGCAGGGAATGGACGATCTCGAACATATTTGCGGAATTGAAAGCGGAATGGATGCCTTTATAGCACTGATAATTGGTCAGGCTGTGAATGTGCATCTCATTCAGCATGCGGCCGTACTCCCCGTGGAGTACCTCCCCCAGCAGGAAGAAATCTTCCTTTTTACTGTCGGTGAACTCCCGCAGGCGGCGTAAGAATTCCCTGTCCAGGCAGTACGCCACATCCAGGCGGATCCCATCGATATCGAATTCGCTGATCCAGCCTTCCACGGCATGGAAGATATGCTGTATCACATCCTCATTGCGGAGGTTGAGCTTTACCAGGTCGAAATTACCTTCCCAGCCCTCATACCAGAGGCCGTCATTATAATTGGAGTTCCCACCGAAATCGATACGGTGGAACCAGCCCGTATATGGAGAATTCTCCCTGTTCTTCAGCACATCCTGAAACGCCCAGAAACCGCGGCCCACATGATTGAACACACCATCCAGGACCACACGTATCCCTTCCTTATGAAGAGCATCCACAACTTCCTTAAAATCGGAATTGCTGCCCAGGCGGGTATCGATACGGGTATAATCCCGGGTATTATAGCCGTGGGTATCCGATTCAAAAACCGGCGAAAAATAAATGGCATTGCAGCCCAGCTTCTTAATGTGCGGGATCCAGTCTTTTACCTTCAGGATACGGGACTGCGCCACTCCGTCATTTTCAAAGGGCGCACCGCAGAAACCGAGAGGGTAGATCTGATAAAAAACACTTTCACAGGCCCACATACAGGTATCCTCCGTTTCGTCTTATCTCGGATGATCCATGGACGGTTTTTCATGGTCCGTTCATGAAGTCATGATATTTTAACACATTATGCCGGAGAATACCATATATATAGAGAAGAAATTTTTCAGTCTTCGTCACCGTCTTCCCCCCAGAAAGAAGACAGGCCTTCGGTAATACGGGAAAGATCCGTCAGCAGAAATCCGCTCCATTCTCTCGGGAACATCCGCTGGTAAGAACGGTCCAGAAAACGCTCGTCCAGCAGCGCCACGATCCCCCTGTCATTCTCACTGCGGATCACACGGCCGGCTGCCTGAAGCACCTTGTTCATCCCGGGATAACGATAGGCATAATCAAAACCCTTGTCACCGAAAAACTCCTTTATGATCTCACGCTCGGTACATACTCCCGGAAAACCCACCCCGATGATGATACTCCCGATAAGAGCATCCTCCTTCAGGTCGATGCCCTCAGAGAAAACTCCGCCTAAAACACAGAATCCGATCAGTTTCTTTTTCACCGGACTTATAAACAAATTGTTCACGTTCATAAGTTCTTTTGTGGAAAACCTTGCAAGAAAAGCTTCACGCTCTTCCTCACTCATCCCTTCGTTCTGCATGAGAAGTTCGCAATCGGCATCAGAAATAAAATTACGAATAAACATATCATGCACCTCAGACATGAAGGAATATGAAGGAAAGAAGACCAGGTAGTTCCCCTCTTTTATACGTGTTATCTGATGTATATATTCTGCAATCCGCATATATGTATGTGGATTTCTCTGTCGATAACGACTCGTAACATCTTTCCCTATAAATACGGAAAGATTTTCTTTATTAAATGATGATTCAGCATAAATTGCCGAATCATCTTCCTTCGCACCCAGCAGTTTTTTGTAGTATTGTATGGGTAAAAGGGTGGCAGAGAAGAGTACGGAGGCTCTGCCCTTTCCCATGCACTCCGAAAGATTGCCTGCGGGATTCACACATAGCAGTTTTAACCAGAATCCACTTTTCTCCCTGTTTTCTGTGTATATCCTGTAATCTTCATTCAGACGTTCGTAGATCAGCAGAAAATGTCCGATCTCGAAATAGAACTCCAGAACCTCCTCCCTTACGCCCGTGTTTTCCTCTTCATCCAGGAACTCTCCCATGGCTGTGTTAAGGCCCGCCAAGGCCCCTGCAAAGGTGTCTGCGCTCTCCAGCAGGCAGTATTTCTCACATTCCCTTTTATACTCCAGCAATTCCCGGTTGCAGCGTTCCAGGCCGCGTATGAGCTTTGGAAGCAGGAAAAGACCTTTTATCTTCCGGTTTTTCTTTTTTGTTTCAGCGGCATGTTTATCCACACATTCGTTCAAAGTACGCTTAAGGGTCAGAAAATCCTCCTTGCACAGCTCTGCGCTGTACATTTCACGTCCTCTTTCCACCAGATTATGGGCTTCATCCACAAGAAACACATAATCACCACGGCTGTTATCACCAAAAAATCTCTTCAATGATGCGTGAGGATCAAAAACATAATTATAATCACAGATCAATATATCTGATAACCAACTTAAGTCCAGGCTCAATTCAAACGGACATACCTGAAATTGGCGGGCAGTCAACGCTATAGTCTCTCTGTCCAGACAGTCATAATTCGTAATGATGTGGAAAACTGCGTCGTTTATACGGTCAAAATGGCCTTTTGCACAGGGACAATGTTCCGGATCACAGTCGCATTTTTCCAGAGGACAGATTTTTTCCCTGGCGGTGATGACCAGACTTTTGATCCGTAATCCATTTTGACGCATCAGCTCTATAGCATCCGCCGCCACGGTCCTCGTGATGGTCTTTGCAGTGAGATAAAAAATCTTCTCCGTCATCTCATCTCCCATGCTTTTGACCGAGGGGAATAATGTGCTCAAAGTCTTGCCTGTGCCCGTAGGAGCCTCTAAATAAAGCTTTTTGCCCTCACGTATGTTCTTGTATACATGAGCCGCCAACTGGCGTTGACCGGGGCGATAAACAAAGGGAAACTGCAGGGTCATTATGGAGGATTGACGGATCTTCCTCCATGCCCACATTTGCTCCGCCCACTTTGTATATTCCTGCATTAAACCGTCAAACCACTCCTGCAGCTCACTTGCAGAATACTCCTCAAAAAAATACTTCAATTCTTCAGTCTCGATATGACAATAAGTCATCCTTACACGGATAAGGGGTAGTTGATGCTGTGATGCATAGATATGTGCATAGACTTTGGCCTGGGCCAGATGGACCGGGACCGGAGCCGTGATATGTCTCAGACTGCGCTGAACGCACTTGATCTCGTCGATGGTTATCTGGGGGTATTCTTCACATGTCAAATATTGATTTAGCGAGATCTGGCTGCCCCCGATATGCTCCATATGTTCTGTGGCAAGCTGCTCATCAATGATCCCGTCGGCACGACCGTCCAGAAGGATCAGGCAGTGTTCGGTGGCGTAAGAAGTGCGCAGAGGGACTTCCGCACGGTATGCCTCCCCCATTCCCCGCTGGATCATGCGGTGAAGCCGGCTGCCCTCCTGCATCAGCTTCTCCGGGGATGTCCCGCGCCTCCGGTCGATATCCCCGCTGCGCAGAAGGAACTCCACCAGCTCGCGGACGGAAAGCCGGATCTCCATGAGCTCAGTCCCGGCAGCATCATCCCCCTCTCCCGGCTTATCCTCTCCCTCCGGAACCGCCGTTTTCCGCGGCAAAGGTCCGTTAAGGGCTCTCTCTGCCCCTCTGGCGCTCTTCTCCGCTTGGGGGGATATTTCCCCGGCCCCGCTCCCGACAGAGGCTTCAACGGGGCTCAGAGAGGGCAAAAGCTCCTGCTCGTTTTCAAGATTTTTCTGTTTCCGGGAAGCTCTCATGACGCCAGTATAGCATACCCGAACATACGTTTCAAGTGGAGTATTAACATAACTCACATATGTAAACCTATACACGTATTATTCCCGGTTTTATGTATACGGATTATGTCAATGGAACACCCTCAGGTACCCCTCAGAATTATGTAAACACTCCAATTTATGTCACTGGAATTCTGTGGATTAAATATAGATTATTCTTTATATAATCCTGTTTTATGCCTCCGAATTTTATATTTTGTTTATTATTTATGTCTGCTGACTATTTGGTCACATTCTCACAGAGGTATCTATTTTCGTCCATTTCAACATTATGTATAATTTTCATTATATTTTTACCCGCTCAAAATCTTATGTACCGCAAACATTTGTTCAGTTTATATATTATGTCTCCTGCTTATGTACCTTCAACCTCTCCTCTCCCCTGAAGTATTTCCAAAAATGGTAAACCGATCACGGCTTTGCAAAAGGCTTATGTTAACATATATCTTATGTTACCCCTATACCTTCAGATCCCCAAACTTTCCATCCAATTACAAAAAAAGGAAGAGCTACGAAAAAAACAGACGCTGATCCCCCCCACACAACTGCAGAAAAGTCTGTAGAAGCGAAAACCGGACAGCAGCCCCGGAACAACGGGATAAGTAATACTGCCTGCTGCCGCAGAAAGCCTGTAAGGCCCGGAAAACAACAAAGCATGGAGCACCATAGATAAGAATACAGACTGCAGCCACAGAGCGCCACAGATAAGAATAAAGGTTGCAGTTACAGAACGTCACGGATCAGGCTTTTACTATGAAAAATCAGAGACAGATGACCTAGTGTAACGATTCTTAAATACCCGGACCAAATGCTTGCCTGCTTATCCCGACAGCACGCAGCCGAAAGCCTCGACGTAGCCCGCTACGCCTACATTTTCGTCTACGCACTCTCGGGCAAGCATTCTGCGCATTGGTCCAGATATTTTGCGATCGTTACACTAGTGCAGTAATAAAAAAGCCCCTCGAAAGGGGCTTTGATCCATATTTACAGCTCCGGGCTCAGCCTTCCTCTTCCGGCTCCGGGGTACTAAAGCTCAGTTCTCCCTCATCTTCCTCTTTCACCGCAGCTTTCGACCGGCGTTTGAGCGTCTCCAGTTCCATCTTCCGGCTCAACGCGGAAACTTCCTTCAGAAGCCTGTATGCCGCCCGGCCGAAAAGAAAGATAAAGGGAAGCTGCAGAGCTATGATCAGGATATAACAGGCCATTCTTCCCGCCGCCATTCCCATAAGCAGGTATTCGCGGCGCAGGGACCAGATCATGGCGCCGAAGAGGCCCACAAAGGCCAGGGCAAAGATCAGAAGGATGATCCCCAGCCGCAGGCAGTGGCTGCGCTGTCCGGCCTTATCCGCAAAGTCTTCCGGACGCTGTCCCTCCTCATAATGCTTACGCCAGATGTAAAAGCTGAAGCTGCTCCCCATAAGCTCCCAGCCCTCTTCCGTCAGTCTCTTCATGTATGAGACCTTCTGCATGGTAGGGCAGTCCACCACATAACGGTATCTTTGGGGAGTCTCCTCCGAAAACTGGAGGAAAAAAAGGGAGCCCTGCCCAAGAGGCAGAAGCTTCAGGCCCTCGGCATTCTTTTCTTCCAGATAATACTCCAGATCCGAGGGAACGATATGCTTTAATGAAGCCAGCAGACTCTTCTGAACGGCCATATGTAACCTCCCCAAACAAATACTTCCTAAACTATACCACGAAGCCCTGTTTCTTTCAATGAGTATTTAACGCACGGCAGCTCTAAAACAGTTCTTCCATGTTTTTCAGGATACGGGGCTTAAGCTTTACCAAAGCCAGGATATCCGCCGCCATCAGAAGGACCGGCAGGGTGATATGTACGGCTGTCAGCGGGACATTTACCAGCTCGTAGAGCAGGAAAGCCAAACCGGCAAAGAGCACGCTGATCACCAGGATCACGGCCATATTGAAGAAGCTGTTCAGATTACCCCTGAGAGCGCTGTATTCATCGCTCCAGAGCGTATAAGGGGAAGCACTGTCCAGAGCCAGCCCCAGCATAGTGGCCAGAAGCAGCGCCGCCAGCGACACACAGGCGTAGCTTATCAGATATACCACGGGGATACGGATGAAGACGGCACAGACCAGCAGAGAAAGCAGCAGGAAGGGTGCCGTGATCACCAGGGCAACGCCTCCCTTGACCGACAGCTGTATCTCCATGGTCACCGGAATGTATTTGATCATATCCACATGAGCCCCTTCTCTGGTGAAGGCAGTGGTAGCCAGCGTGTTCATGGCCGAGGCGATAAAAGAGACCAGTACCACTCCCATGAGGAGGATCAGCAGCGCCCGTTCGTTGCCCTGCGAAGCATAATTGATAAAAGCCTGTATCGTATCATTCTTCTTTGTCATCAGGAAGAAAGCCAGCAGTCCGCCGGGCCAGAGCACATTTATAAAAACACAATTTGACGAATATGCCCGTGTCCTGAGCAGCACCCACCATTCCTTTCGGAAATAGGACGCTTCCACAGTTGAAGAATGCAGCCTGCTCTTCAGTTTCTCCTTAGTCTCCCCTTTCTTTGCACTGCCCAGAGCCGCTGCGGTATAAAGTCCGGAGCTGTACAGGGCTTTGCCCAGCAGAAGCATCAGTCCCACCGCCGCGGCATTTCCTGCCAGATAGGCAAGCAGATACAGCAGGCTGCCCTCTGCGGTGGCCCTGCAGAGCAGGGGCGTGGTGAAAAAGATCACATTACAGACCTTCAGGAAGAAATTCTTCTCCGCCACCATGGAATCCACGAAATTCTCCATGGTGATCCCACCCATATCCTTAAAGGACCAGAGGAAAAGGCCGATGAAAAGGAACATCAGTACGGTAGAGCTGCGGTAAAAGGTCTTGGCTTTCTTTACCTTTTTCAGCACAGCCATAAGGATAAGGCTTATGATGCAGCAATAGACCAGAGGAAGCAGAGGCGTGGTCGCCGTCCCGATCACCGCCGCCGCCAGAGCCACGGGATGCAGGGAAGGCCACAGCCCCCCGCTTTCCACTGCGGCAAGGAAATAGCCGATGAACATGGAAAAGAGCACCAGAAACTCCATTACGCTCTCTGCCATGAAGGTATGACGGAACTTTGCTGCCAGAAGCTCCCAGCTTTTGATGGGCAGCGTTACCATATGCTCCCGGTCCGCCGAGAAAAAGAGCACGTTAAAGACCACGGGCATGCCCAGCACCATGGAAAAGGCCGCTATGATATGCATCTCCGAGACCAGCCCGTTAACCCGGTTACCTTCCAGCATCATAGCCAGAGAAAGCACATAGCTCAGATAACCTACGATCAGACAACAGGGGATCATGATGCAGCTCACCGCGATGATCCCCAGGGAGGTATAGAGGTTCATCTTCACCCCCTCCTCGGGCATGGGCATCTCGAAGTTTTTACGATATACGCGGTACAGGCTGCCTACAGGGTTCATTTTTCCTCCTCCTGCGTGCTGCGGTGATCGATCATGGAAAGGAAGATCTCCTCCAGATCCTTCCCGGGATGGGCCGCGGAAAGTTCATCCACAGTACCCTGGTACAGGGAATGACCGTGGTTCATGATCAGGATATGGTCGCAGAGCTTTTCCGCCACCTCCAGCACATGGGTGGAGAAGAGCACACAGTTGCCCTTGGCGGCATGCTCCCGCATCATCTGCTTCAGCTCATAGGCCGCAGAAGGATCCAGGCCCGTCATGGGCTCATCCAGGATCCAGGCGGGGGGATTGTGTGTCAGGGCCGCGATGACCATGAGCTTCTGGCGCATGCCGTGGGAATACTCCCGCATGGGGGTATCCAGGGCATCCAGTATCCCGAAACGTTCCGCCAGTTCCGGAACCCGGGCCTTCCGTTCTTCATCGGGGACCTTGTAGATATCGGCAATGAAATTGATGTACTCCACGCCCTTCAGCTGCAGCAGCACATCGGGATTATCCGCCACATATGCAAAGGAAGCCTTGGCCTTAAGAGGCTCCTTCTGGATATCGAATCCGTTGATGAGGGCACGCCCTTCCGCGGGCCTTAAGATCCCGGTGAGCATCTTGATCACCGTGGTCTTTCCCGCACCGTTGGGACCGGCAAAGCCCACGATCTCTCCCTTTCCTATGGAAAAGCTCAGGTCCTCCACCGCTTTGAAATCCTTGCCATAGATCATTGTAAGATGTTCTGCCCGGATCATACACATCCTCCTGTATCGCTCAAATCGTACTATATCTCATCCTAAACCTTTTTACCGCCCCCCGTCAAGCCTTGCCCCGCCGCTGCGGACAGGATGGAACGCATCCCATCCCGCCTGAAGGGTATAAAAAGAGGGCTGCCGCTTCGGAGCGACAGCCCCTTACATTGGGGGGAGAATCAGCTGACTTTCTTACGAATGCCAGCGGAAATCTGCTGTTTATAAACGATCCTGTCTGCCATCGCTTATGAGCAGAGTATAACTCATCTCTCCCCCCATGGCTGTTTATTCTTTGAAAGGGCACTTATCATATTTTGTTATCCGTCCTTTCCCCCTGCCTTGCTTTTTCCACCTTCATCCCTTATACTCGACACACGGTATGCTTATACCGGGGAGGAGTTATAAAGATGAAGAAAAGGATTCTTACCATATTGCTGGTCGCACTTATCCTGAGCTGCACGGGCTGTCAGAACACTGCACCGGATAAGCCGGGAACGGAGGAGCCCACCGGCGCTGTTCCCACGGAAACCAGGGAAGATACAGCCGCTCCCACGCAGTCCGGCCTTCCGGAGACGGAAACCTACCCCACGGAATCAGCGGAAGAACCGGCCTTCCCCTTAAGCGACGGCATCACGATCCCCGAGCTGGAAGTCATTCATTATACCACTCCGGACACGGAAGCCATGCGCTTTGCCGATGCCCTGGGCGTGGGCTGGAACCTGGGCAATACCTTTGATGCCTATGATGACGACGGCTACGCCGCAAACGAAATGGCCATCGAGGAATACTGGCAGCATACCTATACCACCCGGGAGATGATCGCCGATATAAAGGCGTTCGGCTTCGACTCCATCCGTATCCCGGTGTCCTGGCATAATCACGTATCCGGCGACGTAGAGATCTCGGAACAATGGCTCTCCCGGGTGGACGAGGTGATCGGCTGGGCCCTGGACGAAGGCCTGTACGTGATCGTGAACATCCATCACGACAATCATCCGCAAGCGGGCGGCATCTATCCCGACAGCGCACATCTGGAAGCCTCAAAGCATTATATACAGCGTATCTGGGAACAGCTTTCGGAACGTTTTGAGAAATATGACGAGCATCTGATCTTCGAAGCCATGAACGAACCCCGCCTGGTGGGGCATAACAATGAATGGTGGATCGATCCGGGCAGCGAGGACTGTAAAGACGCCATACGCTGCATCAATGAGCTGAACCAGACTTTTGTGGATACGGTCCGGGCCACCGGCGGCCGAAACGCAAACCGTTACCTGATCTGCACCGGCTACTGCGCTTCCTTCGACGGGGTCACCAGCCCCTTCTTCAGGCTACCGGAGGACAGTACCCCCGATCATCTGATCCTTATGATGCATGCCTACACGCCCTACAGCTTTGCCCTGGATTGGCCCGGCACGGAGCATTTTTCCGTAACGGAAGAAGATTCCACCTCCGAGATCGATGAGCTGATGTACAGGCTCTATATGAAATATATCGGGCAGGGCATACCCGTGGTGATCGATGAGTTCGGAGCCAGGGACAAGAACGGAAATCTTCAGGAACGTGTGGACTTTGCCGCCTATTTCGTAAATGCCGCCCGCTCCCGGGGCATCTCCTGCTTCTGGTGGGATAATAATGCCTTTTCCGGAGACGGAGAACTCTTCGGGATCTATGACCGTCGGGATCCTGCCAATTCCACCTACGACATCATCTCGGCCCTGATGTACTACTCGAAATAAGCCACGGGGACGGTCCTTTTGTCAGAATCCGATTTCCGAGAAAGGACGGGATATGTATTCATGCTGCGACACGCTCTCGCTCGGATTTTGCTCGTAGCGGACGCTAAGCTCGCAAAACGGCCGTATGTTGGATAGAACGGCATCCGGCCTGCTCGCTAAGCGCCGACGGCAAAATACGGTCGCTGCATTGAATACATATGCCCGTCCTTTCGCAGAGAAAGAATTATGACAAAAGGACCGTCTCCGTTTTAGTACCTCACCGCATACTCCAGCACATAATCCTCCCCGCGGTCGAAGATGGCGCTGACCGCCTCTTCACTTAAGGGGATCACATGGTCGATGGGCACGCCCCGCAGCCGGTCCGAACGGGTATCGATGATGGGCTCGCTGTCCTCATCCAGGTTCGGCACCGCCGAAAAGGTCAGTGTACCCGCGGATAGATACGTGCCCGTCACGGCCTGGCAGGAGGAATTGCTCCCGGTAAAGCCAAGGATCGTCACATTCGGGTATTCCGCCATCAGATAGGTCATCATATCCCCGGCGCTCACGGTCTCGTAATTGACCAGCAGGAGGATATCCCCGTGGCTCCACAGATCCTCTCCCATATAGGTCTGGGCCTGATCCTTCACGTACTTTCCGTCGCTCCCCCGCTCATAGCTGGCGGTCTTCTCATTGATCTTCGTACTGTAGGCGACCAGGTGCTCTCCCTTTGGCGCAAAGAGCTGTACCACGCCGCCCACCATGAAGGGACTGCCTCCGCCGTTTTTGCGCAGATCCAGGATCATGCGTTTATAACCCTTTTCACGGTATTCCAGTACCTTTGAACGGACTTCTTCCGACATCGCCGTATAATCCGCTCCATCATAGCTCTTTGTGTCGTAGGCCATCTGATAGATGCGCAGCAGCACCGTTTCGGCATCAACTTCCTGAAAGTCCAGATTGGAGATGTTCACGCCGGAATCCAGAAGCTTAACCGTACTTTTAAGCCTCGGATAATACGCCCCCAGGGCTTTGGCCGTAACGGTCTTTTCCTTCCCGTTATCATCGATAAAGCTTATGTCCACGCTCTCTCCGCCCTTTCCTGCGGCATACAGGGGCAGATAGAATTCCTCATTGTCCAGAGAAGGGAAACTGTCCACGTATACATCCACCTCTTTCTCCGCTTCTTCGATGGACCTTCCGTCCCAGGCCGTGATGATGCTTCCGTTATGCAGTCCCGCGTTCTTAAGCGTAAGGCGGTCCGCCTCCGCAGTCTCCGAAAGATATTCTCCCGCATATGCATAATCCTCGCCGTAATCCGTTATGCTTAAGGCCTCTCCGCAGCCCTCCACATTGACCGCCACATATTCACCGCTGCTTAAGCGCAGCAGGGAAAGCCCGTAGTCACGCCCGAAGATCTCGCACTTCGCCTTCTCTTCGTCCTTGGTTTTTTCGGCGGTGTAACCCACATGCCCGTCGTGGAATTCCTGGGTGAACTGAAGCCAGCTCTTATAGTTCAGCACCTCATCCTGCATTGCATCCGCCCTTTCAAAAAGCGGACGGTATTTCGCATACAGCTTGTTCCAGTCTATATCCTTCTCCTCCGTAAGCACATAATGCTCCCGCATCGTGGTAAAGCCCTCTTCAAAATCCTTAAGATACGTTGCCCCGGTCCCCGTTTTAAGCACCAGCACCACAAACATCGACACCAGCACGCAGAGGGTGGAGGCGGCCGAGATCATTGTCTTATTACGCGCCTTCCCAGCATACAGCGAAAGGATCATCAGGCCTGCTCCGAGATAAAAGCCAAGGCAGGCAAACGAGCCTCCCGTAAAGGCACTGAGCACCGCCGTTAGGATGAGCGGGGCAACGTACACCAACTGCCAGAGATGGGAAGCAAGCTTCTTATCAAGCAGAGGCACAAAAAAGCTGAAAATGCATAAAGCCAAAAGTGAAAGCGATAAAATGAGCATTTCAAAACCTCCCTTTAATCCAGATCGTCGCGGCGGAAAAATCCGTAGCCGGCCAGAAGATATACCGCACTGATCAGAAGCGAGATGAGTATCGTTCCGACGATCAGTCCGCTGCCGATGGCGCTGTCATAAGCCGTATAGTTAACGATGCCCTTCTCCGGATCCAGCTGGTAGACCGACCAGGTACTGAAATCACACAGATCCTGCAGATTAAAGAAACAGCTCAGAAAACTGCCGGGCCTTATGATCACGGAGTTTAAGAATATCCCGCCGCACATGGCGAAATAACCGAGGGCGATACACACGATGCGCTTTTTGCACAGAAAAGCGATCAGTGTAAAAAAGGCGGACATACGCAGGTACGGGAAAAAGAAGAGCAGGAGCCGCAGGATCGCACTTCCCGCCTCGATCAGATCCCCCCAGCCGTAGATCAGAAAGCAGCTGATCACCGGAACAAAGGTAAGTACGCAGGCCACCAGTGCCGTTAAGAAGGTAGCCGGGACTGCCTTGGAGAAAAAGAGCTCCGCCCGTGAATGGCCCGCCATCAGCTCGTAATACAGATCCTTATCCTTAAAATCCGCAGCGCAGATGGTGCTGGTCAGGATCGCGATCAGCATGGTCTGAAACATCCAGAGCAGCGACGGCGAATCCACGATCAATCTGCCCGCACAGGGCGTCTCATCCGATGTGAGGCCGATAACAAAGCCGAAGACCGCCAGCGCAACAACAAACAGGCCCGTCAGCCGGTACATGGCGCCGTCCCGCGCCAACTGATAAAACATGGAAGATAAGAGTTTTTTCATGATCCCTCCTTAATTCCTGTCCCTTTTCGTAAAATCCGTATAAGCGGCCGCTAAGTATACGAAAGTGACAAGCAGCGATACCGCGATGGTTCCGAATATGTAGCCTCCGCTGAGGGCGGTATCATACACATCCACCTTTTCTCCGTTGATCACATAGTTCCGGCTGTTCGTGAAGCTCATCAGATCCATCACGTTATACACCCCGCCGAGGAACTTTTTATCCAGCTCCTTCACAAACTCTTTGACGATCTCGATGATCAGGATCTCCACCTCGATCAGCAGATAGGAAAAGCCTATCCCTTTTCCGGCGCTGCGGAATAAAACAGAGAGCATGATACAGAAGGCCGAGATCCGAAGCATCGGAAACAGGCTTAAAAGCCCCCGGATCACGATATCCCCGATCCGTATCCCCTCCGTGGGCCAGCCGTTGATCAGTCCGTAATAGACCAGGGGCAGATAATAGAAGAACGCTGTAAAAAGAACGCTCCAGACAAAAGCATTCAGCACCCTTGCCGCAAAGATGCTTGATCGGCTGTGTCCTGCCATGATCTCGTAATAAAGTGTCTTATCCCCGGCATCGCCGGAGGCTACGATACAGCCCAGGATCATGATTGGAAAGATCCACACCACAAAAAACTCTCCGCTCAGATTGATAAGATAGGCCCCGCCTGTCACCTCTTTAAAGGGAACGCCCAGGATCCCCGTGGGCAGGATCATGGGCAGCACGATCATGGAAAAGATCGTGAGCAGGATCACCATGCTCCTGCGGTTTGTGAAGTTTAAGGATCTGACTATGTTAATCATCCGCCTGTACCTTCTTCATATAATAGTCTTCCAGGTTCACTTCGTTACGGCTTAAGAGCGTAGGGATCACCCCGCCCTCATACAGCCCCTTGGAGATACGCCGTATATCGTCAAAGCCCTCATATATCCTTATGCTGCCGTCCTCCAGCACTTCCAGCTTCCGTATGCCCAGATCTTTGGTCAGGATCGCTCCGGCCAGTTCGTTATCATCCGTATCGATATGATAATATTCGCTGCATTCCTGGCTCAGTTCCGACGCCGTGAGCACATCCGTGATCCTTCCGTGATTGATGAAGATATAATCCGTGCAGAGCTGGGAAAGCTCGCTTAGTATATGGGAGGAGATCAGGATCGTCACCTTTTCCTCCTTATTAAGGCTCTTAAGCAGCTCACGGATCTCCACGATCCCCTCCGGATCCAGGCCGTTGATGGGCTCGTCCAGCACCATGAACTCCGGCTTTCCCAGCAGGGCATTGGCGATCCCCAGTCTCTGCTTCATCCCCAGGGAGAATTTCTTCACTTCTTTCTTCCCGGTATCGGAGAGCTTCACGATATCCAGCACTTCGTCGATCCGCTTCTTATCCGGTATCCCCTTCTGCCTTCTCTGCTTTTCCAGGTTCTCCCGGGCGCTCATGCCTCCCTTGGCGTAGGGGGTCTCGATGATGAAGCTGGAACGGCTGCGGGAATGGTTCAGTCCCTTCTCACTGCTCTCCCCGAACATCTCTATACCGCCGGAGCTCGGAAATACAAGGCCCCCCATGATCTTCATGATGGTGGTCTTGCCGGCTCCGTTGGGGCCGATGAGTCCCACGATGCTGCCCTCGCGTATCTTAAAATCCACGCTGTCCAATGCCAGTTGCTTTCCGTACTGCTTAGTGAGTTGCTTTGCTTCCATTACGATCTCAGACATACCTGCACTCCTTCCTTTGGATGTGACAGAAAGGAGAGTCCTTCCTTTCACACCACAGTCATTCATCTGTAATAAAGGATAAAATGAAAGATTAAAGAATTCCTTAAGAAATAAAAAATTTACGATTTTTTCGGAAATTCAAGGATAAAGCTGAGCTTCCCGCCCTCTTTACGGGCCGCTATGCTGCCGCCCATACGCTCGATCAAAAGCTTCACTATATAAAGCCCCAGGCCGGCACTGCCGTCGCTGCGAGCCTTATCCGCACGGTAGGTCCGTTCAAAGATATGCTCCGTATCCGGTGCTTCCCCGCTCTTTAAGCGGTTCTCCATGGAAAGCCGCACGAGGGTTCCCTCTTCTAAGAGGCGAAGGGTAAAGCTTCCTTCCGCATATTTGCACACGTTGTTTAACAGATTCCCCATGATGCGGGTGAGCATGCGACGGTCCAGGGAGAGGATCACGCTCTTTTCCGGCAGCTCGATCTTCGGCGTCAGATCCCTGCTCCGTATCAGGCTTTCGTTATCGATGATGAATTCCGCCAGAAAGGCTGTGATATCCAAATCTTCCGGAGCAAAGGATACATCCCCGCTCTCCAAGAGCGAGAGCTCGAAGAATTCGTCCACCATGTTCTTCAGGCTTTCGCTGCGGCGTTCGCAGGCAGCCAGGCATTCCCGTCCCTCCCTTGAAAGCTCCTCATCTTTAAGAAGGCTTAAGTTCCCGCGGATCACGGTCAGCGGTGTACGCAGATCGTGGGCGATATCCGAGACCGACTGTTCCAGCTGCCTGCGGGAGCGCTCCTCCCTAAGCTTAAGCTGCTTCTGATAGTCCAGATTGCGGTTAAGGGCCGCAACCGTTTCTTCCATATCCTTATCCAGCAAAGTGACGGAAAGCTGCCGGTCATAATCTTCTTCCCTGGTCCTGTCCAGCTCCTTCCGGATCTGCTTCAGATCCCTTTTCATCAAAAGGAGCTTAAACAGGAGGGCCAGCGTTATTACGCCAAGTGCCAGGATCAGAGCCGTCTTAAGCATGCTCCCCCTCCTTAAGGCGGTAGCCTATGCCCCATACGGTCTCGATCAGATCCCGGCCGGCGGCACTTTTTAACTTGCTGCGCAGGTTGCTCATATGCACGTTGACCGTATTGTCCTCGCAGTAATAGACATCCTCCCAGACGGATTCATACAGATTGGCTTTCGTGAAGGTCTTATCGGGGCTGCGCAGAAATAAGAGCAGCAGAGCCCTCTCTTTGGCCGTAAGCTTAAGGGGCTTTCCCTCGAAGCTTGCCTCGTTCTGCTTCAGGTCGTAGCGTATCCCGGCGGCCTCCAGCAGTTCTTCTTCGCCGGAGCGCGTATACTTTCCTCCGCGACTCCGCCGCAGCAGCGCTTCTATGCGCACCAGCACCTCGTCCGGATCAAAGGGCTTGATGATGTAATCATCCGCCCCCATGCGCATCGTCTCGAGCCTCGTATCCAGATCGGACCGGGCGCTGATCACGATCACCGGCGTATGGGCCTTCTCGGTATTGCGCTTTGCTTCCCGGAGCATACGGATCAGCTCATCGCCGTTCGCCCCCGGAAGCATCATATCCATAAGGATGATATCGAAGCTCTCCCGCAGTATGATGATACGCGCACTGTTGCCGTCCCCGGCCTCCGTCACCTCATATTCCCTTTTTGTCAGATAATCGGCCAGGAGCTTGCGTATCTCCCGGTCATCTTCTACGATCAGTAAACGTTTCTTTTCCATAACGGCATCATGATAACACAAAGGCGGCGGTCTGAAAAGACCGCCGCTTCTTTGTCATTCCGGGGGAACTGACGAATCTTCTATTCCTTTACTACTACAGTTATGGTGATCGTCTTCCCATCGATCTTCGTCGTGAACTTGCTCGTCCCTGCCTTCCGGGCAACAACATGGCCGTCTGCGTCGATGAAGGCACTTTCCGGCTTGCTGCTCGTAAAGGCCACCGGCTGACTTATGGCTGTGAAACCAAGTTCTGTCGTCTCCCCGGCCTTCAGCATGAGGGTATACTTATTCGCGACGATCTTTCCGTTCTTTTTCGTCACGGGAGCCAGGCCCTCACCGCTCAGTGTGATATCTTCCACGAACAGATGCACCCTGTACTCCGTGCCGTCCTTCGCAGTGGCCGTGAGCACGGTCTCGCCAACGGTTTCCGCCTTCACCTTATTCTTGGTTACAAACTTCGCCACATTTTCGGAAGCGCTGCTCCATGCCGGCTTTTTCACACCCTTGATGCTTAAGCTCTTCGTAGCACCCACGACCATATGCAGGGTACGCTCCTTCGCCACTTCCGGCTCCTTTACCGTCACCGTGCACTTAAAGCTTACGCCGTTGATATAGGCCGTCACTACCGCTTTCCCGCGGGAAACTGCCGTCACATGCCCGCTCTGATCCACCGTAGCTACGTCCGGAGAAGCACTGTACCAGAATACGCTCAGCCGGTCCTTATCATAGCCCTCCAGGCTGATCTCACCCGGCGTTTCCTCCCCGGTCTTTACTGTCAGCTTCTTCGTGATCACAGGCTTGCAGATATTGACACTCAGGCTCTGCACCGTCCTGCCGTCTTCGCTGCGGTTCAGCACCAGGCTTCCGGCCTTCTTCGTCTTCTTTACCGTCAGCACACCCTTCTTACTGAGCGTTACATACTTTTTATCCGCTTTATTGCCCAGGCTCCAGCCGCTGCCCGGCAGGGTGAACTTCTGTCCCTGTACCAGCCAGAGCGCTTCAGTTTCATCCCTTATCTCCGGCACGGGATCCAGCGGGGAATGTTCTGCCAAGTCCTCTCCGCCGCCCGCGCTCACGCTGATGGGCTGGCTTGCGGTGCGGGTGATCCCTTCTTCCGTATAAGTGATGGTCACGCTCGTATCGCTCACTGCCAGGTTTCCGCCGGGTGTCCAGCTGTAACCCGTTACCTCCCGGCCGCTGCCGTCCGTATAGTTGGCGGATACCACCATGCCGGCAGGATCGAACTTCTCACCTGCTTTATACTCCGTCTTCGTGGGAGGCGTGGTGATGGTAATGGAATTCAGGCTCACACTGGGATCCTTCTCCGTCCACTTCGCATAGAGGGTGAAACCGGCCGTTACCGGCGTGTCAAAGCTGTATTCCTTCGTGCATTCCTTATCCGTAAACCAGCCGCCGAAGACAAAGCCTTCCGCTTCCGGATCCTCAGGTTTCGCTACCTTCGCACCGTTTGCAATGTTCTGCGGATCAATGGATTCCCCATGGCCGTTTAAGTCAAATTCAACCGTGAAGCTCCCGGGAGCCGGCAGATCTCCGCCTCCGCCACCACCGCCGCCGTTGCTCTTATCCTTATCTACATAGGTTAAGACGTAGGTGGAGAAGAGGTGGCTCTTCACGGAAACCACCGGCGTATTACTCCTGCCAACCGGGTACGTCTGTCCGTTATGCACACACAGGACAAAATACCAGCGGGTTTTACCTGACGGCACGGGTTCATTTTGCATGCTTTCCGGTGCTGTGACAGTAAACTCGATATTCTGCCGGGTATCCGCTACGGTCCCGGTCTCCACCCCGTTGATCTGCTTATGCAGGGTGATATCCAGGAACAGGAAGCTGCCCGGGGCAGCTGCGCTTCCCGCGATAGATCTCGCTTCCGCCGCTGCAGCCTCTTCCGCCTTTTCCTTATCCATTTCCGGGACAGGATTGCTGCTGCCTTCCTCAAGCTTCTTCATTCCCATATTCAGGGTCAGGGTGGCACCGTCCATCACAGCCTGTTTTTCCGCATCTGTCAGTATCTTATTATTTTCATTCGTTACCAGATCTACGTTCAGGTTCGATGCCGCAACCTGGGGCTTATCGTCTCCGCTGCCTTCGACCGTGACCTCTGTTTCGATGAAGCCTTCGCCCATCGGCTTGCTGTCTTCGATCACCGTAGTCGTCCCGGCAGAGGATGCCGCACTGGTCCTTACTCTCAGCGGAGCCGAGAGGGCGCCGGGCTCCTGTTCAGCCGTTTCCGCCTTACGGGCCACAACGTAATAATCTTTATCAGCTGTCAATTCGGCAAAGATTCCGGTGCTTCTGATCATTTCATATAGCGTTTCATCAGTACACTTATCAGCATTAGAATAAAGGAGGTATTCATAGCCATCAACAGCCTTAACACTGATCGAGTTTGCCGTTTTCTCCACAAGTACCGGTGCCGCAGGCTTTGTTGTATCGCCGGCTGCCTTGTAAACTGCTCTTGTCGCGCCGGAGGTCATTTCAACCGGGTTTTCACCTGTCGCCTGCGTAGCCCTGACCGTGATCAGTTTGCAATAATCCGATGCTGTCAGTGTATAGCTCCGCCCTGTGGCCCCGGGGATCTCAACACTGTCTCTGTACCAGACAAACGCAATACCACGAACGCCTTCGGGTTCCGGGACAGCCGTCAGGGTCTGGCCGATGCGGACAGTCTTGTTGGTTCCGCTTACTGTCTCACCCGCCTCATTTTTGACCGATAAAGCGGTGAGGGTTACGGCTGCGGCATTCGCTGCGATCGTGATCGTCGTCGCGTTGCTCTCATCCGTGTTATCCGTCGCCTTGTATCGTACTTTATAGGTACCTGCGGATAATCCGGTGATGGAGCTGCCTGTGACATCCTTCCAGTTACTGTCGCCATCCTTGCTGTACTCCATCGTGTCATCTACACCGTAGATGGCACCATCACCGGCTGTATCCGAAGAAGCATTCTCCCAAGAAAGAGCGGCGGGAGCTGCGGGCTGCGCCTTATTCACGATCAGGGTGACTTCTGCTTCGACCTTTCTGAAATCGAAGCCCTTCGGTTGAAATACCGCGGTATAGCTTGTTCCTGCAAGGCTCACATCCGGCACAAGAGACGGATCTTTCCAGGCCCAGGTGCCCTCTACGACACGATCATCTGTATCACTCCAGTGTACAGTGCCTCCGCTTAAGCTTGCATCACTCAAAGCCTTCCCGTAGGTAATGCTTTCTGCCGTGGGCAGCGTCGTCACATACGGTTCCAGCTTAGCAATGATATAACTCTTCGTGATCTTGCCGGTATAATTCCCAATGCCGTCTCCGTTCCCTTTGGCCGTGATCGAGATCTCACGGATGCCGAAGTCCTGTCCTGTATTACCTTGCACACTGTATTCCGTTTCCGGTACCACGGTATCCCCAAGCTTCACACTTTCAACGGTAACACTCTGCTGATTTCCGGTGTAGGTCAGGATCCCGTCCGCCGGGTTCAGCGTGATCACCGCCCCCGCAAGGGATCTCTTTGCGATCGTGAACTCCTTCGTTGCCGTGCCGGCTTTATAATTGGCGGTTTCCGCCACGCTCGCCTTCACATACCAGGTCCCGGCATTCTTCGGCACGCCGCCCTCGGACGCCGCGCCACTGTTTGCCGCTGTGGTTTTGACCTCGCAGGACGCATCCGTATAATATGCAAAGCTCACGGCTCCATTCCCGGGATTGCCACCTGTCACAGCCGGTGCTTGGGCTTCATCGCCATAGGTCCAGCCCGTGATACTCACGACCGGTGCGATCGTTACCTTCCGGATCTCAGCTGTCACGCTCGCAGGCTGCGCAGAAAGCGTATAATTTCCTGCCGCCGTGCCGCCCAGAGAGAAGCCCGAGAAGCTTACTGCCTTTTCCTCACCGGGAAGTGCATCGGCAAATGTCGCCGTGCCCATTGTAACAGTCACATCGTCATTTTCAACCTTGCCGCTGACCGTCGCTGTTCCGCTGACCGTCGCATCCGTTGTGCCGTCGTAATCCTTATCCTCCGCCGACATGCCGGTAATGGTAACAGGCTTGGGACTGACCGTAAAGGGCAGTTCTTTTGTGCCGCCATAGCTGCCCATACCGCTCACGACTACCGTATAAGCGCCCACATCTTTGATCCCGCTTACCGCCTCGCCGTCCTTTTTGTAGCTGAGGGTGTAGTCTGTATCCTTTGTAAGAACCGTATTCCCGCTGTTTTTTACCGTGATCGCCGGAGTGATAGTACTTCCGGTATAAGTTGTCGAAGCGGAAGCAGGCGAAACACTTATGGTATTGCGCAGCACGACTTTCCCGGAATCATCCAATGCTACAATCTTAGAGGCGTCATCGCAGTGGAAATGCTTCAGATCATCAGGGCCGATCGTATGGTTTTCCGAGGGTACGGCAACTGTTTTGGCTCCCGAATCACAGATCCACAGCTCTGCATCGTCCGTAAGCGCACCGCTCAGGGTGACCACTCCATACACATCGTCATACCAATTCTCTAAAAACAGATCGTTCTTTTCTTCCTTATCTTTTGTATTATCCCTGATCACCGGGCTGCCGCTCAGCTCAAATGAGCTTTGCGGGAAAACACATACCCCGCCGCCACCTGTCCCTGCATCATTTCCGAAGATCGAACCTCCACTCATCTTAAATGTAGCAGATCTGTTTACATACACAGCTCCGCCGCAATAAGATGTCTCATTTTGAGTGATCTGACCTCCTTTCATCTCAAACGTTGCATCAGTATCAACATACACGCCGCCTCCTTGAGAGTAGCTTGCACGGTTTCCGGAGATACAGCCGCCTTCCATAACTAATTTTCCGTACCAGCCAATACGCACACCCCCACCGTCGGAAGCTGAACAGCCGCCCGTGATATAGCCACCACCACGACTGTCCTTCAGGGTCAGGCCTCTATAATTCATTTCGCTGTACTCTGTTTTTATTTCAATAACATAGCCATCAACATCCTTCGGCGCTTCAACAAGCCTACGATCGATGATATGTCCGTTCAGGTCAAGAATAACGTTTCCCCTGACAATAAGCGGACCGTCATCTTTATCCGCGACATAATCCTTTTCAAGTACGATCTCTCCGCCCCTGTCCAACAGCCCCTGCAGTTCATCCCATCCACCGGCACAGATGACCTTGTAATCATCCGCATACTCATGTCCGGAAATACGATTCCATTCGCTTTTTTTCCCCGGATAGTTGATCACCAGATCCTCATCACATCCGCCAAAAGCGTTTTCCCCTATCCATTCAAGCGATTTAGGTACAGAGATACTGACAAGATCCGAACAGTTCTCGAATGCACCGTAATCGATACCGGTCACCCCGTCGGGAAGGACGATCGACTCCAGGTATTCACAGTTTTCGAACATATGATAAGAGATGGTTTTGATCCCTTTGCCTAAGGTCACAGACCTCAGGCCGCTGTATGAAAAAACGGAAGAACCGTTTTCAGACAAGCTGCCCGGGATCGTAACGCGCTCCAGATCCGAACAGTTTGCGAACACTTCTTCGCCTATGCTCGTAACTCCTTCCGGTATTATGATCTCCCCGAGCCAGCCACAGTTTCTAAATGCATACGAACCTATGGTCTTAAGGCCTGACGCCAGGTCGACGGCAGAAAGAGAGCTGCAGCCTTCAAATGCTGATTCCCCTATGCTTTCGACTTCTGAAGGAATATCAACGGACGATAGAGACGAACAGTTTTTAAAAACCTTCTCCTCTATACTATCGATGCCCTTGGGAATATCAATAGAAAAGAGAGAGCTGCAGTCTTCGAATGCCGATTTACCTATACTCTCAACCCCTGAGGGAACGCTGACATACTCAAGAGCACTGCAGCCTTCAAATGCTGATTCCCCTATGCTTTTGACTTCCGAAGGTATGTCAACGGATTTAAGCTCTTTGTTGTAAGAAAATGCACCGGATCCGATCGCAGTCACCTTATATAGGCCCAGCCATGAAGGAATTTCCAGTTCCGTCGCATCCCCGCTGTATGCTGTGATCGTAGCTTTTCCGTTTTCGACCCCATAAGACCAGTCACCATCTCCGGCATACACAACTGTTTCCGGCACAAATGCGAGCAGATAGCTCAGCGTCAGCAGCATTGTGACGATCCTTCTTACGCCCAGATTCTTTTTCATCCTGTTTCCTCCTCTGATCTGTATGCGTCGCCGGCCCTCTTCCGGAGAACGCTCCTCTTCCATGATCATCTGCTGTATCTATTCAGAACCGCTTTGCGATTCTGAATAGATACGCGATTTGTCCATGCATAATCGGCTTCGCCGATGGACAAATCGCCGTACAACTCGGGATTCGCAAGCTCACCCTCGCGGTGTTCTGAATAGTTACCATCTGCTTATCAGCATATCACAGATTTTGTCAAAAAAATGAGACTTACAAAAATGTAAGACTATTTCGCGATATAGAACGCATATAATATCAAAAGTCACTTTGGTATCGTAAAGCAGAAGCTCGTTCCCTCCGGGCCGGTAGACCGAAGCTTCAGTTCCCCTCCGTGCAGCTGCACACTCTCCATGCAGATGGCAAGGCCCAGACCGTTCCCGCCACCGGTGGTATAGCCTTTTTCAAAGATATGAGCGACGGCCTCCGGCGGGATGCCGCTTCCTGTGTCGGATACAACAAACAGCACATAGTTCCCATCCTCCTTCGTTTCCACGGAAATGGAACCTTTTTCCGTATAACGGCAGGCATTGGCGATCAGATTGATCAGCACCTGGAGGAGGAGCTCCCGGTTGCCCTGTACCTTTCCGCTGTATGTGCCCTGCATCTTCAGTTCATTATCCTTTTTGGCGCACACCGGGACCATCACGGAAGCCGCTCCGTCCAGAAGCTCCCGCACATCCACCTCACTCATTTCCACATCCTGCGGCCGGTTATAGGTATAATCCATCAGCCTGGTCACAATAGTTCCCAGCCGGTCCGCCTCATCCCGGATCGTATCCAGACGGCCGCACATCTTTTCGGGCTGCCCGCTCTTTTCCAGCTGCCGCCGGGTCAGCTGGGCATAGCCGGAGATAACGGTAAGGGGAGTTTTCAGCTCATGTGCCACCATGCGCAGGAAATCCCGGTTCATATCATTTACCTGTGCCAGAAGCCGGTTCTTCTCACGGGTCTTTTCCAAAGCCAGTATCTGCCGCTGTATCCTTCCGTTGATAACAAGGGCCAAAAACATCAGTGTGATCACCATCACAAAGGGTGTGAGACCAAAAGATGTAATGATCTGCGTACTTCCTGTAGAGACCCCCTCCCGGATCAGCATGATGATCAGCAGGCTCACCGCGCCCAGGCTGATCCACTCCATCCGTTCGGGTTTACGTACCCGGATGAAATAGCTGCATAAACAGAAGATGCTCCATAGAAGGAAAGGCACGCAGCTGTAATACGAGATATGACAGAGATCCACCAGATCCTTTATATCGAGGATCCAGTGCAGTCCCGTAAGCACAGCAGCCAGGGCTGTCAGGGAATAAACGGTCTTTTTCCCTACAGCCTTCGGAAAGAAAGCAAACAGAAGGTACAGTGCCGATACCGGGATCAGGGAGGTATCCAGTACCGTCACCCGGTATTCCCAGAAGAAGTCATAATCGGGCCCCAGCATATGTTCGCCGAAAAAAAACTGATTCCGAAACGCCATAACGAGACAGCAGAGCGCCAGAGCCGCATACTCGCGGCTTTTCAAAAGCGATGCAGACAGAAGGAACCAGAACATCAGAAATATCAGGCCGCTGCCGAGAAGGATCGAATAATACGCCAGCCCCCGCCGGTATTCATCGATGTTTTCCGGTGAAGAAAGATACGTGAGCTTGACAAAGCCCCCGTCCTTATGAACAAAATTACTGTACTGATAAACGAGTTCGATCTCGCCGCTTTCCCCGGAATACATGGGGATCGTCATATAACGCACCTTCGGGACCGCTTTGCGGGGATCCCCGGATACAAAACCGATATTCCGCACTTCCTCCCCGTTCAGGAATACCCGAGTGCCGTAATCCACGGAAAACCCGCAGAGAGAAAGCCATTGACGGGGCTTTGCAAGCAGGCGTATCCGGTACGTTCCAAGCTGATCATCGACCGAATGGTCCTCCTCCGACTGCGGCTGTATCCGCCCTTCCTCCAGCTCCTGCGGGGTATACAGGCCTCCGGGATAATAATCCCAGTTGTTATTCAGAGCGTAGACCTGACGGTCAAGATCATATCCGCGTATATCCGCAAAGCCGAATTCGTGGATGATCTCCGGGATCTCTTTTCCAAAGCGCATCCGGCTCAGGAAAAAAAACAGACCAAGAACCGTGATAACGATCAACGGGAAGAATGCGGTTTTTATCGTCGAGCGTATCCTGCTTCCCCTCATTGTCTCCCCCTTCCCACCGGCGACAGCACTTTACCCTATGGCTGCCCGGCGGATAAAATTCATCCGTATGTTCTCCTAATTATACATTCTGTTAGCTTGAAAAAACGAGACTTACAAAATTGTAAGAGTCAGATCTCTTCCAACGTATAGCCTTCACCCCGGCTGTAAACCACATGTACCTTTGCTCCTGCCCCGTTCAGCTTTTTATTCAGCCTCGAGATCGTAGCATGGATCGCATTATGATCCTCCCCGGACGAAACGCCCCAGATATTCCGGTACAGATCTTCCGGATCAGCACAGCTGTTGATCTTTTCCGCCAGCAGCATAAGGAGCAGGAATTCCTTCTGCGTAAGACCCAGATCCTCTTCCTTAAAAGAAGCGCACATGGAATGAGTATCCAGCTTCAGCCCGTAAACGCTGACAAAGCGCTTTCTATGCTGCGTATTCCTGAGCCTCGCTTCGATCCGCGCCAGCAGCACCCCGATATCGTAGGGCTTCGGCAGATAATCGTCCCCACCGGCACGGAGCCCCTCGATGATCTGCTCATTTTCACTCAGGGCAGACAGGAAGATGATCGGAAGATCGGCTTCCTCTTTGATCTGCCGACAGAGCAGGAGTCCGTCCACATCCGGCAGCATGATATCCAGTACCACCAGATCCACCTCCTGCGAACGCACGATCTCCATGCAGCTCTTTCCGTCCACCGCCTCAAGAACATCATAATTCTCCATCATCAGCGTCTCGGCATTTATTTCCATTATGTGGGGGTTATCCTCCACCAGCAGTATCTTATATCCCATCTTACTCTTTTCCAAAACTCTCTATCCTGCATGTGTCAACAGGTTTCAATGTGTCCATAGGGACGGGTCTTTTTGACACATATGAAACACACATGTGAAAGGCGCGAAGCCTTGGAGTGAGCCCGCAGTTACTCATGGAGACTGTATTCGCTGTCCTCCTCCATGATCTTCAGCATGGCGGAGACCACTCCGGGATCGAACTGCGTCCCCTCATTCTTCTTAAGCTCCTCTTTCACCTTCTCCTGTGAAAGATATTTCCGGTAACTCCGGTTGGAAGTCATGGCATCATAGCTGTCCGCCACGGAGATGATCCTGGCCGGCAGCGGGATCTCCTCCCCGGCGCGCCCGTCCGGATAGCCGCTCCCGTCGAAACGCTCGTGATGCCATCTCGCTCCGATGGCGAGGTCGGGACGGCTCTTGATCTCGGAGAGGATGTCAAAACCCAGTCCGGGATGCATCTTTACAACACTGAACTCCTCTTCGGTCAGTTTCGTGGGACTGTTGATGATCTCGTTCGGGACTCCGATCTTGCCGATATCGTGTAAAAGCCCCATATAATATACATTTTCGCACTCATCCGCCGACAGTCCCATCCTTTCCGCCAGCATACGCGAATAGGCGGCCACCCGTACCGAATGACCCTTGGTATACTCATCCTTGGCATCGATGGTGTGCGCCAGTGCCTCCATGACCTCCACCGAAAGGGCTTTCACTTCCTCCTTCGCTTCCAGCGCATCCCCTGTTGCATTGATATTCCGGATGATGATATAAAAGGCCCAGATAAACAGGAATTCGATAAGGATCGTGGATCCGCTCAGGCACAGGACCGCCGCACCGTCCAGATAATAAAACAGTGAAAAGCACACCGTCGCATACAATAAAACGAATAAAGCCGGAGGCAGGATAAATACACGCCGCTCGGTAGCCAGCTCCCTGTCCGTCAAAGAGGAAAGCCCCCGGATCACGAGGAAATAGAATAATCCGTAACTGAGCATGCTGATCAGAAAATCGGCAAGGGAAAACAGGAGCACTGCCAGCTCGGAATTTCCAAAAAGGCTTCCGTCTATTGTTCTCATACTGAGCAAAAGCAGGACATCCGACATCAGATACACAAAAACGACCAGAGAGGGGTACTTTGCCTTCAGCTTTCTGCTCAATATCCAGGATGCGATAAACGAATTCAGGAAAAAGATCAGGCCGGACAGGACATAGTATCCCACGCTCTCGTTCATCATCAAAGTCTGTGTTGCGATCGAACTTTCCCAAAACGAGGCGTTATTTATCTGAACAAACAGATAAATAATACCCGCAATGAACTGGGAAAAGGCATTCACGAAGAGCGGCCCGGTAAAGAAACACAGGAAAAACAGACGGATCTTCCCTCTCCCGTCTTTCCGGAAGCACTTCAGGATCGAAAGATAAAACATCTGCACAAATACGATAAATCCTACGATCGCTGAAACGTACTTGATCACTGTATTTAAGCTTTCCATAATACAAACTCCTCTGCAGCTTTCGCTTTTCCCTGTTCCGGACCATGATAACATAAAGGCGACGGTCTGAAAAGACCGCCGCCATCAGGAACATTCTTCAAAAAGGGCTCAGTGCACCCTGTATCGATCCAGCAGCATCTCCTTCAGAGCCTTCAGCTCTTTCTCCGCATCGAAGACGTTTTCCGGAATGTATACCAACCCCACCGCATATCTCGTTACCGCTGCCAGCATCAGGTGCAGCGAGGTGGAGAACATCTCCTCCTCCGGCACATCCGTCCGCAGTGTCTTATCCTGTGCCGCTTTCAGATACATCGCATGAAAACGTTCACGGAGATTTGCGATCATATCCCTATAGGGCTGCAGGGTTCCGGCATCCACATGCTCATCCCTTACATACACATTAAAGAACTGATTGAAGCGGAGAAGATCACTGTGTTTCCTGTAAAGCTCCAGGAAAGACTCCAGGTAAAAAGCAAAGCGCTCCGCTGCCGCCATCTCTCCGTTGTCCGCCTGGGGCATGCTCTCCTTATACTCCTCCTGAAACTGCTCCCACTTCCGGGTAGCAACTTCAACCACAAAGTCCTGTTTGGTCTTAAAATACCGATACAGAGTTGCTATGCCGTACCCGGCCGCCTCCGCAACCTGTGTCAGCGTAACGGTATCGATATTCTTCGTGGAAAAAAGCTCAAAGCCCTTTTCCAGGAAGTCCTTCCGCTTGATCGCCATCAGTTCCGCATCTTTTGCTTTGCTCCACATCTGTTTTCTTCTCCGTCTGAATCCCGTATACTCAAAGATGGTACTTCTCAGCACATGATATGAACACTATCATATATTTGTGCATTTGTCAATATCAAAAAGCAGCCGGCGCAAACAGCCGCCCCGAAGGGCGGCCGTTATGCTTATGCAGAACTTTATCATCAGTTGCCTTCCGGCCCTGCATAATTGTATTTTCCTTTCTTGATCTTAAGCTTCGCCGGCTGGCCCTTCTTGTCCAGCTTGATGAGGGTCGTATCCGTGATGGTGGTATTGCCCGTCAGCTTTATATCACCGGTAAAGCTCATGCTGAATCCGTTTCCTTCAATGGTCAACTGCTCGTAGCCCTTCTTGGGCAGCAGGAATCTGCCTCCCAGGTTCACGTTTCCCAGCAGGCTCACCGTCAGGTTCTTCTCTCCTCCGGCCTTTGCCTCGTTCATGGCTGCCACCGCATCCTTCCACAGGGCATAAACGGCTCCGTTAAAGCTGATGGAGCTTCCGAAGATCCCGGCCTTGCCCCTGGCAAAGTAACAGAGTCGGGTTTCCACCGCATTCTCCGTGATGCCGCTCACATCAAAAACTGTCTTCAGTTCCTCCGCTTTAAGCTTCTTCTCCGAAGCCCTGAGGATCTGGGTCCCGTCGGCCTGCACCGCACCGTTAAAGCTGATCACACCCTTTGCGCTTCCACCCAGGCTGATGGGCTTGTTAAAGCCTTCCGCCAGCTGGATGACGCCGCCGTTTCCGTTCAGGGAAGTCTTCACGGTGATGCTGCTGTCCTTAGCCGCGATAAGCTCGCCGCCTTCTTCCAGCTTCAGTTCCCTGCAGCTTACAACATTGGCGGAGAGGGTGCTCTTAAGCTTCAGCTCCGTGGTGTTCACCGTGGCCCTGGCTGCCTCGAAGCTCACGCTCTCTTCCAGGCTCAGGCCTTTTTTGGCGTTCAGGGTGAATTTCGCCGGTGCTTCTTTCTTTGTTTTGGCCCGGAAGCTCACGTTCTCCAGGATCAGCGGTGCATTCGCCGTGAACTTCGTTCCCACGATCTCTATCACATGCCCGTTACCTTTGATGGTCACGGACCTGGCCTTCTTCGGGACCGTCAGGTTCTTTTCCCCGATCATATCGCTCTCAAGTTCGATCACATAGTCCGTATCCTTGTCATTCATCAGCGAAAAGGCTTCCTTCAGGGATCTGACCTTCGCCCCGTTCAGCGAAGCCGTTCCGGTGACGGGATCCTTGCTCGCCACATTTAACATAAAGCTGTATTCGGTCCAGGTCATACCGCCGCCGCCGATACGGATGTAATAGTCACCGGGGGTCAGGGTGACCACCCCGGTCGCTTTTCCGTTTTCCACATTCAGCCCGTTTTCATAGATGCTTTTCGAGTCAAAACTCTTCTTATAGAGCTGGAAACCCAGGTTCCAGCTGCAATTGAGCCATATCTCCACCTTGGTCTTCTTTTTGAGCTTGAAATGGAAATAATCCTCTTTATCGCAGAGCGTATCCGGCATCAGGGTATCCATCTGAAGAACACCGAAATACTCCTTATTCAGATCTATGGTCTTGCATTCGCTGACCGAATCCGGCTCACACTCCCATACATCGCTCTTTTCAAAGCTGATGCGGAAGCGGTACTGATGGTAGCCGTTTTCATGGCCTTTGCAGACCCGGACTGCGAAACGCTTCCCGGCTTTTACCCCGAAATACTTCTGGGGTACCGTACTGAAGCCGTATTCGTTACTGCCGTTTATACCGTGATCAAAGATCGCGATAGCGTTGCTGTCCCAGATCGTGATGTTGCCGGCAGCGGCCCCCACGCCATCGGGAACGCAGCCTTCCACCGTCACCATACCGTCTTCCTTTGCTTCGAAGTAGTACCAGTCACCCCCGTAGTTCTCCGCCAGCTTCAGCTCACCGGAAAGATCCTCTCCGAAGACAAGATTCCAGGGATCCGCCCAGGTACCGCTGCCCACTTGTCTGGAAGTTGTGGGTTCTTCCCCGTCAGCCGGCTCTTCCGCCACGGCTTCCTCTTCTTCCGCTACACTCTCCTCTGCGGCTTCGCCCGCCACGAGCTCTGTCGCATCCTCCGCCCCATCTCCTGCTGCCAGTACCGGCATGGCCTCGCCGGCCAGCAGAAGAAGGCTCGAAGCCAGTGCCAGAGCTCTTTTCAGCTTCCTGATCTTCATTCCTTTTCTCCTTTCGCTTTTACGGCTCCTTAAGCCGCATCATCAGGAATGATTCTATAGCCATCGCAGCCTTCTGTCAATGAATACGCAGGCTCTTTCGTCCGAGCAGGCCCGCACCGGCACAAAAAACGGCGGCCCTTCCGGACCGCCGCCTGCTTTATCGCTTTACTCTGCTTCAGACCTCTTTATCCGCGTCTCCGTCGAAAAAGGTTTCGGAACTCTCGGCTGCTTCCTCAGCAGCTTCTTCCGCTGCCGCTTCCGCAGGCTCCTCCTCCTTCTCCTCCGCATCTGCAGCGGGCCGCTTGATGGCGTCGGAAACAACCTTGGAGACCTTCTCGCCCACTCCGCCGACAAAACCTCCGATGCCGTTCAGAGCCTCTCCCAGCGTTCCGCCGATCTCGTTGATGGTGCCGCCGATGGTGTCGCCCAGATCTCCCAGCTTCTTGGCCAGCTTGTGGACCTCATCCTGGTACCACTGAGCGTAATCCACATCCTCAAGCTCCGCATAAGCCGCATCATCCTTTGCGGGATAGATCCACGCGGTCATATCGTGGAGTACGATACGGATCGTGCAGATCCGGGAATCCCCGCTGTTGAAAGGCAGCTCGAAGATACGCAGCAGGCCGCTGTCGGTATTCTTGCAGAGCGCCGGCTTAAAGCGGTTCGAGTCCGCACGGTCCATGGGATAATTGTAGCCGTCCCCGGGCTCATCGAAAAAGATGGTTACCAGGCTCTCCGCTGCCTCGGCACGCACGAAGCGGCTGCGGATCGCGAAGCGGAAAACATAATCCGTCTCCGGCTCCAGCGTAAGCCTCTGCTCGATCTCGGTGGCCGCACCGCCGGTACCGATCTCGAAGCATTCCAGGTTTTCTCCGTTCTCGGTCACTACCAGACGGCTGCCCGCATTGCTCTCGCAATCCGCCACCAGCTTGAAACTTCTTGCCTTGAATCCTATATTCATTGCCATTTCATTTTCCTCCTTAACAGAAAAAGCGCCCTCCGCAACGGAATACGAAAGTCGGATCATCCGTCCGCCTGTTTCCATTGCCCGGCCGCTCTTTACAAGCCCCTTTGCCCTTTTCGGGTAAGTAGTGCCAACCACATTACCATCTGCATCAGTCACAAGAATGTTTTTTGTCATGGGTGTCTTCCCCCTTGCGTACTGTCCCGCATCCTTTAAGGATGCGCTTTATGAACTTGTCGGCATACGTTTTTTCTTATGGGTGTCTTCCCCGGCCGCCATTATATTAACATAAATCTTCCGGCTTGTCCATATCTTTGTCGTGCACGATACTTAGCGCAGCGCTCCGAAGAATTTTGCCATGGGTTCCACCGTATCGTTTAAGTTCTTTATGGCATTGTTCAGGTTATCCAGATCTATTGCATTCAGCTTGTTCATGGTCTGGCTCAGGTCCCCCGTGGCCTGCAGGGTCAGCTCATTGATATTGTTCACGGTGCCGGCCAGATCCGCCCGGTTCAGTTCATCCGTCAGCTGTTCCATATTGTTAAGGGATACCATGGTGCTGCTGTAGATACTGTCCACCTTGGGCAGTATGGTCATGGCCACGATGATCACCACCGCCAGCATGCCTGCCGTAAAAAGACAGCTGAGCATGGACATGACGAAAGAGAGCTTCTGATACTTCAGCTGCTTCTTTTCCGTCACTGCCATCTCTTTATTGTGCTCTTCCACGCTCTTGCGGTGTTCGTTCTCTGCCAGTTCTTTAGTCAGGTTTTTCATCTTTCTCCTCCTTGAAATAGGGTATTTGTTCCAGAGCGGAGTATAACATAAAAGCCGGCGTTCTGCCAGCTTTTACAATGCTTATCTTATAGGTCCGGCGGCGGGATCAGGGGAATTCCACCCGTATCAGCAGCCGTCCGTCCTTATATTCCCCCTCTGCGGTAGCCCCCATCTTATCCAGCAGCGTCCGTACGATGGACAGTCCCAGTCCCGTGCCGCTCTGAGCATTCTCCACCGTATAATAACGGTCAAAGAGCCGGCTTACCTGTATGGGGCTCAGTTCCTCCGTGCGGTTGGAGATCTCCAGGGTCCCCGTTTCCGTAAGACGCACAAACAGGTCTCCCGCACTGTATTTCATCGCGTTGCTGATGAGATTGTTCAGTACACGCCGGGTGTACAGCGGATCCAGCTTCCGCATGATACGCTGCTCCGTGATCTCCACCCGGGGTTCTATCCCCTTCTCCGTAAGCTGGGGATAATAGCTCATCAGCGTATCCTCCAGCAGCTGATTGAGAAATACATCCTGTTTGTCCGCGGGTGCCTCCATATCCCGGATCAGCAGGTATTCAAACAATTCCTCCGCCAGATTCTTCATGTAGCGGACCCGCTCCCCCACGATATCCAGATACTTGCGCATTTCCGCAGACTGGTCCAGACGCTGCGCCAGCTCCAGATAACCGCCGATGGCTGTCAGCGGGGTACGGATGTCGTGAGCCACATTGGTGAGCATATCCCGCATCCGCTTGTCACCCTGTTTGTACAGCTGATAAGATTGCCGCATCTGCCTGAGGCTGTCGTTCATACGGGATGCCAGCTCACACAGTCCCCTGTCCCGGCAGGATACCCCCAGAAGGGTATTGCTGTCCAGGCCGGCATGTTCGGAATAGTCCCTCCCCAGCTCCTTTAAGGAAGCCCTCAGGATAAAGAGCCTCAGAAACAGTATCAGGTTCAGCGCAAGGCTGAGCAGCAGCGCATATTTCATAGGGTATCTCCATTGTCACTGTCCGTAAAACAGGATGCTTTTCAGGCAACGGCTTGCCATCAGTAATGTATGGTCCGTATCGGCGTTACCTTGTAATAATACACCACCGCATCAAATCTGTCAGCCACTACCAGCCTCATCCGGTATCCCCTGCTTATGTCCGACATACGGCTGTAGCCTTCTCCCACGATACCCATGAAGTTTTTGGAATGGACCAGCTGCTTAAGCTTTTCGTCTTTGATGCCCGCAAATTCCAGACAATATCGTTCCCCTTCAAAATATCGGGCCTGATAGGCCAGGATATCGTCGGAGCAATAACTGTGGTCCAGTCTTTCATACTCCTCGTCATAGGTCCCGGCGGTATGGATATTGACGGTAGCCGTATAAAAGCCCGTTCCCACGCAGAAGTATCTTCCCTCAAAGAGCTCGTCGATGCGGCTGCCCATGGTCACTTCCCCATAGCCTTCCGTCTCCCCCTTCATCACATGGCCGTTGTGGGCACTGATCAGGATCTGCGTACAGCCTCTCTCTTCCTCCAGTTCATGATAGCGCTTCAGGTTCTTTGCCATGCACAGATCCCTGTGCTCCCCGTAGGCATTGGGGTCCTCATTGAAGCGGGGCGCATCGATCCACTGAAGGACCACCCCCGCCAGCACCGCCGCATAGCGGCATTCCGCATCCTCCTGCCCGGCCAGCTTCTGCTCCAGAGCGACAAAGAACTCCCTCTGCAGAGTAAAGTCGTAATCCTCATCCTCTGCCATTTCCCGAAGCAGCGCTCCTTCGCTTTCGCTTACGGCTTCCTTATGTGCCTCCGCAAAGCCCGCAAGATAGCGCACTTCCCTTTCGGGTCCCTGCATGTCCACCCCGTAAAAGCGCAGGGATTCCTCATAACTTACGCTCTTATTGTATTCCCGCATCCAGCTTAAGAGCTCCACGATCTGGGCCGTATCATACAGGGGGTAATCTCCTCTGCCCATGAGTTCCGTAAGGTCCACATCCTCCCTGTGGATCGCGTCGTTGATCTCGGCCCCTTCCCCGGCAGTGATCTCAAAGGCTATGGATCTGCACTTTCCGCTCTCCACCAGTTTTTTCAGCATCTCCAGCTTAATGCTCTGGAATTCGCAGTTCCCGTGCGTCGCCTCCCCTATGCCTATGACCTCCGTACCTTCGGGGATACGAAGCTCTTCAAAGCTTATGCCTTCATTCTCTATCCCTTGGATCCTCCGGGCCGGAGAAGCAACGATACCGCTCCGCAAGACAAGTAATATGCCGATATACAGCAGGATACCCAGCTCGCAGAGCATCCATACTTTTCCGAATCTCTTCATGCTCCTTCCCTTCCTTACGCCATGTCTCTTTTATTCAGCCCCATGCTCCCGCACCCGGCAGAAAGCAGGATGATGCACAGGGAGATCAGCAGCTGCGGCAGCACTCCCGGACCGGCTTCGGGATCCACGATCCCCAGGCTGACCGCCCACTGTCCCACAACATTGATGTTATAAATGATCGCTACGATGGGGCGTGCAGCGGTGTCCGCCGCAGTCATAACGGCAAAATTCCCGATCAGGAAGCCATTCACGCACAGGTTCAGCAGGAGGTAGCAGAAGATCACGCTGCGTACGGGTTTCACCAGCCGGAATGAAAGAGTATAGACCAGACTGATATATCCGGCCATGGCTGCCAGCATGATGAACATATGCCCCCAGTCTCCGGCCAGCGGTGCGGCACCTGCCGCAAAGCCTCCGATCAGATGCACCAGCCACATGAGCAGAACACTGCTCAGCTGAGCCAGCAGGCCGCTGAAAAAGATCTGCTTCTGGGAATAGCCTGCGATCAGGCGGTTGCGCATAACCCCGTCTCCGTATTCATTGCAGATGAGCAGAGGGATATATACGGTATAAAATACTATGATGGCGATGCTTACAAAGCACATCCTTTCTGCGGCTGTCATACGCAGTATCATATCGGCGATCCGGATCTTCCCTGCTGTAAAAAAGAAGGTAACTACCAGGGCGATGGCCAGTCCCGCCAGATAGATGAGGCTCCTGCTCATTCTTCGTATATTGCTGAAATATAGATTTTTCATGGTCATCGTATCTCCTTTTTCCTAAATAAGATCAAGCCTGCTGCCAGCGAGATCAGAATGCATCCCAGACAGCCGGCCAGGGCAGCGGCCATATCCCACCTGGGCGTTCCCCCGAAATGGGAGTATGGTATGTACTTGTCATAGAACGTATACAGCGATAATTTCGTTCCGCTGAGCATACATCTTCCGGAGGTAGGATAAAGCTTATCCATCACCTCAAAGCCTGCCAGCTTGCAGAGGAATGCGATCCCCAGTCCCACTATATAGCTTACGCTCTTCCCTCCCAGGATCATGATCAGAGCCGAGGAAAACACCGCAACCGCGGCAGAGGCGATCAAAAGCTCCAGGAAGGAATCCGCCATTTCCGCAAGGGTCAGATTGTAAAAGCCTTCCCCGAAGAGAACCGCTGCCAGCAGCCCAGACAGCTGGGCGGCCGCACTCATAACAGCGGAAAGCTGCAGGGCGTTGATCATCAGGGAGAAAAATATCTCCCGGCGCTTTGCCCCGCTGCAGAGTTTATTGGTGATGATCCCGTCCGAATACTCCTGTGTGAAGATCAGCAGCGTGGCAGCCGTCACCGCAAAGCTCGCGATCCCGGGGTAGACCGCCAGGATCTCCTCCGCATACAGCCCTTCCCCGGGCAGCACGTATTTCAGGAGCAGCCACATCAGGAAGGCATAACCCCACTGATAAGCGATGCATGCCCCCATGCAGAGCCTCAGTCCCTTGCTGAGAAGCATGGCTCTTGTATCCGCATACAACATCCTAAGCATTCTTCTGCCCCCCCAGGAGTTCCAGATAAAAGGCTTCCAGGCTTTCATCATGCTCTTCCATGGTGATGATGGCGGTGCCCTCCTCCTCAAAGGCCCTGGCCAGCTCGGAAAAGTTCATCTCCGCATATACATCAGCGCTGTTCCCGTCCAGGATCTTGTATTCGAAGCCCTTCTTCTCCATGACCCGCACCAGGGCCTGGATATCACTGACCTTCATACGCACGGACTTGCGGCATTCCTTCTTCAGTTCCTCCGCACTCATCTCCCGTACGATCACGCCCTTATCTATGAAACCGTAATGGGTGGCCAGTCGGGAAAGCTCATCCAGTATATGACTGGAGATCAGGAAGGTGATCCCCTTATCCCGGTTCAGCTTAAGGATCAGTTCGCGTATATCGATGATCCCCTGAGGGTCCAGACCGTTGGTAGGCTCATCTAAGATGATAAAATCGGGATCACCGCACAAAGCGATGGCGATCCCCAGTCTCTGGCGCATTCCGAGGGAAAAGTTTCTGGCCTTTTTCTTTGCGGTATCCGCCAGGCCCACCAGCTCCAGCAGCTCATCCACCCCTTTATAGTCGGGCAGTCCCATCATCAGGCACTGCTGGATCAGATTGTCCCTGGCGGACATATCCTTATAAAAAGCCGGGGATTCCACCACCGCTCCCATACGCCGTCTGGCTTTTGATATCTGCGCATCGTCATTCTTATAACCCATGAGCGTAAAGGAACCGCTGCCCGGGCTCTGCAGCCCGCAGATCAGGCGGATCAGGGTCGTCTTGCCGGCCCCGTTCTTTCCCACAAAACCATAGATCGAACCCCGGGGGATCTCCATGTTCACACCCCGTAGGGCCGGAAATCTTCCGTAGTTCTTACACAGAGCTTCGCTTTTAAACAGAGTATCCATCAAAAAACTCTCCTCTCTTTCTGATAACGGAAGAATAACACAGGAGGGTCAAGAATACGTTCAGGAAATGGTCAGGATTTGGTCAAGATTTATGACAGAAAGCGGAAACCGATGCCATACACCGCTTCGATATGGTCACGGCCGTCCAGGGTCTCCAGTTTTTTGCGGATATTACTGACATGCTGCTTTAAGGAACGCTCCGTGCAATCCGGAGTGCTCTCGCTTATACGGTCCAGTATGGTATTGCGGCCCACCGGCCGGCCGTCATTCTGCATCAGGATATTCAGGATCGCAGCCTCCGTCCGGGTCAGGGCCACCTCTTTATCTTCCTTTTTCGCCAGCATCAGCTCGGCATCCAGGCACAGCTCACCCACACGCAGCTCATGCTGCCCGCTCTCCGGCGCCGCCAGGGCTGCCAGACGCAGGATAGCACCTACACGGGCCAGTACCTCCGATACCGCAAAAGGCTTGGCGATATAATCGCTGGCTCCTTCACTGAGCAGCTTTACCTTATGCTCGGTCTCGGAGCGGGCACTCATGATGATCACGGGGATCCCTTCGATCTTTTTCAGCAGTTCCTCGCCGCTCATCCCCGGCAGCATCAGATCCAGAAGGATCAGGTCGGGACGGCTCTTTTCCAGCAGAAGCACTGCTTCCGTCCCGGACCAGGCGCGCAGGACCCGGTAACCCTCCAGGCCCAGCGCCTCCTCCAGCAGATCCCCGATATGCATATCATCATCTACGATCAGTATTGTTTTCTGCATTGTTTCATTCAGAGTAACTGTTCAGAATACCGCGAGGGTGAGCTTGCGAATCCCGAGTTTAACGGCGATTTGTCCATCGGCGAAGCCGATTATGCATGGACAAATCGCGTATCTATTCAGAATCACAAGGCGGTTCTGAATAGATACCTTTCAGGAATGTGGTGACGTATCTTCAGGCCACGTCGTTACCCGTGCGCTTCCCTTCCGCTGCATCCATCAGGTTCTGCAGGGTGGTCTCGGCTATGGCGGCCAGTGCCTCCATGGTATAGAAGCCCTGGTGGGAAGTTATCATCACGTTGGGGAAGGAAAGGAGTCTTGCCGTAACGGAATGCATCATGATCTCGTCGGACATATCCTCGTATACATTGCCGGTCTCCTCCTCATACACATCCAGGCCCACACCCAGGAACTTCTTAAGCCTTATCCCTTCGATCAGCTCATCGGTATCCACCAGTCCGCCGCGGGAGGTATTGACCAGGATCACTCCGTCCTTCATCTTTTTGATGCTCTCCAGATTGATCATGTGATAGGTATTGTCCATCAGCGGGCAGTGCAGGGAGATCAGATCACTCTGGGCAAGGAGCTCATCCAGGGACACATATTCCACGAAATCCTTCAGGCTCTCGTTCTGGTATACATCGTAGGCGATGACACGCATGCCGAAGCCTCTGCAGATCCGGCACATGGCCGCGCCGATCTTACCGGTTCCCACGATACCCGCGGTCTTCTGATAGAAGTTCACACCCCGCAGTCCCTTTAAGGTGTAGTCGTTCTCACGCACCTTATTGTAGGCCTTGTACAGCCTGCGGTTCACCGCCATAGCCAGAGCCATGGCATGCTCCGCCACCGCTTCCGGGGAATAACCGGGAACACGCTTCACGATGATCCCCAGCTCCTTTGCCTTTTCCGTATCCACGTTATTGAAGCCGGCGCAGCGCATGAGCACGGTCTTAACACCGCCCTCTTTAAGGATCGTAAGGGTATCCGCCCCCACATCCGCGCTTACGAAGGCACAGATGGCATCGTAGCCGGCGGCCAGAGCCGCGGTGCGGGGCTCCAGCTCATGGGCGATGTAGTCGATCTCGATCCCGGGAAAGTTTTCCTTCACCGGATCAAAGGAACGTCTGTCGTATTCTTTTACAGCATAAAACAACATTTTCATAAGCGGGCCCCTCCTTAAGATCAATGATGGAAAAGTCTGATACCTGTGAAGCACATCACCATGCCCAGTCTGTCGCAGGCATCGATCACATCCTGATCCCGCTTGGAGCCGCCGGGCTGTGCCACATATTTCACGCCGGAACGGCCGGCACGCTCGATATTGTCACTGAAGGGGAAGAAGGCATCCGAACCCAGAGCCACATCCGTCATCTGCGCCAGCCAATTCTGCTTGGCTTCCCTGGTGAACACCTCGGGACGGGTCTTGAAGGTCTTCTGCCAGACCTCGTCTCCCAGCACATCCAGGTAGTCCTCACCAATGTACAGGTCGATGGCATTGTCACGGTCCGCACGGCTGATGCCGTCCACGAAATCCAGTCCCAGCACCTGGGGAGACTGGCGCAGCAGCCAGTTATCCGCCTTGGAACCTGCCAGGCGGGTGCAGTGGATACGGGACTGCTGCCCCGCACCGATACCGATGGCCTGTCCTCCCTTGGCATAGCAGACGGAATTGGACTGGGTATACTTCAGGGTGATCAGCGCGATCAGCAGGTCGATAGCCGCCTGCTCCGGCAGATCCTTATTCTGTGTTACGATGTTTTCCAAAAGCTCTTTATTGATGGGCAGTTCGTTGCGGCCCTGCTCAAAAGTGATGCCGAAAACATCCTTATGCTCCACACTCTGGGGCACGTAATCCGGATCGATCTTTATCACGTTATAGGCACCTTTTTTCTTGCCCTTCAGTATCTCCAGGGCTTCCGGCTCGTAGCCCGGTGCGATGATGCCGTCCGAAACCTCCGGCTTGATGAGCTTTGCCGTAGGCACATCACACACATCCGAAAGAGCGATGAAATCCCCGAAGGAACTCATACGGTCCGCTCCGCGGGCTCTGGCATAGGCGCAGGCCAGAGGGCTTAATTCCGCAGCGGGATCCACGAAATAGATCTTCTTCATCACATCGTCCAGGGCAATTCCCACAGCCGCACCGGCCGGAGACACATGCTTGAAGGATGTGGCGGCAGGAAGGCCCGTGGCACGCTTCAGCTCCTTCACCAGCTGCCAGCCGTTAAAGGCATCCATGAAATTGATATAACCGGGGCGGCCGTTTAAAACCTCGATGGGCAGCTCCCGTCCGTCGTTCACAAAGATCCTGGCCGGTACCTGATTGGGGTTACAGCCGTATTTCAGTTCCAGTTCCTTCATCTCTTTCTTCTCCTTTTACTTATTCTTGTTAATTATTCGGCTTTCGTATTTTCCGCTTGCGATATCGATGTAGCGTACAAAAAGGGAAACCTTGTTCTCCTCGTTCAGTGCATCCCACAGAAGCTTTGCGAAGCCGTCGATATCCGCCTCGGGAATGGCGATGTATTCCGGCTCTCCCTCAAAGGAAGGCAGGGGATTTCCGTCTCCCATATAGGTATGGATGAAACGGCCTTCGCCCTTGATCGGCTTCTCATAGGCAAAAGTGAAACGGTTGCAGGAAGAGGCATCGCCGTTGTCGCTCTTTAAGATGGACATGGCATAGCTGTATTTCCCGCCCTCCACATGCATGATGCCGGAAATGCGGGGGGTATAGTTCGGGCCGTCGGGCTCAAATTCCCGGCAGCGCAGGCTCTGTTCAAAGGTGAGCTGCTTATCCATGCCTTCGTAGATCGTATCGGTCTGGTCTCCGTTGGTCACGATGGTCTTGTTGCCCAGCACCCGCACGGGAGCATAGATGATGAGACTGGGATCGGAAAGCTTTGCGGGATCGAAGGCCTGGGTGCGTATGCCTTCCCCGTCCTCCACGAACACACGGTTACGGCTGTTTTCGCTGCGTCCCATGATGAAGTATGCCGCCACGGCATATTTCCCGCTGGGGGATTCTCCCAGGATGATCCCCCGCCCCGGATAGGGATTGGAACGGAGCAGTTCTGCGATGTCGTTCTTTTTCATGCTATGCCTCCTTCTATAATGAATATTACATTTTTTTCAGTTCGGAAAAAGCCAGGGGCAGGGTGATGAGCAGGGTCAGCACATCCGCCACGGTCTGGCTGATCTCCACCCCCGTGATCCCCAGGATCTGCGGCAGCAGCAATATCATGGGGATAAAGCAGATGCCGTTGCGGGCCGAGGCCGTGATGGTGGCTTTCACGCCCTTTCCGATGGACTGCAGCATCATATTGCTCATGACCGAAAGGGCCGACAGGGGCAGTACAACGGTCTGGCAGCGCAGAGCCACGCGGCCCACGGCCACCACATCCGGATCATCCCGGAAGATGGACACCACCTGAGGTGCAAAGATAAAGCAGATGGATGAGACAACCGCCAGGAAGATAAGTCCCCACTTTACACAGAAGGTGTAGCCTTCCTTCACACGCTTTGTCAGGCCGGCACCGTAATTAAAGGAGCAGACGGGCTGATAACCCTGGCCGAAACCGATAAGGGCGCAGGAAAGCAGCATGGCGATACGGCCCACGATGGTCATGCCGGCGATGGCAGCTTCGCTGCCCCAGATCCCCGCTGCCCGGTTTAATAGCATGGAAGAGATGGCTGCCATACCCTGACGCATCAGGGAAGGGCTGCCTCCGTTGATGACCTCCAGGATATAATAGCGGTTGATATGCACATCCTTAAAGCGCAGACGTATGTTCTCGCCGCGTCTGGAACCGGCCAGGAGCACGAAGAAGCTGCTGATCTGCCCGGATATGGTGGCGATGGCCGCACCTTTTACGCCAAGCCCCAGGCCAAGGATCAGCAGGGGATCCAGGATCATGTTCATGGCTGCACCGGTGAGCAGCCCCACCATGGCATACATGGCACTGCCCTGAAAACGAAGCTGGTTATTGATCACAAACTGGGCCATCATAAAAGGCCCGCCCAGCAGGATGATGCGGGCGTAGTCCTCCGTCATGACCAGGGTCTGGGGTGAGACATCCCCGGGGGCCAGGAAATGGGCGATGGGTTCGATAAAGATATTACAGATCACAGCCACGATGATACCGCTGATCACTGCCATGGCAAAGCCCGTGGAGGCCATCTCGGAAGCCTTTTGGTTCTCGCCTGCTCCCAGCATGCGAGAAAGGAAATTTCCGGAACCGTGGCCGAAGAAAAAGCCCAGGGCCTGGATGATGGCCATCATGGGGAATACGATCCCCACCGCAGCCGTGGCCTGGGTGGCATTCTCCGGGATCTGCCCCACAAAATAGGTGTCCGCAGTATTATAGATGCCCGTCACCAGCATGCTGATGATGGTGGGCACGGAAAGCTCCAGGATGAGCTTGGGCACCGGCACGGTGGTAAGCCGGGTGCGCCGGTCCATTCCGTTTTTACTGTCACTCTTCTGCATAGCCAACATCATACCACAAAGCCGTCCGTCGGGCAAACCACTCTTGCATTTTAAGGATGAAAGTGATATATTCTATCTAATTGCTGTTAGTCACCTGAAACACATATGGAAAAGAAGGAGTACGATCATGGCTGTAACGGAAACAGCGGAAAAATCCACGGAATCTTCGGAGAATTATCTGAAGACCATACTGATCCTGAGCCGCCGGCTGCCGGTGGTCCGCAGTGTGGACATCGCCAACGAAATGGGCTTTAAAAAGAGCAGCGTTTCCATCGCCATGAAAAACCTGCGGGAAAAGAACCACATCACGGTCACGGACGCCGGCTACATCTACCTCACCGACAGCGGCAAAAAGATCGCCGAGACCATCTACGAGCGCAACCGTTTCATGTCGGAGATGCTCATGAGCTGGGGAGTGGATCAGGAGATCGCGGAGCGGGATGCCTGCCGCATCGAGCACGTCATCAGCG
>JAFZOW010000093.1 GCA_017552715.1 Lachnospiraceae bacterium
GGTCAGGGCCAGGGTCAGGGCCAGGGCCAGGGGCAGGATGAGGGCCAGGGCGGAGACGGCGGAGATGGCGATGGTGATGCCGAAGGCGGAGAAGGCGGTCAGGGAGGCCAGGGACAGAGTAATTCAGGCGGCGGAGAAGGCACTCCTCACGATTACGTAAGCCTCCCCAATGCGGACGGTGATGATGAAGATCTGACCGGAACCCATACGGATCAGGGGAATTCCCAATACGGCCGTTACGATAACGGTATCGGCTGGTCCGGCGAAGCCCGGGACTATGGCAGTGTGATGGGTGAATATGGTGAGAGAGCATATCAGGGTATAGAAAACGGACGGTATCCCGACGGCATGGAAGATGTGATCCGGGAATACTTCAGTTCGTTTTGATAAAGAAAGAATCCATCCGGATTCCATTGAAGTCGCTCAAAGCCGCGACGGCTCCCCTGATCAGAGATCGGGGGCAGAAAGGAGAACAGCGGAATGAATGAGTATGAGATCATGCAGCAAAAGCTTCTGGCCTGTGAATTCGAGATCGGCCGGGAGATCATCGGACAGCGCGAGGTGGTACGTTCTGTCCTGTTAGCCATACTTTCCGGCGGTAATGTACTGCTGGAAGGTATGCCGGGACTGGGGAAAACGCGTCTGGTCAACACCATCAGCCATGTGCTGAACCTGAGCTTTAAGCGTATACAGTTTACGCCGGATCTGATGCCCGGTGATATTACGGGTACCAATATCATGGTCCGCGACGGAGATACTACGGGCTTCCGTTTTGAGCCGGGACCTATCTTTGCCAATATCATACTGGCAGACGAGATCAACCGCGCCACGCCCAAGACCCAGTCGGCTCTTCTGGAAGCCATGCAGGAGCATTCGGTTACGGTCGGTAATGTTTCACACGAGACTCCCGAGCCTTTCTTTGTACTGGCTACCCAGAACCCCATCGAGACTGAGGGTACATATCCTTTGCCTGAGGCACAGCTGGACCGTTTCATGTTCAAGATCCTGGTCCCCTTCCCCACCAAACAGGAGCTGGCCGGCATACTTTCGCTTACCGAGAATCCCATTACCGCAGCTGCCCAGCAGGTGCTGGACGGAGATGAGCTTCAGACAGCCATCGCCATGGTGCGTGAAGTGAAGCTCGCGGATGCTGTAACGGATTATATCTTAAATATCATGATGGCTACCCACGGCGGAAACCGTTTCGTTCGTGAAGGAGCAAGCCCCCGTGCCGCACAGGCTATCGTCCGCGGCGCCAGGGCCCGCGCTTTCCTGGAAGGACGTTACAATGTATCTTTCGAAGATGTGGACAGTGTGGTCTATCCCGTGCTGCGTCACAGGCTCATCCTTTCCTTTGATGCTATTTCGGAAGGTGTCAACGAGGATGCGGTCATTGCCCAGATCCTTGCCGGCGTAAAGCCGGGAGCGGGGGAATAAGATATGCTGGATGCCGCGTATTACGGAAGACTGGGGCGGCTGAAGCTTCTGGTGGATAAAAAGAGTAATGCCGCGCTCCTTGGAAGCCGTAAGTCTGTCCGCAAGGGCAGCTCGGCAGAGTTTTCAGATTTCCGCGAATATATGCCCGGAGACGATATAAGGAATATCGACTGGAACGCATATGCGCGTCTTGACCGGCTCTATATCAAGGAATACATGGAGGAAAAAGAGAGCCGCATCACTTTTTTTGTTGATTTCTCCAGATCCATGGAATACGGGGAAAAGAGTAAGGCGGAACTGCTGAAAGAGCTTACGGCGGCCCTTTCCTATATCGCCATGATGAATCTGGACCATGTGATGCTGGTGGACCTGGCGGACCCCGCAAAGCGGCATATAGGCGGCGGCGGAAAGCTGGGTTACAGGCAGCTGACGGAATGGCTGGAAAGGCAGGAGGCAGGGGAGCCTGCTGCGGTGAAAAAGACCGTAGCTTCCCTGGGAAAGATGCAGCCCGGGCTTTCCGTGATCCTGTCGGATTTCCTTAGCGAAGAGTATGTGGAAGATCCTTCAGCCATCGAACAGCTGATACGTTATCTGCAGTTCAATAAACAGAAGGTAGTTATTTTGCAGATCCTGGCGAAGGAAGAGCTGAACATCGATCTTTCCGGAACCTTTTTCCTGATCGATTCCGAGGATAAGGACCAGCGCCTTCGTGTCACCATGGAAAGCAGCTCCATAAGGAGCTATGAGGAGGAACTTAAGAGATTTACAAACGGGCTGCAAAAAAGCGCAAAACGCTGCGGTGCCACCTATCATCTGGTAAGCACTGCCGACAGCTTCGATCGTATCATCTTTCAGCAACTGGAAGATATCTATGAATTTTAAGGCGGGTTAAAAATGTCCTTTACGAGTTTCTGGCCGCTGGTCTTTCTGGCAGGGATCCCGGCCATCATCATCTTATATATCTTAAAGCCGAGAGGAAAGGATATGGAGATCTCTTCCAATCTCCTCTGGCGAAGGCTGTTCAAAAACCGTCAGTCCAAGACCTTTTTTGAGAAGTTCCGTTCCGAGATCCTGATGTTCTTACAGATTCTTACGCTGCTTCTCTTTATGCTGGCCCTGATGGCTCCTTTTGTGATGCTTTCCACTAAAAACGGCGGATCCACCACCATCATCATTGATGCCACCTTAAGTATGCAGCATCAGATGCCCGGAGGGGGAACACGTCTGGAGGCGGCCCAGAAGGAAGCGGTGGATTACATCAATTCCGCCGGCGGCGAGCTGAGCGTGATCTCCACGGCGGATATGGCCAATATACTTATCGCCAATTCCACGGACCGTACCAAGCTTAAAGAACTGGTACGTTCCATCACATCTTCCGACAGGGAAGGGAATATGCAGGAGGCATACCGCCTGGCTGCCACATTAGAGAGCGACCATGTGGTGATACTTACGGACGGGGACGGTTCCGCCTCCGCTGCGGAATATGCCGAAAGCCTAAAGGCGGATGTGATCGACGTGGGTGAAGCGGTCTCCGATCTTTCCCTGGATTATATATCCCTTTCCTCTGACAGCCGGGAGGCGGCTCTGCGTTTTACCAATTATTCCGAAGGTACGGCAGAGTTTGAAGTAACACTTTATAACGCAGACGGTTCCATACTTACGATGCAGAGCTGTACTGCCGAAGCCGGGAAGAGCTCTTCCGTGCTCTTTTCCGATGTTGAGCCTACAGGGGCTTATGTACGTGCCGTGATCAGCGCCATACGCTTTTCCAACGGGGACAGTGACAGCCTGGCGGTGGATGACAGCGCCTGTGCCCTTACCAGACGTGCAGGGGTAGCCAAGGGCATACTGGTAGGTAACGGCAATACCTTTATCGAACGGGCCTATATGGCTGTATGCGGAGAAAGTCTTACCCGTACCGCTACGGACAGTGCTGTCACTTCCGGCGGTTATAATGTGGTGATCTACGATGCGGGTTTTGTTCCCCAGGGAGCAAAGAGCGGCAGGGATACCGGTGACCGGGAGGATGCGGCTGCCAAGATCAATCATCTGCGTTTTGAAAACAGCGGAGGTGCCGGGAGCCTGGATCACGTTCTTGTAAACGTAAAGGAATCGCCCATGACCGAAGGGCTCAAGGAATTTACTCTGGGCAGCAACAGTGTAGTATATTATGATCTGCCCGAATGGGCGGAGAGCTTTATGGAAGCCGACGGAAAATGCGTGGGCTATTACGGTTCCGACGGCATGCATAAGGAAGTGGTGGTAGGCTTTGATATCCGTGAGACGGATTTCCCCGTTAAAGCCGAATTCCCCGTGTTCATGGCCGGTGCACTTTCCTATCTTTCCGACTTGAACATCCTTGCAAATGATGTATATGACGCGGGAGAAGCGTTGCTGCTCAATCCTTCCGCCGAGTTTACACCGGATCAGCTCATGGTTACGGATGCATTGCAGCCCGGTGAGCCTGCTCCTCTGCTTTCCCTGAATACGGATCATGCCGGGATCTACCGGGTAAGCGCCGGGGAGAGAGAGGAGTATTTCTGCATACGTCCTTCGCTGGCAGGCCGTGACGGAAGGCTTAAGACCGAGGATATAAAGGGTTCGGGAAATTACAAGCAGACCCTGGCCCGAAAGAGCCTGAGCAATGCCCTGCTGGTGGCGGCCATTCTCATGCTCATACTCGAATGGTTCATTTTTGTGAAGCGTCTGAACTACAAGGGGCGTTTCTATCTGGTATCCCGCAGCATACTCCTTATCCTGTGCATACTTGCTTTGCTGGGGATACGTCTCCCCAAGCGCTCCAAGGATACCACTACGGTCTTTCTGGTGGATCTTTCCGTCAGTGATTCCGATAACCTGAAGGCTTTTGACCGTTATATCGATGATTCCCTTTCCAGGCTTCCTAGACATAATAAATATGCCATCGTAACCTTCGGGCGAGATGCTGCCGTGCAGCAGTTTGTCACCGATCAGGATATGTACATGGGGCTTTCTGCCAAAACGGATGCGGCAGCAACGGATTTCGAGAACGGTCTGCAGCGTGCCGTTTCCATGCTTCCTGCCGACAGTGCCGGGCGTATCGTGGTGCTTACCGACGGTAAGGAGACTGCAGGAAACATAGAACGTACAGCTCCTCTTTTCATAGACGGGGATATCAGCCTGGAAGCCATACTGATCGAAAGCGCTTCCGGCACCGATGCTTACGTGAAGGATGTGGAGATGCCCGAAGTGCTTCATGCGGGAGAGAGTTACTACCTTAAGGTGTCGGTGGAGAGCAATTACGATACCAAGGCCCAGGTAGTCCTCCGTTCCGGCGGAAAGGAAGTGGCGAGAGAGATCGTCAGTCTCCGTAAAGGAAGCAACGAATTTGTCTTTGAAGAGACCGTCAGCAACGAGGACGTGGAAAGCTATGAGGTGAGCATAGAGGCTGAAGGAGATACGGTTGACGAAAACGATAACTACAGCGCTTATGCCCGGGTGGAAGATGCTCCCCGCATCCTGGTGCTGAAGGGCAAGGGAGACGGCGGAAACGCTTTTGAGGCAGCTCTGGATGCGGCACATGTGAACGCGGAATTCAAGCGTCCGGAAAAGGCTCCCAGGGAATTGAACGATATGCTGACCTATAAGGCGGTGATCCTGGAAAATGTTTATCTGGAAGAGCTGCCCGAGGAATTTGTGGCAAATCTTGAGACCTACGTAAAGGATTACGGCGGAGGCTTTGCGGCCTGTGCCGGCGAAGACAGTTTCATGCTGGGGGGATATAACGATACGCCCATAGAGACTGTCCTGCCGGTTAATATGGAACTGCGCGGAACCCTGCAGATCCCTTCCACGGCCATCATCATGGTCATCGACCATTCCGGTTCCATGACAGATTATGCCGGGAGCGGGCTGACCTATCTGGATGTGGCGGTGGAAGCTGCCAAGCGCGGTGTGGACAACCTGCGGGATGAAGATCAGGTGGGGGTACTGGCCTTTGATGATTTTTACACCTGGGCACATCAGCTTTCGGATGCTTCGGATAAAGACGGTATCAAGAGAGATATAGAGACCATACGGGACGGCGGCGGTACCGTGATCATGCCTGCTTTGGAGGAAGCCCGTCAGGCGCTGGCAGGCTGTGACGCGGAAGTGCGGCATATCATACTGCTCACCGATGGTATGGGCGAAACCGATGATTTTACCCCCGTTACGGACAAGATCAAACGCAGCGGCATCACCCTTTCCACTGTGGCTGTAGGCATGTTTTCCGATCAGAGGCTTATGGAGGATCTGGCAAACGAATGCGGCGGCAGATACTATTACGCCGACGGCAGCACGGATATCCCCAGGATCTTTGCGCAGGAGGTTTATCTGGGGGGATCCACCTATATCAAGAACGGGGATTACAAAATATTTCCCAAGGCCCGTTCCGAGATCACCGAAGGGCTTTTTGCTTCGGGCTGGTCCAATGTATTGGGCTATGTTGCCGCATCTCCCAAGAACGGCTCACAGCAGCTTCTGGTAAGCGGTCTGGATGATCCCATCCTTACGGTGTGGCAGTACGGCCTGGGTAAGACCGTTGCCTGGAATACGGATGTGGACGGAGGCTGGACAGCTGCCTATTCGGGAGAAGGGGATTATGCCGAGCTTTGGAAGCGTATCGTGGATTACATCGGCGGGGCCCCGGGGATTGGAGAAGACTATGTGGATGTGGAGAGCAAGGAAGGAAAGACCTACCTGACTTATCATACCTCCCAGTACGGAGACGATACATCCATCAGCGGTATCTACTCTTCACCCGAAGGAGAGGGAGGAGAGATACAGTTCAGTTCGGCGGAACCCGGTGTTTATACGGCGGAGCTGGACAGTGTAGAGGCAGGACTTTATAACATCAATGTACGACGCAGCGATAACGGCGAAGTGAGCGGCGCGTTTACCACAGCTACCGTGGTACAGTACAGTGATGAATACCGCTTTGATGTTACGGAGGACCGTTTTACCCGTTTCATCGACCAGTACGGCAGCTGGAGACAGCTGGATGATAATATCTGGCGTAAACTGAACGTGAACAAGAACGGGAGCATTTCCCTTACACCGCCGCTGATCTGCCTGCTGATCCTTCTGTATCTGATGGATGTGGCCGGCCGGCGTTTCGGCTGGGAACCGCCTCCCGCAAAGGCAAAGGCAAAGAAAGAAAAGAAGGTACAGGAAGTGGCTCTGCCTCCTACTCCGGAAGAGCTTGCACAGGCGCAGGAAGCGGAAAAACAGAAGGCTGCTTCGGAAGAGAAGGAGCGCAGGAAGAAGAGACAGGAAAGAATGAAGATGGAGGGGCTGGATGTGCCCGACACCGGAACACTGGATACAGCAGCCCTCCTGAAACGAAAGAAGGACCGAAATGGCGTTTGATGGTATCACTCTGGCTGCTGTATGCGCAGAGCTGAATGAAAAGCTTTCCGGAGGGCGTATCGCAAAGATCGCCCAGCCGGAAAAGGACAGCCTCATACTCACGGTCCGGGCTGCTGCGGGGCAGTATCGCCTTCTGCTATCGGCAGATGCGACGCTGCCCCTGGTTTATTTATGCGGAGAGAACAAGAAAAGTCCGGCTGTGGCACCGAATTTCTGCATGCTTTTACGTAAGTACCTGGGTTCCGCACGTATCACCGGCATCAGCCAGCCCGGTCTGGAACGTATACTCAAGATCGGCTTTGAGCATTTTGATGAGCTGGGGGATCTGAAGGAAAAGACCCTGATCATAGAGATCATGGGAAAGCACAGCAATATCATACTCCTGGATGAAAAGGACTGCATCGTGGATTCTATCAAGCATGTATCTGCCATGATGAGCTCCAAACGGGAAGTGCTGCCGGGAAGAGACTGGTTTGTGGCCGGAGGAAACGATAAAAAGGATCCGCTTACGGAGGATGAAGAAAGCTTTCTTATTGCCGACAGCGCTGCCGGGAAGGATCTTTGCGGGGCCCTGATCTCGCAGTATTCCGGTATCTCACCCGCTATGGCTTCCGAGCTGATCCGCCTTTCGGGGGCGGAAGAGAGAAAAAGCGCCGCAGAGCTGGATACGGAGGAGCGGAAAGCCCTGTGGAAAGTCTTTTCGGAGCTTATGGGGCGGGTTAAGGACAGACGTTTCAGCCCCTGTATATATTATGACAAGGGAGAAGTGAAGGAGTTTTCCGCCATTAATACGGGGATGTATGCCGAAGCGGAGCCTTACGAGAGCATTTCAGCCCTGCTGGAGCAGTTTTATGCGCAGAAAGAAGCCCTGGTACGTCAGAGACAGCGTTCTGCCGAGCTGCGGCATGTTGTTACAACGGCGCTGGAACGTAATGTAAAGAAGCTGAAGCTGCAGGAAAAGCAGTTAAAAGATGCGGAAGACAGGGAGACGCTCCGGCTTTACGGCGAGCTGCTGACTGCCTACGGACACGGGATAGCTCCGGGAACAAAGGAATACAAAGCACTGAACTATTATGATAACAGCGAGCTTAGCATACCTCTGGATCCGGAGCTGAGCGCCATGGAAAACGCATCCCGCTATTACGATAAGTATCAGAAGAAGAAACGTACCTTTGAGGCCCTGAGCGTACAGGTAGAAGCCACCCGGGAGGAGCTGGCGCATCTGGAGAGCGTGCAGCTTTCCCTGGATCTTGCCCGCACGCCCGAGGATCTTTCCGCGATACGTACAGAGCTTCAGGATTGCGGATATATCAGAAAAAAGAGCGGAACGAAGAAGGAAAAAAGCCGCATTCTTCCACTTCATTATATGACGGAGGACGGTTTTTCCCTCTATGTGGGACGAAATAACTATCAGAATGAGGAAGTCACCTTCCGCCTGGCCAATGCCGGAGACTGGTGGTTTCATGCGAAGAAAATGGCCGGAAGCCATGTGATCGTAAAGGGAGACGGAAGGGAGCTGCCTGATAGGGTTTATGAGCAGGCCGCAGCGCTGGCCGCCTGGTATTCCAGGGCTGCACAGCAGGAAAAAGCGGAAGTGGATTATGTTCAGCGGCGGGAGGTGAAAAAACCTGCCGGAGGGGCTCCGGGATACGTGATCTATCATACCAATTATTCCATGGCGGTAAAGCCATCCCTGGAGGGGCTTAAGCTTTGTGAGGAATAAAAGGCTTATGGGGCTTGGGGCTTATATCAAAGCCGGAACAAGGAGGATGAGATGCCTGAAGAACTGATAAAACAGGATGCACTTGAAAACATGAAGACGGAACGCCTTGAACGAAAGGAAGTGATCAAAGGCAGCATCCTCACCTATTACAAAGATACGGTACGTATCCCCAACGGACATATCTGTGAGTGGGACTTTATCGGCCATCAGGGGGCGGCGGCCGTACTGCCCGTGGACAGCAAGGGAAGGCTTATCCTGGTACGCCAGTATCGTAATGCTTTTGACCGCTTTATGCTGGAGATACCGGCCGGCGGCCTTGAAAGTGCCGACGAGCCCCGGAAAGAGGCTGCTCTGCGGGAGCTTAAGGAAGAATGCGGACTGGTGGCGGAAGATGCGGAATTTCTTCTGCGTTATTACCCTACGGTGGCATACAGCGGAGAGAAGATCGAGATCTTTCTGGCCCGGGATCTGAAACAGACGGAACGCTCTCTGGACTGCGATGAGTATATCAATGTTGAGGCATGGGAACTGGAGGATCTTCTGAAAATGATCTATGCCGGAGAGCTGAATGACGGCAAAACCGTTGCCGCTATACTGGCTTACGCATGTAAGAAAGAGCGGTTTTAGTTTACATAAACGCTTTTTAGTTTACATAAGGACCATGATTTACTGACCGATGCGGTCAATGAATAAAAAATATTTTGCCACTTTTCTTCAAGATGTGGTGCCCCTCAAAGAGGCGTTCTCGACATTTTGTGTCAAGCCTGAAAATGCACTAAAATCAGGCCAAAATCTCTTGATTTTCCATTTGATTTTCCCGATTCGGCAACGTATAATCACAGACATAGCCGATGCAATGGCATGCGCTGAGGTGCGCATAAACAGATTAAGTCTATCGTTTATGTAGCGATCTTATGTTGCATGTATCCATGTTTGCGGCTTTCCGTTTGAGAACGGGAATACTTGAATAAAGAGGGTAGGATGATGGTAAGTGTTGCTGATGTGTCTATGATGGAGAAAGAACTGGAGGAGTTTATACTGTATCTGAAAGAGGTCAAGAAGACTTCGAGAAATACCGAGCTGTCCTATAAGAGGGACATCGCCAAGCTGGAACGTTTTCTGAACGCCCAAGGTATAACGGAGCTTTCGAAGGTAACGGTCACGACCCTGCAGTCTTACATCCTGTATATGGAAAAGAGCGGTTCTGCCGCAGCTACTGTTTCCAGAAACATCGCATCCATAAAAGCATTTTTCCATTTTCTTTTCCGGAAGGCTTACATCTCGGAAGATATCTCCGAAGATCTGAAAGCTCCCCGCATCGAAAAGAAGATGCCCGAGATCCTTACTACCGATGAAGTCAATCGACTGCTGGAACAGCCCAGAGGCAACCAGCCCAAGGATCTGCGTGACCGCGCCATGCTGGAGCTTTTGTATGCTACAGGTATTCGTGTTTCAGAGCTCATCAATCTGAAGATCGGTGATGTAAACATGCATGTGGGTTATATCATCTGCCGTGATGCCAGAAAGGAAAGAGTTGTTCCTTTCGGAGCTCCCGCCAAGCGTGCATTGACCGATTATATCAAAAATGCACGCACTCTGATGCTGGCAGACGAAGCTTCCGATGTACTCTTTACGAATATGTCCGGTCAGCCCATGAGCCGTCAGGGCTTCTGGAAGCTGGTAAAGTATTACGCAAGGAAGGCCGGTATCACCGCCGACATCACACCGCATACCCTGCGTCATTCCTTTGCGGCTCATCTGGTAGAGAACGGAGCCGACCTGCGCAGCGTTCAGGAGATGCTGGGGCATTCCGATATCTCCACCACCCAGATCTATGCAAATATGTCGCAGAACAAACTGCGTGAAGTTTACGCCAAGAATTTTCCTCGGGGTTAAACCCGATTATTCGCAATCATTATTCTCCTCTATTTTTAGAAGAACCCGGGTGCCAACCCGGGTTTTTCTATGTGATTGTTGGGGGTAACGATCATTGAAGCGCGAAACTTAAGAACAGCAAGTGGCCGCAGCATTGCCGCAGCACTTGATGAGCGCGAGCGTTTAATCTCGCCCGAGGTACTGTTTGAGCGATGCTCGCGCAAGATAGCGCGAGCGAGCGAGTTGCCGAGGGTGAGTCGGTTTCAAAACGCGACGCGCGAATTTAGTGCGGAGGCATCCGCAAGGTCCCTGCTGATCCTTAAGTTTCGCGCCTCCGACGTTCATGCGCTTGATAAAAAGCGCTTTATATGTTATGGTAATCCTGTTTTGAAAAAGGACAGGAGGGTAGGATATGGCGATCATCGCAGATACACATATGCATTCATCCTTTTCGGGAGATTCCGAAACTCCCATGGAGCAGATGGTAGAGAAGGGCATTGCCCTGGGTTTTAAGGAGATCTGCTTTACAGAGCATATGGATTACGACTTCACCTATATCGAGGGTGAACCCGAAGATATGTTTGAAGTGAACGTTGATGCATATCTTTATGATCTTCTGCGGCTCAGACATAAATACGAAGGCCGGATCAAGATCCTCTTCGGTATCGAACTGGGAATGCAGACTACAGTGGCCAGAAAGAATACTCTTCTTTGCAAGGAGCACGAGTTTGATTTCATCATCGCATCCCAGCATCTGTGTAACGGCAAAGATCCCTATCTGAAGGACCAGTTCTTCGGAGGGCGAAGCGAAGGAGAAGCCGTTCATGAATATTTTCAGTATATGGCGGAATGCATACGGGGCTTTCAGAATTTTGATGTATACGGCCATCTTGATTATGTGCTGCGTTACGGTCCCTCACAGGGGAAGGATTTCCGCTTTGAAGAATACCGCGAAGATATCGATAAGGTACTGAAGCTTTTGATCGAGAACGAAAAGGGGATCGAAGCCAATACAAGCGGCTATGCCTACGGGATGGGCGGTCCTCATCCCAGGCTGGAGATACTTAAACGTTACCGTGAGCTTGGGGGTGAGATCATCACCATCGGCTCCGATGCCCATGATACGGAGCATATGGGTCAGTATTTTAATGAAGTTACGGAGCTTTTGAAAGAAGCAGGTTTTGAGTATTACTGCGTATTTGAAAATCGCTATCCCGAATATCACAGACTTTGAAAGGGATAGAAGGTCTACACCTTAGATTCGGAGGTTTATAAGAATGTCTTTTACGATAAAGAGGGCTCTGCCCACGCCGGAAGAGATCTGCGAGCAGTTCCCTGTGCCGGCAGAACTGAAAGCCTTAAAGGAGAAGCGGGATAAAGAGATCTGCGATGTGATCGCGGGAAAAGACGAGCGTTTTCTTGTGGTCATCGGCCCCTGTTCCGCAGACAACGAAGAAGCGGTATGCGATTACGCCAACCGCCTGGCCCGCATCAATGACAAAGTGAAGGATAAGCTGCTTCTGGTTCCCCGGGTTTATACCAATAAGCCCCGTTCCAACGGGGACGGCTATAAGGGCATAGTATCCCAGCCCGATCCCGAGGGAGTGGTTGATTTCCTCCAGGGCCTGATCGCCATGCGCCAGATGCATCTGCGCGTCATGCGGGAGAGCGGTTTTACCTCTGCAGACGAGATGCTCTATCCCGAAAACTGGCCCTACGTTTCCGATATCTTATCTTATGTGGCTATTGGTGCCCGTTCCGTGGAGGATCAGCAGCACCGTCTGGCAGCCAGCGGTTTTGATGTGGCTGCGGGTATGAAGAATCCCACCAGCGGCCATCTTACCGTTATGCTCAATTCCATCCACGCTGCACAGTCTCCCCACAGCTTCATCTTCCGGGGCAATGAGGTGCAGACCACAGGGAATCCTTATGCGCACGCCATCCTTCGGGGGGCCGTTAATAAGCACGGTTCTTCCATTTCCAATTATCACTACGAGGATCTGGCCCTGCTCAGAGAACTCTATGAGGAGAGCGGCGTAGCCAATCCGGCCTGTATCATCGACGCCAATCATAACAATTCCGGGAAACGTCATGCCGAGCAGCCGCGTATCGTAAAGGAGGTGCTCCATTCCCGCCGCGTCAATCCGGATATACGTGCACTGGTAAAAGGCGTGATGGTAGAGAGCTACATCAAGGAGGGCTCCCAGAAGATCGGAGAAGGGATCTACGGTAAGTCCATTACGGATCCCTGCCTTGGCTGGGCCGATTCCGAGCAGCTTATCTACGATATAGCGGATCTTGTATGAGCAGGATCCCTGAAAAAATACAAAAGATACTGCCCTGGGTATTCCTCGGGGCAGTCTGCCTTTTCTGGGCTGTCTTTTATATTCTTCGCATCCCGTATCTGATCGATTCAGATATGTCCAGCGAACTGCTGCTTTCGGAGCTTCTAAGCGAACAGGGCGGTATACTCTTAAAGGACTGGCATTATTCCACGGAGCTGCGGGTACTGAATACCCAGCTCTTTTATATGTTTTTTTATCTTCTGACGCACAGCTGGCTGCTGTCCCGTATCCTGGCAGGCATCGCGCTTTTCGCCGTGCTGCAGTCTTCCTACGCATTTCTCTGCCGACAGGCGGGACTTGGAAGCATCTTTCCCCTCACAGCGCCCCTGCTGTTTCTGCCCCTGACCAGGGATTATGTGTATATCGTTCTTTACGGACTCTTTTATATCCCCCATATCTCCATCAGCTTTTTTGCCCTGGGGCTTTTGCTTAAGAGTGAAAAGGAGGAGAAGAAGAAAAGGCCTGTAAGCCTCGTCCTGCAGGCGATCCTGGCCTTTGTGGCCGGACTGGGCGGGCCGAGGCAGCTGATCATTTTGTACCTGCCGCTGTTGCTTTTGGCTCTGTATCGCTTCTGGAAGAGCGGAAAGTTCTGCTTTATCGGGGTGTATCTGAGCACAGCCGCAGCGGGGCTGGGCTATCTGGTCAACAGCAGGTTCTTAAGCCGGATCTACCGTTTCAACGGCTGGAACGGGCTTCGGTTTACAGAATTTTCTTGTGTTAAGCTGGAACAGCTGATCCGGGGCTTCTTCCGGAATCTGGGCTTTGTGGAGGCGGAGCTTTCCATCGCAGCTTTAGCCAAATGCGGCATCGCGCTTTTTCTTGCGGCGGCCGTATTCTATGCTTTGTTCGCTTTTTTGAAGGATCCCGGGAAACGGAGCGAGGAACGCAGGCTTCTGGCGGGGCTGGCCATCGCTGCTTTTGCCGTGCATATCCTTTTATACCTGTTTACGGACATGTTTTACCAGGACCGCTACTGGCTGCCGCTCCTGCCGTATCTGATGCTTCCCCTGGCCTTTGCCCTTAGGGACGTAAAGAAGCTTACGGACCGGATCCTGCTCTTTGTCTGCGTTCTGGCGGTCTGTATCGCCGGCGCCTGGCAGATAAAGGAACTGGCAGCTGTGGATCTGACTTCTTCCCTTAAGGAATGCACGGATGCCTTAAGCCGGGACGGTTATGAGAGCGGCTATGCCTCTTACTGGAACGGGAATATCTGTACCGAGCTTTCCGAGGGGAAGCTGGAAATGTATAACTGGGATGATCATGTGGATGGCATCGTGGATGTGGATGCGCTGTATATCTGGCTGCAGAAGCTTTCCCATGAAACAGCTGTGCCGGAAGGGAAATGCTTCATTCTGCTGAGCACGCAGGAGGAGACGGAATGCCCGCTGGTACGTTATCTTACGGAGAGTGAAGTGGCTTACCGCAACTCAGACTATGTGGCCTATGGCTTTGCGGATCACGAGGATATGCTTGTTAAGCTCAGCCGCTATACGTATGAGCTTAATGATGATGCTTACCTTTCCGGAGGAGAGTGCGCGGACGGGGCGTGGATCCTGCATCCCGGAGGAAGCACTACGGGCCCCAATATGACGCTGTATGGCGGCACCTATCATTTTACGGTCTGCGGCAGCGGGGTGGATGAGCTTGGGATGCAGGCCACCGCCGGCTTCGGGGGAACGGAGCTGGAGGCACAGCGCTTATCCGCGGGTGACGGGGAAGCGCAGTGGGAGCTGACGGTTCCGGGAACGGTCTGTCATGTGGAATTCCGGCTTTTTAACGATAGCATTAAGGATATAAAGATCACATACGCAAAAGCAGAAAGATAAAAAAGATCCTGAGTCCTCTGATTCTTTGTGCTGATCCGTCAGAAAAGTATCTTGACAAAACCACCGGATATATTATAATGATATACAGAAATGTAAGCGTTTACATCCGCGTGAATACGGCGTTTTCAGAATGCGCGTATCCGCGGGGCAAAGGGGATGAAAGGGGTTAAAAATGGATCTGAAAATACGTGATAGTAAGGATTGCAGATTTGATGCGGTGTCACTGGGCGAGATCATGCTCCGCCTGGATCCCGGCGAAGGAAGGATCCGCACGGCGCGGGAGTTCCGCGCCTGGGAGGGTGGCGGCGAATATAATGTGATCCGCGGGCTTCATAAGTGTTTCGGGCTGAATACGGCGGTCATCACCGCATTTGCAGATAATGAAGTCGGAAAACTTCTGAAGGATCTGATCGAGCAGGGTGGCGTGGATACTTCGCTGATCTTCTGGAAGAAGACGGACGGTATCGGCCGTATCTGCAGGAACGGCCTGAACTTTACGGAACGCGGTTTCGGGATTCGCGGAGCCGTGGGCTGCTCGGACCGGGCCAATACGGCCATTTCCCAGGCTACTGCGGAGGATTTTGATTTTGACTATATCTTCGGGACGCTGGGAGTGCGCTGGCTGCATACCGGCGGGATCTATGCTGCTCTTTCCGAGACGGCCTGTGATACGGTGATCGCGGCCTGCAAGGCGGCCAAGAAATACGGCACCATCGTTTCCTATGACTTAAATTACCGCCCTTCCATGTGGAGTGCCATCGGCGGGAGCAAAAAGGCGCAGGCGGTGAATAAGGAAGTGGCTAAATATGTGGATGTGATGATCGGAAACGAAGAAGATTTCACGGCCTGCCTGGGCTTTAGCATCGAAGGAAACGACGCGGATCTGAAGGAACTGAATCTGGATGGCTATAAGAAGATGATCAGCGAGGCGGCAAAGACCTATCCCAATTTCAAGGCGGTGGCCACCACGCTGCGTACCGTTCGAACGGCTACGGTAAATGACTGGAAAGCCATCTGCTGGGCGGACGGTGAGATCTTTATGTCTAAGGAGTACAACGGACTGGAGATCATGGACCGCGTGGGCGGCGGCGATTCCTTTGCTTCCGGACTGATCTACGGCCTGATGACTACGCAGGATGCGGAGAAGGCCGTGAATTACGGGGCGGCACACGGAGCCCTGGCCATGACCACACCCGGCGATACCTCCATGGCGAGCCGTGAGGAAGTGGAGGCGATCATGGGCGGAGCGGGCGCCCGGGTGAAGAGATAAAAGAGTAACTATTCAGAATACCGCGAGGGCGGTTCTGAACAGATATAAAGGTGAAGGGATATGAGTACAAAAGCGGATGCGGTATTTCAGAAGTTTTCGGAAGTGGGGATCATTCCCGTAGTCGTATTGAATGATGCGAAGGATGCGGAGCCGTTGGGAAAGGCCCTTATGGAGGGCGGGCTCCCCGCTGCGGAGCTAACCTTCCGCACGGAGGCGGCGGAGAAGTCGATCCGTATCATGGCAGAAAAGTTTCCCGATATGCTGGTGGGGGCCGGTACTGTGCTCACGACAGATCAGGTGGATCGTGCCGTGGCTGCCGGGGCAAAGTTCATCGTATCCCCGGGGCTGGATGAGGAAGTGGTGCGCTACTGTCTGGATAAGGATATCCCGGTATGCCCCGGAACGCAGACGGCCAGTGAGATGATGAAGGCCATACGGCTGGGACTTACACACGTGAAGTTTTTCCCGGCCGAAAACGCGGGAGGCCTTAAGATGATCAAGGCCATCGGTGCGGCGCTCACGGCTTTGAGATTCATGCCTACCGGAGGGATCAGCGCATCCAATGCGGCAGAGTATCTTGCTTCGGACAAGGTCTTCTGCTGTGGCGGATCCTGGATGGTAAAGGGCGATATGATCAAGGCCGGGCAGTTTGAAGAGATCCGTTCTAAGGTGGCCGAAGCGGCGGCGCTTGTCAAAAGTATACGTGCATGAGCAGCGCTTCGTGGAACGCGGACTGCGGTAACGGAACTTACAGAAATCCTGTGCTTTATACGGATTATTCCGATCCGGATGCAGTACGTGTCGGTTCCGATTACTATATGGTAGCCTCGAGCTTTTCCAATGTGCCGGGGCTGCCGCTCCTGCGCTCCAAAGATCTGGTGAACTGGGAGCTGGTCACTTATGTGCTTAAGAAACTTCCGGCAAAGCGATATGAACGACCGGTCCACGGCTGCGGGGTATGGGCGCCTTCGATACGTTTTCACGAAGGCGTCTTTTTTGTGTGTTTTCCCATGCCGGATGAAGGGATCTATATGTGCACGGCGACAGATCCGGAAGGTAAATGGTCGGATCCGGTGATGATCAAAGAAGGTCCTGGCTGGATCGATCCCTGCCCATTCTGGGATGATGATGGGAAGGCCTATCTGGTGTACGGCGTGGCTAAAAGCCGCATCGGCTATAAGTCGGTGCTCTGGCTTCAGGAGATGCGGCCGAACGGGCTTGGACTGGCCGGTGAGCCGATGAAGATCTTTGACGGGAATGAGAATGACCAATCGACCATTGAAGGTCCCAAGCTTTATAAGCGTAACGGCTATTACTATATCTTTGCTCCGGCTGGCGGTGTAAAGACCGGCTGGCAGACGGTGCTGCGTTCCCGGGATATTTGTGGACCGTATGAATACAGGGTTGTGTTGCGGCAGGGAGAAAGCGGGATCAACGGACCGCATCAGGGAGCATGGGTGGATACCGTAAACGGAGAGGAATGGTTTCTTCATTTCCGGGATGTATATGCCGCAGGCCGTATCGTTTACCTGCAGCCTATGCAGTGGAAGGAAGACTGGCCGATCATCGGTATTCCAAAGAATGGAGAAGAATGGGGAGAACCGGTGGACTGTTATCTAAAGCCGGATGTCGGAGCAAAGGCTGCGATCTGCGCTGCAGCTTTCCGGGAAAGTGCTCCCGATCTGTCCCTGCAGTGGAATGCAAATCCACAGAAAGGATGGCGTAGAGAAAGGGGGGGCGGGATCTGTCTGAATGCGGTACTAAAAGACGGGGTCTATGGAGATATACCGAATCTCCTTTTGAAGAAGTGGTCTGCGCCTGAGTTTTCCTGTGTATATTTCTTTGTATTATCATCCCTTACGTCAGGCGACGAAGCAGGGATGATCTCTATGGGGATGGAGTACGGAGCACTCAGTTTTGTACGCGATGAGGAAAGGATCCGTATATTCCGTGTGCATGGGAAACAGATCTTCGGAAAGATACTTTGTGAGCGTACGGAGGAAAAGAAAGAGGAGATTGGGGAGCTGCCTGCGGATACGGACAGAGTTTTTATTTCCTATAGTGTGGAGCAAAAGGGGGAGCGCACACTTGGGGAAGATCCCATACGATATCCGGAGGAAACGGTATGTATGTTGTACGGTACGGATAAAGCCGAGTTCTCGGAGGGACTCACGATGACGGCGTCCCCGGGCCGCTGGGTGGGTGTGAAGTATGGTTTCTTTTGCTGTTCGGCGAAGGAGGAATCGGAAGGACATGTTACGATCCTTCCGGCCTTATAACGGATTCTGTGTACAAACCTACCAAAAATGGATCAGGATTTTTTGCCAGTTTTAATACTATCTTTTTTTTCAGTGATATGTTATCATTCAAAATGTAAGCGCTTACATCGTTTTCGGCGCGGCATTTTCCAAAGGAGGAAATATAAAAATGGGACAGAATTATTTTGATCTTTCAGGACAGGTTGCGATCGTGACCGGAGCATCCGGAGGCCTGGGAGTACAGATGGCCAAAGCGCTTGCAAACCAGGGTGCCAATATTGTCTGTCTGGCACGGCGCAAAGAGATGATCGATGCGGTTGCAAAGGAGATCTCGGAGGAGTTCGGTGTAAAAGCCATCGGTGTTAAATGCGATATCACCGATACGGCCAATGTTGAAGCCGCTGTAGACGAGGTGATGAAGGCGTTCGGACGTATCGATATTCTGATCAACAATGCTGGCACAGGAGCAGTGGCTAATGCGGAAGATGTTACGGACGAGCAGTTCGAAAACGAGATGCAGATCGATCTTTTCGGCAGCTTCAAGGTGGCCAGGACAGTTGCCAGGAAGGCGATGATCCCGGCCAGGTATGGCCGTATCATCAATATAGCTTCAATGTATGGTCTGGTGGGTAATAAGATCTGCGGATCCGCGCCTTACCATGCGGCGAAAGGCGGTGTAGTCAATCTGACCCGCGCACTGGCGGCTGAATGGGGCAAGTATTCCATTACGGTAAATGCCATCTGCCCCGGCTATTTCTATACTCCGCTCACGCAGGAGACACTGGATTCCGATTTCTTCCAGCAGAATGCGAAGACCATGATCCCCATGGAGCGTTACGGAAATGAAGGCGAGTTGGATTCAGCTGCTATTTTCCTGGCTTCTCCCGCATCTACTTACGTCACGGGAGACATCATCCCCGTGGACGGCGGATACACCTGCATGTGATGCCCGGGATTACCCGGTAATTCCACATATATACTTTACCTCCCTTCATAAGAAAGCCGGCGGCAACGCCGGCCTTCTTATATTTCAGTCCTATTCAGTTCCTTACGTTTTCGTTGAATTCGTATAAAAAATGAATGTCATTTCGGCATTTTGCCGACTTTATTTGAAAGAAGAAATGCTGTAATATACTAAAATGTAAGCACTTACAAATTGACTTGCGAATAAGTTTCTTCAAGGAGAGTGCAGTGAAATGAAAAAAGAAGCCCTGAACATATATGATATCGCGAAGATGGCGAATGTTTCCATAGCTACGGTATCCCGCGTTGTCAACGGGTCGGATAAGGTCTCGGAGAAGACACGGGAAAAGGTCCTTAAAGTGATCGACGAGGTGGGGTATACGCCCAACGTGTTTGCGCAGGGACTGGGCCTGAACACCATGCATACGGTAGGGGTGCTGGTGCCTACGATCGCGGATTCCTACATGGCTAATGCTGTGGCGCATCTTGAAAGTGAGCTGTTTCGGAACGGCTACGACTGTATTTTAAGCTGCAGCGGTTTTGAGCTGGAAGGAAAGCAGGCGCAGACAGATATGCTTCTTTCAAAGCACATCGATACCCTGATCTATGTTGGGTCAACTTATGCCGGGGACGGGCGCAACAGCAAGGCTACGGATTATATTCGCGAAGCAGCCAGACAGGTTCCGGTATTTATCATTAACGGACATGTGAGCGGAGATAACATATACTCCTCCGTATGCGAAGATGAGGAAGCTGTATATGAAGCAACAAAGCTGCTTCTTGATCATGGCCGTAAAAAATTACTGTTCCTCACGGATTCTCATTCCTACAGCGCCAACAAAAAGAAGAAAGGCTTTGAGAAGGCCATGAGGGAGGCGGGGGCGAGTCCATCCTCCCGGATCCTGTATGTTGAGAATAACATCCATGCCGTGCGGGATCTGCTTTTTGAGCGGAAAGAAAAGTGCGATGCGGTCATCGCCTCCAATGACGAGATCGCGGTGGGGGCTGTAAAGTATGCAGCAGAGAGCGGCCTGAAGATCCCGAAGGACATGGAGATCATCGGGTATAATAATTCCCTGATCTCCACATCGAGCACACCAGAGCTCAGCAGCATGGATAACCATACGGCGGAGATCTGCCACGATACCGTGGAACGCTTTGTAAAGATACTTAGTGGAAAGGGTGCCAGGCTATCCCGAAAGATCAGTGTTTCCTGCACTCTGGTCCTGCGGGAAACAACGCTGAAAGAATAAAGGTAACTATTCAGAACACCGCGAGGGTGAGCTTGCGAATCCCGAGTTTTACGGCGATTTGTCCATCGGCGAAGCCGATTATGCATGGACAAATCGCGTATCTATTCAGAATCGCAAAGCGGTTCTGAATAGATACTTTGTCGTCTGCAATAAGATCGGGAGAAAAAAGTGCGAAAGAAGTATTGACATTCCGCTGAGAAAGCTATATAAATAAAAATGTAAGCGCTTACATTCCCGCCGCGCATACACTAGAATAAAAAAACATTGATCAGCCAAGGAGGAATACAGATGAAAGCTTTTATGGATAAGGATTTCATGCTTTACAACGAGACGGCAAAGCATCTGTTTCACGATTATGCCGAGGATCTCCCCATCATCGATTATCATTGCCACATTTCCCCACAGGAGATCTATGAAGACCGAAGATATAAGGATCTGGCCGAGATCTGGCTGGGGGGCCGTCAGAGCGACGGATCGTATTTCGGGGATCATTACAAGTGGCGTGTGATGCGCTCCAACGGTGTTCAGGAGGACAAGGTCACCGGGGGGGCGGATGCTTTTGAAAAGTTCCTTGCCTTTGCGGAGGCGCTTCAGATGGCCATCGGTAATCCCATGTATCACTGGTCCAATCTGGAGCTTAAGAAATACTTTGGGATCGATGAAGCGCTCACTGCAGATAATGCACGTGAGATCTGGGAGAAGACCTCCCGGATGCTTAAGGAAGATCCGGAGCTTTCAGTCCGCGGGATCATCCGCAAGTCCAATGTAAAATACATCGGTACCACGGATGATCCTGTGGATACATTGGAATGGCATGAAAAGCTTGCCAAAGAGGAGTTGGGCTTTACGGTGTGCCCGAGTTTCCGCCCGGATAAGGCGATCAACATCACCAAGGCCGGCTTTCCCGATTATATCCGAAAGCTGGCAAAGAGCGTGGGAAAGGAAAGCTTAAACTCGGCACAGGAAGTATGTGATGCTCTGAATGAGAGGCTGGATCATTTCAAAGCCCGGGGCTGCAAGGCTTCCGATCACGGCCTGGATTATGTGATGTTTCGTCCCGGCAGTGATGAGGTGGCTGACAGGGCCTTTAAGAAAGCCATGGCCGGTGAGAGCTTGGGTCTTGAGGAAGCAGAGGTCTATCAGACGAAGCTTCTTTTGTCCCTGGCGAGAAAGTATCATAAAGAAAATGTTGTGATGGAGATCCATTATTCCTGCACACGCAATGTGAATGAGCGGATGTTTAAGCTGGAAGGGCCGGATACCGGTTTTGATATGATCGCGAAGAGCAGCTGTGGCGATGAACTGGCCATGCTGTTTTCCGAACTTGATAAAACAAACGAGCTGCCGAAGACCATCGTGTTTTCCCTGGATCACAATGATCTCAACCAGATCACGACCTGCCTGGGAGCCTTCCAGAGTGATGAGGTGCCCGGAAAGATGCAGCTTGGTGCGGCATGGTGGTTCCTGGATTCGAGGGACGGGATGGAGGAGCAGATGCGCTCCCTTGGCAATCTCGGGCTTCTTGGCAATTTCGTAGGCATGCTCACGGATTCCCGTTCATTCCTTTCCTACACGCGGCATGATTACTTCCGCCGTATCGCCTGTAATCTCATCGGAAGGTGGGTAGAGGACGGCGAATATCCGAACAATGAAAAGCTGCTGAAAAAGATCGTGGAAGGCATATCGTATTATAACGCAGAAAGATATTTTGGGATCTGAAAGGAGAAAGACCATGGCAAAACTGAACTATGATGTATTGGAAAGCTCGGGTTATGACGGCTACATCCTGAAGGATGCACCGGTAAAGATGCTGCAGTTCGGCGAGGGGAATTTCCTGCGTGCTTTCGTGGATTATTTCTTTGATATGTCGAATGAAAAGGCAGGCTGGAACGGAAAGGTGGCTCTTCTTCAACCCATAGCCCAGGGGCTTTCGGAGCTCATCAACGAGCAGGAAGGGCTTTATACTCTTTATCTGCGCGGATCCGAGAATGGACAGAAGGTGGACCGTAAGCGGGTGATCTCCGTGGTGGACCGCTGTTACAACCCGGTCAGTGACTGGGAAGCCGTGAAGGAACTGGTAAAGAGTGATGAGCTTGAGTATGTTTCCAGCAATACCACGGAGGCAGGTATCGTTTACGATCCGGATTCCAGACCGGATACCGTACCCCCGACATCCTTCCCGGCCAAGCTGGCGGTGCTTCTGCATGAGCGTTTTCTTGCTGGAAAGAAGGGCCTGGTGATCCTCTCCTGTGAACTCATTGACAATAACGGTAAGGAGCTGCAGAAGATCATTGTAAAGCATATTGATGACTGGAACTGGGGAGAGGACTTCAAAAAATGGATCAATGAAGACTGTCTGTTCTGCTCCACACTGGTGGACCGCATCGTGCCGGGACGTATCCGTGATCCGCAGGAGGTCGCGGAACTGGAGAAGCTCAACGGCTACGAGGATCCGCTGCTGGATGTGGGAGAGGTCTTCGGTGTATGGTATATCGAGGGACCGCAGTGGCTGGAGGAAAAACTTCCCTTTAAGAAGGCCGGCGTGAACGTGCATGTGGTTCCGGATGTCACCCCTTATAAAAAGCGCAAGGTGCGCATCTTAAACGGCGCCCATACCGGTTTTGTGCTGGGGGCATATCTCTCGGGACAGGATATTGTGCGTGACTGCATGCATAGCGAGACCATCCATGCGTTTATGGATAAGATGCTCTTTGAAGAGGTGATCCCCGTGCTCCCTCTCGATAAAAAGGATTGCGATGCGTTCGCTGCGGCGGTAACGGACCGTTTCAATAATCCCTTTGTGAATCATGAGCTGCTGAGTATCAGCCTGAATTCTACTTCCAAATGGAAGGCACGCAATATGCCTTCTTTCCTGGAATACATCGAAAAGTTCGGGAAGCTTCCCGAGGCGCTCACCATGAGCCTGGCGGCATATATTGCCTTTTATTCCTCGGATATACAGCGCAGGGATCTGGATGCCCTGATCTGCAGGAGACCTGCGGGGAATGAGTATAAGGTGCAGGATGACGCCTGGGTGCTGGATTTCTATTATGTGCACCGTAACGATGATGATGTGACTTTGGTACGTGAAGTGCTTTCCAATGACCGTATGTGGGATCAGGATCTGATGAAGATCGCAGGCCTGTACGATAAGGTGCTCGAAGATCTTGGGAAGATACGTACGGAAGGTGCCGAAGCCGCATATAAGAGCGTTCTGTAGGAAAGGGAGAAAAAATGCAGCTCATCAGGATACATCCGCTGGATAACGTGGCCGTGGCTTTAATGGATATCGCGGCCGGAACAGAACTTAAGACGGAGGGGAAGCGGCTTGTGGCAGCGGAGGATATCGCCCGGGGACATAAGCTTGCTCTTGGACCGATCCGGGCAGGTGAGAGTATTGTTAAATATGGTGTGCCCATCGCCTCTGCGACCTCGGATATCGTTCCGGGGGCCTGGGTACATACGCACAATGCACGGACGGAGCTAAAGGAAGGCGGCGAATACGTATATGAGCACAGAGTTTATGAACTGCCGCAGACCGCAAGCCGCAGCTTTATGGGCTTTCGTAGGAGGGACGGAAGAGCTGCAGTACGTAACGAGATCTGGATCCTTCCGATCGTTGGCTGTGTGAACGGCATAGCAAAACAGATCATGGAAAAGGGGCGCGCACTTCTTTACGGCAGTGTGGAGGGTGTGCATTATTTCCCTCATCCCTTCGGCTGCTCCCAGCTGGGGGATGATCTGGCACAGACGAAAAAACTGTTGGCCGCACTCACCCGTCATCCCAATGCCGGCGGCGTGCTCTGTCTGGAGCTGGGCTGTGAGAACCTGACACATGAGCTCTTTTTGGAGGAACTGGGAGCTTATGATCCCGAGCGTGTCCGCTTCCTTCGCTGTCAGGATGTGAATGATGATGTGGAAGAAGGCGTAAGACTTGTGAAAGAGCTGATCGATCATGCGGCTGCCTTTACGCGCTGTGAGATCCCTGCTTCCGAGCTTGTGGTTGGGATGAAATGCGGCGGGAGCGACGGACTTTCCGGGATCACTGCAAATCCGGCGGTAGGCCGCTTTTCCGATCGGCTTATTGCCATGGGTGGTTCCACGATCCTTACGGAGGTACCGGAGATGTTCGGAGCCGAAAATATCCTCTTTTCCCGCTGCGCGGATGAAGGCGTGTTTCAGAAGGCCGTTGACATGGTCAATGATTTCAAGGACTATTTTGTGCGTCACGGGCAGGTGGTCTATGAGAATCCGAGTCCGGGAAACAAAGCCGGAGGGATCACCACGCTGGAGGATAAAAGCTGCGGTTGCGTACAGAAGGGCGGGAGTGCCCAGATCGTAGATGTGCTTTGCTATGCCGAGGCCGTAACAAAAAAAGGCCTGAATCTGCTGAGCGGGCCGGGAAACGATCTGGTGAGCGCAACGGCGCTTTCGGCGGCAGGGGCGCAGCTGATCCTCTTTACCACCGGACGGGGGACCCCCTTTGGGGCGCCGGTCCCTACGGTAAAGATTTCGACTAATACGGCGCTTTATGAAAAGAAGGGTGCCTGGATCGATTTTAATGCAGGCAGCGTGGCAGAGGGTGAAGATACGGATGCCTGCGGCGCAAGGCTTTTGGATCACGTGCTCGAGGTTGCCTCGGGCCGACTCACACGAAGTGAGGAGAATGATATACGTGAGATATCCATATTCAAAGACGGCGTAGTGCTGTAGAAAGGGGAAGATAAGATGTTCGGATTCGGAGCGATGATCCAGAAACTGAAGGAGAATCCCAAGACGATCGTGCTGACGGAAGGGGAGGATCCGCGTATACTTGAGGCGGCGAGCCGTTTGCTTGCCAGCAATTTCCTGACCCCCATACTTCTGGGGGATGAACAGGAGGTAGCTCTGGCGGCGGAGGAAGCGGGATACAATATCCGCGGAGCACGTATCATCAACCCCAAGAATTATGACCGTCTGGAAGAGGTCACCCGTGAATTCTGCGAGATCCGTAAGGATAAGGGAATGACCATGGAAAAGGCCGGCCCGATCATGCTCCAGCGGAATTATTTCGGCACCATGCTGGTCAAGATGGGGATCGCAGACTGCCTGCTTGGCGGTGCTACATATTCTACAGCAGATACTGTAAGACCTGCCCTGCAGATCATCAAGACCAAACCGAGCAATTCCATCGTATCTTCCTGCTTTATCCTCGTACGTCCCGGCGCTACCGGAGAGAACGAGGTGCTGGCCATGGCAGACTGTGCCATCAATATCCAGCCCTCTGAAGATGAACTTGTGGAGATCTGCGGGGAGACCATCAACTGTGCCAGGATCTTCGGGGTGGATCCGAAGGTCGCATTCTTAAGCTATTCCACGCTGGGAAGCGGAAAAGGGGATTCCGTGGATAAGATGCGGAATGCTGCACAGAAGGCAAAGGAGGAATATCCGGATGTGCCCATCGATGGGGAATTCCAGTTTGATTCCGCCGTGTCTCCCCGTGTTGCACGGCAGAAAGCTCCGGGAAGCAAAGTTGCAGGCTATGCCAATACCTTTATCTTCCCGGATATCAATGCGGGGAACATCGGTTACAAGATCGCGCAGCGTATGGGAAATTTTGAGGCATACGGACCGATCCTGCTGGGACTGAATGCGCAGATCAATGATCTGTCCCGCGGCTGTAACGCACTGGAGGTCTATTCCATGGCCATCATCACTGCGGCCCTGATCTGAAATTGAAAAGGGACTGGTAACTATTCAGAATACCGCGAGGGTGAGCTTGCGAATCCCGAGTTTTACGGCGATTTGTCCATCGGCGAAGCCGATTATGCAGGGACTGTTGCAAAATCACCTGAACGTCTGCACTGCGCCAGCTGTACAAGTAATTTGTGAGCAGTTCCTAAAGTAAGTGTGCACAGAGCAATATAACAACGGATAAAAAGGAGGCAGAGTATGGAACTCAGAACAGCAGCATCACCGAAGGATGTAAAGTACTACGACACAAAGCGTTTGCGGGAAGAATTTCTGATCGACCGCGTCTTCCGTGAGGATGAGATCTATCTGGTCTACAGCCATATCGACCGCATCATCACGGGCTCGGCTACACCGGCGAAAAAGGCTCTTAAACTGGAGGCCGGTGAAGAGCTGCGCGCAGAATATTTCCTGCAGCGCAGGGAGATGGGCGTGATCAATATCGGCGGCGCCGGAAGCATCACCATCGACGGAAAGAAATACTCCGTAGCCTATAAGAACGGTATGTATATCGGAATGGGCGCAAAGGAGATCGTCTTTGAAAGCGACAATGCCTCCACCCCGGCCAAATTCTATATCAATTCCGCCCCGGCCCATGCCACGTATCCCACGGTGCTGATCAAGCGGGAAGGAACGGCCGGGGAGGGCGAGGTGCTGATCAAGGAAGAGAATAAGAAGCATCTGGGCTGTATGGAGGATTCCAATGAACGGACCATCAACAAGTATATCCTGCCCGGGCAGGTGGAAAGCTGCCAGCTGGAGATGGGTATGACGGAGCTGGTGCCCGGCAGTGTATGGAACACCATGCCCTGTCATACGCATGACCGCCGCATGGAGGTGTACCTGTATTTCGGGATTCCCGAGGATGCCTTTGTTATGCATTACATGGGAGAGCCGCAGGAGACCCGGCACATCATCATGCGAAACGAGCAGGCGGTGATCAGCCCCAGCTGGTCTATCCATTCGGGAGCGGGCTCCCGCAATTATACCTTCATCTGGGGGATGGTGGGAGAAAATCAGGATTTTGACGATATGGACGATGTGCGGAATCAGGATCTGCTTTGATAAAGGAGGAACGAGATCATGGGTGTAATGGAAAAATTCCGTCTGGACGGGAAGGTGGCCTGGGTCACCGGAGCAAGCTACGGTCTGGGCATGGCGTATGCCAAGGCCTTTGCGGAGGCCGGAGCCAGGGTGGTCTTTAACTGCGTTAATCCGGAGCATTATGAGCGTGGGATGGAGGAGTATAAGAAGGCCGGCATCGATGCTTACGGCGCTCTCTGTGATGTGACGAAGGAGGATCAGGTACAGAAATTTGTGAAGGATGTGGAGGCAAATGTTGGCCCCATCGATATCCTCGTGAACAACGCCGGGATCATCAAGCGCATCCCTATGATAGATATGGAGCTTAAGGACTGGCAGCAGGTCATCGACATCGATCTCACCGGCCCTTTTATCTGCTCCAAGGCTGTGCTGCCCCATATGATCGAGCAGAAGAGCGGGAAGATCATCAATGCCTGCTCCATGATGAGTGAATTCGGACGCGAGACCGTATCCGCCTATGCGGCGGCCAAGGGCGGACTGAAGATGCTTACACGGAATATCTGCTCCGAGTACGGGCAGTACAATATCCAGTGTAATGCCATCGGGCCCGGCTATATCGCTACACCGCAGACAGCGCCGCTCCGCGAGAAGCAGGCGGATGGTTCCATGCATCCTTTCGACCGCTTCATACGCTCCAAGACGCCTGCTCAGCGCTGGGGCCACACGGAGGACCTGATGGGGCTGGCTGTATTCCTGGCTTCCCCGGCCTCTGATTTTGTCAATGGCCAGGTGGTTTATATCGACGGAGGGATCTCGGCTTATATCGGGCAGGATCCTTCCAATCTTGACGAAAGTAAATTTGCTGCGGAAGAGGAAGCGGAAGCGGCGATCAAGGTGAAGGATTGAGGAACGGAGTATGAATATTCTGGTCATTAACTGCGGCAGTTCTTCTTTAAAGTATCAGCTGATCGATTCGGAAAATGAAAAGGTCCTTGCCAGAGGGCTTGCGGAACGTATCGGGATCGACGGCAGCATGCTCACTCATGTACCGGCAGGCAAAGACAAAGTGGTGATCGGGAAAGCAATGCCGGATCACAGCGAGGCAGTGCGTCTGGTGATCGATGCCCTGGTGGATAAGGAGCATGGCGTGATCGGCTCTCTTTCCGAGATCGGAGCCGTGGGGCACCGTGTGGTGCATGGCGGAGAGAAGTTTGACAGGGCGGTACTGATCGACGGAAGCGTGATCCGGGACATCGAAGAACTCAGCAGTCTGGCCCCTCTGCATAATCCCGCGAATCTCATCGGGATCCGGGCCTGTGCGGAGAATATGGCGGGGGTTAAGCAGGCAGCGGTGTTTGATACCGCCTTTCACCAGACTATGCCGCAGAAAGCCTATATGTATGGACTTCCCTTTGAATACTATGAGAAGTATAAGGTGCGACGTTACGGCTTTCACGGTACCAGTCATGATTATGTATCCGCTCGTGCCGCAGAGCTGCTTGGAAAGACGCGCGAGAAGCTCAAGATCATCGTTTGCCACCTGGGCAACGGAGCCAGTATCTCGGCGGTCTGTGAAGGGAAATGTGTGGATACCTCCATGGGAATGACCCCGCTGGAGGGCCTGATCATGGGCACCCGCTCCGGGGATCTGGATCCGGCGATCCTTGATTTCATCAGTGAAAAGGAAGGGCTGAGTGCGAGTGAGATGAACACTGTGCTGAATAAGAGATCCGGTGTGCTCGGGCTTTCGGACGGACTGTCCAGTGATTTTCGTGATCTGTGTGATGCGGCGGATCAGGGAAATGAACTGGCCCGGCTGACTCTGGATACCTATTGTTATCGCGTGGCAAAGTACATCGGTTCCTATGCCATGGCCATGCAGGGGGTGGACGTGATCGTCTTTACTGCAGGGATAGGGGAGAACAGCTTCGGTGTACGGGAACGCATATGCTCCTATCTGGGCTGGCTCGGTGCGGTGATCGACCCTGAAGCGCTGAAAAAGCGCGGAGAGGATGTGGTGGTAAGTAAAGCGGAAAGCCGTGTGACGGTGATGATCGTACCCACTAATGAAGAATTATCCATAGCGAGACAGACTCTGGCTCTGCTTTAAGGAGGGATCAAATCAGTATGCAGACAATTATCTCTACATCGGATCTGACAATCGAAAACGAATATTTCACAGGAGATATCGGGGCGCTTTCCATCCATCCGGACGGACGCCCCTACGGTACTTTCCGAACGTCGACCGTGCTTGCGGAAGGTGCACGGATCCATTTTATGAACTGTGTCTTTGAAAATACAGCAGGTCCGGGAAAGGAAGCCGGACAGGCTATTGCCCTGTATCTGGACGGAGATGATATCCGTCTTACGGATTGCATCCTGCGTGGGCATCAGGATACGCTGTTTCTTGCACCGCTGCCGGAGAAGGAAGTCATAAAGGACGGTTTTCTGGGACCGAAGCAGTATACGCAGCGAACGCACCGAAGCTTTCTTTTCAAAGGCTGCCGTATCGAAGGCGGAGTGGATTTCATCTTTGGCGGTGCTACCGCCGTATTTGAGGAATGTGAGTTCGTGAATGTGGAGCCTGGTTATGTCTTTGCTCCCTGCACGCCAAAGGAGATCGACAGGGGATTCTTAGCGAAAGGCTGTAAGTTCCTGTGTACGGACAATGTTATGCCGAAAAGCTGTTATATAGCACGCCCCTGGAGGCAATATGGAAAAGTGCGGCTCGAGGACTGTTATCTGGGAGAACATATGCATCCGGAAGGGTTTGCCGACTGGAGCGGCCGCGGTGAAGGCGGTACGGTCGTGTTTGAGGAATATGGTTCTTTCGGCCCCGGTGCGTCTGGAGCAAAACGTCCTGCCTGGGTAAGGAGCGGGGCTGATCCTAAAAACTGCTTTATCAGCAACGCTTCGCCGGTTGTAAAAAATTATAAATAATTCTCCTGCGGAATATGTTATAATCGATCGTAGCGGAGGATAAGCTGTAAGTGCCGCTCTGTTTTGTATACTGAGGGGGGACAGCCTTTGGACGGAAAGGACCGTGATATTATCAGTTTGCTGGAGAGCCGTGAAGCGATGCTCAGGCTTTTTGACGAGGTATTCTTTGAATACGATGCGGACAGGGATGTGATCTGTTTTTTTAACACCGGAAGCAGCTTCCTGAATGAGGGAGAAGTCCTTTTCTCTAAGTTGCTGGCCCGCTTTTCAGATCAGATCGATCCGGAGGACCGGCCGGCGCTGGATGAATTCGCGAGCGCCCTCCGGGAACGGAAGAATGCCTTTACCGTGGTCGTTCCCGCCAATCTTCTGTATGATGAAGAGAGCTTTGCGACCACACTGATACGTGGGGAGATAAAGCGCTTTCAAAGCGGAAAGAAGGTCACGGTCGGGCGTATCCATCTGATGCGTATGTCCGATTCCCGCAATACACAGAGCCTGAGTTACGATCCGCTTACGGAGGTGGTCGGGAAAAAGGATATCTCCCGTCTTGCCAGGCATCTGATCGACGAGCTTCATGCGGGGAATACGACGATCGCCATCGTTGATATCGATTATTTCAAGCATGTAAATGATTTCTACGGGCATATGTTCGGGGATCAGGTGCTGAAGACAGTCGCGGGTATCTTGAAGCATGAGATCGCCGAAGGGGGAACGGTCGGCCGCATTGGCGGAGATGAATTCTTTGTGATCTTTCACAATATTTCAGAGCGTAATAATCTGCGCGATTATCTTCACAGGATCCGGACGGCTGTTGCAAAGGCTTTTCCCGACAAGGGCCCGCAGGGAGACAAACCGATCTCATTGTCGATCGGAACGGCTACTTTCCCTTTGCATGCTCCGGATTATGAAACGCTCTTTATGATAGCGGATTACTGTCTTTATCTGGCAAAAGAAAAAGGCCGGAACCGCTTTATCATGTATAATCCCGAAAAGCATGCTTCCTTTGAGGAGATCAGGAAGATGAAGGAAGAGGGAAGCGGGAGCATGGTCGTTACAGGTCGTGACGATCTTCCGCCGGGGGATGTGCTTACGCAGATGTGGTTTATGTACCTGTACGGGGAAAGGCCTTCAGCCGGAGCTCTTCTTCGGAATTTTGCAGAGCGATTCCATATCCCCTTCATCATGGCCTATCGCATCTCGCCTGCGAAGATGCTTGCGTGCGCGGGAAAACAGGAAGAGGAAGCGCAGAAAATCCCGGACAGTCTTTTTGAACTGCTTAAGCCGGAGGTCTATGAATTTCGCAGTAGAAACAACGGGCTTCTGATCTGTAACAATGTCAATACGCTTCCGAAAGAAATGATCCGGGAAAAAGAGAAGCTTCTCTCGTTGGAACTGATCTCATTTATCCTGATCCCCTGTACGGATCCGGAGGGGAAGGATTTTGTGCTTTCTTTCCTGTCATTTCACAAAAATCTTGTCTGGAATGAAAGTCATTTTATATATTACCGCCTGTTTGCGGATCTCCTGTCACGTTATAAGATCGAAGAGATTTCGTAAGAGCTACATATGGATGCGCCGGCCGTCCAGAAATCCGTTGAATCCCGGATACAGGCTTTCCTCTGCTTTTCGCAGAAAAACGGTGATCTGATCCTTTTCTCCTTTCAGCAAAAAATGGATACAGCCGACATATTCATCCAGGATCTGTGTGCGCAGATAGAGGCTGCCGTCACACTGCGGGTATGCGGCTGTATAGATCTTCTGGCCATAGACATTTTCCAGGGAAGGGTAAAGATCCCGTATTTTGTAAGGAAAAACATAGCTCCTGCATTTTTCTTTGAGGACCAGTTCCGCGGGGGTAAGGGATAAGCATTGAAAACCGCCGGGATTCGTGAGAAGCTCATAATCACCGTATAACAAGGAAACGTCAGAGGGATTGATCGGAGTGGCTTGATCAGAGGCAATACTGACGGGGCTTAAGCTATGATCCGGACCGGCAGGAGCGACAGAGAGCTCCGGTGCCAGGGAGAGCGCGATGCGGCGGATCTCGTCCAGGATATACTGTGTGCCGCCCTGGACCGACTGGGTATCCGCTGTGGTAACAAAGATCAGTTCGGCTTGCGGATAGATAACAACGTACTGCCCGCCCATGCCATACATCATTACGCCGCCGTCGCGTATCCTCCAAAACTGATAGCCGTAGCCCTGCATTTCATCCAGGGTCTTTCCCTCGTGGAGTGTGGGGCAGTGAAAGCTTACGGCATCCTTAATGTATTGGGAAAAACGAATAAAAAAGGCGCGATCATACAGACTGTCGGCATAGCCGCAGACATCGGGAAAATCCTTCTTCATACTATCGTTTAAGAGAGAAAGCAGGAAACGGGCTGTACGCAGCAGATCCTCCGGACGGCAGATCAGGCCGGAACCGCCGATCTCGCAGCCAAAGGGATCTGTAAGGATACGGGCATCCTCTGAAAAGCCGATGCGATCCAGAAATACCTCGCGAAGATAGTCCAGCACGCCTTTGCCGCTGCGTTTTAAAACCAGTGCTGCAAGGGTATGGGCGGAAGAGGTGTCGTATTTAAAGATCCGGCCGGCTTCATGATCGGGAGCTGTTATGAAAAAGGAACGGACCCAGTGCGTATCGGCGCTTAACTTATAGGTCGTCGTACGGTGGCAGGTACGCATCGTAAGCATATCTTTGATGCACATGGATGTAAGGCGGGGATCTGCTTCTTCCGGGCAGTATTCCGGAAAGCGGTCGCAGATCTTATCCGAAAGAGAGAGCTTTCCTTCGGCGATAAGCGCACCGATGGCCAGGGAGGTGAAGCTTTTAGTGACGGAAAACATGCGGTGAAGCTCTCCCTTTTTATACGGAGCATAATTGCTTTCCTGCAGCAGTTCTCCTTTTTTCCAGATATGAATACTGTGCATGGGGAAGGGAAAGTTTTCAGGTGAAAATAGTTCCATAAATACCTCCGCTGTGCGTTCTTTGGCGACGGGATGTGTTTTTTCCGAACAATTACGTACCATTCCGAAACATATTATCATAGATCTCTCCGAAAGATGATTGTGACAATTTACAATAAAAAAACAAAACAATTGTGAAATTTGTTCATTGCATGAAAACCCAAAGCATGTTATATTTTTACCAGAGTGAAAGCGCTTACATTTCTCGGGAATGAAAGCGCTTTCATAAAAGAACAGAAAACAGATCAAAACCAATCCATAAATCCCGAAAAGGAGGAACAAATGAAAAAGAGACTTGTATCCATTCTGATGAGCTCTGTAATGGTCGTCGGCACACTGGCAGCCTGCGGCGGCACCGAAGCCGGAACCACGACCCAGGTGGAAGTTACCGACGATCAGGGCAACACCACCACCGTTGAGGTGAAAGATACCGCCACCGGTGATGTGACCGAGGAAGGTAAGTACGAGGTAAAGGATCTTCACATCGTTGTGGACGGGACCCTTACCGCTAATGTTGATAATGGTCAGGAAGCCTTTATCGAGCAGTGGGAAGCGGCAGTGAGCGAAAAGGTCGGCCATGAAGTGAAGCTGACCATCGACCAGCTGGATCATTCCGATTATGCGGCAACCGTTCAGCGTTATCTGACCACCGGTACCGTGGGTGATGGCCAGTTCCCGGATGCTCTGATCATGAGCGCCGGCATGTTCCGTGAATACCAGACCACCGGCCTGCTCTGGGATATGGCAGCTGCATATGACAAGGCAGAGTTCCAGGCCCGCGTGACCCTGCCGGAGGTAAACCTGGGGATCCGGACCAAGGATGGTAAGCAGTACGGTTTTGCTCCTACCTACGGAAACGGCTGCGTATCCTATGTGAAGGCCTCCTGGTTCAATCAGTATGTGGCAAGCGATGCCAATACCGATGGCGTTAAGACGATCGAGGATGTTGATACTTATGAGAAGTATTACAACATGCTGAAGTTCTTCAGCAATATTAACGGCGATAACAAGACCTACGGTGTGATCGCTGCCGGCTTCGGAAAACTGGACGAGGCTCCGTTCATCAACTACATGCCTGAGTTCTGGCAGGGCGCATATCCTTCTTTCTACCAGAAGGACGGCGTTTGGGTAGACGGATTCCAGGAGCAGGCTACCATTGATGCCCTGGATCGTCTTGCACAGGCTTACGCTGATGGACTGATCGACCCTGATACTGAGGAAGCCAGTACGAAGGATGCACGTGAGAAGTTCTTCTCTAACGACCAGAGCACTTCCGAGGGCGTATTTACCTACTGGGCAGGAACCTGGCTGCGCACCCTGACCGACAATATGGGCAAGAACGATGTAGACAACGAACTGGCCGACGAGAGACTGCTGCAGCTGCCTCCCATCAAAGAGATCACCGATACCTGGGGCGGTTATATCAATCGTGAGGCTCCCGTGTGGGTCATCACCGATGATGGAGACGATAACAGCCTTCGTGAACAGGCCATCTTCGATACCCTTTTTGAGACCATGCTGGACGGTGATAAGGTGCAGACTCTCTGGACATATGGTGCTGAGGATGTACACTGGTCCACAAAGGCAGAAAGCTTCACCACCAATCCGGACGATCCCGAGAAGAAGAAGGATTACGAGTATGCTGACGGTGTGTTCCACTTAAAGCAGAGCCCTAACGATCCGAACGCAGTCTGGAAGAAGAATCATCTGGATCCCGTACTGGTCATTGCTCCGCTTACAAACGGTTTTGTGGATGACGATCCCCTGGTAACCAAGGGTAACCAGTTCTTTACCGCCCACTGCGTGGATGCGCCGGTCGCCGCGTCCAGCGAAACCCTTACGGCAGAGCAGTCCGGCTTAAAGGATCTGAAGACGACGCTGATGAACAAGGTGGTCACAGGTGAAATGAGCGGCGCCGATGCGGTTCAATCCTATATCGATGAGAAGGGTGCGATCGTAGATACCATTCTGGGCGAATTGAACGCTCAATAATATACCAATATGAAATACTGTCTTGCCTTCGCCGCCTAAGCGGCGGGGGCAGGACTTTCCAAAGAGAAGGCAGATTTTCGGGGATAATAATGAAAGGATCATTTTTCATGGCAAAAGACGTAGAAGAAAAAACTTCCAGCATAAAGATCCAGAAAAAGCCCTTGCGGCTTCGGATCTGGAACAACAGGGGCTTTTATCTGATGTTTATCCCTGTGTTCATCTTTGTGCTGATCATGCATTACTGGCCCATGCTTGGAGTGCGTTACGCATTTTTCTCCTCTAAGATGGTGCCCGGCGGCGGCATCAAGTGGACATGGGTCGGAGCGCAGCACTTTATTAATATGTTTAAAGAACGCGAATTCTGGATGGCGTTTAAAAATACATTGATCATCTCTGTTGTAAAGCTGCTGCTCAACACCTTTGTTGCGGTGCTCATCAGTATCTTCTTAAATGAGATGACCAGCCTTGTGTGTAAAAAATTCGTGCAGACCGTGATCTACCTGCCTCACTTCATGTCCTATGCAGTGGTGGCGGCGATCTTTACCCTCTTTCTTTCCCCTTCCTCCACGGGAATGATCAACGAGACCTTAAAGGACTGGGGCTGGATCGATAAGAGTATAGATTTCCTGCACATCTCCAGTATGTGGCGCCCCGTCTTCTATATCATCAATCTGTGGAAAGAGACGGGATGGGGTACCGTGATCTTTTTCGCAACACTTTCCGGGATCTCTCCGGAACTGTATGAAGCGGCGGAGATCGATGGTGCGACGCGTTTCCAGAAGATGCGCTACGTTACGCTGCCGGCTCTGTCCAGCACCATCATCATAGTACTGATCCTGAACCTGGCCAAGGTGTTGAATATCTTTGAACCTGTATTCGTATTGTATAATAACCGCGTATTTGATTCGTCGGATGTTATCTCGACTTATGTCTACCGCAAGACTTTCATGACTGCTGCTACAGACTACGGTTACTCTACGGCTGTGGGTCTGTTCAAATCCGTGGTGGGCTGCATTCTGATGCTGGGCAGCAATTATGCCAGTAAAAAGATCCGCGGCCGCGGGATCATTTAAAGGAGGGGCAGAGTGATGGCAGAAAATATCGAAATCAAGCAGGCTCCGGAGAGGGAGGCGCCCAGGAAGGAGAGCCCGGAGAAAGAGGCCGAGGTAAAAGCAAAAGCACCGAGGATCCATACGATCGAAAAGAAGCGTTCAAAGATCAAGATATTTGATGTGGTCAATTACATTGTATTCGGACTGCTGACCCTGATCATCATCTTTCCCATCTGGAAGGTGATATGTGATTCCTTCAATGCGGTGGGAGTGTACCAGTTTAAACTCTGGCCTACGCAGCCCACGATCGGTGGCTATGCGACGATACTGAAGACAGCAAAGCTGTTCCGCCCGCTGCTGAATTCCTTTATCACCACCATCTGCGGTACGCTGCTGGGACTTGTGATGGCCACGCTGGGCGGTTATGTGCTGAACCAGTATGAAATGCCGGGGCGTACCTTCCTGTCTTATTTCCTTCTGGTCACCATGATCTTTTCCGGCGGCATGATCCCGGAATACCTGGTCATGAAGAAGCTGGGTCTGGTCAACAATATGTGGATCCTGGTATTTAAGCACGGTATGAATGTATACAATCTGGTGCTGATGAAGAACTTCTTCGAAGGAATTCCGGCATCCCTTTATGAAGCGGCGAAGCTGGACGGCTGCTCGCCCATGCAGATCTTCTACAAGATCGTGCTGCCGCTTTCCAAGGCGGCGCTGGCTTCCATTGGCCTGATGTTTGCTGTGACCGTTTGGAACGATTACAGCACTGTGCAGATCTATATCACAAACCGAAGTCAGGTGAATTTCCAGTACATGCTGCGCGTAATGGTCATGGACGGCGATACGCCCACAACATCCTACAAGGTTTCGCAGTCCACCCTGTACTACTCAGGCATCGTCTGTGCGATCCTGCCTTTCATGCTGGCGTATCCCTTCCTGCAGAAGTATTTCGTCACCGGCGTGAATGTCGGGGCGGTGAAGGAATAAGCTTCACAGATAAACGGCTTAAGATCACCATAAGGGCAGGCCTGGTGCCTGTCTTTATTTCAAAAGAAATGGAGAGACCATGAAGAGGATCATATATGCCGGCGACAGTACGGTGACCTTTAACAAGATCGCAACCTATCCGCAGACCGGGCTGTCACAGGGGCTGCTCTTATATCTGAAGGATAATGTATGGCTTCGTAGTTTTGCCATAAACGGAAGGAGTACGCGCTCCTTCATAAATCAGGGGCGCCTGGACTATGTGGATGATTTTCTCGAAAAGGATGATTTCTTTTTTATCCAGTTCGGTCATAACGACCAGAAAGAGAGCGATCCGGAACGCTATGCACCTGCAGATACGGAGTTTCGGGAGAATCTGAAAAAGTTTGTGGCCGTGGGGCGGAAGCATGAAGCCCGTCCTGTTCTGTTTACACCGATCGCAAGACGCTATTTCGATAAGGACGGAAGCTTTCTTCCGGGAGCCCATGGGGAGTATCCGCGCGTGATCCGGGAAGTGGCTGCGGAAGAAGGAGTCCCTCTGATCGATATGACGGCGATGACCGAGGAGTACATTGCTGCCGTGGGGGATTTTCCCTCCAGGGCTCTTTATGTTTTTCCAAAAGACAATACCCATCTGGTGATGCAGGGGGCCGTGACTTTTGCGGGATTTATCGCCAATGCATTGCTTGCGCTGGGGAGTCCGTATTCGGAACTTCTGGTGGACCGTAATTCAGTGAACGTGGATGAGGATGCCAGGCAGGCGGAACATCCCTTTTATGTATACTCATAAACGAAATGGCTTGCCGTTTCGTTTATGAGTCACGCCGAGCACGTGCCGCTTTAGCGGCTGATTTCCTTACGTGCGAGTGCGCATCCTGTCGGAGGCTTATACTCAATAACGGAAATGATTTCCGTTATTGAGTATAAAAAGCGAGGCATACCGCCAGGAAAGCCTGGCGGGTAGTCTGGAAGCTTCTTTTGCACATGAAAGCGAAAGCTGATATCGAAGAAAAATATGTAAAGTATTACAAAAAATACCCGGACAGACCGCTGCGTGTGCTGCTGGGGTTTTATAAGGGACGTTACCACGCGTTCCTTCTGAGTTCATTCTTTTATTTGATAAAACACAGCCCGGCGCTGTTCTGCCCTCTGCTTTTGGCTAATGTGATCAACGGTGTGCTGGAAGGGTGGGCGGCCGCAAAAAAGGCCATCCTTTTGAATGTGGGGATATGGCTGGGGCTTCTGATGATCCACCTGCCGGCGAACTACCTGCATGTCCGTTTCCGCAGCCGCGTAACACGGGAGACCGAGGCGGGCCTTCGGAGTGCCCTTGTGCGTAAGCTTCAGGAGCTTTCCATACCCTATCATACACAGACACAGAGCGGGCGGCTGCAGTCCAAGATCATGCGGGATGTGGAAGCGATCGAAACCCTCTCCTCCCAGCTCTTCATCAATGTGCTGAATATCGTGATGAACCTGGTGATCATGATCGGCATCACGGCGGTGAAGAACCGTCTGATCCTTGTCTTTCTTTTACTGGTCGCTCCGGTGGCTTCGCTTACGATCTTTGCTTTCCGTAAAAAGATACGCAGGGAGAACCGGGCTTTCCGTATGGAGATGGAGGAGACCAGCGCAAGGGTCATGGAGATGGTGGAGATGGTTCCGGTCACCAGAGCTCACGCCCTGGAAGAGGTGGAAAAGGACCGGCTCTCCAGACAGCTTTCCGCTACAGCGGAGAAAGGCTACCGTCTGGATGTGATACAGAGCAATTTCGGCGCAGTGGGCTGGGTGATCTTCCAGGTCTTCCAGGCGCTGTGTCTGGCCTTTACCGGCTTTATGGCTCTGAAGGGCCGCATCCTCGTCGGGGATATCACCTTTTATCAGAGCAGCTTCTCCACGGTCGTAAACCAGTTTACCGCACTGATCAATCTGCTCCCGGTGGTGACAAAGGGCCTGGAGAGCGTGAGTTCGGTGGGAGAGGTTTTAGTAAGCGACGATGTGGAGCATAATGAAGGGAAGGAAGAGCTTAAGGAGCTTATCGGGGAATATCGTTTTGAAAATGTGGGCTACCGCTATCCGGATACAGATGCCCCTGTATTACAGGGACTGACCCTGCGCGTCCGTGCCGGCGAGACCATCGCGGTGGTGGGAGAGAGCGGTGCCGGGAAATCCACACTTTTAAACCTTCTGATCGGCTTTATGCTTCCTTCGGAGGGGAAGATCCTGATCGATGGAAAAGATATTTCCGATCTGAACTTAAAGAGCTACCGGCGTTTCCTTTCCGTAGTGCCACAGATGCCGCTGCTCTTTACCGGCAGCCTGCGGGATAATATCACTTACGGTATGACGGATGCAACGGAAGAGCAGCTGGCGGCCGCAGTAAAGGCGGCTAATCTGGAGGGTATGGTATCGCAGCTCGAGCATGGCCTGGATACGCTGGTGGAGGAGCATGGGGCGAATCTTTCCGGCGGGCAGCGGCAGCGTATAGCTATAGCCCGCGCACTGATCCGCGATCCCAGGGTGATCATCCTGGATGAAGCGACTTCTGCCCTGGATGTGGTATCTGAAAAGGAGATACAGGATTCGCTGCACACGCTTACGGCGGGCCGTACTACCTTTATCGTGGCACACCGTCTCAGTACGGTCAAAAATGCCGACCGTATCGCTGTCCTGGATCACGGAAGCATCGTGGAAGAAGGCTCCTATGCGGAGCTGATGGAGAGAAAGGGGGCTTTCTATCATATGGAGAGTCTGCAGGTGAGTCTGGAATAATGGATTTTTTGAAGATCGACAGTCCGTTCATGCGCTTTCTGGAGACGGTGGCCAATCTGATGATCCTGAATGTGCTGGTGATCGTCTGTTCCCTGCCGCTGGTAACGGCGGGTGCGTCCTTTACGGCCATGCACTATGTGCTTTTAAAGATCGCCCGGAAGGAAGAAGGTTATATAGTGAAAAGCTTTTTTCACTCCTTTAAGCAGAATTTTCTGCAGGCTACGCTGATCTGGCTCATCATGCTCGCGGTGGCGGCGGCGCTTTTCTTTGACTGGCGCTTTATCCGGAGCTACGAGATGCCGACGGTATATGTGGTACTTTTGTACGGCGTGGCCCTGGTCGCTTATCTTATATTTCTGTATGTGTTCCCGGTGCTCAGTCATTACAGTAATACGATCGCCGGAACCTTCCGCTCGGCGTTTACCATGAGTGTTCTCGGCTTTATCACCCTGCGGACCATACTGATGGGCATCGTGTGGCCCCTGGTATTTGTTGCACTGTGGTTTGCCGGCTATACCGTGGTCCCGCTGGTGCTGGTATTCTGCTTTACGGGGCCGGGGTTTTTACGGGCAAAGCTGTACAGCGGTATCTTTGAAGTGTACGAAAAGAAGGCACAGTCTGCTTCGGAGGAGCAGGCGGAGGAAAAGGAGAAAGAATGATGCGTATCGGATTGCGTTTGCATGACAGCCGGGTCTGCCCCCTGCCGGAGCGATTAAGGAATATACGGGAGCAGGGTTTTTGCTGTGTCCACATCGCACTGGGGAAGACGGAGGGGCTGCCGAAGGAGCCGGAGGCACTCACACCCGGCTATGCTATGTGGCTTAAAGAACAGTTTTCCGTCGCCGGACTGGATATGGCAGTGCTGGGGAATTATAAGTGTATCGCCGAGCCGGATGCGCTGGAGGCGGAGCGTGTGCTTTATACATACAGGGCTCACCTTCGTTTTGCATCCCTATGCGGCTGCGGTATGGTGGGGACGGAGAGTCCCTTAAATGAAAAGAGGGTGGCGCCCGATAAGCTCCGCGAAACGTCCCGGAGCGAGGAGGCCTACCGCTGCTTTGTTAACAGGCTTAAGAGTGTGGTCTCCGATGCGGAGCGTTTCGGTGTGATCCTGGCGGTGGAACCTGTCTATAAGCATATCATTTACGATCCGAAGCGGGCCAGGCGCATGCTGGATGAGATCGCCTCGCCGAATCTGCAGATCATCTTTGATCCGGTGAACCTGATCGATCCGGAAAGGCTTGAAGCGAGGGAAGAAGTGATCGCCGAGGCTATGGAGCTGCTCGCACCGGAGATCGCCATGATCCATCTGAAGGATTATGTGATCGAGGGTGGTAAGATGAAGGCGGTCGGCTGTGGTTTCGGAGAGATGGATTACAGAGAGATCGTCCGTTTTGCCGAAACGAAAAAACCATACATACATGCCACACTGGAAAATACAACGCCGGATACGGCAGAGCATTCGAGGCGGCTGATCGAGGAGCTGGCAGCAGTATCCGCCTGAAAAAAGGGACGGTTACAGAATGATCAGAGCGGACCATTCAGGGAAAGGAACGGGGAGATAAAGGATGACAGAGAGAACAAAGAAACAGATCCAGGATTATATCGAATATCTTCTTGCAAATTCAGACGCGGAAAGACCGATGTGGAATAAGGAGATGATACTGCAGGAACGTCCGAATAAATGGAATTATATCGATGGCTGTATGATGACCGCGCTCCTGTCCCTGTACGAGATCACTGGAGAAGAACGTTATTTCCGTTTTGTCAGGGATTTTATCGATTATTTTGTGCTGGAAGACGGAACGATAAAAACGTATAATATCACAGAGTTTAATCTGGATAACATCAATACCGCAAGCAATCTTTTTTTCCTCTATGATAAGACCGGGGAGAAAAAATACCGTCTTGCGCTGGATCATGTGAGAAAGCAGCTGGACGGGATGCCGCGTACTAAGGAAGGGAGCTTCTGGCACAAGGAGATCTATCCCTATCAGGTATGGCTGGACGGCTTATACATGGCCGAGCCTTTCTATATGCGATATGAGACGAGATTTCGGAAGATGGAAAAATGCGCGGATGTGATCAGGCAGTTTGAAAACGTGGAAAAGCATATGAAGGATCCGAAGACCGGTCTGTATTACCACGGTTATGACGAGAGCAGACAGATGGGCTGGGCCGATCCCGAACGGGGAGTGAGCCCGAATTTCTGGCTCCGATCCCTGGGATGGTTTATACTGTCTTTGGTGGAGACGGCGCAGGCGACGGACGAATCACTGTATTATGAAAAACGTTATCTGCAAAGGCTCCTGGCGGAGCTGGCGGATGCTCTGATCCCCTTTCAGGATGAGAGCGGGATGTTTTATCAGGTAGTCGATCATCCGGAAGCCGAAGGGAACTATCTTGAAACCTCCGGGACAGCACTGATCTCCGCTGCGGTTTTAAAGGCCGTGCGGCTGGGCTATCTGACACCGCGCTATGCAAAGCTCGGAGAACGGGCGTTTGATGGGATCGCGGAAAAATATCTTTCCGAAAATGAAGATGGGACCTTAAAGCTTGGCGGGATCTGTCTGGTGGCCGGTCTTGGCGGAAAGCAGAACCGGGACGGATCACTTTCTTATTATTTCAGCGAACCGGTTGTGGAAAATGAAGCCAAGGGTGTTGCACCCTTCCTTCTGGCTTATACGGAAATGCTCCGCAGGCAGCCTTCAGAGAATTGATATTTGACAGGACGGGGATGCTTTGGTTAAATTATTGGGGGAAGGCGGTATGGATTTTGCGATAGTCGGGATATTTAAGCGCAGCGTGACGATCGAGAGAAAGAATGACGAGCGCTTCGAGACCGCATTGGAGTGCACGGTTTTTGTTGAAGGGAAAGAGTTCTGCCGGACAAAGCGGAATGTGATCACGGTGGATGGTCTTGAGCCCGGACGGGAATACGAGATCGCGATCCGTGAAGGAGATGCGGCTCCTGTTTCCCATACGATCCGCACGGAGGAAGAGAGCTTTCTTTTGAATGTTCGCAGCTTCGGAGCCTGCGGAGACGGGAAGAAGAACGATACGTCTGCGCTGCAGGCAGCGATCGCCTGCTGCCCGGTTTTCGGGACGGTATATGTCCCTGCCGGTACTTACCTTACCGGGCCTCTTTTTCTGAAAAGCCGGATGAGCTTATGGATCGACGAGGGTGCGGTGCTCCTGGGAGATACGGACCGGACGCATTATCCGGTACTGCCCGGGATGACGAGAGGCCTGTATGATAACGAAAAGGAGTATAATCTGTCATCCTGGGAGGGGAATCCGCTGGACAGCTTTGCCTCTCTGATCACGGCGCTGGATGCGGAGGAACTCTCGATCATCGGCAGAGGCACGATCGACGGGAATGCGCAGAATGCGGACTGGTGGCAGGAACCCAAAAAAAAGCGGATCGCCTGGAGACCTAAACTGGTAAGCCTGATCCGATGCAGAAAGGTACGGATGCAGGGGCTGACTCTCACGAATTCCGCTTGCTGGTGCGTGCATCCCTATTATTCGGAGCAGGTGGATTTTCTTGACCTTACGATACGGAATCCCTCCGATTCCCCTAATACCGACGGTTTTGATCCGGAAAGCTGTGAAGGCGTGCGGATGCTTGGGAGTACGATCTCGGTGGGGGATGACTGTGTTGCGATCAAGAGCGGAAAGCTCTATATGGCGCGCTTCCATTACAAAGAGACGAAGAATGTGGTGATCCGCAACTGCCGGCTGGAGAGGGGCCACGGCTCCGTGACCGTGGGTTCCGAAGTGGCAGGGGGCGTGCGTAATGTGCATGTGTCACAGTGCATCTTTTCCGGTACGGATCGCGGGGTACGGATCAAGACCAGGCGCGGACGTGGTGAACGTTCGTTCCTGACAGAGCTCACTTTTGAAAATATCACGATGGATCATGTGCATATGCCGGTCACGATCAATATGTTTTACTTCTGTGACCCGGACGGGCATACGGAATATGTGCAGAGTCAGGAAAAGATGCCGGTGGATTACCGCACGCCCCACATCGGCAGCATTACCGTAAGGAATGCGGAACTAAGCGGCGTGGATGCATCCCTGCTCTGTGCCTTCGGGCTTCCGGAGGCGCCGGTGGAGCGGATCGTGCTGGAGGATATCCGGGCGTCGTACCTGGAAGAGGGGAAACGCACTCCGCAGTGCCCCATCATGATGGATGATTTTCCGAAGCTTAGCGGCAGAAGCCTGTATATAAAGAATGTGGAAGTACTGGAAGTAAAGGATGTTATCCTCGATGGCTTAAGTGAGGAGGCGCCTTATCTGGAGGGGATAGGGGAACAGCAGCTGGAGGGATTCTTACGAAGGATGCCTGAGGGGTGAATAGTTTTAGAGGGGCGGAGGAGGTACAAGGTATGGAAGACGGCAGGGAAAAAGCCAGTCCCGGGATGATACCGGCGTACAGACGTGCATCGGACCGGGATGTCATGCTGGATATGCTCAGCAAGCGTGCCATTCTTGATTATGCCCATCGCGTCTGTAAACTGCCGGACTGCCCGACGACCTATTTTGTCGTGTTCGATCTGGATAATTTCAAGATCGTCAATGACAGCTTCGGGCATATGTTTGGAGATGAAGTGCTGCATACGGTGACGAAGATCATCAACCAGGCGATCGGCGCAAACGGGATGGTCGGGAGACTTGGAGGTGACGAGATCCTGATCGTCACAAAAGGGGTCCAGGACAAGATGGAGCTTCGTCCGTTCCTGCGGGAGATCCGCGTGAATGTGGAGGAAGAGTTTAAAGATAAGCTCGATGGGATCTCCCTGACCTGTTCGATGGGGGCGGCAGCCTATCCGGAGCATGCCGACAGCAGTGATAAGGCTATGGAGCTGGCGGATAAGATGCTGTATCTGGCGAAGGAAAAAGGCCGCAACCGTTATATCATCTATACTCCGGAGATGCATGCGGATATCCTGAACAACGCCGGCGATGCAAAAGGGATCAAGAATGCTTTTGTCAAGACCTTCGATAAGGTACAGCTGATCCAGTATTTCTGCGATGATTATCTGCTCAAAGGCACCTCAAGCAATGAAAACTCGTTCAGAAATGTGGGGGAAGCTTTCCATCTGCAGGAGGTATTGATCGTATACGGTAAAGGGAAGGTCGGATTCCGCTGGACAGAGGATAAGAGGGGATGCAGGGATGAAGACCTCCGATGGATGGCACTTGACGGAGATTTTTATTCATACTTTAATACTGACTCCCTTTTTATCATCGACGGCCTGTATGATCTGGGCGGAGACAAGGAGGGCATCAAAAAGAAGCTGGTAGAAAGAGGGATCGAGTCGGCTCTGTTTTATCGTTTGCAGTTTTTGGGGGATCCTCAGGGCTATGCCATGTTCGCCAAGAAGGGGCAGAGGCAGAAATGGTCTGAATACGAGATCCTTGCACTGGCTACGATCGCCAAGGTTTTTGAGATATCCCTGCAGATCGGGGAGAAAAGGATGGCGTTATCCTGAGCCTGCAGGCTGATCCCGTAAAGCGCAGGGATCAGGCTTTGCTTTTTTTTCACATTTATCTCTTGAATTCTGGCCGTATTTCCGCTATAATAGCGAACGATGTGAAAAGGTTTCACACTTAATAATCTTTTGGATGGAGGAATTAACAATGGCAGTAAAAGTAGCAATCAATGGTTTTGGCCGTATCGGCCGTCTTGCATTCCGTCAGATGTTCGGTGCTGAGGGGTATGAAGTTGTAGCGATCAACGATCTGACCAGCCCCAAGATGCTGGCACACCTGCTCAAGTACGATTCTTCTCAGGGTAAGTATGCTCTGGCTGATACCGTTTCCGCAGGTGAGGATTCCATCACCGTGAACGGCAAGACCCTGAAGATCTACAAAGAGCCGGATGCAAACAATTGCCCTTGGGGCGAGCTTGGCGTAGATGTGGTTCTGGAGTGCTCCGGTTTCTATACCTCCAAGGAGAAGGCTCAGGCACACATCAATGCTGGTGCAAAGAAGGTCGTTATCTCCGCACCCGCCGGCAACGATCTGCCTACCATCGTATATAACGTGAACCACACCACCCTGACCAAGGATGACAAGATCATCTCCGCTGCCAGCTGCACCACCAACTGCCTGGCTCCCATGGCTAAGGCTCTGAACGACCTGGCTACCATCAAGAGCGGTATCATGAGCACCATCCATGCTTACACCGGTGATCAGATGATCCTGGATGGCCCTCAGAGAAAGGGTGATCTGCGCAGAAGCCGTGCAGGCGCTATCAACATCGTTCCCAACAGCACCGGCGCTGCCAAGGCTATCGGCCTTGTTATCCCCGAGCTGAACGGCAAGCTGATCGGCTCTGCACAGCGTGTTCCTACTCCTACCGGTTCCACCACCATCCTGGTAGCTACCGTAGAGAAGAGCGTTACCAAGGAAGAGATCAATGCAGCCATGAAGGCAGCCGCTTCCGAGAGCTTCGGCTACAACGAGGACGAGATCGTTTCCTCCGATATCGTAGGCAGCACCTATGGTTCCATCTTCGATGCAACCCAGACCATGGTTGGCGCTGACAACCTGGTACAGGTAGTTTCCTGGTACGACAACGAGAACAGCTACACCTCTCAGATGGTTCGCACCATCAAGTACTTCGCAGAGCTGGGCTGAGCATAATCGAAGCTTAAGCAGTACAATCAAGGCCCGGTCCCTGCGGATCGGGCCTTATTTAAAGAATAAGGAGGTTTAGACCCATGGCATTAAACAAGAAATCCGTTGATGATTTCAGCGCAAAAGGCAAGCGCGTTCTGGTTCGCTGCGATTTCAACGTTCCTTTAAAGAACGGTGAGATCACCGACGAGACCCGTATCAATGCGGCTCTGCCCACCATTAACAAACTGGTGAACGACGGTGGCAAGGTTATCCTTTGCTCTCACCTGGGCAAGGTTAAGGAAGGCCCCAACGAGAAGGAGTCCCTGGCTCCCGTTGCAAAGCGTCTTTCCGAGAAGCTTGGCAAGGAAGTTAAGTTCATCGGCGACTACAACGTGACCGGAGCAGATGCTACCTCAGCCGTTGCTGCCATGAACGAAGGTGATGTGATCCTGCTTCAGAACACACGTTTCCGCGGCGAAGAGGAGACCAAGCCCCAGAAGGCCGGCGACAAGTTTGCTACCGAGCTGGCTGAGCTTTGCGACGATTATGTCTGCGATGCTTTCGGTTCCGCTCACCGCGCACACGCTTCCGTGGCTGTAGTTACCGAGAAGGTACGTGCCAAGGGCGGCAACTGCGCAGTAGGCTATCTGATGAAGAAAGAGATCGATTTCCTCGGCAACGCCGTTGAGAATCCCGTTCGTCCTTTCGTTGCCATCCTGGGTGGTGCCAAGGTTGCCGATAAGCTGAACGTTATCAACAACCTGCTGGAGAAGTGCGATACCCTGATCATCGGCGGCGGCATGGCTTTCACTTTCCTTAAGGCCAAGGGCTACGAGATCGGTAAGAGTCTTGTGGATGACGAGAAGATCGATTACTGCAAGGAGATGATGGAGAAGGCCGAGAAGCTTGGCAAGAAGCTGCTCCTGCCCGTAGATACCACCATCGCAGCCGGCTTCCCGGATCCCATTGATGCTCCCATCGAAGTAAGCTTCGTGGATGCAGACAAGATCCCTGCCGATAAGGAAGGTCTGGATATCGGACCCAAGACCCAGGAGCTCTTCGCTGAGGCTGTTAAGAGCGCCAAGACCGTTGTATGGAACGGGCCTATGGGCGTGTTCGAGAATCCTACCCTTGCAAAGGGTACCATCGCTGTAGCAAAGGCTCTGGCCGAGACCGAAGCTACCACCATCATCGGTGGCGGTGATTCCGCTGCAGCCGTAAATCAGCTTGGTTTCGCTGACAAGATGAGCCACATCTCCACCGGCGGCGGCGCAAGTCTTGAGTTCCTTGAGGGCAAGGAACTTCCCGGCGTGGTTGCTGCGGACGATAAGTAAGAGTGTTTTGAACGCCGGCTGCGGACACAAGGGTTCGCATACGGACACGCTTTCGCTCGGATTTCGCTCGTAACGGACGTTAAGCTCGCAAACGGTCTGCCCGCTATAAATAGCTGTCAGGCCTGCTCGCTTAGCGCCGACGGCGAAATACGTTCCTTCTGCGAATCCCTTGATGTCCTTGCCGGCCGGCATAACATAAATCAGCTTCCGGCGAAGCGGGATCAATGAATGCAACGCACGAACCTCTTCGAGCGTCGGCACTTAACGAGCGAAGCGAGTTTAGTGTCCGCTACGTGAGAAGCGGAGCGGAAGCGTGTCGTGCGTGCATCATTGTCCTGCAAGCCGGAATGATGATTGTATGTTTGCATCTTATACCTTTTTAAGGTCACAATAGTGTGAATCAGGAGGACAAAATCATGGCAAGAAGAAGGATCATCGCCGGTAACTGGAAGATGAACAAGACTCCCAGCGAGGCGGTTGCGCTTTGCGCAGAACTGAAGGATCTGGTTAAGAATGATGCCGTAGACGTGGTTTACTGCGTACCGGCTATCGATATCGTACCCGTGGCTGAGGCTGTTAAAGGTACGAACGTGCACGTAGGTGCCGAGAACTTCTACATCGAAGACAAGGGCGCTTTCACAGGCGAGATTTCCGCTCCCATGCTTAAGGATGCTGGCGTTGAGTACATCATCATCGGTCACTCCGAGCGCCGCGATATCTTCGGCGAAAACGATGTGCTGATCAATGCAAAGGTGAAGAAGGCATTTGCTGCCGGCTTAAAGCCCATCCTCTGCTGCGGTGAGAGCCTTGCCCTGCGTAAGGCCGGCACCTATAAGGAGTGGATCGCTCGCCAGATCAAATGGGATCTGACGGATATCACTGCTGATCAGGTGAAGGAACTGGTGATCGCTTACGAGCCCATCTGGGCTATCGGTACCGGCGAGACAGCTACCGCCGACCAGGCTCAGGAAGTATGCGGCATGATCCGCGAGATCATCAAGGATATGTATGATGCGGCTACGGCTGATGCGGTTCGTATCCAGTACGGCGGTTCCATGAACGCTGCCAACGCTGCGGAGCTGCTTTCCAAGCCCGACATCGACGGTGGCCTCATCGGCGGCGCAAGCTTAAAGCCTGATTTCGGCCAGATCGTGAATGCATAAAGATTAACGAGAACAAAAAAAGGGGCGGCCTGACCGCAATGTCATTAAGTTAAGATAACAGAAGGAAGAGTTCTATATCATAAGTGATATAGGGCTCTTTTTTTTATAAAAAAGCTTGACATGTAGGTCAGAATGTGCGGCCGCTTTCGCTACTGATTGTATTTATGAGGTAGCGA
>JAFZOW010000094.1 GCA_017552715.1 Lachnospiraceae bacterium
GTCGCCTGTAAGGAAGACCGTGTGAAGATGCGCAGCCCTGGAGAGAGTCCGCAGACTCGCGGACGCATTTGGTAGGGCAGGCACGAGACGGCAGGGATGCCGTCTTCGCCGACAAGTTCGATTTCTGAGCCTGCGGCGGATTCTTGCTGCCGGTCGGGAAGACTGTGTGAAGACGCGCAGCCTTGGAGAGAGTCCGCAGACTCGCGGACGCATTTGGTAAGGCAGGCACGAGACGGCAGGGATGCCGTCGAGAGGGAGGGCCGGTGCATGGATGCAGCGTCCCGACCGCTGCCGGACAGAAGCATTTTTTGGTATGCGGCCGCATGAGACTGCGAGACGAACGGAACGGCGGAGCGTATGCACACGGCTTACCGACCGGTCTACAAAGTCATTCTGCCTCGGAATCCAATGGTTGACATATATATTATGTCGTGATAAAATATCGTCTGTTGTGTTATTGACTGCGTCTGAGCTTTCGGACACTCCGACCGATGTCCCGGATGCAGCCCAAACAGTAAATAAGGAGGAAAAAGAATATGATCTCTGCAGAGAAGAAGCAGGCAATCATGAAGGAGTATGCCCGCAGTGAGGGCGACACCGGTTCACCCGAGGTACAGGTAGCAGTGCTCAGTGCCCGTATCGAAGAGCTTACGGCACACTTGAAGGAGCATCCCCTGGATCACCACAGCCGCCGCGGTATGTACATGCTGATCGGTAAACGGCGCGGTCTCCTGAACTACCTGATGGAAAAGGATATCGAAAGATATCGTGCTCTGATCGAGAAGCTGGGGCTTCGTAAGTAAGAAAAGAAGGACGGACGCAGGGCGGCAACGTTCTGTGTCCGTTTTTACTTTTACAGCCAAAGGAAAGATCGTCAGCGAGACCACTGAAGAACGCTGCGTGAGGCAGTGCTGTTCAGTGTTTTCGGGACCTTCTTTCCGGAGGTGGCAACCATTCACAAGGCCGAAAGGCCGGTATGTTGGCGAAAGCCAGGAAAGAGAGGCAATATGTACAAGACATACAGTATTGAGATCGGCGGACGTACGCTCTCCGTGGATATCGGCAGGGTATCCGCGCAGGCCAGCGGCGCCGCATTCATGCACTACGGCACCACCACGGTGCTGTCCACGGCAACGGCTTCCGAAAAGCCCAGGGACGGGATCGATTTCTTCCCCCTTTCCGTGGAGTATGAAGAGAAGATGTATTCCGTGGGAAAGATCCCCGGAGGCTTTAACAAGCGTGAGGGTAAGGCCAGCGAGAACGCAGTGCTGACCAGCCGTGTCATCGACCGCCCCATGCGTCCGCTGTTCCCTAAGGATTATCGTAACGATGTGACCCTGGACAATCTGGTAATGAGCGTGGATCCGGAGTGCCGTCCCGAGCTGGTGGCAATGCTGGGCAGCGCTATCGCTACCTGCATTTCCGATATCCCCTTTGACGGCCCCTGCGCCATGACCCAGATCGGCATGGTGGACGGAGAACTGATCGTGAACCCTTCCCAGAAGCAGTGGAAGGAAGGGGATCTGAAGCTTACGGTGGCATCCACCGCCCAGAAGGTGATCATGATCGAAGCAGGTGCCAATGAGGTACCCGAGAGCAAGATGCTGGAAGCTATCTACAAGGCTCATGACATCAACCAGGAGATCATCGCCTGGATCAATAAGATCGTTGAGGAAGTAGGCAAGCCCAAGCACAGCTATGAAAGCTGCGCCATCCCCGAGGAGCTCTTCGCAAAGATGAAGGAGATCGTTCCTCCCGAGGAGATGGAAGTTGCGGTATTCACCGATGAGAAGCAGAAGAGAGAGGCCAATATCTCCGAGATCCGCGGCAAGCTGGAAGAAGCTCTGGCGGATAACGAGGAGTGGCTTGCCATTCTCGGTGAGGCTCTGTACCAGTACGAGAAGAAGACGGTTCGTAAGATGATCCTGAAGGATCACAAGCGTCCTGACGGCCGCGAGATCACCCAGATCCGTAAGCTGGCTGCAGAGGTGGATATCATCCCCCGTGTACACGGTTCCGCCATGTTTACCCGCGGACAGACCCAGATCTGCAACGTGACGACCCTTGCACCTTTGAGCGAAGCTCAGAAGGTGGACGGCCTGGATGACAACGTAAAGACGAAGCGTTACATCCATCACTACAATTTTCCTTCCTATTCCGTAGGTGAGACCAAGGTCAGCCGCGGTCCCGGAAGACGTGAGATCGGCCATGGTGCTCTGGCGGAGCGTGCTCTGCTGCCCGTGCTGCCCAGCGAGGAAGAGTTCCCTTATGCGATCCGTACCGTAAGTGAGACCTTTGAGTCCAACGGTTCTACGTCCATGGCAAGCACCTGCGCATCCTGCATGTCCCTGATGGCTGCAGGCGTACCCATCAAGAAGATGGTGGCAGGTATCTCCTGCGGTCTTGTGACCGGCGAGACGGATGATGATTTTGTACTGCTCACGGATATCCAGGGTCTGGAGGACTTCTTCGGCGATATGGACTTCAAGGTGACCGGTACCAAGGACGGCATCACTGCCATCCAGATGGATATCAAGATCCATGGCCTTACCCGTCCCATCGTGGAAGGCGCCATCGCACGCTGCCGTGATGCAAGACTCTTCATCATGGAGAACTGCATGAAGCCGGCTATTGCCGAGCCCAGGACCAGCGTGAACGAGTTCGCTCCCAAGATCATCCAGATCACCATCGATTCCGAGAAGATCGGTGATGTGGTGGGTCAGCGCGGCAAGACCATCAACGAGATCATTGCCCGTACCGGCTGCAAGATCGATATCACGGATGACGGTGCGGTAAGCGTATGCGGTACCGATCCCGTAGCCATGGAGCAGGCCGTGAAGATGATCGAGATGATCGTGACCGAGTTTGAAGAGGGTCAGATCTTTACCGGTAAGGTAGTGAGCATCAAGGACTTCGGTGCTTTTGTGGAGTTCGCTCCCGGTAAGGAAGGCATGGTACATATTTCCCGTATCGCCAGCCGCCGTATCGATAAGGTTGAGGATGAGCTGAGCCTCGGGGATGAGGTACGCGTGATCTGCCTGGGCAAGGATCCCAAGAATCCGGGCCGCTTTACCTTCTCCATCAAGGATTGCCCGGAAGCGTAAGAGTATATTTACGGCCCGACAGCATGTATTCAATGCGAGGACCGTATCGAGCCGTCGGTGCTTGGCGAAGTTTTCTTGAGCCTAGCACCGCTACGAGCCTGCCACGAGGAGGGGCCCGATGCCTGGAGCACTTGAGGGGTCCCCACGTATGTGGGGAGAAGTGCGACCGCTTAGGCAGCGGGAAGATCCTGTGGCGAGATCCGTGCGCGAGCTGAGTCCGAGCATGAATACATGTGACGGGCCGTGTGAATAAACTCATGCGCTGTATAAAAATATGAACGGCCGATCAAAAAAATAGCTTGCCTTTTTTATAACAGTAGTATATAATAGCCGAGTATTGTCGATGAAAAAGAATATTGCCAGGAGGAGAGGACGATGATTTCTGCAGGGGATTTCAGAAACGGCATGACCATCGAGCTGGATAACAGTGTATACCAGATCATTGAATTTCAGCATGTAAAGCCGGGCAAGGGTGCTGCCTTTGTCCGTACCAAGTTAAAGGATGTCAAGAACGGGGGTGTGGTGGAAAAGACTTTCCGTCCCACTGAGAAATGCCCGCAGGCGCGCATCGACCGTAAGGAGATGCAGTACCTCTACTCCGATGGAGATCTTTATAACTTCATGGATACCGAGAGCTATGAGCAGATCGCTCTGAACGCCGATACCATCGGTGATGCCCTTAAGTTCGTGAAGGAAAACGAGATGGTGAAGGTATGTTCCCATAACGGCAATGTGTTTGCCATTGAGCCGCCCCTTTTTGTGGAGCTGGAGATCACGGACACAGAGCCCGGCTTCAAGGGAGATACCGCTACCGGCGCATCCAAGCCTGCTACGGTTGAGACCGGCGCAGTTGTTCAGGTGCCCCTTTTTGTGGATAACGGCGATAAGATCAAGATCGATACAAGAACCGGTGAGTATTTAAGCCGCGTCTGATCCGTCATCCGAGACCCCGTTCGGGGGATCCAATGAACCTTATGAGACAAAGGAATCTGATTTCCTTTGTCTCTTTTTCTTTTCTGTTTCGGAAAAAACACATTTGGAGGATGATCACAGATGGAAATGAATGAATTTCAGAAGAAAGTCGAAAAAGCCATGAAGGAGTATGCCGGGGAGGACAGGATACTGAATTTTACCCGCGTACGAAAGAATAACGGGATATTGCTGACGGGAGTTTCCTGCTTTGCCGCAGGAAGCAATATCACTCCCACGGTGTATCTGGAGGAATACCTGGAACGTTATAATGAAGGGGAGACCTTCGGTTCTGTGATGCGCAGGATCATACAGACCCTGGAGCAGAGCAGTATGCAGACCGGATTTGATGTGGATGATTTTCAGCTCTGGGAGAACGCAAAGGACAGGATAGCCTATAAGCTGATCAATGCGGATAAGAACCGGGAGCTGTTGGATGAGGTACCGCATATAAAGCTCATGGACCTGGCGCTGGTCTTTTACTACCTTTTGGGGGAGGAAAGCTTCGGACACGCCACGATACTGATCTATAAGAGCCACATGGAGCACTGGGGGGTAAGCGCGGAGGAACTGTACGCCTGCGCCCACAGTAACACGAGACGGCTCCTTCCCGAAGCCTTGCAGGATATGGCGGAACTGATGCGTGAGATCTTCCTGGAGGATGTGAAGAGGAAACTGAAGGAAAAAGGGGAGGAGGACGGCGAGGAACTGCGCTGTGCCGATATGCTGGCGGACGAGATGCTGAAGGTGGCTATGGACGGCAGGGAGGATATACCCATGTATGTCCTGAGCAACAGGACCCGCTACTTCGGGGCGGCTGCCTTATTATATCCCGGCGTGCTAAGGGATTTCGCCGAGCAGCTGGGCCGGGATCTGTATATCCTCCCTTCCTCCGTTCATGAGGTGATCCTGCTTCCGGATGACGGGCTGGAGGAGCCCGGGAGGCTTAACGAGATGGTGCGGGAAGTGAACGCCACCCAGGTACCGGCAGAGGAGATACTCTCGGACCGGGTATACTATTACGACAGGCGGAAGGATGAGCTCAGGCCGGTCGAGCAGGATGTGCTGGCAGATGCGCTCTGAGACCGGAAGATATTGGGTACGACCGGGGCGGAACGGGGGATGTTTCTTTGATCCCCCGCGGCCTTCGGGAGCCTGATACGGCAGAGCGGCAAGATGATAAAAAACTGGACAAACAAGAGAACTTATGTTAATATACAAAAGCATGCACTCGTAGTCTAATGGATAGAATGATGGCCTCCGACGCCATTGATGCAGGTTCGATCCCTGCCGGGTGCATCTTTTTAGTGGAGAAAAAAACATGAGCAGGAAGAGAAAGAAAAACTATTCCCAGAACAATCAATCCAATAAGCCCCAGGGGGCGGGAAATGCCGCTGAGCAGGTAAAGGAAGAAGCGATAGCGGAACCTGCCGGGGATAAGCCGCAGGAAGAAGCCGTGGAAAAAGCCACGTCTGTATCCGAAGAGAAAGCGCCTGCGGTAGATGAAGAAAAGGTACAGGAGGCTGTGACTGATGCTCCTGCGGCTGCACCCGAAGCCGAGGAGACGGCCGGGCCGGAGGAAGCCTTAGCCGGTGAAAGTGTACTGGCGGCAACCGCACCGCTTCCCGCAGAGTTAAGAACGGTCTCTGCGCCCCTTATGCAGCCGGCTGAAGAAATCCCTGCTCCCGCGGAGTTTTTGCAGGAGCATGTACCGGCGGATCTGCCCCCTGCTTCGCAGGAGATCTATCAGGATACGGTTTCTGCTGCGGAGGAGAGTATTACGGGCCTGGGCTATACCCGGCCGGGGGACAGGACCGAAAGACTGCATCGAGGAAAGCTGAATGCAGCGCTGGATGCCCTTGGGAATCCCGAGAGGGCTGCCGGCAGGGAGGAAGAAGTCCGTATCGGCATCACTGCCCGGAAGGCCGGACTTCTGTCCGAGATCACCCAGGAACTGAGTGAGGGGATCCCGGATGACCCCGTGCCCATGGACCTGGATGCGGAAGATGACGATGATCTGTTCTTCCTGAATGCGGAAAAGCCTGCTGCTCCGGTAAAAGAAGAAGCACCGAAGCAGAAGGAGAAGAATCATAAGAAGAGCAGCGCTCCTGCCCGCGAACGTAATAAGGAAAGCAAGGCCGGAAAGACCGAGCGCAAGGCCCAGACAAGCGATATCGCCCGCTGGTTTTCCGAGAACCGAAGCTTTGTCATCGGTGTCGGGGTTCTGTTTGCGGCCAGTATCATACTGCTGGTGGTCGTAGGTGTGGTAACAAAACAGAAACGTACTACCGAGGCGGAGCAGAGTGTGTCAGTGGATAAAGTGTTCAGCAGCCCGGACGGCGGCGGAAGCCTCATCGAAGTACCTGCGGATCCCCTTACGGAAAGCGAGGATGAGGAGCTCAAGACCCTGATCTCGGCTTATTTCAAAGCCAGGGAGAGCGATGATATCGAAAGCTATAAGAAGCTTCGCAGTTACACCGATTCCCTGGAAGAGGCCAAGCTTGAGTCGAAGAGCGAGTATATCGAAGGCTACCGTAATCTGAAGCTGTATACAAAGCCCGGGCCTTACGAGGATTCAAGCATGGTCTATGTGGCTTATGATCTGAAGCTCAGGGAATTTGACCAGACCATGCCCGCCGTGGAGACCCTGGTGGTCTGCCGCAAGGAGGGTACGGAGGAAGCTCCCGGGGAGCTGTATGTGTATACCGGCGGCTTTGATGAGAGCGTAGTGGAGTATATCCGTGCCGTGACCGCACAGGATGATGTGGTGGATCTCTTTAAGCGTGTGGACGCCGCATATAAAGAGATCATGGACAGCAATCCGGAATATTCGGAGTATATGGCATCCTTAAAGCAGCTGATCCGGGACGGCGTGAGCGAAAGACTTGCAGCAGCAGCCACGGGACAGACTACGGATAAGGATGATGCGGACCCGGCTGCCGAGACCGATCCGGAAGACGCCGAAGCTAAGACGGATACCGAAGAAGGAAAGGAAGAAGACGGCGAAGAGGGGAAGGAAGAAGACAAGGCCGACAATAAGAAGGAGTTTGAGGTTGAGGTGACGGATTATGTGAATGTCCGTGCCTCCGACAGCGAAAATGCCGACCGTATCGGAAACGTGGGGCCTGGAACCCGTCTGAAATGCAAGGAACAGCTGGCCAACGGCTGGAGCCATGTGATCTATGAGGAAAAGGACGCCTATATCAAGTCCGATTATCTGGTGGTACTGAATTCCGGCGACCAGAAGGTGATAGGAAAGGTTACCGTTACGGAAGCTGTAAATATCCGCTCCAGGGCCGGTACGGACTCCCAGGTGCTGGGAACCGCTTCGGTGGATGCCGAATACGATCTGCTGGAAAAGGATAAAGACGGCTGGACCAAGATCCTTTATGACGGAAGAGAAGCCTATATCAAATCGGATTACGTAAAGATAAAATAAAAGAACGGATATCGGAAAGGGACAGGATCCCGCAGAAGTAAAAAAATAACAGGTCGGAAGCAGAAGCTTCCGGCCTGTTTATATATCCTGCTTACTTCAGATCCAGGAAGAACTCCAGGAGCTTGTCCTCCAGGATGTAGTCACGGATCATATCTTCGCCGTAGGTTGCAATGAATTCGTCCGTCTTTCCTTCATAGCCGTTTTCCGATGCCACCTTTTCGATATCTTCCTGTGTGGCAGTGATGTTCTCGCGGGACGCGATGGCCTTGTAAAGAGTAGAATGCTCTATAAAGGTAACGGAATCATTCATCAGCTGATCCTTAAAGGAAGCCAGATCCATACCAGTGCTCATGCCGATCAGGCTTTCCGCATCCATACCGTAGGAAAGGGAAGCGGCGTCTACCTGTTCCATGGTCTTGTTGTAGTAGTCGATCACGCTGTCCTCGTCGATATGGCTTACATAGGCATCTGCGTCGATGAAATTCCAGATGGATGTGCTGCGTAGGCTTTTTGTTATAAAATCCTTATAGGCGGCTACGGTTGTGTATTCGCCGGAGGTCTTTTCCGATACCAGCGCATCCGTCAGTTCCGGAAGCTTGTTCCCGTGCAGGATGGAGTTTAAGGTGATGGCAAAGACCGCCGGTTTTCCGGCCAGCTCCGCAGCCTGATAGTCCTCGGGGAATACCACATGCACATCCTTTGTTTCCCCGATGCTCATGCCGACGATGCCCTCGGTAAAACCGTCGATAAAGGCGCTGATACCTATGGTGAGCTCGTAGTCGCTGGCTTCGCCGCCGTCAAAGGCAACACCGTCCATGGTGCCCAGGAAGTCGATGTTTACTGTATCGTACATCTCGGCTACCTGCCGGTCCGTCTGGACTTCCTCCAGGCTTCCGGAAAGGAGCTGGGAGTTGATGGCCTTTTCGATGGAGCTTTCACTCACACCGGTCTCGCTGAGGAAATAAGCGGTGTCGGTATAATTGCGGACATAGATCTCGATACCGTCTGCGGAAAGATCCAGCATTTTCCCTTCAGCCACGAGAGCCACATAATCCACAGCGCTGTTTTTGGTGGGCTGGGTCACGGGAGGAATGCCGACGAACAGGGCACTGTTGTCGATCTCCGTTGCAGCTGCGCTGTCACCGCTGACGGCGGTGATAACGGGATCGGCCGTATTCTCGGATAAAGCCTTGGACTGCTGGGCCTGCTTGATGACGATGGCTACAACGATGACGAGCAGCGCTACGCCGGCAAGAGCCAGTTCGATGATGATGGTGCGGCGCTTTGCGGCCAGATCTTCTTTATCGGACACGTCATTTTTGGCCTTTTCTCTGGAAGCTTTTTTCTGCTCCTTTTTTTCGTCATCATCGGATGCTTTTTCTTTATCCGTATCCTCTTCGGAGTCGGAAGTCTCTTCATCCTCCGCGCCTTCTTCGCTGTCGGGGCTTTCATCCTCATCCTGCGAGGCTTCATCTTTCGCAGTTTCGGGGCTTTCTTCTTCGGTGCTCTCTTCGTTCTCCGTGCTGTCCTCTTCTTCAGGGGTTTCTTCGGAGTCTTTCAGCTCCTTTTCATCCTTTGTGCTGTCTTCCGCCTTCAGGATCTCCTCTTTTTTTCTGTTCTTGTTCTTTTTCATAATATACCTCCAAATTTACAGACATGTGGTATTTTATCACTCGGCTGCCCCATGTGCAAGTGCTTGTATAAGTTGTAGAAATATGGTATTATACGATGGGTTTCGGAGGTTCTTATGGCGGCACGAAAACGCATCGCTCTGCTGATGGCGCAGGCGGACGAAAACTATCAGGAAAAGTTCATCCGGGGTTTTCTGCGGCCGCTCTTCGCGGAAGATTTCGATGTCTGCATTTTTTCCATGTATATAAAATACCAGGATACCACCACCCGTGAGGTGGGGGAATCCAATATATATTCCCTTGTGAACTACAGCCTTTTCGATGCCGTAGTACTCCTTTCGGATACCATACAGACTCCGGGAGTGCTGCAGGCTCTGGAAGAGAAGATCCACGAATGCTATACGGGGCCGGTTCTGGTGGTGGATGCCCGAAGCACTTATTTCCCCAGCATCTGGACCGACAGCTACACGCCCTTCCGCAGCCTTGTGGATCATCTGATCGAAGTACACGGCTATAAGGATATAGCTTTTTTAAGCGGGCGCAGATGGCATCCCCATTCCAGACAGAGGCAGAAGGCCTATGAAGATGCACTGGCGGCCCATGGCATCCCTTTACGGGAAGAAAAGGTGTTTTACGGGGATTTCTGGTATACCAGCGGGAGCGGCTGCGCGGAAAACCTCTTGAGAGAGGGGAGCAGTCTGCCCGAGGTTGTGATCTGTGCCAATGACCAGATGGCCATCGGCCTTGCAAGAACCCTGGAAGAGAACGGGGTTAATATACCGGAAGATATCGCGGTAGTTGGTTTTGACAGTATCGAGGAGGGACGTACCAGTCCCTGTCCCATCAGCAGTGCCTATATACCGGCCGCATCCACCGGCCAGCACGCTGCGCATTCGATCCTGCAGCTTATGCGGGGGGAGGAGATCAGTGATCCGGATACGACGGTGGAGCTTTTTATCGGAGGCAGCTGCGGCTGTGATGCGGAAAAAGTCCGTTACCGCGATATACTGCGCAAGAGCTGGGCTTCCGGACAGTCCGACGGGACCTATCTTTCCCTGCATAACAAGATGCAGGAGAATATCATGATACAGACCCGCCTTCACGGGGGGATCGACGTGATCTATGATAACCTGAGTCAGATAAAGGGATATAAAAGCTTTCATATCTGTCTCTGTGAACAGTGGGCCACACCGGCAGCCCTGTCCAGAGGCATGCTTTCCAGCCACGGTTATCCGGAGCATATGCTGCATGCCCTGGCATCATTCGGTGATGATCCCACCCGGGACGTGATCGATCTGCAGGACAGCTTTGATACGGTGGATCTGCTTCCAGATCTGCATAAGGAACGGGAAGAGCCTGCGGCCTATATCTTTACTCCGCTGCATTTTGAGGACAGCTGCTTCGGTTATGCCGTGGTGGATTACGGCAGCCGCATCCGCAGTTATGACGAAACCTACCGTATGTGGATGCAGGGGCTGATGCGCGCCCTGGAGAGCCTGCGGCGTACCTGTATCGTGCAGGAGCGTCACGGGAATACCCTGCCGGATGTCAGCAGTGAAACGGATATCTCCTCCGAGGAGCTGCGTATGATGAAGGAGGTCGGATCCATATTGGATGAGAACCGGCTTCATTATTATTACCAGCCCATCGTGAGTGCCGTGGACGGAAGCATCTTTGCTTTTGAAGCCCTGATGCGGGCAAAGAGTGACATGAAGGTCTCGCCTTTGCAGATCATCAGTTTTGCCGCAAAACTCAAACGTCTTGCGGATGTGGAAAAGGCAACCTTCCTGAATGTCCTGGAGCAGATGGAGACGGAAGGCGATGCTTTCGGGGAAGCCCATATCTTCATCAACAGCATACCGGGTACCCGGCTGGATGAAATGGATTACCGGCGTATCGAAGAGATGCTGAAAAAACGCGGTTCCAAGGCGGTTGTGGAGCTTACGGAACAGACGGAACTGGATGACAACGAACTGGCGGATATGAAGGACCGCTTTGCACGTATGGGGATAGATACGGCCGTTGATGATTACGGTACCGGATATTCCAATGTTTCCAATCTGCTCCGCTATATGCCCAATTACGTGAAGATAGACCGTTCCCTTTTATCCGGCATTCAGGACAGTCCCCAGAAGCAGCATTTCGTAAGGGAGATCATCAACTTTTCCCACGACAACGGCATACAGGTGCTGGCGGAAGGAGTGGAGACCGGAGAGGAACTCCGAACGGTCATCATCCTGGGCTGTGACCTGATCCAGGGCTATTACACCGGACGTCCCGCTCCGGAGGTGATTCGCAGCATCGATGGTGCTATAATAGAAGAGATCTGCCGCTACCAGAAGGAAAGGCAGGACGGCGGCCTGCGCCGGGTGTTCGTCAGCGGCAAGACCAACCGTTTCTCCGCCACCGGCTTAAGCCGCGAAGGCTATACCGAGATCGAAAGCCGGCCCGGGGAGGGGACTTTCCGCGATTATACCTTGAGCGGGGCCCTGGGGCAGAAGGCAGACCTCAGGCTGGTGATATGCGAAGGCTACGAAGGGCAGATCACACTGGAACATGTTCACCTCAACAGCCCCAAGCAGTTGCCGCTCATCGAGCTGAAGCCCGGAGCAAAGCTTACGCTGGTGCTGACCGGGGATAATATCTTAAGCGGCGGCGGTATCCACGTGCCCGTAGGAGCGGAACTGACCCTGCGGGGAGAAGGGGATCTGAACATCAAGCTCAATTCGGATGATTATTTCGGTATAGGCTGCTTAAGCGGAGCCGCAGGGAAACTGGAATTCTATCAGAACGGAGCTGTGAGCATAGAGGCCCGGGGGAACCGGGGCGTGGGCATCGGAGGCGAAACGGCAGCGAGTATCCTGATACACAGGGGGCGTTTCCTGCTCCAGCAGATCGGCGGCATTGCCGTGGGCATCGGCTGCATGGAAGGGGATGTGGAGCTGGATGTACACGACTGCGAACTGGATATGACTTATACAGCCGGTGAGTGCTGCGGCCTGGGATCTTATGCGGGCTGCGCCGGGATCGATATGCGCAAGGTCTTCCTGCACTGCTTCGGCAGCGCGGATGCGCTGGTGGTGGCCGGCAGTATAAGAGGTGATAAAGCGGAAGTGCGCTATCATGAGATGGGCACGAATATCGATGTGAGAGCGGAACAGGCCAGCGGAGCCGGAACTCTTAAGGGAGAGTCTTCGGTGATCCTGGATAATGTGTCTTACCGTTTCTCCGCAACAGGAAAAGAGGCTTATGCCTACGGCGGCTGCAATAATGCCGGCGGGCTTATCGCGATGAACTCAAACATCTCGGTACGTATAAGGAACGAAAACGGGCGGATCGCCGCATGGCAGGACAATTACATGAGTTACACCGACTGCCGCGGAGATCTTACATTGAACGGGAAAGTGTATAACGGGTTTGATTGATTATGAGTATTAAATTATCCAGACTTCTTGCATTCAATAACATAGTGATCCAGTGCCATGACAATCCCGATGCGGATGCCCTGGCCAGCGGCTTTGCGCTGTGGCGCTACCTGGCGGGACAAGGGGTAAGGGCGCGCCTGGTATACGGCGGCCGGGCACTGCTCACCAAGTGCAATCTCCTGAGCATGGTGGAGCGGCTCGAGATCCCCGTGGAATATGTAACGGAGCTGGCACCTCCCGAGCTTTTGCTTACCGTGGACTGTCAGTACGGGGAAAGCAATGTGACCCACTTTGAGGCGGAGCATATTGCGGTGATCGACCATCACCAGCTGTCCACCACGCTCCCGGCGCTTTCCGAACTGCGCAGCAATTACGGTTCCTGCTCCAGCGTGATCTTTAAGCTTCTGGAGAACGAGGGCTTCGAGATCAATGATGATCCGGATGTGGCGACGGCTCTGTTTTACGGTCTTTATACGGATACCGGCGGGCTTGCCGAGATCTCCCATCCGGCGGACCGGGATCTTCGGGATCATGCAAGATACAGCAAAGAAGACATACTGTATTTCCGCAATTCCAATCTTTCCAGAGAAGAACTGGCCATCGCGGGAGAAGCACTGGAGAATGCCATTTATGAGGAAGGCTTCCCCTATGCCATGATCGAGTCGAAACCCTGCGATCCCAATCTCCTGGGGGTGATCAGTGATATGCTGCTGGAAGTGGAAGGTCTGGAAAGCTGCCTGGTATACAGCATCCTTCCCTTCGGGGTCAAGCTCTCGGTCCGCAGCTGCAGCAAGGATGTAAAGGCCAATGAACTGGCGGATTTCCTGACGGAAGGTCTGGGGGGCGGCGGAGGCCATACCACCAAGGCCGGAGGCATCCTGAAAAAGGATCTTTTTGCCATGCGGGGAAGGACCTTCTCTCCCGGAGCCATACGCGAATTCCTCCGGGGGCGTATGCACCGTTATTATTCGGAAAGCATCATACGCTATGCCGGTGTGGAAGACGAAGACATCACAGGCTTTAAGCATTATATGAAGAAAGATGTCAAGCAGGGATATGTAGAGGCCAGGTATCTTTCGGAGTACGGCAAGAAAGTACTGATCCGTACCCTGGAGGGAGATGTTGAAGTGGAAGTGGAGGATGATGTGCTGATCATTCTGGGGGTTGACGGCGAGATCTATCCCTGCCGCAGGGAAAAGTTTGAACGTTCCTATAAGACCAGTGATGATCCCTATATCTATCCCGGCGAGTATGTACCTGCCGTGATCAATACCGAGACCGGTGAGAGGATCGAACTTCTTCCTTATGCAAAGAGTTGTGTGGCTCTGGGAGGCAGCTGGATCTATGCCAAGGAACTGGATCACAGACTGAAGCTTTTCACCACCTGGGATACGGACAGCTACTACCTGGGGGTTAAGGGAGATTATCTTGCCGTGCGACCGGATGATCACAAGGATATCTATATCATCGCCCGGCGGATCTTTGATAAGACCTACGAGGAAGTGGAGGGATGAGATACAACGCTTTTATCAGCTACCGTCATGCAGAACTGGATATGGAAGTGGCTAAGAAGCTGCACAAGGGCCTTGAGACCTTTGCCATTCCGGAGGCGGTGCGGAAAAAGTACGGTAAGAAGCGTATCGAGAGGGTCTTCCGTGATCAGGAAGAGCTGCCCATCGGCAGTGATCTGGATGACAACATCACGGAAGCACTGAAGGAATCGGAGTATCTTATCGTTGTTTGTTCTCCCCGGACACCGGAATCCGAATGGGTCGGCAGGGAGATAGACAGCTTTATAAGTTTTCACGACCGGGATCATGTGCTGGCCGTACTGATAGAGGGAGAGCCGGAGGAGAGCTTCCCGAAACAGCTGATCCTGGATGAAGAGGGAAATGATGTAGAACCCCTGGCAGCGGATGTGCGGGGGGCGGACCGTAAAGAGCGGAATAAGAAATTCAAGACGGAACTGGTACGCCTGGCAGCTCCCCTGATCGGCTGCGATTATGATGAGCTTCGCCAGAGAAGACGTGAGCGCATGATAAGGCGCTATGTCACGGCGGGGGCAAGCGTTGCGCTGGCTGCGGCTGTTCTGGGTATCAGTTTTGGTATATATAATGCGCGGGTGGCTCAGCGTATGATGGATCTGGCAAACGAAAAGGCCACCCTTGCAGCTACCAGTGCACAGCTGGCTCTGGAAAAGACCCAGCTGGCAACAGATGTCTATGATCAGTATCTGGATACTCTTAAGAACCAATCCCGATTCTATGCCGAAAAATCCCTGTCCCTTCTGAATGAGGGAAAACGCAAAACGGCAGCCTTGATCGCCATGGCCGCACTGCCTACGGAAAAGGATGAGCGTCCCTATGTTCCGGAAGCTGAATACGCCCTGAGTCAGGCTCTGCATGTATATGACGACGGAAGTCAGCTGGATTTCGACCTTCTTCTTCATCATGAACAGATCGTGGATACCATGCAGTTTTCGGGAAGCGGAGAGTATTTTCTGAGCCTGGATCGCGGGGAAAATGTTTATGTCTGGGAGCCGGAAAGCTGGGAACGTATCGTGATGATCCCCTTCAGGATCAACTCGGACCTGGGGATGGATGATGTGGTCGGGATGGAAGCGGACGATGAACATGTCTATGTGGTTACGGAGGAAACATTAGGCATCTATGATCATGAGGCAAAGCTGCTTGTGTCCGTACCGGCAGATCTTTATTATATAGGAGCTTTTTTTGATGTGACCGAAGGAGTGGCTTTTCTGGTGGAAACCGACTATGTGCGTTGTGTGGAGCTTTCTTCCGGAGAAGTGATATACGAAGTGGAGACAGATTCGGATAATTCATTTTTATCCAAAGGCGCGGTGCTTGGCGGGGGGCGTTGTGCCGTCTGCCGCTGGGCGGATGAAGATGAGAACTCCATTGTTTGCATAATCGATGCCAGAGAGGGAAGTAAGAAGGAGATCCCAAGCTCCTGTCCCACGATCCTTCGTATCGCGCCTTCCAAAGACGGCCATTTTGCCCTGATCGGCTGTAATTCCGATTATTATATGGGAGGAGTCGGTGTTCAGAAGATGGTCCTGGAATGGATAGACCCTGATGAAGGGGTGATGTGGACCGAAAAACCGAAGATCACGGTGAACGATTCCCTGGGCTTTATGGCTTTATTGAAGATACAGGAATATACGGATCAGGAGACGGAAAAGAAACAGATCGTACTGGCGCTGGAAAAAGGCGTATACGTGTGGGATACAGAGGGAAAAGAAATATCCCGGATCGTCCTGCCGGAAGTGGCTGTGTCTTTATTGCTCTCCCAGACAAGCTCCCGGGGGATGGTCGCGTACTCAAACGGCGTCATAGACTGGATCGAAACGGAGAGCGGAAGCCTTTGGGACCAGTACCGTATAGAAAGCGGACTGCCTCTCAGAGGATTATGCTCCTATGACCAGCAGCGCCTGATCCGGAGTGATAAACGTACCGATATATATCTGCTTTCCTATCATAAGGGGATAGGACTGGAGGAGCTGCCCGAGCTGGCGGAAACACAGATCTCGGCAGGGGTGGAGCCGGAAGGCCGTTATTATGTGACCAAGAGCCTTCATGACAGACTGAAGCTCTGTTTTTATGATCCGGATGGGAAGCTGCTTTATGTTTTTGACCAAAGTGAAAAGTATTCAAACGGACTTACTTTTCTGGACGGTCTTACGATCCTCGCCACAACGGAGGGGCTCTGGTATATCGATCCCCTGAAGCAGAGTGCGGAGCTTAAGAATATTGATGCCTTCGGATCAGACAAGATCTATACGCGCTGCTGCTTCAGTGTGAACGGAAAATACTGCTGTATGTGGAACGGCTACTGGCTTGCTGCTATCGATGCGGAGAATAAAAAGCTTCTGTATGAGGAAGTTAGCGAGATCCCCGTGGGCAATGTGGTGATGACGAATGACGGGAGCAAACTGCTGATCTCGCTGGAGAATACGCCGCTCATCACCATGGATCTTGCCAGCGGGTAGAAGAAAAGCTTTAACGATGAGGATCTTTATGCCGTTTCCGACAACTCCGATTATCAATACCTTTGCGTGAGCTCTTCGGGGAAGCTGGCGGCCATGTTCTGTTCGGACGGAAAGGTAAGGATCGTAGACACTGAAAGCCTGAACGTGACTGCCGTGATCCATCAGCAGTCCAGATTGTTCGGTTTTATCAGCTTTACTCCGGATGATAAGAACCTGGTGATGCAGGGGGATGACCACAGCATTCAGATCTGGGATATACGTCTGGGAAAATACCGGAACCGTATCGACGGCACATCGGAACTGCATTTTGTCCTGTCGGACAGAGAAGACGGCTTTTACCTTTGTGTGGACGAGTACGGGATCAATCTGTTTGAAGCGGAAAGCTTTGCGCGTATCGCATATATCCCCGACGGCATGGCCTTTTTTGCCAAAGACAATTCCTTTATCCAGCGGGATGTGAGAACTGTATACCGCTCACATTACATGGATTACCGTGAGCTGATCGAGGAAGCGAAGCGCCAGTTCCCCGATGCTTTCCTTAGCGAAGCGGAGAAGAGGGAATACAATATAGAGTGACATAAAACTTGACAATTATTACAGTGGTGATATAATACCCGTGTTTCATGATGATGAAAGCCTGAAAGAGGCGAACAGAAAAAAGGGAGAAGAAAATTATGAAAAAGAGAGTACTTGCAATGCTGATCTCCGCAGTGCTGAGCGTAGGAATGCTCTGCGCATGCGGCGGTTCCGAGGCTGCCCCGGAGACCACCAAGACTGAGGAGAAGAAGGAAGAAAAGAAAGAAGAGACCAAGACCGAGACAAAGGACGAGGGTGGCATCACCTTCGCCGATCTTCAGGAGAACTACAAGACCCTGAAGGAGACCTATGATTCTGTGGAAGAGCTGTACATGAATGATGCGATCCAGGGTGATGAGAACATCACTGAGCTGCTTTCCCAGTGCAAGGAAGTCATTGATGAGATGGGTGAGCTGACCGAGGCTGATTTCGGCAATCAGCAGGATATGGTCGACATGAACAACACCATGGTGAGCCTGCTGGGTTCCCTGGGGCAGATCGTTGATGCTATGCAGGTTGCTGAGCCCGCTGAGCCCGAGTCCGATCCTGAAGAGACCGATATGCAGTATGTTGACGGTTACTATGCAAATGACGGCACCACCGAGTTCATTATCACATTCTTCAGCGGCAGCGACGGAGATTTCGCTTATGTTTACGACGGCGAGGCTGAGGCTTTTGCTGAGTACACCGTAGAGAGCGTTTCCTCCACTTCTTCCGATTTCGAAGATTACCTGCTGGTTACCGTAGGTGCTCTGGAGCTGGGCTACTACATCGATGATGACGGCGATGTATGGATCACCGACGGTGAGACCCTGTATGCTGCTGCTCAGCTTTCCGAGAGCGAAGCTGACGAGATCATGGAGAGCATGATGGAGTAAGCTCTTCCGATCCGAAGCACAGAACGGAATGATAAAAGCACCTGCGCAAGCGGGTGCTTTTTTTGTTACAAAAGGAAATGCCGTTTACATGGCAGGCGGCCATGGAGCTCCATGAATTGCAGGAGCTTTGGGCATATGTTATAATGGCTGACAGTTATGCAACAAAGGAGGAATATGCCATGAACCGTTTTCGACTGCCTTATCACCTTATCGTTGAGGAAGACGTATTTAAGGATATCCCCGGAGCCATGGGGGATGTGTTCCCGAAGCTTTCCTCCGGAAAGACCATACTGGTCACGGAAGAAAACCTGAAAGGGATATTTGAAGGGCTCCTTTCGGAGATGATGAAGGATTTCCCCAAGAGCGAGCTGTACCTGATACAGAAAGCGGATTACGATTCCGCCGTGGCTCTTGCCAAGTATATCACCATGAACGACATACGTACGGTGATAGGCTTCGGCGGCGGCACGGTGCTGGATCTGGCCAAGTTTGCCGCCTTTGTATCCAAGACGCAGCTCATCAGCCTGCCCACCACCCTGTCCAACGATTCCCTGGCCTCGCCGGTGGCGGTACTGGGGACGGAGGGGAGAGCCAGAAAGAGCTTCCGCTGTACCATACCCGATGCGATCCTCATCGACGTGAACGTGGTGAAGAGCGCGCCGGACCGGCAGCTGCTGGCGGGTATAGGGGATACGGTTTCGAAATATACGGCCCTCTATGACTGGAAAATGGCTGCTTCCAAAGGGCGGGAGAATGTGGATGATTTTGCCTACATGATCTCGGAGATGGCTTTTGATTCCGTACTGCATGCGGAGGGAGAAGAGCTTAAGAGCACGGGCTTTATACGGAGACTTACCTATGCCTTGGTGATGGGGGGCCTGGCCATGGAGATCGCGGGGAATTCCCGGCCTTCTTCCGGCTCCGAGCATCTTTTCTGTCATGCCCTGGAGGAGGATTTTGCCGAGCAGGTAAATGTTCCCCACGGTATCGCAACAGCCATGGGTTCCTATCCGGCCTGCATCTTCCAGGGGCGGGATACGGATAAGGTGGTGCAGGTCATCAAAACTTTCGGGATCCCCGTAAAGCCCTCCGCATACGGGATCACGGAAGAGATCTTCATAAAGGCCTGGCAGGCTTCCGCTGCAACACGGGCCGACCGTTACACCATCTTAAATGAGGCGGATCTGAGTGACGGGAGATTGTCGGAGATCTATAAGGAGATGGAAGAGCTTTTCTGAGCTTCAGTCCTTCCGCACACGGCGGAAGGAAGTGCGGCCATAGGCGTCGGTGGTTTTTTCGTAATCCCAGGAGGCTTCCGGCGCTTCTTTTTCTTTCCGGTAGATAGCCAGTTCCTCTTCGATACGGGAGAGGGGCAGGGGATAGGAAAGACGTTTTTCGATCTCTGCCGCATCAAAGCCAAGATCGCAGAGGTGGCGTACGGCTCCTCTGGCGGCGAAATCGTAACTCATATTTGAAAGAGCTTTCTGAAAGGCTTTGTTTTCCATAAATGCATTATATCACAGGAAGGGGAGTTTTGTATGCGTATATTGATCACCAATGACGACGGGATCAAAGCGGAGGGGCTGCGGCTGCTGACGGAAGCGGCTGCATCCCTTAAGGAGCATGAGCTCTGGATCGTGGCGCCGGCGGAGCAGTGCAGTGCCATGAGCCAGCGGATCACGCTGCGTGAGGAACTGTTCCTGAAGGAAGAAGATTTTCCCGTTCCCGTACACAGGGCATTTTCTCTTTCCGGAACTCCGGCAGACTGCGTAAAGGTGGCCTTTTCCCATATCATGAAGGATAAGGCGCCGGACTGTGTTTTTTCAGGTATGAACTTCGGCTACAACAGCGGCTTTGATATTGCCTATTCCGGTACCGTGGGAGCCGCCATGGAAGGGATACTGCAGGGAGTGCCGTCCTTTGCTTTTTCCAACGAAGCTTATGTTTCCAACGAGCTGGCCATTAAGATGCTGCCGGAGCTGATGCGGGAGCTCCTGAAAAAGCCTGTGGACTTAAGCGGCATCTGGAATGTGAACATCCCGGGCTGTCCGCCGGAGGAATGCCGGGGGATACTCTGGGATCGGAAACCGGCTACGATCCAGTTTTATGCGGATCATTACGATGCCAGGGATATGGCGGAAGGGCAATGGCTTAAGTGCAACGGTATCCCCACAGAGCAGCGTATGGAGGAGGGGACGGATATCGCGGCCCTGCAGGATAAGTATGTCTCCATAGGAAGAGTAAAGTGCATGATCTTTGCATAAAAATTGTTGTTGACAAAATGAAAGTGTGGTGATATCATAACGATATCAAAACGAACCGGGCGTGCAAGCTGTCGCCCCACTCAAAGGAGGTATCGTTATGAATACAAATGTACAGGAAAAGATCATCAGCGGTCATAAGACCGGAGGACTGGTCCTTCTGCTCGTGCTGGCGCTTTATGCACTTTGCGTTCCCTGCATGATAACGGCTTCGGCTATGGGCCTGGGCTGGCTGAATGTGATCGGGATCCTGTGGCTTAGCCTGGGCTGGATCCTGCTTTGCGGCCTGAAGGTCTTAAAACCCAATGAGGCTCTGGTGCTGACCCTCTTCGGTAAGTATGTAGGTACGCTGAAAGGCGACGGCTTCTTCTGGGTCAATCCTTTCTGCACCGCTTTCAACCCGGCAGCCGGAACGAAGCTTGGACAGAGCGGGGACGTGGCAGTACCTAACAACATCCTTTCCATCAGCTCTCAGGGAGCAACGGTTACAACGGAGAGTGCCGGCAGCAAAAAGATCTCCCTTAAGGTGATGACCCTTTCCAACAGCCGTCAGAAGGTCAACGATGTGCTGGGCAATCCGGTGGAAGTGGCGGTGGCCGTGATGTGGCGTGTACGTGATACCGCCAAGGCGGTCTTCGAGGTGGATAACTTTAAAGAGTACCTTTCCCTGCAGTGCGATACCGCGGTACGTAACGTGGTAAAGGTCTATCCTTACGATATGACCGATAATGTGGACACCACCGGTGACGGAGTGGCGGATGACGGCAGCCTCAGAGGTTCCACGGAAGTGGTGGCAGGACGTATCAAGGATGAGATCCAGAGCAAGGTGGCGGATGCCGGTCTGGAGATCGTGGATGCACGTATCACTTATCTGGCCTATGCGCCTGAGATCGCGGCGGCCATGCTGCAGAGACAGCAGGCTGCGGCCGTGGTGGATGCCAGAAAGCTCATCGTGGACGGTGCCGTGGGTATGGTGGAACTGGCCCTGGAGCGCCTGAACGAGAAGAAGACCGTGGAATTGGACGAGGAGCGCAAGGCCGCCATGGTATCGAATCTGCTGGTAGTACTTTGCGGCAACCATGACGCGCAGCCCATCGTCAATTCCGGGAGCCTGTATTGATGGCGGAAAAGAAACAGGTTCCCCTGCGCCTGTCGGCCAAACTCTATGATACGATCGCTGCCTGGGCGGAGGACGACTTCCGATCGGTGAACGGACAGATCGAATACCTGCTGACGGAATGTGTGAAGCAGAGAAAAAAGGACGGGAAGTATGTCGGGCAGCAGATCGACGAAGAACCGGAATTTGATATCAAGTGAATGCTGAAATCGTAAAAAGTACAAAGATCTCCTTTCCTCACGGCTTCTCCACCAGAAGGGGAGGCGTGAGTGAGGGGATCTTTGCATCCTTAAACCTTGGAATGAACCGGGGGGATGAGGAGGAAAAGGTAAAAGAGAATTACCGGCGTTTTCTGCGCTCCTGCGGAATAGAGCAGGAGCGCTTTGTATGCGGAAAGCAGGTGCACGGTTCCGAGGTGCTCATCGTGGGAGAGGCGCAGGCAAGACCTCCCTACGGCTATGGAGAACTGATGGAGGCGGACGGCTATGTGACGAAGGAAGCCGGGGTGCCCCTGGTGATCTTTACGGCGGACTGTATCCCCCTGCTGCTTGCGGATGAGAAGGCCGGGGTTGTGGCCGCGGTCCATTCCGGCTGGCGGGGCACCGTTAAGGATATCGAGAAGACTGCTATAGAGCAGATGCTTTTGCTGGGGGCGGAGCGTAAGGATATAAAGGCCTGTATCGGGCCCGCCATCGGCCGCTGCTGTTTTGAAGTGGGCGGAGAGGTGATCGAAGCGGTGGAGGAACTGCTGGGAAGAGACCCCACAGCCTTTTATGATGCCAAAGAAAACGGAAAATACATGCTGGATCTGAAAGGAGTATTGAAGGACTGTCTGCTGCGCAGCGGCATCCCGGAGGAGAACATCGAGACCGTTACCGACTGCACCCTCTGTATGCCGGAGAAATACTGGTCCCATCGTCAGGCCGGTCTTACCCGGGGCAGTCAGGCTTCGGTGATCATGATACCCTGAGCGCTGCATATGATAAGAGAAAATGCGGCTTCCCTGTAAAGGGGGCCGTTTTTTGGACGGATGCTTACAGTTGAAAAAAAAGAAGCGATACATTATACTGTTTCGTGCCGGCTGAGAGATGCCGGTTCAGAAATCGAAAGGAAGATCTGCGTAAGAGATGTCGGATACGGATTTTAAAAGCTTTTTATTTCTGGGCTTCGGCCTGATCGGAGGCTCCATCGCCCGGGGCATACGTGCCAGCAGGCCGGATGCGCATATCACGGCCTGGGCAAGGCATAAGGAAAGGATCGAGCCCGCCGTGGCGGACGGCACATTGAATGATATCGCGGAAAGCCTCTGTTCGGACGTGGCGAAGGCGGATGTGATCCTGCTCTGTGCCCCCACGGGCAGCAATATCGAAAACTTAAAGACTATCGCACCCCTTGTCGGAAAGGATACCCTGATCACGGATGTGGGTTCGGTGAAAGGGGATATACAGAAGGCGGCGGAGGAGCTGGGCATAGAAGAGCAGTTCCTGGGGGGACATCCCATGACGGGCCGTGAGACCACAGGCTATGCCAGTGCGGATGCCCAGATCCTGGAGAACGCTTTTTACATCTTAACCCCCTCGGTACAGACCAGGCCGGAATATACGGAAGCTTTTACAAAGCTGGTGAAGGAGCTGAAGGCCATACCCCTGAGTGCGGGCCCCGGCTACCATGATTATGCCACTGCGGCCATCAGCCATGTGCCCCACCTGATCGCGGCAGCATTGGTGGAAATGGTGAAGGGGGCCGACAACGAAGAGCAGTTCATGAAGACCATAGCCGCCGGGGGCTTTAAGGATATCACCCGTATCGCCTCCTCGGATCCGAAGATGTGGGAGAGCATATGCCGCAGCAATACCCTGAACATACGGGAGTTCCTGGACCGTTACATCCGGGTGTTGCGCATCATCGATAAAGAACTGGCAGAGGGCCGCTTTGAGAGCATAGGCACCCTCTTTACGGAAAGCGGCAGCTACCGCAATTCCATGAGCGAGCGCCGCACCACCGCCATTCCCCGGGATTTCCGCCTTTTTGTGGATGTGCCGGACGAAGCCGGACAGATCGCTGCCGTTGCCACGCTGCTGGCAGCTTCTTCCATCAATATCAAGAATATCGGGATCACCCACAACCGGGAGCAGGCGGAAGGTGCTCTGTATATCGCCTTTTACGATGAGGCTTCCAGAGATGCGGCCGTTCCCGTGCTTAAGGAGAAGGGGTACCGTATCAGCCGGTAGGGGGAGAACAGATGAACGTTATCGCCAATATGTTTGCCTTTAAGGAGGATTATTCCGCCTCCACGCAGCTTAAGCAGTCCGATGCGGGCAAACGCTATGAACTGTATATGCAGAATATGGTGGTCTCCCTGGTCTCCGCAAAGCTTAAGAACCCGGAGGACGAGGTGCTGCTTGTGGCCACGGACGAGCCTCCGAAGCAGTATCTGGATATCCTTAAAAAGTATCAGATCCGGAACGTGATAGTCCCCTACGAAGAGAAGTATCAGGCGGGTAAGGAATTCACCTGGTCCCTGATCTTTTACCGTTTCTCCGCCCTGGATTATCTTCTGTCCGTGCCGGAGTATGAGCGGATCTGCCTGATCGATACCGATACCCTGTGTACCCGGGAGCTTAAGGAACTCTGGGAGGAATGCTCGGATGCCATGATGCTCTACCCCGTAAATCACAGCTATGAGCATAACGAGCGGAAGATGATAAGGGATTTTTACCGGGAGCTTCGGGAGAAAGGCAGTGAGCAGTATGCGCAGTGCCCGGAACAGCTGCCGCTTCCCCATTACGGCGGGGAATTCTTCTGCGGGCCGGCTAAGGCACTGCGGGAGTTTACGGAGATCGCCAAGGGCATATTCTTTACTTTTAAGGAAAAGGGCTTCCCCGGGAATCCCAACTTTAATGACGAACATGTCTTTTCCATAGCCGCAGCGCTGTACAGGGCACAGGGAAAGCCCGTGCTGGAAGCCGCGGCTTATATCTGGCGTTACTGGACGGAAAAGCGTTTCTACCTGGTAGCCACCAATACCGTTTACAATCCGGTGTGTATCTGGCATGTGCCCGGAGAGAAGGATAAAGGGATGCTCCTTCTTTACCGTTATTTCCTGAAGCACGGGGAATTCCCCGATATCCCCGGGGCGGCAAAGCTTCTGGGCATCGCCCCCGCAAAGCGTCCCTATCCCCTGATGAGTCTTTATGCGCAGTGGGTCCGCCGCTGTGCGGGGAAGAAATAGATTCAGAACATATGTTCGCAAACCCCTTGACTTATGTTTACCTATTTGCTATAATCTGTACCGTGCGTGCCTGAAGGCTACTAAATATGGTGGTGCCTTCCTGCGCTCTTTGCGTGCGGGCAGGCATTAATCAAATGATATGCGAGGAGATCATGGCAGAAGAGATACGAAATGACAGTTACGGCGCCGAGAACATAGTGGTGCTGGAAGGCCTGGAGGCGGTACGCGTCCGTCCGGGCATGTATATAGGAAGTGTTTCTACCAAAGGTCTGAACCATCTGGTCTACGAGATCGTAGACAATTCTGTGGATGAACATCTGGCGGGGCATTGTGATCACATCTGGGTGACGCTGGAAGCAGACGGCAGCGCCACCGTGGAGGATGACGGCCGCGGTATGCCCGTGGAGATGCACGCCAAGGGCATAAGCGCCGAGCGTCTGGTATTTACTACCCTGCATGCCGGCGGTAAGTTTGACGATACGGCCTATAAGACCAGCGGCGGTCTGCACGGCGTGGGCAGCTCGGTGGTGAACGCCCTGTCCAGCCATCTGAAGGTTACCATCAAGCGTAACGGCCACATATACGAAGATGAATATCAGCGGGGCGAGCCCATCACGGAGCTTAAAGGAGGCCTGCTTCCCGAACTGGGGAATACGAGAAAGACCGGTACCCGGGTGAACTTTACCCCGGATGATACGATCTTTGAAAAGACTTATTTCAAAGCCGAAGATATCAAGTCACGCCTCCATGAGACCGCCTATCTGAATCCAAAGCTTACCATCTACTTTAAGGATGCCAGGCACGAGGAGCCCGATGAAGTGGAATTCCATGAGCCGGAAGGGATACGGGGCTTTGTGTCGGCCCTCAACAAGGGGAAGGAAGCCGTGCACGATGTGGTATACTTCTCCGGCGAGCAGGAAGGCGTGGAAGTGGAAGCTGCCTTCCAGTATGTGAATGAGTTTCACGAGATCGTGCTGGGCTTCTGTAATAATATCTATAACGCCGAGGGCGGTACCCATATCACGGGCTTCAAGACCCAGTTCACCACGGTGATCAATACCTATGCCCGGCAGCTGGGTATACTGAAGGATAAGGATGCCAACTTTACCGGCCCCGATGTGCGTAACGGCATGACGGCGGTGATCTCCATCAAGCACCGGGATCCCCGCTTTGAGGGACAGACCAAGACCAAGCTGGACAATCCGGATGCGGCCCGTGCCGTGAGCAAGGTGACGGGAGATGAGTGCGTTCACTGGTTTGACCGTAACCTTGAGGTCTTAAAGAACGTCATCGGCTGTGCCGAAAAGGCTGCCAAGATCCGCAAGAGTGAGGAGAAGGCCAAGACCAATCTGCTGACGAAGCAGAAGTATTCCTTCGATTCCAACGGAAAGCTGGCCAACTGCGGTTCCAGGGATGCTTCGAAATGCGAGATCTTCATCGTTGAGGGTGATTCCGCCGGCGGCTCGGCCAAGACCGCCCGCAACCGTGAATTCCAGGCCATCCTGCCCATCCGGGGCAAGACCCTGAACGTGGAGAAGGCCAGTATCGACAAGATCCTGGCCAATGCCGAGATCAAGACCATGATCAACGCCTTCGGCTGCGGCTTTTCCGAGGGCTACGGCAACGACTTCGATATCACAAAGCTCCGTTACGACAAGATCATCATCATGGCGGATGCGGATGTGGATGGTGCCCATATCTGTACCCTTCTGCTGACGCTGTTCTATCGTTTCATGCCGGAACTCATCAGCGAGGGCCATGTATATATCGCCATGCCGCCGCTGTATAAGGCGGTGCCTTCCAAGGGTAAGGAAGAGTATCTTTACGATGACGCGGCCCTGGCAAAATATCGCAAGACCCATAAAGGGAACTTTACCCTCCAGCGCTATAAGGGCCTGGGAGAGATGGATGCGGAACAGCTCTGGGAGACCACCCTGGATCCCGAGCGCAGGCTTTTGAAGCGGGTGGATATAGAGGATCCCATCCTGGCTTCGGATACCACGGAACTGCTCATGGGCAGCGAGGTGGCCCCCCGCCGGAGCTTCATTCACGAAAACGCCACCGATGCGGTTTTGGATGTATAAGGTAGGAATAAGATCATGCAGGGAAATGAACGTATACTGAAAAGCGAATACTCCGAGGTAATGCAGAAGAACTATATCGATTACGCCATGAGCGTGATCGTGAGCCGTGCCCTGCCGGATGTGCGGGACGGCTTAAAGCCCGTGCAGCGGCGTGTGCTCTATGATATGTATGAACTGGGAGTGCGTTACGACAGGCCTCACCGTAAGAGTGCACGTATCGTGGGTGATACCATGGGTAAGTATCATCCCCACGGTGATTCTTCCATATATGAAGCACTGGTGGTGATGAGCCAGGATTTTAAGAAGGGCATCCCCCTGATCGACGGTCATGGGAACTTCGGCAATATCGAAGGAGACGGCGCGGCTGCCATGCGTTACACCGAGGCACGCCTGGCCCGCATCTCCCAGGAGGGCTTGCTGGCAGACCTGGATAAGGATGTTGTGGACTTTATGCCCAACTTCGACGAAACGGAAAAGGAGCCTACGGTACTCCCGGCCCGTTTCCCCAATCTGCTGGTGAACGGCAGCGAAGGTATCGCCGTAGGTATGGCCACCAAGATCCCGCCCCACAATACGGGAGAGGTGATCGACGCCGCCATCGCATATATAAAGGATGAAAATATCACGACCGAAGGCCTGATGAGGTATGTGAAGGGCCCGGATTTCCCTACGGGGGGTATCGTGATCAATAAAGACGAACTGACGGAGATCTATGCCACGGGCAGCGGCAAGGTGCGTATCCGCGGTAAGGTGGAGGTGGAGCAGGCCAAGGGCGGCCATGTGCTGCTGGTGATCAGCGAGATCCCCTTTACCATGGTGGGACAGGGCATCTCCAAATTCTTAAGTGATGTGGCTGCTTTGGCGGAAAGCCGCAAGACCACGGATGTGGTGGATATCTCCAACCAGTCCTCCAAGGAAGGGATACGTATCGTCATTGAGCTTAAGAAGGATACGGATGTAGAGAACTTCAAGAATATGCTCTACAAGAAGACCCGCCTTGAGGATTCCTTCGGCGTGAACATGCTGGCCATCGCCGACGGCCGTCCCGAGACCATGAGCCTGCGGGACATCATCAGGCATAATGTGGCCTTCCAGTTTGAGCTGAACCGCAGGAAGTATACCAATCTGCTGGCGAAGGAAAGGGAAAAGAAGGAAGTACAGGAGGGTCTCATCAAGGCCTGCAATGTCATCGATCTGATCATCGAGATCCTGCGGGGCAGTAAAGACAGGCCCCAGGCCAAGGCCTGCCTGGTGGAAGGCGTCACCGAGGGCATTAAGTTCAAGTCCAGGGAATCCGAGATCATGGCCGGTATGCTCCACTTTACCGAGAGGCAGGCGGATGCCATCCTGGAGCTGCGTCTCTACCGCCTCATCGGGCTGGAGATCGAAGCCCTGAACCGTGAATATGAGCAGACCACGGCGAACATCTACCGTTACGAGGATATACTGGACCGCCGGGAGAGCATGGCCAACGTGATCATCGAGGATCTGCAGGCCATGAAGAAGATCTATGCCCAGCCCCGGAAGACCCTGATCGAGAATGCGGAAGAAGCGGTTTATGAAGAGAAGAAGATGGAAGAGATGGATGTGATCTTCCTTATGGACCGCTTCGGCTACTGCAAGACCGTGGATCCCGCTACTCTGGAGCGCAACCGCGAAGCCATCGAGGCAGAGAACGCCTGGATCGTGGAGTGCAAGAATACAGGAAAGCTCTGTGCCTTTGGGAATACGGGGAACCTCCATACCTTCCGTGTGGCGGATCTGCCCCACGGGCGTTTCCGCGATAAGGGCGTACCCCTGGATAACGTGAGCGGCTACGATTCCCAGTAGGAGGATATACTCTGTGTGCTGAATCAGGCCGAGATCCCCCTGCAGAGACTGGTCTTTGTGAGCCGGCAGGGCATGATCAAATTTGTAAGCGGGGATGAGTTCGATGTGGCCAAGCGTACCGTGGCTGCCACCAAGCTGGGAGAAGGAGATACGCTGGTTAAGGTGGCCCTTCTCTATGACGGCAGTTACCTGGCCCTTTTCTCTCATAAGGGCATGCTGCTTAAGATGGACGGGGAGGAGATCCCCCAGAAGAAGAAGGCGGCCGTGGGCGTGCGCGGCATGAAGCTGGACGGCGGGGATTATGTGGAGCTGGCGGAAGTTGGCAGCATCCATCAGGACAGGCATCTGGTGGAGTTTAACGGGAAGCGTATCGACCTTTCGCTGATCCGCTCCCAGAAACGCGATGCGAAAGGTACAAGACTGAAATAAAAGCCCTGCATCATGATAAGCCGTGACCTAAGGAGAAGTGTCCAATGCTCAGAGTGATAGCCGGATCGGCAAGATCCTTACAACTGAAGACTCCACCCGGGGACGGCACCCGTCCCACTACGGACCGCATCAAGGAAACGCTTTTTAACGTGCTGCAGACCGAGGTGCCGGATGCGGTTTTTGTGGACCTTTTTGCCGGCAGCGGAGCCATGGGCATCGAAGCACTGAGCCGGGGCGCGAAGAAGGCCTATTTTTTCGAGAGTGATAAGACAGCTGTGGACTGTATCGAGGAGAACCTTAAGCATACAAAGCTTTTTGACCGGGGTGTGGTCTTTAAGCAGGATGCGGTAGGGGCCCTGAACTACGGCGTACGGGAGGCGGCGGATATCGTCTTTGCCGATCCGCCCTACGGAAAGGGCTATGACGAGATGCTTCTGGAAGCTGCATCCAGGAGCCGTGCCGTTACGGAAGATACCATCATCGTCATCGAAGAAGAGAAGAAGCGGGATTTTTCCTTTGCCGCAGGCTACGGGTTTGACATTATCAAGGAAAAGGTATATAAGTCGAATAAGCATGTATTTCTTAAAAGGAGCGACAGCAAATGAAGACGGCGATCTATCCCGGCAGCTTTGACCCCATGACACTCGGACATCTGGATGTGATCGAGCGCGCAGCCAGCATGTTTGATACGCTGACGGTCTCGGTGCTGAATAATAAAGCGAAATCCCCGTTGTTTTCTGTGGAGGAACGTGTTAAAATATTGCAGGAAGCGACCGGGCATCTCAGCAATGTACATGTGGATTCTTTTTCCGGACTCCTCATCGATTATTGCAAAGAGAAGGATGTACATATCGTGATCCGCGGCCTGCGGGCTGTTACGGATTTCGAATATGAACTGCAGGTGGCGCAGACGAACCGTATGCTTTCCCATGGGGATGTGGACACGCTCTTTCTGACCACCAGCCTGGAATATGCTTATTTAAGCTCATCTTCCGTTAAGGAGATAGCGGCTTTCGGCGGGGACATCCGTCAATGTGTACCGGAATTTATGGTACAACGGGTATACGACAAGTTTAAGCGAGGAGAATGAACCTATGGCAAGGACGAACAGCCAGATCGAAAGCACCATCGAGCAGATGGAGGAACTGATCGAACGCAGCAAACCTGTGTTCCTGTCCAGTACCAATATCTCGGTGGACAGGGAGGAGCTGGAGGAGCTGATCAAGCAGCTGAGGCTTAATCTTCCGGAAGAGATCGAGCGTTACCGCAAGGTGATCTCCAATAAGGAGGCCATCGAGCGCAGTGCCCAGGAAGAAGCGGACCGTATGCTGGCCCAGGTACGCCAGCAGGCCAATGAGATCCTCTCGGAATCCGAGATCATGAGCCGGGCCCAGAAGCAGGCAGATGATATGGTTGCCGCCGCTGCCGCAGAGGCCAACCGCATCGTGGAGGAAGCCCAGTATCAGGGTGACCGCTATATGGCCGCTTCCCAGAAATACTTAAGCGATATGCTCCAGAGCCTTAACAGCATGATCTATGACTGTATCGATAACGCCAGCCGGAATACCAACCGTCTGCTGGATTCCCTCAACGAGGTGGGCCAGACGGTACAGGAGAACCTGAACGAACTGAGCGGCCAGCCTGTACAGGAAGCGGCTCCGGCACCGGTGCAGGATATGCAACCGGTGGACAGCCAGGGAATGTACGACACGGGTTCGCTGAACGATAACGGAGGGCAGGATTGAAGGTACTGAAAGGAACGTACGGATATATAAAAGCAGGAAGAAAGCGGGAGTGGATACGGACCCTCCTGCTTTTTTGCATCTCCCTGAGTCTGCTGCTCATCGGCATGCTGGTGGCAAAGCACAGGAATCCGGATATCAGCTGGGGACAGAGCAAGAACAATCTGCTAACGGTGGCCGCGGTGCTGGGAGTACTGCCGGCGGCCCGTTTTCTGATCTCGGCCATAATGTTCACAAGGGCTTCGAAGTATAGCTGTCCGGCTTCCCTTCACGAGGCCCTGCTTCCTCTTGCGGAGGGGCACTGTATCGCCTATGAGCTTTATCTTACCGGCTATCAGGAAAACTTCCCTTTATATGCGGTCTGCTGTACCGATAACGAGATACTGGCCCTGCTGGCTGAGGGAAAAGCGGAAGCCGGTGAGGAACACATACGGGAAGCTTTGAAAAGGGAAGGGCTGAAAAACGTGACCGTGAAGCTCTTTACGGAGGAGGGGGCATTTTTGCGGCGCCTGCAGACGGCCTCCGCCGGAGGGGAAAGTGCCGAAAAGCTTCTGACCCTGCTTTATCAGATCTCGCTGTGATCACAGTTTTGTATTTACGGGAGGAACGCCATGATCAGAAGAAAGGAGTATACACACGTATCCGGAAGTGACGGCCTGGAGCTTTCGGTACTGCGGATCGAACCGGAGGATACGGAAGATATCAAGGGAGTGCTTCAGCTGGTGCACGGCATGAGCGAGCATAAGGGGCGTTACGAGCCTTTTATGAATTACATGGCCGAACGGGGATATATCTGTGTGATCCACGATAACCGGGGCCACGGAGGCAGCGTTAAAGATCCTTCCGACCTGGGTTATATGTATGAAGGTGGCTATGAGGCCCTGATCGAAGATATACACGAGATAACTCTGGAGACCAAGGAATATGCCGCAGAGCTCTGTCCCGGGGAGCGGCTTCCCTTTACCCTGCTGGGGCACAGCATGGGCTCCCTGGCGGTACGATGCTATATACGCCGTTATGACGACGAGCCGGACAAGCTCTGCGTGCTGGGCTGTCCCTCCGAGATGAAGGGGATGACGGCGGGACTGGCTCTGGTGAATCTGCTCATCTCCCTGGAAGGAGATAAGGCCCATTCAAAACTGGTGGATCATATCATCTTCTCGGGTTATAACAAAAGATATAAGGATGAAGGGATACCCAATGCCTGGGTCAATTCCGGAAGGAGGGAAGTGGAGGAGTATAATGCCGATCCCCTCTGCGGCTTCGGCTTTACCCTGAACGGCTACCGTAACCTGGTATTGCTGACGAAGCTCTGTTATAAAAAGGACGGCTTTGCCATGAATAAACCGGAGCTGCCCATACGCTTCTTCTCCGGTGGGGAAGATCCCTGTGCCATCTCCAGAGGGGATATAGGAAATGCGGTCCGGCTCCTTAAGCATGCGGGATACCGCGATGTGAAAGCCCGCATGTATCCGGGCATGCGTCACGAGATCCTGAATGAAAAAAAGAAGGCCTGGGTTTATAAGGACATTTATGATTTTATCGAGGGGAAAGAATGATGAGCCGATATGTACTTGCTTTTGATGCGGGAACTACTTCCGAGCGGGCGATCCTTTTTGATCATGAGGGAAAGATCGTAAGCCTGGCGCAGAAGGAGATACGCCAGTATTATCCGCAGCCGGGCTGGGTGGAACACGATCCCATGGAGCTCTGGTCCACGCAGCTGGGAGTAGCGGTGGAGGCCATGTCCAAGGCGGGGGTCTCTGCGGAAGATATCGCTTCCATCGGCATCACCAATCAGCGTGAGACCACTATCGTGTGGGACAAAGAGAGCGGTCTGCCCGTTTATAACGCCATTGTTTGGCAGTGCCGCAGGACCACGGCCCTCTGCGAAGAGCTGGCCCCTCAGAAGGAAAAGATCCGGGAGAAGACGGGGCTGGTGCTGGATCCCTATTTCTCCGCCACCAAGCTGAAATGGATCCTGGAGAATGTGGAAGGGGCAAAGGAAAGGGCAGAGAAGGGAGAACTGCTCTTCGGTACCGTGGAAAGCTGGCTGATCTGGAAGCTGACCAAGGGCCGGGTGCATGTGACGGATTACAGCAATGCGTCACGCACTATGTTATATAACATCCGCGAACTTAAATGGGATGAGGAGATCTGTGAAATGCTGGGGATACCCCCGGTCATGCTGCCCCAGGTGGTCTCCAACAGTGAAGTATACGGGGAAACGGATCCCGCCTATCTGGGGGGAGCCATAAAGATCGCCGGGGCGGCCGGTGATCAGCAGGCGGCTCTCTTCGGACAGAAGTGCTTTAAGGCCGGCGAGATCAAGAATACTTACGGAACGGGCTGCTTCCTCCTTATGAATACCGGGGAGCAGGCCATCGCATCGAAAAGCGGTCTGGTAAGCACCATTGCCTGGGGGCTGGATGGCCGGGTCACTTATGCACTGGAAGGCTCCGTATTCATGGGTGGTGCTCTGATACAGTGGCTCAGGGATGAACTGGGCCTGCTGGGCAGTGCCGCAGAGAGTGAGGAGCTGGCCCAGAAGGTTCCCGATACGGAGGGCTGCTATATCGTTCCAGCCTTCACGGGACTGGGGGCGCCTTACTGGAAGCCCGAGGCTAAGGGCATGATCATGGGACTTACCCGGGGCGTAGGGCGTTACCATATCATCCGCGCCGCATTGGATGCCATCGCTTATCAGGTGAATGATATCGTGGAGGCCATGGCCCGGGATGCGGGCAGCGACCTTACGGTATTGAAGGTGGACGGCGGAGCCAGCAGCAATGCGTATCTGTGCCGGGCTCAGGCGGATTACAGCCATGTACAGGTGCAGCGCCCGGAATGTGTGGAGACAACGGCCCTGGGAGCGGCCTTTCTGGCCGGTCTGGCAACGGGCTTCTGGAAGGATCTTTCGGAGATCGAAAAATGTGGCGGCGGCGGGGTGCACTTTGATCCCTCCATGGACAGTGCGCTGCGGGATGCGCGGATAAAGGGCTGGAAAGAAGCAGTGGCGATGCTGGGCTGATGAGTGATATAAGAAGAGTTGAAGATCTTCATATACCCGAGCTGGAGTTTTTTTCGGAACGCTCGGAGGTGCAGCTGAGACGCTGCAACGAACCGGCACCGGGCTGTTTTATCGCCGAGAGCCTGCGGGTGATCGGAAGGGCAGTGGATGCCGGCTATGAGGCGGTCTCCCTGCTGCTGGAGGACAGGCATCTTGAGGATCTGCTGCTTAAGCGTATCGGTGATGTTCCCGTATGGATCGGTACCAACGAGCAGCTGAGCGGTCTGGCGGGATACAAGCTGACCGGCGGAGCCCTTTGCCTGATGCAGAGAAAGAAGCTGCCGGAGCTTTCGGAAGTTCTTCGCGGAGCGCGGCGCGTGGTGGTACTGGAAGGGATCAATAATCCTACCAATGTGGGGGCCATCTTCCGGAGTGCGGCGGCCCTGGGAGCCGAAGCCCTGCTGCTCACACCGGATTGCAGCGATCCCCTGTACCGCAGGGCTGCAAGGGTTTCCATGGGGACGGTCTTTGCCCTTCCCTGGACCTATTTTGGGAGCGAGCGTAAGAGTGATGTGGCAGCCCTGAAAGGGGAGGGCTTTTGCTGTATGGCCATGGCTCTCGGGGAGGATAGCCGCGAACTGGGAGATACAGCCGGCATGAGTGACGGCCGTATAGCGGTCTTTCTGGGAAATGAGAATGACGGACTCTGCATCGATACGGTCAGCAGCTGCGATATGAGCGTTAAGATACCGATGCAGCGGGGCGTGGATTCCCTGAACGTGGCTGCGGCCAGCGCCGTGGCATTCTGGGAACTGTTTAAATAGAGGAGGTCGGATATGGCAAGAGAATACTGGAAAGCATCGAACATGCTCTACCCCGTACCGGCGGTGCTGGTATGCTGTGCGGATGAAGAGGGCCGTGCCAATGTGATGACGGCGGCCTGGGCGGGTACGATCTGCTCGGATCCCGTGATGCTCTCGGTATCCATACGAAAGGAGCGTTATTCCTACGATATCATAAAGCGTACGGGGGAGTTTACCGTATGCCTGACCACGGAAGCCATGACAAAAGCCGTGGACTATGTGGGAGTGAAGTCCGGAAGGGATATGGATAAATTCGCGTTGGAAGGGGATCTTAAGCTTACAAAGATCCCTTCGCAGAAGGTGAAGGCCCCCGGGGTGGCGGAGAGCCCGGTCTGTCTGGAATGCGTAACGAAGCAGATCCTGGAGCTGGGAAGCCATGATATGTTCATTGCCGAGGTGGTCTGCACCAATGTGGATACAAAATATATGGACGAAAACGGACACTTTGATCTGTCAAAGGCAGGTCTTCTGGCTTATTCTCATGGCGAATACTACGGCCTTGGGGAGTACCTCGGAAAGTTCGGATATTCGGTAAGGAAGAAGGACTGATGGTCAGAGTATTTCTGAAAAAAGGAGCAGGGCGCAGCATCAAAGCCGGCGGTGCCTGGGTATACGATAACGAGATCGAAAGCATCGAAGGAGCTTTCGAAAACGGGGATCTGGCCGAACTCCATGATTTCGACGGCTATTTCATGGGCATCGGATTCGTAAATACGGCCTCCACCATTGCTTTTCGCATCCTGTCCCGTAAAAAGGATGTGGCCATCGATGAGGCTTTTCTGGAGCAGAGGGTGCGGGATGCCTGGGAATACCGGAAGCAGGTGATCGACACCTCCAGCTGCCGTATCATCTTCGGTGAGGCGGACTTTCTGCCGGGACTGGTGGTGGATAAGTTTTCGGATGTGCTTGTGGTGGAATCCCTGGCTCTGGGGATAGACCGTTTAAAGCCCGTGATCCTGGAGGCACTTAAAAAGGTACTGGCGGAAGACGGCATACTGATCCGCGGTATATATGAGCGCAGCGATGCCAAGGTACGCCTGAAGGAAGGCATGCAGCCCTGCAAGGGTTTTATCGGGGATGCTTTTGATACAAAGGTGGAGATCCTGGAGAACGGGGTCCGCTATATGGTGGATGTACAGGACGGACAGAAGACCGGCTTTTTCCTGGATCAGAAGAACAACCGGGCCTCCATCCATAAGCTCTGCAAAGGAAAGAGGGTGCTGGACTGCTTCACCCATACCGGCTCTTTTGCGTTGAATGCCGGGATCGCCGGTGCTTCCGAAGTGCTGGGTGTGGATGCTTCCGAGCTGGCCGTGGCCCAGGCCCGGGAGAATGCGGCTCTGAACGGACTGCAGGATGTGGTGCGTTTCCGGGCGGCGGACGTTTTTGAACTGCTGCCGGAGCTGGAAGAAGCCGGGGAGCGCTATGACGTGGTGGTCCTGGATCCTCCGGCTTTCACAAAATCCAGGAATTCCGTTAAGCAGGCGGTAAAGGGCTACCGTGAGATCAACCTCCGGGGTCTTAAGCTGGTACGTAACGGAGGCTTTCTCTGTACCTGTTCCTGCTCCCATTTTATGGATCCGGAGCTTTTTGCCAAGACCATACGGGAAGCCGCTACCGGCGCCCACCGACGCCTGAAGCAGGTGGAGTTCCGCACCCAGGCTCCGGATCATCCCATCCTCTGGGCCGCGGATTCGTCTTATTATCTGAAATTCTATATCTTCCAGGTGGTGGAGGAGAAGTAGGACGCCGTAAAAAAGCACAAAAATGTGTGTTGCGCAAAGCTGAAGCTTTGTGGTACAATTTCGCGGGAAAAAACCATACTTGTGGAGGCATCATGAAAGAGTTTTTAAAGAAGAAGAATATCGAGATCTCACTGAAGCGTTACGGCATCGATGCGCTGGGGGCCATGGCTCAGGGCCTGTTCTGTTCTCTGCTCATCGGTACCATCATCAACACCTTCGGTACGCAGTTTCATATCGGCTTTCTGATGGAGACGGTGGCAAAGGTGGGAGATGTGGAATATACCGTTGGCGGCATCGCATCCGCCATGAGCGGTCCGGCCATGGCGGTGGCCATAGGCTATGCATTGAAATGTCCGCCGCTGGTGCTTTTCTCCATGGTCAGCGTGGGCTTTGCATCCAATGCCCTGGGGGGGGCCGGCGGGCCCCTGGCGGTGCTTTTTGTTGCCATTATTTCCGCCGAATTCGGTAAAGCCATCTCCAAAGAGACCCGTATCGATATACTGTTGACACCGCTGGTAACCATAGGCGTCGGGATGTTCTTATCCTGGCTCATAGCTCCCGCCCTGGGGAAAGCGGCTCTGGCCACCGGTGACCTCATCAAATGGGCTACGGAGCTTCAGCCATTCCTGATGGGTATACTGGTATCCGTGATGGTGGGTCTGGCCCTTACCCTTCCCATTTCTTCCGCCGCGATCTGTGCAGCCCTGCTGCTTACGGGCCGGGCCGGAGGAGCGGCGGTTGCAGGCTGTTGCGCGCAGATGATCGGCTTTGCGGTCATCTCCTATAAGGATAACAAGATCGGAGGCCTGCTCTCCCAGGGCATAGGTACCTCCATGCTGCAGATGGGAAATATTGTGAAGAATCCCCGGATCTGGATCGCACCCACCCTTGCTTCTGCCATCACCGGCCCCATAGCGACCTGCATCTTCAAGATGGAGATGAACGGCGCTCCCATTTCTTCCGGTATGGGAACCTGCGGTTTTGTAGGCCCTCTCGGGGTCTATACCGGCTGGGTGAACGATGTGGCCGCCGGCACCAAGAGCGCCATCACCGCTTTTGACTGGCTTGGCCTGGTGCTCATCTGCTTTGTTCTGCCTGCGGTATTTTCGCTCATCATCCATGCCTTTGTGGTAAAGGCAGGATGGGTAAAAGAAGGAGATATGAAGATCTGACCGAAGAGAACACATTATATGCGAAGATATGCCCGGTCGGCTTAAAAAGGTGCCCGACCGGGCTTTTTCATTCCCTTGTGTATACAGATGATCACACAGGGCTTCGGCTTGTCAGGGGGGCGGGTTCTGATGTATAATAAACATGTTCGTGTAAGGAATACGGGTCGATCATGCCTGCATGAAGCGGATCATGACTTTGGGACCTGCGGACATAGAAGAGTATATTATTATTACCACTACAGGGGGATCAGGGATGAAGAGAAGAGAGAGGCAGCTGCTGACATGGATCATGACGATCGTAATGCTTGTCGGGACAGTGCTCCCGGCGGATCTTAGCTTCGCCGGAGATGCCGGGGAAACAGCGGATGCGGCTCAGCCTGCGCTGAACCGTAAGAGTGAGTATGCTGTTTTTAACAGCATCAATGAGCTCAACGGCGTTAAGAGCGATGAGAGTTATTACAATACCGGTATAAGCGGCGGTAACCGCGGCCTGAATTATACGGAAGACAAGGCGGAGGCTACCCCCGTCAGCCTGGCTTCCACGACCTCTCTTTCCGGAAATTCGCTGAATCTCGACCCCACCACCGTGGATGCGGCGGATAAGCGCTGGTCCTATATCATAAACGGCAGCAATGAGCTGGTGGAGATCTACGAATACTATACCGACCAGCCTACCGGATATCCGGCCCCCGTGGGCATCATCAGCGGGCTGAACCCGTCTCAGGTTTCCTCTGTGGCCAATCTGAACGTGAACCACATGCTCTGCGGGAATTTCGATTATTATCTGCCGGATGAGTATACTTCTTACATGTATGATAATTACGAGAAGTACGATTATACGGTGGTGGGGGATCCCAATGAGGAGAAGCCGGTTATCATGACAGATCACGGAGTAGCCTATGTTTCGGGCGATCCTTCCATCGTCAAGGGGCAGATGTCCCTTTCCAAGCTGGGAGAGCTGTTTGCCGAAGCCGGAACGATCATCGACCTCTACAGGGAGCAGAAACAGAAATACCTGAGTGATA
>JAFZOW010000095.1 GCA_017552715.1 Lachnospiraceae bacterium
TCTGCCCCACGGGATTGCCTCCCATCTTTTCACCGATATACTTCCTGTTCTCCTTCCTTCCAAGCTCCGGAAAGACATTTGCATAATCAGCCCTTAAGTATATCTCTCCATCAGAGCCTTCAACAAAGGAAAGGATCTCGGGATCGGCAGCCGTCCTTGCATCCAAAAGCTGCTCATCGACAGATGATGCCACGTCCGTATCGATCTCATAGGCAAGCTCGGCAAACCTTCCATTCCCGGTCTCTGCCACTTCCTGGATCAGCATCAGATCACTTGTAGTCCTCCTTGCCGGACCGATGCTTTCAACATGCATATACTTATGATCCGGAAACGTCACATGCAGGATCACAGCGCCCCCGCTGCTGTCTTCGGAAGAATAAAAGCCTTCGAATTCATCATATCCAGCCGGGATATCCGCCGCCAGCTCATATTCCTCACTCTCTTCCGAAGCCTTTTTGATCCCCCTCTCCTCAAGCACAGTCTGAAGGAGGGCATCAGCCAGCAGAGCGTTCAGCGCGCTTGAACCTCCGTTTGAAAGCACCGCGACGCTTATCTCTTCCTTCGGCGCGACCATAAGGGCCGCATGGTTCATGAGCGCATCCCCGCCTTTAAGCAGCACCTGCACGCCAGTCTCCTCGTAGCCCGCCAGCTGCACCTCATCCCAGCCAAGGCCGCTCCCGTCCTTATACGGATCATCATCACTGCCTTCGTTCCACCGGATCACCATCTCCCGCTTTGCTTTTTCTGATAATAAGACCTTGCTGCCCTCAAAAAATCCCGCGCCGAAATCCGCTACATCCTCTGCCGCAGAATAAATGCCCCCCGCGCCGATCGCCTCCGTTACGCCGAAATCCATATGCAGATTTCCCGGAGTATATGATGGCGCAGGAGTCCCGAGCTTTTCAAAATCAACGGCCGAACCTGTAGCCCTGCCCCCTGTCGGGGAAGCAAGCTCTGCCCTGACATAGTCCGTATAATCCATGCCCGTGACATTCTCCACGATCAGTGCCAGAAGGTCAAATCCGTCATTGCAATAGGCCGCATATTCCCCGGGATCCGCCTTGAGACGCTGCTTTGACAATAGCTTTAAGAACATGTCATCATGCAGGGCGCCGTGCTCGTAACAGAACGCTCCCAGCTGGGTCGTGCCCATGATCCCCGAGGTATGATCCATGAGCATCCGCACCGTGATGTCCCTGTACCTTTCGTCATCAAGCGTAAAGTCCGGTATGTATTCCGTCACCGGAGCATCGATATCCACTTTCCCTTCGTCCGCAAGCTTCATCACTGCGGCCGCTGCATAGACCTTGCTGACCGAGCCGACACAGTAGATGTAGTCTTCGGCTGCTGCCGTCACAGTTATTCCGGTTACCGATATCAATGCCAGTAATAAAACCGCAAAAATCTTCTTTTTCATTTCAACCCCCTCACTCCGTCATCAGTTCCGTCACAGAGATCTTCTTCACTCTTCCCGCTCCGATCCAGGTCACCAGATAACAAAAGAGCGCCAGCACGATGTCCGTTATTATTATCACAGAAATATTCGTCTTTGTTTCCGTCGCAAACAGTACTCTCCAGAA
>JAFZOW010000096.1 GCA_017552715.1 Lachnospiraceae bacterium
AGCTGATGAAGGGCTTAAGCTGGAAGGATGCCATGCGCCTCGCGGCGGACTACACGGCCCATACCATTGAGGTAACCCTTAAGAATCCGAAAAAGCCCTGGTACGGAGTGGATTTTGAAGCTACCCTGCCGGAGCTCATATCCCTTCGTTAAGGATCTCATCGACATAGATAAAGCGGGACGGCAGCAGCGTTCCATGACCCGGGCAGATCACGCCAAGAAGCAGGCGCTTTTTCGCCCGGGTCATGGCCCCGTACAAAAGCCTCCTCTCCTCCTCGATCTCAGCTTCCGACACCGCCTTCCGGTACGGCATGATGCCTTCATTCAGGTCCGGCAGGAACACCTCCGTAAATTCCAGCCCCTTTGAGCCATGCATGGTAAGCAGGCGCACCCCGTCCTTCCGTTCCTTTGAAGCGGCCCTCTCCTGCCGTATGGCTTCCTTCCAGCGTGAAAGGCTCTCATAGAGCCTGGCACGCTCACAGAGCTCAAAGGCCTGTTCCCGAAGCGCCGCTGCGCTTCCTCCATGTTCTTTTGCATATTCCTGCAGATAAGCCGGATAGTCCATGGCATGCAGGAGATAATGCACCGCCGCATAAGGCTTCATCACGGAAAGCCTTTCGATGTCCCACTCCAGGGCCCTGATGCGCCTTTCCATCCTCTCATCAAAGCGGTAATACCCATACAGCTCCCCAAAAGAAACTTTTTCCGACCAGACCGCATTCCGGCTGATGTAGCGCAGCGGCTTGTTCATGATCTTATAAAAGAGGGAGCGGCTCCTGTCTCCTGCCGCAAATTCCAGATAGGCAAAAATGTCCCTGGCGGGCATGGAAGAATAAAGGTCCGGGATCCGCTCTGCACAGCGAAACGGGATGCCTGCCTCAGCCAATGCTTCCGAAAAGCAGCCGGCCTGGTGGTTCGTCCTTAAAAGCACTGCCATCTCATGATACGGGGTGCCGGCATCGGCCGATTCCTTCATCTGACGAAGCATCTGAGCCGCCTGGGTGCTCCTGTCCGGGTAACGGCAGAGCCTTACCGGCTCCCCCCGCTCCTGCATGGGAATGAATTCCTTGGGGATCCGGTCATGGTTCCTGTTTATCATCCGGGCCGCGCAGGATACCACGGATGCGGATGACCGGTAATTTTCCGTAAGGTAATAAAGGCCTGCCGCCGGGTAGTCCTCCTGAAAGGTGCGCATGGCCGCGGGACTTGCGCCCCGGAAGCCGTAAATTGCCTGATCATCATCGCCCACCACAAAAAGGTTGTGAAGCGGTGCGGAAAGAAGCCTCACCAGCTCATACTGGATGGGGGATACGTCCTGAAACTCATCGATCTGTATATACGGAAATCTCTCCCTCCAAAAAGCAAGGGTCTTTGGATCCGTCTGAAAAAGCTTCCTGCACATAAGGAGCATATCGTCAAAATCGATCAGCCTCATCTCCTTCAGCTTTTTCTGATAGGATTCCAATGCCGTCCTGGCTTCATCCTTAGACAGCATCCCGGAAAAAACCGCCGTCCCTCCGGACTTTGCCGCGGAGACTGCCGGCGCGGCCTCTGATATGAATTCTGCCGTGTCAAAGCCCGTAAGCTTCAGCTCCCGGCGGATGTCATCATAAATCATATATTTTTGTTTCGGTTTCAGGATATTGTCCGCACTCAGATGATATGTGCGCCTTAAGACGGAAAAAAAGACAGAATGGAATGTACCGAATGTGAGGGCTGATGCTGTGTCCTTAAGCATGGAAAACGCCCGGTCCTGCATCTGCTTTGCGGCGGCTTTTGTAAAGGTAATGGTCAGGATCTTTTCCGGAGGGATCTTACGATGTGAGATAAGATATCTGAGACGGCTTACAATGACAAAGGTCTTGCCGGAGCCCGGGCCGGCTATGATGACCGCCGGCCCCTCCCCGTGCCTTAAAGCAGCCTCCTGGGCTGCGGATGCCTCAATCAAGGGATGGTTCCTCGGCTGCCCGGAGCTTTTCGATGCCGTTTTGAATGCGCCTTATGGATTCTTCCTTTCCGAGAAGCTCCATCAGCTCCGTAGCGCCTCCCGGAGTCATGATCTTTCCGGACAGGGCTGTCCGAACCGGCCAGAGCACCGTGCCGTTTTTCAGGCCTTTTTTTTCAGCAAAGCCGGTAAAAAGCCGGTAGAGCGCATCATTGGAATAATCCTCTTCTTTTTCGAGGACCGGCAGCAGCTCCTCCAGCACCGTAAGGGACGATTCCATGGTGGATTTCATCTTTTTATGGATATAAAGCTCCGGGCCGTAATCCGGCAGCTCCTCAAAGAAATCCACATGTCCCGCTATGTCCTCAAAGGTTTCGATCCGGCTCTGCACCATGCCGGCGATCTTTTTCAGGTCCAGGCTGCGTGTCAGGGTCTTGGACAGATAAGGAAGCGCCATCTGATAAAATCTCTCCGGATCCATGGCCTTCAGGTATTCCCCGTTCATCCAGCGAAGCTTCCCGAAATCAAAGACCGCCTGCGATTTGCTCATTTTACGGTAATCAAATTTTTCCACCAGCTCATCAAGGCTCATGATCTCCCGGTTGTCCTCGGGAGACCAGCCCAGAAGCGCCACGAAATTCAGCACGGCCTCCGGCAGGAAGCCCTGGTCGATCAGATCCTCAAAGGAAGAATGGCCGGAGCGCTTGGACAGCTTTTTATGCTCCTC
>JAFZOW010000097.1 GCA_017552715.1 Lachnospiraceae bacterium
CAGCGATACGATGAGTCCCTGTCTGTGATTGCCCGTTGCGGAAAAGTAATTGACTGTGATGGGCTGAATGTTCTGGAAGAACACCAGCATCATGAATATCTTGAGATATTTCTCTGCAAATTCGAAGTAAAGATCCGATCCGGTGCCGAAGATGGATATTATCTGTCTCGGGAACAGCTGAAGCGCCGCAAAGAATATGACGCCCACGGCAAAGGCCGCTGCAAAGGCTCTCCAGTACGCACCCTTCACCCTGTCGTATTTCTTTGCTCCCAGGTTGAAGCCCCAGATGGGCTGACAGCCCTGAGCGATACCCACCGCAAAGGATACCATGATCATGCTGGTCTTCTGGGCTACGCCGGATACCGCAAGAGGTATGTCCGATCCGTACACCGACATAGCTCCGTAGGTGGCCAGCATGTTGTTCAACACGATGCTGGTGACCATCATGAGCATGTGATTGCAGAAGTTCGGGATCCCTGCCGCCATGCTTGAAAGCATGTGAGGCACGCTGATACCCAGTTCCCTTATGCTTAAGCGGAAGGCTCTGAACCTCGGATAGTACAGCGCGGCCAGGCTGAAGCTCAGTATCTGTGCCAGCACCGTAGCGAAGGCTGCGCCTCTTATGCCCATGCCTAAGGGATACATGAACAGCCAGTCCAGAAAGACGTTCAGGATCGCCCCTGACACCGTGCAAAGCATGGAATAGGTGGGGCGTCCGTCAGCCCTGATAATGGTTGAGGACGAGTGAGCGAACATCTGGAAAGGCAGACCGAAGGCCGTGATGGAAAGATAGGCCATGGCATATGGATATACGTTTCCCGCGGAATCCGCACCGCAAAGCACTATTATCGGGCTCCTGAAAACGAACACCAGAAGTCCTATCAGTATGCCTGCGATGATCACTCCGGTAAGCCCGGTGTGGACGTATTTCCTGGCCTCTTCTATCTTGCCTGCACCCTGATTTATGCTGAAATTCGCCGCGGTTCCCAGACCGAAGAGCATACTAATACCCGTGGTCAGCGTAACCGTAGGAAATGCCACGTTTGTAGCGGCGTTTCCCAGCATTCCCACCACGTGACCGATAAAGATCTGGTCCGTGACGTTGTATGCAGCTCCCACCAGCATGCTGATGATGGATGGGATGGCAAATTTTGCTATCAGCGGGATCAGCGGAGCCGTGCCCAGAGGATTCTCTTTTACTGAATTTTTTGCATAATCAGTCATATTAGTATTCTAACACAAAAAAGTAAAAAGGCGATAGATAATTATATTTATTGAAAGATTTTTTTGGGTATGATAAACTAATGTTTTGAAGGGAGAATCGAGTTTATGAATGATGTTACAATGAGAATTGAGCTCCTCAGGGGCGAAATGATGAAAAACGATATAGATTATTATCTGATACTGTCCAGCGACTATCACGATTCTGAATACGTGGACGGATATTTCAAGGCCCGCGAATACATGTCAGGCTTCACCGGCTCCGCCGGAAGCATCGTCATCTCACTTACGGAAGCTGCGCTCTGGACAGACGGAAGATATTTCCTCCAGGCAGGTAAACAGATCGAAGGAACAGGCATCCAACTCATGAAGATGGGCGAGCCCGGCGTTCCCGAGATCGACGAGTATCTGGCTGATAAGATGAAGTTCGGTCAGACCCTGGGCTACGACGGCCGCACCATGACCAAGGGCTTCGGCGATCTGCTGAGGGACGCCCTCAAGAGTAAGGGTGCCCGCTTCAAGACTGACGTGGACCTGGTGGACAACATCTGGGAAGACCGTCCGGCATTTCCTGCAGCACCCATCTGGATCCTTGAAGAAAAGTATTCCGGAAGAAGCGTGGCAGACAAGCTGGCATCTCTCCGCGAAGCATACCGCAAGGCCGGCGCCAAGGGCATAGTCATCTCATCCCTTGACGA
>JAFZOW010000098.1 GCA_017552715.1 Lachnospiraceae bacterium
CTGTTGAGCGGTTCCTCCGGTGAGATCACCAGCTGTTCCGCATTTTCCCGCAGCTCCAGCTCCAGGGCCGCACAGGCTGCAGGATGGTACTGCAGGTATGTCTTCTTGTCCATACGCACTTCCTCCTTCCGGTCATCTTGCTGCGGAAGAGGCTATGGACATATCTTACTTCTTCCTCTCCCGCTTTAAACAAATAATGTGATAAAAGCAGGGAGATTCAGATTCTTTGAAAGTACAGAAATTCAGAAATTCTTATCCAACCTTGCTTCTGAGGATAATATAACACGCAGACAGAATAGGTGCAAGGAGAATTTGTCCGGGATCAAGCTGTTTAAAGGATCTTGTTTCCGCAGTTTGCAGTCCGGTTGCGTTCACTGGCATTCTGACTTATAATCTTCTGGAGGAGACAGGGAAGCTCCCGGAGACCGGCAAAAGAAGGCAGGAAAGCGAAGACCGGAGTAGAAAAGCAGAGAGGGGAAGCTGTATGCGCATACTGGTGGTGGAAGATGAAAAAGCGCTGGCCGGGCTTGTGGCAGACCGTCTGCGACGTGACCGTTATACGGTGGATATATCAAATGACGGGGAGGAGGGTCTGGATAACGCCCTTTCCGGCATGTATGACCTCATCATACTGGACATCATGCTGCCGAAAAAAGACGGGATCGAGATCCTGAAAGAGCTCCGGAAAGAAGATAAGGAAGTAAAGGTCATCATGCTGACGGCAAAGGCCGAGCTGGAAGACCGGCTTCTGGGCTTTGGGAGCGGCGCCAACGATTATGTGCCGAAACCCTTTCACATTGATGAACTGGCAGCGCGAGTCAATGCGCAGCTTAATATCGGGAAAGCCGTGGAAAGTGTTCTGGAATTCGGGGATCTGATCCTGGATTACCGGGCTTCACGCATCCGCTGCAAAAGTAACAATGAGGATGTGGGGATAAACAATAAGGAATTCCAGCTCCTCGAATACCTGATGAGCAATCCGGACCGGATACTGTCCAGGGAGCTGATCTATGACAGGATCTGGGGGATGGATTCCGAGGCCGTATCCAACAATCTGGAGGCATACATGTCCTTTGTCCGGAAAAAGCTGAGGCTCATCGATTCCCATGTGTCGATCAAGACCATCCGTAATATGGGCTACCGGCTGGAATATGAAGAGTAAGGGATCATGAAGGAACTCAGGAAAAAAACATATCTTACGATCTTTGCCATGCTCAGTATGATATTGCTTACGGTACTGGTGCTGGTAAATGTGCACGCATATGTCCGGGAAGAAGAAGGGGTCCGGCGGAACCTGAATATCCTGGAGGACCGCGGCAGGAGAGATGAAAGCAAAGAACCCCGCCCCGGTGCCGGCGGGCAGGAGGATGCTCCCCGGGATGCCGGGCTTAAGCCCCGTGATCTGGAAAACATGATGGTCATGGATTACGAACTGTATACCGTGGAAGTGGAAAACGGGGAGATCGCCGGGATCTACAGCCACGGGAACAGCTCGGAGGATTTTGACCCCGCAGCGGTGGCCGGAGAAATACTTATAAAGGAAAAGGAAGACTGCATCCGCACGGGAAATCTTTATTTCAGCCGCTATTCCTACCGCTACCGTTACATGGAATCCATTGTGATCCTGAATGACAGCGAACTCTCGGGGAAACTGTGGGAACTGCTGGCGGAATCACTGGTGCTGCTGGCCGTACTGGAGGTTCTGATCGCTTTGATATCCCGACGTATCACTGCCTGGATCACAAAGCCCGCCGCGGAAGCCTTTGAAAGGCAGAAAGAATTTATCGCGGATGCTTCCCATGAACTGAAGACCCCCCTTGCCGTGATCATGGCATCGGCAGATGAGATCAGCAGCAGTGAAGGTGAAGCGCAGTATCTGGAAAACATACGTTACGAATCCGAACGCATGAACCGGCTGATCACCGGGCTTTTGAATCTTTCAAAACTGGAAAACCGGGAGGATCCCTCATCCCTTCCGGAGGAAAACCTGTCGCGTATCCTGGAAAAAACCTGCCTTTCCTATGAAGGCGTCGCCTTTGAGCAGGGAGTATCCATAGAAACGGAAATTGAAGAAGGACTGCGCCTTAAATGCAACAGGGACGAGATCGAACAGATGGCCGCCACCGTACTGGACAACGCGGTTCGTCACAGCTACCGGGATACAAGGGTCCGTGTGATCGCCGCGCGTCTGAAAGCCAAGAACGGTATCGAGATCAAAGTGATCAACAGCGGAGATCCCATCCCGGAGGAAGAGAGGGAAAAGATCTTTGAACGCTTCTATCGCGGGGATCAGGCCCGGAGCCGTAAGGATAACCGCTATGGCCTTGGACTTGCCATCGCAAGAAGGATCGCCCGGAACCACAACGGGGATATACGGGCCCATTCCGAAGGCGGCGAAACGGTATTCCGCATCATACTAAAATAACAGAAAAAAGAAGCTTACAAAAAAAGGACCGAAAAAAAATCATCATCGGTTCTTTTTTAATATTCGTTTAAGCTTGGGAAGTTATCATACGACCATAGAAAGGAAGTGATGATCATGGGAGAATACAGAGAAGTCTTTCAGAGAAAAGAGATCAAATACCTGCTGGACGATGAGCAGTACAGGGAACTGAAGAAATACCTGGATACGATGGCACAGACCGATCAGTACGGTTTATCCAGGATCAACAATATCTACTTTGACACAAAAGACTACCGGCTGATACGCACCTCGATGGACAAACCTCTTTATAAAGAAAAACTGAGACTCAGGACATACGGGGATACGGCGGACGACACCAATGCCTTTATCGAGATCAAGAAGAAATATGCAGGCATCGTCTACAAACGGCGCATCTCCGGAAGATACGAAAAGATGCACGCATATCTGACCCGGAGGGACAGCGACATCGGATCCTCACAGATCGCAAAGGAGATCGATTCCTTCCTGAAGCTTTACGGAGAACTGATCCCTGCAATGAGCATCTGTTATGAGCGGATGGCGATGGCCGGGATCCAAGACCCGGAATTCAGAGTGACCTTTGACAGCAACATAGAATGGAACGCAAACTGCCGCGACCTGCGAAAGATCGGAAAGGGCCGGATGCTTTTACAGCCGGGGCAGTACCTGATGGAGATCAAGGTCAGCAACGCGATGACGGTGGGGCTGGCAAAGAAGCTCAGCGAACTGAAAGTATTTCCGACATCCTTTTCCAAATACGGTGCCGGATATGCCGACATGATACGAAGTGCTGCGACCGTAAAGGCAGCAGCAATAAAAGAAACTACAGGCTTTGCAGGAAGAATGAAAGGAGAGGTGTCTTATGTTTAACGATATTTTTTCATCCATAATCTCAAACGGGACTTTTTCGGGAAGTGAATTTCTGATCGCAACGATCATGGCATTTGTCTGCGGACTGATCATAGCAGGAAGCTACATGATCAAAAACCGCTATTCCAAAAGCTTTGTTACAACACTGGTGCTCCTTCCGGCGATCGTGGAACTGGTGATCATCCTGGTGAACGGAAATATCGGTACCGGAGTGGCTGTGGCAGGCGCCTTCAGTCTGGTACGCTTCCGTTCCGCTCCGGGACGCGGACAGGAGATCACGGGGATCTTCCTGGCCATGGCAACAGGACTGGCCGCAGGTATGGGATATGTGTGGATCGCGCTGCTCTTTGCTCTGATCGTATCCGGCATCAATCTGCTCCTGAATGTGATGCGCTTCGGAACGGAGAACAAAGGCATACGGATGCTTAAGATCATGGTTCCGGAAAACCTGGATTATGAAGATCGTTTCGAAGAGACTTTCCGGAAATACCTTAAGGAGTATACTTACGATGATGTCCGCCTTACCAATATGGGAAGCCTTTACAAGATCACCATGAGCGTCGTACTCAAAGAGCAGGTATCATCAAAGGAGCTTCTGGATGAGCTGCGGACACAGAACGGAAATCTGGATATCAGTCTGGGACGGATGACCGAAGCACAGGATGCCCTGTAAACCGGGCACAACGATAGCTGTAAATGATAATGACAAAACCTAAAGATCGGAGGGAAAAGATATGAAGAAGAGAATGATCCTTGTACTCATCACAGCGGTTTGCACTCTGACGGCCTGCGGGCAGGCAGCTTCGCAGGACAGCGGAAACGATACGGAAACACAGGTTGAGATCGGGACTACGCAGTCGGCGAAAGCGGAAAGTACTTCCGGAACGGTAACGACAGCAGACACCAACGTCTTCGACGGGATCGATACGGACGAACTGTTTACAAAGAGGGATCTGGAACAGTCCCCGGACCTGACGGATGCAGTATATCTTATGGCAGAAGACGGAAAGGAGATCACTATCGATGCGGAAGGCATATATGTATTGAGCGGTGATGCCAGGAACTGTACCGTCTGTGTGGAGGCCGGAAGTGATGCAAAGGTGCAACTGGTGCTTAAGGACTTGAACATCAGCAACGCGGACAGCCCCTGTATCTATGTTAAGAGTGCTGACAAAGTCTTTGTCACGACTCTTTCCGAAAGCAGCCTGAGTGTGAGCGGAAGCTTTACGGCAGACGGAGAGACCGATATCGACGCCGTGATCTTTTCCAAGGAGGATCTGGTCCTGAACGGCACGGGCACTTTGACCATCACTTCATCGGATAACGGCATAAGCAGCAAGGACAGCCTGAAGGTCACCGGCGGTACGCTGCAGATCGAATGTGAAGGAAGCGCGCTGGAAGCACACGATGCCATCGAGATCGCGGACGGCAGTATCGTGATCACTGACTGCAATGACGGGCTCCATGCGGAAGATAACGACGACGATTCCACGGGTTATATCTATATCGGCGGAGGAGAGCTCAGCATCAGCGCAGCCGACGATGCGATACACGCAACGACCCTCATCCGGATCGACGACGGGCAGCTGGAGTTTACGGCAGCGGAAGGGATCGAGGCTACGGTGATCCGGGTGAACGGCGGCGATATCAGCATCAGCGCCTCGGATGACGGCATCAATGCGGCGCAGAAATCCTCCCTGTACACAGCTCTTTTCGAGATGAACGGCGGAAATGTCACCATTGTGATGGGCGCCGGCGACACGGACGGTGTGGATTCCAACGGAAATATCCGGATCAACGGCGGGACCATTGACATCAGCGGACAATCGACCTTTGACTATGACGGCAGCGCGGAATACAACGGAGGAACCATCATCGAGAACGGAGAAGAAACGAATACCATAACAAACCAGACCTTCGGAGGTCCCGGCGGTATGGGCGGCATGGGTGAACGCGACAATATGCACGGCAGGCCCGGAGCAGAGGGCCCCGGTGCAAGAGAAGACTTCGGACAGGACGGAGAACCCCCCCGGGGCGCTTCTCCCGACAGACCCGAGTAAAAAGACAAAAAAATTTTTCTACCATATATAGTAAAGGAGGATAGAGAGGAGAAGCAGAAGCCACAAGATGCTGAAACCCAGCATTTTCAGGGGTTTGAGGACTTTCGGACACGTTGACATAATGGGAAATACACAATCCACACGGGGTGGGGCAGAGAAACGGAGTAAATGTTTTTCCGGATCTCTGTCCCGCCCCTTCGCACACTTAAGGAGGAAAATGTTATGTCAACAGAATCCGGAAACCAGCGTTACACTGCACTCTACGAACGTCTCTCAAGGGATGACGAACAGGCGGGAGAAAGCAATTCCATCCTAAACCAGAAGGTATTCCTGGAGGAATACTTTAACCGCAATCTGAGCTCGGAAAGCCGCTTTTTCAAGCATTTTACCGATGACGGCTATTCCGGCGTAAGCTTCGAACGCCCCGGCTTCAACGAGATGATCGCCGAGATCCGAGCCGGTCATATCGATACGGTGGTTGTAAAAGACCTTTCCCGTCTGGGCCGTAATTATCTTCAGGTCGGTTATTTCACCGAGATCCTCTTCCCCGATCACCAGGTACGCTTCATTGCCGTCAATAACAGCGTTGACAGCGCCTCGGGTCACGATAACGAACTCACCCCCTTTATCAACATCATGAACGAATGGTATGCCCGGGATACCAGCCGCAAAGTGCGGGCCATCCTGCAGGAAAAGATGCGCTCCGGTAAACGCATCAACAAATTCATACCCTACGGTTATCTGCGGGATCCTTCCAACCATAACCATCTGATCCCCGATCCCGTGGCCGGCGAAGTGGTAAAGCATATCTTCGAAATGGCTGCCCGGGGCATGGGACCCAACGCCATTGCCCGGCAGCTGGAAAGCGAAAAGATTCCCGTCCCGACTGCCTATGCACGCAGCACGCGTCCTTCCAACTGGCACGGCATTACGGTAAAGAATCCCTTCCGCTGGAATTCCAGCACACTGCGCATCATACTGGAAAGGGAAGAATATCTGGGACACACGATCCTGGGCCGCACCAGGGTCGAGAACTTCAAGACTAAAAAGATCAAAAAAGTGCCGAAGGAAGAGCAGTTCATCTTCACCGACACCCACGAAGCTCTTATCGACCGGGAAACCTGGGACCTGGCCCAGCGTCTGCGGAAGCGCTACCAGCGCCGTCATTACGATCCCTACCGGGAGCAGAAGACCTCCCACCGTCTTGCCGGTATCTGTTACTGTGCGGACTGCGGGAAACGCATGGCCTATCACAATGCCTGGGCTGCCCACCGTGCCAAGGACAAGCTCTACGACGCTGACAGCTTTTTCACCTGCGGTACCTATCGTCAGCGCACCGAGGACTGCAGTGCCCATTACATACGCTCTTCCGCTTTGGAAAAATGGATACTGGATCTGCTGAACGAGCTGAAGGATCTTGCCAACAGGAATCCGGACGGCTTTCTCTCCGGCCTCCGCTCCGTCACCACTCTGGACCGGGAGCGGAAAGCCAGGGAAAACCGCAAGGACCTGGCTTCCATGAAACGGCGGATCAGTGATCTGGACCTGCTCATCAAACGGCTCTATGAAGACAACCTGGCGGGCCGGATCTCGGAACGACTGTATAACAAGCTGCTGAAGGATTATGACGAAGAAGAATCGGAACTGGAACAGCGCATCCGTGTGCTGCAGCTGGAAGCTGCCGAGATCAACGACATCCTGCAGAGCGCGGATAAATTCCTGCGTCTGCTGATGGGAACGGAACACTTCGACAATTTCTCGGATGTGCTGGTTTCGGGACTGGTGGAACGTATCGTTGTTTACGAATCCAACGGAATGCGGGGTGCCGCAAGAAAGCAGCGTATCGATGCCTGGTTCTGCCAGATCGGCTATATCGACTACGACCGGCTGCTGCGCTGTGTGGAAGAGGCCTGTCTTCCCGAAGGAGAAGTGGGATGAGGCTAATAAAGTATCCCGGTATAGTATTCCAGGGCGAGGACCACTACGCCATCATAGTTGTTCTCGCCCAGAAGCTTATCCTGGGTTTCCCAGCCGCCGGTGGAAACTTCGGCGATCTGTTCGTCCATGGCCTGAAGAGGATGGTCGTCTTCTTCATAGCGCGCATCTGCTTCCTCCTGCTGCTGCTCCCGGTCGAAGTCTACCAGATCACTAAGCACGGGCTGGCTCATCAATATCTCTTTGGCCCGCTCCTTACCGTAAACCGCGACCAGTTCCTCATAAAGAGTAAAGGTGATATAGGAATAAAGGTCAAGGCTTCCGGCATAGACCAGCAGAGGCTCGCCGCTCTTCGCGCAGGCCAGGTAGCTTATAAAGTTTGCTTCGTTTTCCTTATAGAATCCCTTATGATGTGCCTGTTCATGAGTCAGAAGACTGTAGGAATAAAGCCGGGTCACATATTTGTTCCAGGTCACTTCCAAGGTATAGGGATAGGTATAACCCCCGATCCCCATCCAGTCCAGCACATCGGAACAGAGAGCCTTCTTGGGCTGCGGATAAAAACCCGCCAGACGGGGATACTCATCCGAAATACCCTGCATGGCAGCTGCGATCTGTTCGTAACGCTCCTCTTCCTCGGGGAAGATGAGTATGCCGTTTTCGTCCCGCTCACACTGCTCTGCTGCCGTATTGATCTGCTCCACCAGATAGTTCCGGAGCAGCCGCAGCTCTTCGGTGGTAAAGCCGGTGCGATGCCCGGCCTGCCCCATCACATTTCCGCAAAGGGGAATGAACCAGTTAAACAGGTAGAGAAAAAGAAATACCGCCAGGGTGATACAGAAGCTCTTCAGCCAGCGGCGGAGAAATACGGAAGCTTTTTTATTCCGCCTTTTGCGCACAAGACATATGACCAGCACCACCGGTGTGGCAAGCACAAAAAGAGCCGCAAGATACATGAGTATCTCCCCCAACGCAAAAGGGACGGGCGCAGTGAGCCGTCCCATAAGGTTTGCGATGTGAGAATAGATATGCTCGGCATACCAGTCACAGAAGCTGCGCATGCCTCAGTCTCCGTTGTATTCCAGATTCTTCTGCCGCAGCACCGATGCCAGATACCAGGTCCCGTCCTTCTTAAGGAAGAGCCAGGTGGCATCCGAGCCTTCGTTCTTGGTCTTGTAGGCTGCGGAATTAAAGGAGACGATCAGGTCAAAGTAGATATGACAGCTGACGCAGTCTTCCGAATAAGTCACGTAGTCGTAGCTCTTCTTATTATCAAAGTTGAAGCTGCTGATCTTTTCCGTGGGATAGAAGCCCGTCATAACGGACTGCACATCTGCCTTCAGCTGGGAATCCGGCAGCAGATATTTCATCACGTTGCCGCCCTTGCCGATGAAGTGCTTGCCGTAAGCTTCCATCAGGTCGGGTACCATGGCTTCCACCTCGGCGGCGGGATCCGCATAATACTGCAGTTCCCCGGACCAGCTGTTCTCTTCCCTGGTAAGGGGCAGCTCGGAACCGTCGGCATATCTTGCACTGATGGTGGGCTCGATGAGAAAGCCACCCACTTCATAGGTCACATAGTAAGGCCGGCTGTCAAGGTATTCCGCCACCACTTCCAGATCGCCGATCTGGCTGATCATGGCATTGCCGTCGGCATCCTTCTTTATATCCGACTCCGTAAGGGCACGGTCGTTCACCGTCACCACCGCATCCCCGGGTACGGTAACGGTATAAAGAGTATCGTTACTGTTGTATGCATCGGGATAGAACTTATCGTAGCCCCACATATTCATGTCGTGGCTGTTCTTTCCCACCACCTTCAGGCTCACATCCATCACGGGTTCGCCGTCGGCCAGCAGCTGGTATTTCGGCACTTCCTTGGTGGCTTCCTTCGATTCACGCACCGTGATCTCTTTTCCTACCAGACGCTGCTTTAAGATGGCACGGTAATCCGCCACAGGCACGTTGGTCATCTCCGTTGCCAGGGTATCCTCCCGGATCAGGCTGTCCAGACCTTCATCCGTCATGGAAGCCAGCACCTCATCCATGCCGTACTTGGGCTGGGAAGCTTCGTAATCCGCAAGCCAGCTTTCAAACACTTTCCATACCACGATGCTCACCACCACGCCGATGATGATATAAAGGAGCATGATGATCAGGAAGACGGGTGCTTTCTTTTTCTTCGCGCGCTTACTCATCTGCCGCACCTCCTTCCGTATTGCCTACCGGATCGATCAGAAAGGCTGTAGGACAGCGCCTGGGCCCGGTGGGTGAATAGGGATTGTTCACGACCTTGCCCTCATAATACATCTGGGTGGAAGTACCGCCGTCCAGGCAGGCCGCATTCACCGCGCCGTATTCCTTCATGATGTCGATCATATCCTTGAAGGTGGCTCCCAGACTGGAGGCCTGACGCCCGTCTACCACACACATCAGGATGGCACCGTCGGCACGCTGGCCGATGGCCGTACGGGGGTTCTTTCCGCCGCCGTACACATCCGTATCCGGCACTTCCAGAGGCTCGCCGTCGATGATCAGGAAAGGACCCGTCTCGTGCTTTACATGTACACAGTCGCGCACACCGTAATCGTTCACGGCCGCCTGCACGGAATAGCCCTTTAACAGGATCAGTTTATTCTCATTGGTCATGCACACCAGGTTCCACTTACCGCCGGCGTTATTCTCCCAAACCGCCTCGCCGCGGGTCACCACGCCGCCCACGGGCATGGCCGTGTAGGAATAGCTGCCCATGTCCACAAATTCTCCGCCGTTCACGCCGCCTACCGCGCCATAACGCTCGCAGAACTGGGAGACCACCTGGCCGCCGCCCTCAAAGAACTGGGGAACCGTTCCCACATATACGCGGGAAGGATCCTGGATCGTAAGCATATAACCGTGATAGGTGGTACCGAAAAGCTCCTCGAGCACGATCGGTTCCACATCTTCCTTCGGTGTTTCGTCGATGACGATCATCTCCTGATTGGAGGCCGTACCCTCTTCCGCCTCGGGCATCATGTTCTTGGCCAGGATGGCTTCCACCTTTTCCTTATCCATGAAGAGTCCCGGCAGCCACTTTAAGGCGCTGGTCTCGTGGAAGGTGGAGACATACTGGGTGGAGATGGCCTCGGAGGGGCCGTTGAATATAAGCTTTAAGGCACCCACCAGGAAGAACACCAGAAGGCCGATGGTCACCAGCAGCACCACCAGCACACGCCACACCACGCTCCAGATCCTGTGACCTACGGAGCGGCGGTTGGGATTTTCGCTTTTGGTAACAGACCTGCGCTTTTCTTCCCTTGCTTCCGCTGCAAAACGCCCGGAACGGGAATACTCTTCCTCGTATCTGTTCCTTCCCCGGCGGAGGTAGTAATCGTCATCATCCTCCAGATATTCGTCCCCCTCCTCGAGGAACTCAAAATCATCGTCTTCTTCCTCTTCTGGTTCATCATATTCGTATTCGATATAATTCCCGTCGGGATCGAAGTAGCCGTATTCGAAGAAGTTGCCGTTCTCGTCGTAGTAGCTGTTTTCGACGTAATTTCCGTCATCGTCGTACCAGCCCTCGGGATGATAGTTGCCCTCCGGGTCGGTCCAGCCGCCGGGGATATAATCCCCGTTCTCGTCGTAATAGCCGTCTTCGATGTAGTTTCCGTCTCTGTCGTAATAGCCGTCGTAATTTCCCTGCATCTTGCCTACCTGTATTCCTTATTCTTGTATTGCGTAAACTGGGGGATCCATACCAGTTCCACCGTGCCTATGGGGCCGCTTCGGTTCTTGGATATGATGATCTCCGCTATGTTTTTCTTATCGGTATCGGGTTTATATACCTCATCCCTGTAGATAAAGAGCACGATATCCGCATCCTGCTCGATGGCACCGGATTCACGCAGATCCGAGAGCATGGGACGGTGATCGGTACGGCTCTCCACGCTTCGTGAAAGCTGGGAAAGGGCAATGATGGGTATGCCCAGTTCCTTGGCCAGAAGCTTTAAGCCTCTGGAAATCTCGCTGATCTCCTGCTGGCGGGATTCTGCCCTGCGGCTGGTGGAATTCATCAGCTGCAGGTAGTCGATGACGATGAGCTCTACCTTCTGCTCCATCCGGTATTTCCGGGCGATGGAGCTGATCTCGCTCAAGTTGCTCACCCGGTCGCTCAAAAAGACCGGCGCGTGGGCAAGGATGCCGCCGCTCTCCGTCAGCAGCTCCCATTCCGTATCGGAAAGCTCACCGGTCTTGAATTTCTGGGAATCCACATTACTGTCCATGGAAAGAAGACGCTGCATCAGCTCGTCTTCACTCATTTCCAGGGAAAACATCAGGGCGGGTTTTCTCTGCCGCACCACGATATTATGAAGGATACTCAGCACCAGGGAGGTCTTGCCCATGGCCGGACGGGCCGCGACAAGCACCAGATTCCCCGGACGGAAGCCCGTGGTCTTGTGATCCAGATCCGTAAAGCCCGTAGCCAGGCCGGTAACATCCCCGGTGGTGCGGGCTGCCAGATCGATCTGCTCCAGGGTGTGCATGACGATCTTCGGCGTGGGAGTCAGTTCCCCCACACTGCGCTTCTGCACCACGGAAAAGATCCTTTTTTCCGTTTCCTCCAGCAGCTCGTTCACTTCCTTGCTGCCGGCATAAACATCCTCGGAGATGGCCTCGGTGGCACGCAGAAGTTCGCGCAGCAGAGCCTTGTCTGCCACGATACCCGCATAGTATTTCACGTTGGCCGAGGTGGGCACGGAGGCCACCACATCCCGCAGGAATTCCTCGCTCACCACTTCGGGGGGAACATCGCTGCTCTTCAGCTGTTCCTGAAGGGTAACCATATCCACCACGCTGCCACGGGCATTCAGGGCCAGCATGGCATCATAGATGGCACCGTAGGTCGCATTGTAGAATGCTTTTCCGTCGGGCAGGATATCCCGGATCGGACGTATCTGTTCGTTATCGATAAAAAGGCCGCCCAGCACGGAGGCCTCGGCCCGGGGGCTGTGAGGCTTTGTGCGTGTCAGGAGAGCTTCTGTGCCTTCGGGCATCTTACTTCTCCTCGCTCACCTCGATGGCCAGTTCACCCATTACCTGAGGATGCAGGCGTATCGATACCTTATGCTCGCCCAGGGTCTTGATGGGATCCTTTAAGACGATCTTCTTTTTATCAATGTTTAAGGAAAGCTGCTCCTCTGCCGCCGCGGATATCTCCTTGGAGGTAATGGAGCCGAAGGTCTTTCCGCCCTCGCCGGAACGGATGCTGAGCTTCAGCTTCTTGCCGGAAAGCTCCTTTGCAAGGGCCTCGGCTTCCGCAAGCTGCTCCGCTGCGATCCTGGCATCGTTGGCCTGCTTTAACTTCAGGTTGTTCAGATTGGCCGGGGTGGCTTCCACTCCCTTCTTCTTGGCCAGGATAAAGTTACGTGCGTAGCCGTCGCTCACTTCTACCAGCTCGCCCTTCTTTCCCAGGGATTTCACATCCTCATTCAATATCACTTTCATCAGATCTCACCCTCCTGTATCATACTGTCCAGAGTATTCTTAATGATGATGATGGCCGCTTCCACCGTGGAATTCTTCAGCTGGGCACCGGAGCTGTTCATATGGCCGCCGCCCCCCAGTTTTTCCATGATGATCTGCACGTTCACCTCATCGATGGACCGGGCCGAAATGAAAACCTGGCCCTGGTATTCCGTCATCACAAAGCTGGCCTTTACGCCGTTGATGTTCAGCAGGTCGTTGGCTGCCTGGGCTGCCACCACCGTGGGGCTCTTCAGGCCTTCGCTGTCGCAGTAGCTGATGGCAAAATCCCTGCGGTAGACTTCCGCCTTACGTATGGCTTCGGCCTTGGCCATATAATCCGCCGCGTCGTCACGGAAGATCTTACGCACTCTTGTCACATCCGCACCGTTCCTGCGCAGGAAGGCCGCAGCCTCGAAAGTACGCACGCCGGTCTTGGTGGTAAAGCTCTGGGTATCCATGACTATGCCGGAATACAGGCAGTCCGCCACACCGCTCTTGATCTTCACGCCGCTGCCGATATACTGCAGGATCTCCGCCACCATCTCGCTGGCGGAAGAGGCGTTGGGTTCCACATAAGACAGGGTGGCATTCTCGATGGCTTCCTGCCCCTGCCGGTGATGATCCAGTACCACGATGCTCTTGCAGCGCCGCAGCAGTTCCGGGCATTCGGTGATGCCGGGACGGTTCACATCCACCACCACCACGGCACAGTTGCCTTCGGCCAGTTCCACGGCCTGTGCCGCATCCACGATGGAGCCGGCTTCGAAATCCGGCATGCTCTTGTACAGATCCACCAGAGGCTGCAACGAAGGAGTTACATTCTCCAATACGATATAGCACTTCTTTTCCAGGCTCAGCGCCGCGGCCCTTATACCCACGGCCGCACCGAAGCTGTCGGCATCACCGTTGCGGTGGCCCATCACAAAGATGGTATCCCTTCCGGAGATGATCTCTTCCAGAGCCTGGGCCTTTACACGGGCACGTACCCTTGTGGTGGTTTCCTTCTGCTGGCTCTTGCCGCCGAAATAACTGACGCTGTCCTTATCCTTAACAACAGCCTGGTCGCCGCCCCGGCCCAGTGCCAGGTCCATGGCGTTACGGGCGAACTCGCAGTTCTGGGCGTAGCTTAAGCCTCCCAGACCAAGGCCTATGGAGAGGGTCACCGCGATCTCGTTGCCGATGTTGATGGCCTTAACGTCCTCCAGCAGCTTGAACTTTCCTTCCCTGGCGGTGTTCAGCGCGCTCTTGCGCAGGATCACCAGGTACTTGTCCTTCTCGGTATTCCGTACGATGCCGTCCAGGTCGTTGATATACTGCTTCACCTGACGGTCGATAAAGGCGCCCAGGAGACTGCGTCCCACATCTTCCACGCTCTCCAGCACCTCTTCGTAATTGTCGATGTAGATATAGCCCACTACCACGCTCTGGTTATCCAGTTCGGTAAGGGCCAGGTTTAAGGCCGTGCGGTCGAAGAGATATACGGCAAAAAGGAAACCGTCGTATTCCTGCACGTCCTTCATATCCGTAAGGGCTGCCATATCCCGCAGAGCGATGCGCTTGATGCGGGCCAGGTAATCGCAGTCCCCGTAATGGACATCCAGCTCCTTAGTCTCGTTCCCTTCCGGGAAGAGCTCCCGCTTGAACTCCGGCATGAAGCTGTGGATGTTCTTGCGGTTGAATTTATCCTTATCCCCCAGACGCTCGAAAGCCGTGTTCATCCATACGATGCGGCCGCTCTCGTCCAGCAGGGTATGGGGCAGTTCCAGTTCCTTCAGCAGGCGCTTCTGTATCTGCCCGTACTCCGTGGCAAAGCTTACCAGCTCAGCATTCATGGCCGGTCTTGCAAAGAGTACCATACAGAGCATGGTGATCAGATAGACCAGCACAAAGCCGCTGAGGATCAGACCCGAGCGCAGATCCATCAGGTAGATCCCGACGTTCACCAGCACAAGGATCAGGCCCAGCAAAAGCGGTGCCTGCACGTAAGCTCTCAGTTTTCCTTTCAGTTTCAGCTTTCCGGACATACCGAGTTATTATAACACTTAGACGGGGGGTATTGCAAGTATTGCTAAGTTATAGATGTGTTAGACTTCCTGATACAGGTCGCGGCCCGTGATATCTATGACCACGATGGCGGGAAAATCCTTTACTTCGATGCGGCGGATGGCTTCCGTTCCAAGATCATCGTAAGCAATGACTTCCGAAGCGGTGATGGCTTTGGACAGCAGCGCTCCCGCACCGCCGATGGCGGCCAGGTAGACGGCTCCGTTCTTCTTCATGGACTCGTGCACCGCATCGCTGCGGCGGCCCTTGCCGATCATGACCTTCAGGCCCAGATCCAAAAGCTGCGGGGTGTACTTATCCATACGGCCGGCGGTGGTGGGACCGGCACTCCCGATGACCCTGCCTTCCCGGGCGGGGGAGGGTCCCATGTAGTAGATGGTCTGGCCCTTTATATCGAAAGGAAGGGCTTCCCCGCGGGCCAGGGTCTCGATCATACGCTTATGCGCCGCATCACGGGCAACATAGACCGTACCGGTGAGATAGACGGAATCCCCCGCCTTAAGAAGACGAAGATCCTCATCGTTTATGGGACTTGTAAGATGATATTCGTTCATAATACCCGGCTTGCGTGACGGTTAACGTGGCAGCAGATGTTCACGGCTACGGGCAGACCCGCGATGTGGGTAGGCAGGGTTAAGATGTTCAGCGCAAAGGCTGTGGTGCTGCCCCCCAGGCCGGCGGGGCCCAGGCCGATCTCATTTACTTCCTTCAGCAGTTCTTCTTCCAAAGCTGCGATATGGGGCAGTTCCGAACGGGAACCCGCCTCCCGCAGCAGGGCCTTTTTGGCCAGTAATGCACATTTTTCAAAGGTTCCGCCTATGCCGACTCCCACCACCATGGGCGGGCAGGCATTGGGACCCGCTTCCCGTACGGCCTTAAGCACCGCTTCCTTAACACCCTCCACACCGTCGGCGGGCTTGAGCATGAACACGCGGCTCATGTTCTCGCTGCCGAAGCCCTTGGGCGCCACGGTAAGTTTGATCTTATCCCCGGGAACGATGGAATAGTGGATCATGGCAGGGGTATTGTCGCCGGTGTTCACGCGCTCCAGCGGATCCCCCACAACAGATTTGCGCAGGCAGCCATCCACGTAGCCCCTGCGCACTCCCTCATTAACGGCGTCTTCGATCCAGCCGCCGTCGATATGCACTTCCTGCCCCACTTCCGCAAAGACCACGGCCATGCCGGTGTCCTGGCAGATGGGTATATCTTCTTCCCCTGCGATACGCAGGTTTTCCTGTAACTGCCCCAGTACCTTACGCCCCAGAGGGCTGCTTTCCTGCTCTGCTGCCTTATCCAGCGCGGAACACATATCCGGAGCCAGTCCGTAATTCGCCTCGATGCACAGCTCGGCTATGGCCTTGCTGATATCCTCTGCAGCGATCTGCCTCATGCCGGCAGATCCCTCTCAAATACGATCACCGTCTGCTTCTGGGTAGAAGAGAAGCCGGCCATCATCAGACGTCCGTGGTTGCCAACCTCACGCTCCGTAATGGACTTCACGCGGAAGCCCTGGGCGGCATAACGGTTGAGCAGGGTCTGGAAGGATACGAATTCCATCAGCGAACCGCCGCTCTTTTCGTTGTCCATGCGGATCTCGTCCACAACCTCCACGGCATATTCCACACGGCCGCTGCGGTTAGTTGCGAGCTTTTTGGAGATCTCGGAAAGCTTGTCCAGCAAAGCCGCATTCGCCAGGCGGTTCAGCTCTTCCGGAGTGGCTTCCTCCAGCAGATCCTCCTCCATGCGGCGTACCCGGCGTACACGCACCGTATCAAAAGCCGCACTGCTGTCTGTGATATGCTTTTTTGCCATGTCCATATTCTGTATGGAACGGGCATAGCCTTTATCATCCAGGTATTCCGCAGCCACGCGCTGGATGTTCTCCTCATTCTTCTCCAGGCCCGTGTCCAGAAGCTCCTCGATCTCGTTTACCTTGACCGTAGTATAGCATTCACTCCTGCGGATCGCATCGCTTAAGATCTGATCAATATCTACCATAATCCCTTTCCTTCCCTGTAGTGTTGCGGAAATAAAAAGCCCCACATGCTATGGTATCACATGGGGGGCTCATTTTCAAGGACGGATTTATTTATGCCCCGATCTCACTTCCTTATTCCTTCTTTTTTCCGTCTTCCTTAACAGCGGTGTCTTTCACTTCCGCCGGGGCTGCCTTCTGCACTTCCGTATTTGCTGCGGGCGCATTGTTCTGTACGGCAGCTGCCGTGTACTGCACTGCCGGAGCGGGATTCCCGTACTTTGCGGCATGCTTCTTTTTAAGCTTTTTGATAACTCCCTTTACGATCAGCACTCCGATGAAGATCACTACCGCCCAGAGGATCAGGTAGGGCAGGTTCATCACCAGGCCGATGAAGAAATCCCTGATACCGCGGCCGATGCTGCTTAAGCTGTTCATAAAGCCGTTACCCATCTTTTCCCAGGAACTCAGCTCCTTCACGGGGGTCAGTTCCTTCACTTCGCTGATGCTCAGGCTTAAGGTGGCGTAATCCACCAGATTATCATAAGTACGCAGCTGGCTTTCCATGCTCTCGATCTGATAACGGATATCCGTAAGGCGGTTCTCGATAACGATCAGATCCTCGATGGTCTCGGCCTTCTCCATCAGCTCCATCAGGCGCTCTTCCTCGGAACGGAGGGCGTTCTTGTGGCTTTCCATATCCACGTAGGTCAGGGTCACGTCGTTGACGTTCTCGCTGTGGCTGATCACATTGGCCGCACCCTGTACTTCGGAAAGGAAGAGATCCAGCTGATCCGCAGGGATACGTACGGTCATCCATGCGCTGCGGGTCATCTCCCTGCCGCTGTATGCCGAGCCGTTATCGGTGCTGCTGCTTTCCACATAGCCCCCCAGCTCCTTTGTGCGGCGCTGCAGGGTAGTGAGCAGTTCATCGAACTCCTTTGTTTCCACGCTCATGCTCACATTGCGGATGAGCTTGCGCTTAGTACTCTGGGCACTTTCGGGAGCCTCGGGAGTATCCCCGCCTGCCGGCTCGGCATAGCCGTTCATACCTGCCTCGTCGTATGCCTCATAATCATCATAATATGCTTCTTCGGTGGCATAAGTCACAGCCGCATTTTTGGTCGACATGGCATTGACGGTGCCGGAATAACTGTCCGCAGACGCACTTTCGGCAGAGCCGCAGCCCGTCAGCAGCAGGATGGCGGATAATCCTGCCATAAACAGTTTCCTCTTTCCGCCCATGTTCATCTTTTTCATAGTTTTTCCTCCCTTTAAAAGCCGGTCCGTATCTGACCTGTTGGTAGAGATACGGAGCTGCAGGGGTATAATTATGGAAAAAAGCAAAAAAAGAGCTGCCGCATAAGCGACAGCCCTCTTTTACTTTAATTCAGTGCTTTAAGCTGATCCGAATTACTTCGTAGCCTTCCAAGCTTCGTACTGGGAAGAGAACTCAGCGATAACATCGTTGATACCGGCCTCTTCAAGAGCTGCCTGGTACTCAGCGATCTTGGCATCAACATCAGCTACTGCGAATGCACCGTTCTCAAGAGCGAAACCAAGCTCTGCCTGAGCGTTGCAGCAAGCAACGTACTGAGCTTCAACGGGGCTCTTGTCGAACTGGAAGCCGTTAGCGCAGGAGATGTCTGCACCGTTGTTGAAGTCAAGGTACATCTGAGCGGTGTAAGGAGAAGAAGCCTCAGCGGTAACTACAGTCGCGTTAGCGGACTCCCACATGGAGTGGTTGTAAGAAGCATCAGCAGTCTTCTCAACATAGCCGTCAGCATTCAGGTTCCAGTCCTTGCCCTCGATACCATAGGTATACAGGTTTGCAAGAGTGGAATCGGTGTAAAGGAGACCCATGAAGTCAAGAGCGCCCTTAGTAGCTTCGTCGGAAGCGGTAGCAGCGATAGCATAGCAGGAACCAAGGCAGGAATCGGTGTGAGCCCAGTTCTTGGTAACCTTAGCCATTACTACGTCCTTACCATAACGGCCGTTAGCTTCTGCGTTGTTGGGAACGTCTGTCCACCAGGAGCAGCCCCACTCGTCACCCTGGATCGTGGTGTCGTCAGTGGTCTTGGTAGCGTCATCCTCGGAAAGATAACCGGCCTCACGCCACTCAGCCATCAGAGTTGCGAACTCCTTGAACTCAGGGGTGGTGATGGTATCAACCACGGAATCGCTCTTTCTGTCAACAGCTACCCATGCGGAAGCATTGTCGCCGGTGAAGAAATCAAAGCTGTCGATGTAGTAACGATAGAACATAGCAGTTCTCTGGGTCAGATAGGTGTATCTGAGACCCTCAGCGCTCATAGCCTCCAGAGCGGGGGTAACATCCTTCAGGCTCTTGATGGAAGCAACGTCGATGCCGTACTTGTCAACAAGATCCTTGCGGAACATTACGTTGTAGCCTTCTACGTTATCCTTGTAAACGGGGATGTAGTAGTTCTTCCCGCCATACTTGGAAGCTTCCCACTGCTTGGAATCCATGGATCCGTACAGGGTGGTGCCGGGAAGCAGGTCGGTCAGATCCTTAGCAGCGTTAGCAGCATACAGATCCTTGGTACCTACGGTGCCGAGCCAGCTGGCGGTCCAGAACAGGTCAGCCTCGTTGTTGGCGATAGCCAGGTTAGCCTTGTCAGCGTACTCGTTGGAGCTGATGTCGGTCAGTTCGATCTGAACGTTGATCTTGTCAGCGATGTACTCATTGATGGCATCCTGAACTTCCTTGGTTCTGTCAGAGCTGGGAACTACGTTGAAGCAGTTTCTCATCATTCTGACAACCACCTTGCCGTCAGCGGTCGTGGTGGTCTCGGTGGTGCCTGTGGTGCCGGTCTCGGTGGTACCCGTGGTGCCGGTGCCGGTTCCGGTGCCGGTGGTTGCGGGATCAGTAGCGCCGCCGCAGCCAGCAAGCATCGTCATGGTCATGGTAACAGCCATTAACATTGATACGATTTTCTTTTTCATGATTTCCTCCTTTTTTGATTAAGAAAATATCTGAAACTTCCATATATAATGAAAGATTCATTCACTTTGCCGGATCAGCCCTTCACCGAACCGACCGTAAGACCCTTGATGAAGTACTTCTGGAAGAAGGGATATACGATCACGATGGGGCCTACGACCACCAGCACGGTAGCCATGGTAGCAGTATACTGGGGAATGGTGCCGCCCATTGCCGCTCTTGCCGCGGAAGGAACGTTGGTATTGTTCAGCAGGAACTCGATACTCTTCTGGATACTTACCAGCAGCAGCTGCAGGGGCTTCTTGCTGTCAGAGGTGATGTAGAGCAGGGCGTTCTGCCAGTCGTTCCAGTAGGCTGTCGCCATCATGAAACCTACAGCTGCCATTGAAGGCTTCAGCAGAGGAAGGGTGATCTGGAAGAAGGTCCTCCACTCACCGGCCCCGTCGATCTTGGCCGCCTCCATCAGTTCCTTCGGTATACTGTTAACAATGTAGGTTCGTAATATGATGACGTTCATCGTAGTCACACATAGGGGCAGTATCAGCAGAAGGATGTTATCCTTTAAGTGATAGTACCGGGTGAATACGATATATCCCGAAAGCTGACCGCCGTTGAAGAGCATGGGGATCAGCAGGAATACCAGTAAAAACTTGGAAAGCCTGAAATCCGGACGGCTGATGGCGTATGCATACATGCTCATGATCAGAAGCCCGAGGGCGGTTCCGGCTACCGTTACGAAGATCGTTACCCCGTAGGATACCATCAGCTGTTTGCCGTAACGGAACACTGCGTTGATACCGTTCATGGACCACTGGCTGGGAATGAAACGGAATCCGTTCTTGGAAAGGGAGAGCTCATCCGCAAAGGCGGATACCAGCACCAGTTCCAGGGGCAGGAAACAGAACAGTGTATAGAGTATCAGCAGAAATGCCAGTACATACTGTCCGAAACCTTTTCTCTCTCTCCTGGAGGGAGCCAGGTCCAGATTTTTTGCTTTTTTATCCTTCTTAGAAGGGGTTACTTTCAAATTCTTTTCCATATCGCTCATCTCATCCCCCTCCTTAGAATAATGCGTTCTCGGGCTGTATCTTGCGGACCGTAAAGTTCGCAAAGAGCATCAGCAGCAGACCGATCACCGACTGGAACAGGGATGCCGCAGCGGTAAAGCCGAAGTTCGAAGATGTAAGGATCGCGTTCAGCACGTAGGAGTCGATAACCTGTGTGGTGCTGTAAAGCATACCGCTGTTTCGCGTTACCTGGTAGAACAGACCCGTATCGGAGTGCATTATTCCACCGACGGAGAGGAGCAGCATGACCGTCACCATGGGGATCAGGCTGGGCAGGGTGATATGCCATATCCTCTGCCATTTGCTGGCGCCGTCGATCTCGGCCGCCTCGTACAGTTCCGCATCGATACCGGCCAGAACCGACATGTAAAGCACCGAACCGTAACCCGTATCCTTCCAGATCTTGATGATCAGCAGGATCCAGGGCCACATGGATGCGGTGGAGTAAAATCTGTAATCCGTTCCCAGGGTGGTATTGATGATACCCGTATCGGAACTGATGAATGCGAAAGCGATGAACTGAACCGCGGCGTAGGAGATGAACACCGGGATGATCATGATGGTCTGCATTGCCTTGGCCATCTTCTTAAAGAAGAGCTGGTCGATGGCGATGGCCAGGGTCACATTCAGGAACGTTCCCACAGCCGTAAAGAGCAGGTAGTACAGAAGAGTGTTCTTGGTGATATTGATGAAGGTCTTCTTGGAACCTAACAGAAGCTTGAAGTTATCCAGACCGTTCCAGGGGCTTCCCCAGATGCCGCCCTGATAGTCAAACTTCTTGAATGCCAGTACAAGACCCCCCATAGGAACGTACATGATAAAGAACAGAACAAGGAAGGCAGGTAATGCCATCAACACGTGCGCTCTGTGCTTCCATGTGTTACTTAAGAAATCCTTCATGCTTTACTCCCCCAACTCGCATTTTATCGATATTTTCGCGGCGCGGGTACTGTTGCGCCATTAACTATATACAACACTTTTTTACGTAAAGCAAGGAAATTTTGCATTCATGACATATTTTTGTTAGTTTTTGACAAAAATGAGGGTTGCGTTTTAATTATATTCACAACCTGTTCATAGTGCGTTCATAAACTTACAAGATTTGGGGGTAAAAATATAGGAACCCCTTTTCGGGTCCCTATATTTTGTCGGGGTACTGTTCATAATTAGCTGGTAGCGGGTTTTTGGCCCCGAAGGGGGCTTATTCGGCATAATGCGGGTCGACATAATTATCCCTGAACATGGCCCTCATGGCATTATAATGAGGCCCGCTGCGCCAGCCCTGATCGATGGAACCTTCCCCTTCCCGTACGATGGTACAGTTGGGGTACAGAGCCTGGAGCTCCGCCACCTGATCCCAGGGCACATGGGTATGTTCGATCCAGAGCCGCTCCAGATGGGGTTTATCCCGCAGATATTCGATGGAACGCAGGCCGGTATAGCTACAGTTTAAGTCCTCCAGATCCGGCAGATACTGCAGGAAGGTAAAATCCTGGATATTGTTGGCGAAAAACTCCAGGTATTTCAGCTTGGGCACATACTGCAGCATGGACAGATCCGTTATGGTATGACGGGGTCCGTCGGGCATATCCCACTCCTTCACGTTATCCACCAGGATCAGGATCTGCAGCTTGGGCATATACTGTAAAAAGCTTAAGTCGGAAACGAAATTATGCCCCAGATCCAGAGCCACCAGATCCGTGCAGTATTTCAGATAATAGGCTTCATCATTGTGCATGAAGAAATCGTCGCTGGTGACCTTAAAGGATGAGAAGGCCACCACATCCGTCCGCAGGGTCCAGTGGCTTAAGACGATCTCCCAGATCAGGCGTACATCCGGGTGGGCATCCTGCAGAGCCGCATAGCCGTCGTTATCCAGACCGCAGTCGATCATGGTGAGGCGCTTCAGTTCCGGAAGATTATCCAGCACTTCATCCATATCGATATCGCTGACATCGATGCCGGAGATATCCGCCTCCGCCGCATCCAGCGGTATACGTATGTCCCCTACCAGAACCCCTTCCTCGCTGACTGCGGGTATGGGTGTAGGCGTGGGGCTGGCTGCGGGAGTCGGTGTGGGCGTGGGAGTCGGCGTGCTCACCGCCAGTTCATCCTCGGTCTGCTGGGCCGCTCCGGCCGCGATACGCCCGTCCGCGCCGGGAGTAGGGGCCGCAGTGCCGCTGCCGCTCTGAGCACAGGCTGTAAGAAGCAATATAAAGACTGATAACGCAAGGCTTTTCTTCATAGCGAAGTTATTTTACTCTTTTGCAAAGGGCTTTTCAAGATTACATAACGAAAAATACGGGGCTTTTCCTTGACAGCTTCAAAATACGGGAAGTAGAATGTGAACTATGAAAAAGATCCTGATATTACTGACATTATGCCTGCTGCTCCTTTACGGCTGCGGAAAAGAGCCGGAACCCGACACCCGGAACTTTTCACCGAAGGCGGAAACAGTGGAGATATCACTGCCTGCAGCCTCCCGGGAATATAAGCTGCTATGGCTTTCCGACCTGCACATGGTGCTGCCGGGAAAAGAGGGTGATCCCGCCCAACAGGACGCCATCGATGCCCGGACAGCTTATTCCACCTCAGGCGGCATCCCGGCTGCGGAACAGTGGGAGCTCTGGATCCCTTATCTGACGGATGCGAAAGCCGATGCCCTGCTCTTCGGCGGGGATATGCTGGATCTCTGCAGTACGGAAGGGGTCGATACGCTCTCGGAGGGCTTCGCAAAGCTGGAAAGCCCTTATATCTACCTGCGGGCGGATCACGACCTGCTGCCGACCTACCTGAAAGATTACGATGTGCAGGGGGCCTGGGATAAGCAGAGCAGCCTGTGCAAGAACGAAGGCGTCATGAGCATGGCTTTCGACGACTTTACCCTGATAGCCTGGAACAATTCCACCTCGGAGCTGACGGACAGCGGGCTGGAACGCATACTCCAGCTGGTGGACGAGGGTAAGCCCCTGGTGCTCCTCACCCACGTACCCATCGCACCGCTGGAGGATGAAAGCCTGGCGGAAGCTTCCCGGGCCGCCTTCGACGGCCGTGTGCTGCTGTGGGGCTACGGGGACTGCGAATATGTGCCCGGTCCGAATACAAGGCAGCTCCTGGACCTGCTTTATGCGGAGGATTCTCCCTTCATTGCCGTTTTTGCCGGTCATCTGCATTTTTCCTGGGACGGCTATATAAACAAAAACGTGCCGGAGCACGTTTTCGGGCCGGCCTTCGCCGGAGATCACGGTATCATCACTTTGAAATAAAAGCTCTTATTCTGTATGCCCTCCGAAGCACAGCCCGCCGTCGCCGCCGTGACGCAGGATGATGGCGGAATGCTTGGGCAGCGTTACCTGGATGCGTCCGTTCTCCATCCAGTATTCTTCACGGCTGTCGTCAAAGCCTTCCTCCGTAGTGATCATGATCAGCTTCAGCGTGGCATTTTTCCGTATGCCCAGCTGCCAGAGAGTAAACTCCCTTGTCACTTCTTCGTCGTTATTGTTCAGGAAAACAGCACTCTGCCCTTCCCTGTCGAAACGGCCAAAGCCTATGATCCCCGGCTCGGAAGCCAGCACGGCGATGGAGCCGTATTTGAATTCATGATAGCGCTTGCGGATGCTGATCATCTTTTTATGAAAAGCGATCATCTCCTGGTCCTCATTCCCCCAGGGATAGGTACGGCGGTTATCGGGATCCGTCCAGCCGCAAAGCCCGGCTTCATCACCGTAGTAGATGGTGGGAGCCCCGATCCAGGTGAACTGGAAGAGTACCGCTTCGCGCATGACCGCCTTGTTGATGCCCTGTTCCGCCGCCTCGGGGCCAGCCGTGGCCGTACGGCCCACACGCCGGTTGGTACGGGTCAGGAAACGGGAATGATCGTGATTGGACAGCTCGTTCATGGTAAGCTGCAGGGACTGCATGGTCATGTCCGAAGCATGATACATCATGGCGGCCCAGAAATTGGAAGCATTGTTCAGCTGGTCTTTCCGGAAATCATCGCTGTGCTTCTGCATGCCCGTAAGGAACCAGGTGATGGGTTCCATAAAGGCATCGTAGTTCATCACCGTATCCCATTCATTACCCTGCAGCCAGGCTGCGGGGGAGCCGTAATGCTCCGCCAGGATAAGGGCATCGGGATTGGCTTCCTTTACGGCCTTACGGAAATCCTGCCAGAACTTATGGTTATACTCCGTGGAATGGCCCAGATCCGCCGCCACGTCCAGACGCCAGCCGTCTGCATTGTAGGGGGGGCTCACCCACTTCTTCGCGATACGCAGGATATAATCATGCAGGTCCTGGGACCCCTCGTAATTCAGCTTGGGCAGGGTATCATGCCCCCACCAGCCGTCATAGGTGGAGTTATAGGGCCACTTACCGGACTGCGCATCATGAAAACGGAAAAAGTCGTGGTACGGGCTCTTTTCATCCACATAGGCGCCCTTCTCATAGCCCTCCGCATTTTCGTAGATCCGCTCACGGTCCAGCCACTTATTAAAGGATCCACAATGATTAAACACACCGTCCAGGATCACGCGTATACCGCGCTTATGGGCTTCCTCCACCACCTTGGCAAAGAGGGCATTACTGGCCTCCAGATTGGCGGGGTTCGTCACACGGTTTATATAGCGTGTGGCATGGGTATTATCCTTATCTCCCTCATTCAGCAGCTCGCCTTTTTCTTCCGCGATCACGCCGAAATGGGGATCGATATTATCATAATCCTGGATATCGTACTTATGATTGGACGGCGAAACAAAGAGGGGATTGAAATAGATCACCTCTACCCCCAGATTCTGCAGGTAGTCCATCTTATTCAGCACACCCTGAAGGTCGCCGCCGTAAAACTCCCGCACATCCATGCTGGCGGGATATTTGCTCCACTCCTCCACATGACGGGTATGCTCACCGATGTAGCTGTATTCGTCCGTCTGCACATCGTTGGAAGGATCGCCGTTGCAGAAGCGGTCCACAAAGATCTGGTACATGACGGCTCCCTGGGCCCATTTCGGTGTGGAAAAGCCGGGGATGATCTTGAACTTGAAATGCTCGTCCACGCTCTTCACCACGCCCCGGGTATCAAAGATCACCGTTATATTGCCCACATGGATCTCGAAGTAGTAAGCAAAGAGCTCGTTATCCATCTGCACATCCGCGGCGAAATAATCAAAAAGCTCGTCCCGGGCGTCCAGTGTCATGTAGTACTTTTCCGTCCCTGAAACGAGCCATACCGTATCGATATTATAGGCGGCACCACGGAGACGGATCTTTACCTTCTCGTAGGCCGAGGGCTGCGAGGGGGTAACATAATTCTCCGTGATGTCCGAATAAAGCGCCTGCTTGCGGAGTATGGGCCGCATGCCTGCGATGTAGTATTGATTAAGTTTTGCGAAATTTCCTTCAGCCATGCCAAGTAGTATATCACTTTACATAAGATTTCGCAAGTAAGAGCCTTTCCTCCCGGAAAAGGCTCACGTAAATGCTCAGAAGAAGCGTTTCTTCTTTTTCTTTCCGGGAGGTTCATCTCCGGAATGCTCGGCCCGGAAACGCTCTGCCGCATGAAGGCTGTCGCCGCTCTCCATATCGAACTCCTTCAGCAGCTCCTTGGCCTTCAGGCTCAGCCTCGTAGGGACCTGCACCAGGAGCATCACATAATGGTCGCCCCTGTTCCTGGCGTCACGCAGGGAAGGAACACCCTTGCCCTTCAGCCTTACCCTTGTATCCGTGGCGGTTCCCGGCTTCACCTCGTATACCACCGGCCCGTCCACGGTCTCGATGATGATCTCGCCGCCCAGGGCCGCTACAGCGAAGGGTACCTGCACATTGGAATATATGTCACGGTCTTCCCGCTGGAAGATGGGATGCGGGGATACCACAGCCTCCACCAGCACATCCCCTCTGGGGCCGCCGTTCTGTCCCGGTTCCCCGAGACCGCTCATACGCTTATACTGACCGTTATCCACGCCTGCGGGGAATTCCACCTCATACTTTTTCCGCATGGATACATAGCCGCTGCCGCCGCAGTCCGGGCACTTCTCACGGACGATCTTACCGCTGCCATGGCAGTCGGGGCAGGTCTGCACGTTCTGCATCACGCCGAAAAAGCTCTGCTGGGAAAAGACCACCTTACCCTTACCGCCGCACTTCGGGCAATTGTCCACGCTGCTGCCGGGCTTTGCACCGCTGCCGCCGCAGGTCTTGCAGGGATCCTTGACGTTCAGCTCCAGCTCCTTCTTACAGCCGAAGACCGCTTCCTCGAAGGTGAGCCGCACGCTGGTACGCAGGTTGGCTCCCTTCATGGGACCGTTGCTGCGGCCGCCGCTGCGGCGTGCACCGCCGCCGAAAGCACCGCCGAAGAGATCGCCGAAGATACCTCCGAACAGATCCTCAAAATCCATGGTGGAATAGCCGCCGAAGGGATTACCGCCTGCGCTGCCGTCAAAGGCCGCATGCCCGAACTGGTCGTACTGGCGGCGCTTATCCGCATCGGAAAGCACACCGTAGGCTTCGGAGGCTTCTTTGAATTTTGCTTCGGCTTCCTTATCGCCGGGGTTCATGTCGGGGTGATACTTCTTGGCGAGCTTACGGTAAGCCGCCTTGATCGTGGCGTCATCCGCGCTCTTGTCCACGCCCAGCACTTCATAATAATCTCTTTTTTCAGCCATGACTCTTACTCCAATTTCCGGGAAATGATTCCTTCAGATCACGTACAGCGTGTTTCTCTATGCATACGCAGAAAGAAGCAGCCCCCCTTGCTTGTTGCCTCCGCACGTAAGCTCGTGCATCGCGTCCTGAAACCGACTCGCCCGAGGCAACTCGCTTGCTCGCGCCTATCAGAACAGGGCGCGAGCTTCGCTCAGACAGTACCTCGGGCGAGATTGGACGCTCGCACTCGCTAAGTGCTGCGGCAATGCTGCGGGTGCATGCTTCTTATCTGCGTATGCATCTGCATGATCGCGCTTTTCTTAAATCTCCTTAAAATCTCCGTCGATGATGTCGTCGTTCTTGCCGCCGTCGGAGCTGCTGCTGCCGGCATCGCTGCCGCCGCCCATGCTGCCCATGTCGGGGCCTGCTCCGGCTGCGCCTGCGGCACCGCCCATGTTCTCATACATTTTGGTGAAGAGGCTCTGGGCTTTCTCCATCATCTTTTCCTGCTTTGCCTTGATATCTGCCACCTGGTCCTCGGACAGTTCCTGATCCTTGGTGCTCTCCAGCAGATCCTTCAGGCTCTTCAGCTCATCCTCCAGAGCGCTCTTCTCGGAAGCATCGATCTTGTCGCCTACTTCGTTCAGTGCCTTCTCTACCTGGAAGACCATGGAATCGGCCTCGTTACGGGTGTCGATGGCTTCCTTGCGCTTCTTATCCTGAGCCTCGTACTCGGCAGCTTCCTTAACGGCCTTGTCGATATCCTCGTCGCTCATGTTGGAGCCAGCGGTGATGGTGATGTGCTGCTCCTTACCGGTGCCCAGATCCTTGGCGGATACGTTCACGATACCGTTGGCATCGATATCGAAGGTAACCTCGATCTGAGGTACGCCGCGGCGCGCGGGAGGGATACCGTCCAGACGGAACTGGCCCAGACTCTTATTATCCTTGGCAAACTGACGCTCACCCTGTACCACGTTGATATCCACGACGGTCTGGTTATCGGCTGCGGTGGAGAAGACCTGGCTGTGCTTGGTGGGGATGGTGGTGTTACGCTCGATGAGGCGTGTAGCCACACCGCCCATGGTCTCGATGGAAAGGCTCAGCGGGGTTACATCCAGCAGCAGGATCTCGCCTGCACCGGCATCGCCGGCCAGCTTGCCGCCCTGGATGGAAGCACCCAGTGCCACGCACTCATCGGGGTTCAGGCTCTTGCTGGGCTCTTTGCCGGTAAGCTGTTTTACTTTTTCTACAACGGCAGGTACACGGGTGGAACCGCCAACCAGGAGCACCTGGCCCAGATCGGAAGCGTTAAGGCCCGCATCCTTCAGGGCGTTGCGTACAGGCTCTGCGGTCATCTCGATCAGATCGTGTACCAGCTCTTCAAACTTTGCACGGGTAAGGGTCAGGTCCAGATGCTTCGGGCCGTCTGCCGTAGCCGTGATGAAAGGCAGGTTGATGTTTGTGGTGGTGGAAGCGGAAAGCTCCTTCTTGGCTTTCTCGGCTGCTTCCTTCAGACGCTGCATGGCCATCTTGTCGCCGGAAAGGTCCACGCCTTCGGCATTCTTGAACTCCTTCAGCATCCAGTCCGTGATGCGCTGGTCGAAATCGTCACCGCCCAGACGGTTGTTACCGCTGGTAGCCAGCACCTCGATGACACCTTCGCCGATCTCGATGACGGATACATCGAAGGTACCGCCGCCCAGGTCGTAGACCATGATCTTCTGCTCTTTTTCGTTATCCAGGCCGTAGGCCAGGGCTGCTGCCGTAGGCTCGTTGATGATACGCTTTACATCCAGGCCTGCGATCTTACCTGCATCCTTGGTGGCCTGACGCTGTGCATCGTTGAAATATGCGGGCACGGTGATAACGGCTTCCGTCACCTTTTCGCCCAGGTAATTCTCCGCATCGCCCTTGAGCTTCTGCAGGATCATGGCGCTGATCTGCTGGGGAGAATACTTCTTGCCGTCGATGGTACGGCCTCTGTCGGAACCCATGTCTCTCTTAATGGAAGAAATGGTGTTATCCGCATTGGTCACGGCCTGACGCTTTGCAGGCTCACCTACCAGACGCTCGCCGTTCTTGGTAAAAGCCACGATGGACGGTGTTGTCCGTGCGCCTTCGGCGTTACTGATAACGGTGGGCTGTCCGCCCTCCATCACTGCCACGCAGCTGTTCGTTGTTCCTAAATCAATACCGATGATCTTTCCCATGATAATTTTCCTCCTTATCTAGAAATCAATTAGCCACTTTCACCATACTGTGCCGTACTACGGAATCCCGGTAGGTGTAACCCTTCTGCAGTTCCTCCACCACCGTGTTGTCGGGGCTTTCCTCGTCCTCCACATGCATCACCGCGTTGTGCAGGTTGGGATCGAACTCTTTCCCCACCGCCTCGATGGGCTTTACTTCCAGTTTGCCAAGCTCATCCATGAGCTGCTTATATACCATCTGCATTCCGTCGGCGAAAGGATTCTTTTCTCCCTCCGGTAATGCCCCCAGGCCCCGTTCGAAGTTGTCCACCACCGGCAGGAGCTTTTCGATCACGCTCTTTGCACCGGTCTCGAACATGGCCTGTTTTTCTTTTTCCGTACGCTTGCGGTAGTTCTCGAACTCCGCCATCTGCCTCATCAGCTTATCCTTAAGCTCGGCTACCTTTGCATTTCCGCCCTCTTCCGGAGCTTCCTCTGCGGCTTTCTCCGGAGTTTCCTCCGAAGGGCTTTCTACCTTAGCCTCTTCTTTTACCTCTTCCTGTGCCGCCTCTTCCTTTGCGGCCTCCTCAGCGGGAGCTTCTTCCTTTGCTGCCTCCGCTTCCGCGGCTTCCTTCAGCTCATTCAGCTTTTCTATGGTCTGTTCCCGCGAAGTCTTCTTTTTCTTGCCCATTGCTATTGCTCTCCCTTCCGCTTGCCCTTGTAGGTCCGCTCCAGCTCGTTCATCATGGTCCGCAGGGAGCTCACTACCTTATCATAATCCATGCGCTTGGGGCCGATGATGGCGATACTCCCGCGCATGCCTTCTTCCAATTCATATGTGGCGGTTACCACGCTGCAGTCCTTCATGGACTGTATGGGGGCTTCTTCCCCGATGTAGACCTGTATGCCGGTCTCGCCCTCTTCCGAAAGTTTGTCCGTGGCCAGCTTTGCCAGTGCCTGCTTTTCTTCGAAGGCCCGTATCAGTTCTCCCGCGTGGCCCTGATCCGTCAGTTCCGGATATTTCAGTATATTGTTGGCTCCGCTGGTGTAAACCTCCAGGTCTTCCTCGCCCTTTATGGTGGCCGCCACGGCATCGATCACGTTACCGATGATGTCGCCGTAAACTCCGGCCTGTTCCTTCATGGCAGTGATCATGCCCAGATTGATCTGTTCCATGGTCAGCCCGTTCAAGTGGGTGTTTAAGAGGATGTTGAGCTTCAGCATGTTCTCATCGCTTAAGCTTTCATCCACATGGATCATCTCGTTGCGGATCACATTGCCTTCCACCACGATGACCGCCAGGAGCTGGTTCTCATCCACCTTGGAAAGCTGGAGGAATTTCAGCCTTCTGCCGCTGATCTGGGGAGCGCTCACTACCGTGGCGTAATTGGTATTGGTGGCCAGCAGGTTCGCCACGTTCTTCAGGACCTTGTCCATCTTGTTCTCGGTGGCCAGGAGCAGTCCCTTCAGTTCCTCGATCTCCTTATCCTTCTCCTCCATCATGCTGTCCACGTACAGACGATAGGCCTGATCCGTGGGGATACGGCCGGCGGAGGTGTGGGGCTGGATGATATAGCCCATCTCTTCCAAGTCGCTCATCTCGTTACGTATGGTGGCAGAGCTTAAGTTCAGATCCGTGTATTTGGAGATGGTCCGGCTGCCTACCGGCTCACCGGTCTCCAGGTAATTCCGGATGACAGCATGCAGGATCTTTTTTTTCCGTTCATCCAATTCATCCATTATATACTGTCAGCCTCCTTTACCTTTTTGTTTTTGTTAGCACTCGATTTGGTAGAGTGCTAACATTCTGGAAATAAAATACCACCCCGAAGGGTGGTTGTCAATACTTTTTTAAAACTTTCGCCTAGAGCTCAAAACTCCCGTTTCGTTTCTTATTAAATACGTAGTAGACTCTTTTCTCCCCGGGTTTGACATACAGCTCCATGCTGTGAAGCTCCGAACGTCCGCGCTTCATCTCCCTGGTCCAGATCTTCAGGGCCCGGTTTATAAGATCCTCGCGGCTGTAGGATTCACTGCCGTATTCCACGATGAGCTCTTCCTCGGTGGCGGGCTTGGGCGCCGCTTCCTCTTTTACCGGCTCTTCCTTCGCTTCCTCGACCTCTTCCTTTTCCTCTGCGGGTGCAGGAGCCGCTTTACGCTTTTCGCTGTGCTTGGTGCTCTCCACCAGCTGCTCCTTCAACAGGGCGCGGGTCTCCTCGCGGCTGAGGGAAAGAGGCGGTTCCACGGGACGCGGTGCTACCGGCTTCTCCCGGACGGGGGCCGGCTTCGCTTCCCGGAACTCTTCCAGCTTATCATCTTCAGGCAGGCTGGTCAGAAATGCTGCCGCCAGCGGCTTGATGATCTTTGTTCCTGCTTTTTTGTCTGCAGACATCTGATTTACCTCAATATGATCACGTCCGGCAGCTCCGGATGATCCGATGGTGAGAATGTATGTTTTACTCCTCTAACTAACTATAGACCATATTTATATATGTGTCAATCAGAATACCCTTATCCCGGGGGATGAAACCATATCCGGCCGGTTCGCCATCCGTTCCTCTTTATTCTTCAGGTCGGGGCACATGATGTGACTGATCTGGGATTTGTACACGATGATGCGATGGATATAGGCCCCCGCATCTTCTTCGATATAGAAGGCCTGGGGATCGGCTTCCTTCAGGACGCCGTCCACCCGCTGTCCGTTGGCCATTTCGCAGACAATGCGCTTTCCCACAAAGTTGAAATCCATATTGTTCATCTTCCGTACTCTCCTTTCACAAAGCTTTCCAGCGCCTTTAAGCTGCGCTCCACTTTTTCGGTATCGATACAGTACGCCATGCGGAAGTATCCCTCCACACCGAAGCCGTCCGAGGGTACCAGGATCAGTTCGTACTTCTTCGCTTTCTCGCAGAAGGCCTTTGCATCCGCTTCCAGCGCCTTCGGGAAGATATAGAAGGTGCCTCCGGGCCGGGTCACCTCAAAGCCGAGCTTCGTAAGCTCATCATAAAGTATGTTCATGTTGGTCTCGTATACGGAAAGGTCGCTGGTCATGTCGATACAGCGGGCCATGGCCATCTGTATGATGGAGGAGGGGCAGTTATGGCCTATGCCCCTGGAGATCTGTACGCACATGGGTACGATACTCTCCGCGTCCTTGGCCTTCGGGTTTACCGCAAGGTAACCTATACGCTCTCCGGGAACGGAAAGGGACTTTGAAAAGGAATAGCAGCTTAAGCTGTTATCATAGAAGGCCGACACATAGGGGGCCTTCTGCCCGTCGTATACGATCTCGCGGTAGGGTTCGTCCGAGATCAGGAAGATCTCGTGACCGTACTTCTCCTCCGCCTCCTTCATCATGGAAGCCAGACGGGTGAGGGTCTCCGCCGTGTACATGCTGCCGGAAGGATTGTTGGGTGTGTTGATGAGCACCGCCTGCACATTCTCATCCAGCATACTCCCGAAGGCTTCAAAATCGATCTGGAAGTTCTTTGTATCCGCAGGCACCAGTTTAAGGACCGCACCGCTCTCGTTTACATAAGGAAAATACTCGGAAAAACAGGGGGCAAAAGAGAGCACCGTATCCCCGGGTTTGGTCACACAGCGTACCGCATGGGCGATGGCCGAAGCCGCCGCACTGGTCATGAAGATATGCTCCGCTCCGTAGTCCAGGCCGAAACGGCGTTTCAGCGAATCCGCAACAATGGCCCTTACCTCGGGGTTCCCGGGGTTGGGGCTGTAACCGTGAAGAGCCGCGGAGCTTTTCTCCTTAGTCAGCTCCCGTATCGCTTCATTAAAAGCCTCGGGCACAGGTACGGAAGGATTCCCCAGACTGTAGTCGAATACATTCTCATAGCCGATCTCGCGGCCCCTCTCCGCCGCAAAGCCGGCCAGGGCGCGTATCATGGACGGTGCACTGCACATTTCCTTATAGTGTTGTGAAAGCATAACTTCCTCCTTATAATTTCTTTGCATGATACTCCTCGGATTGCTCCGCATCTTCGATGCTCCCGCAATCCTGGTATCATGCACATTATATCAGTAACAAATCCATTTGACAAAGCATTTAAAGCATATTATACTCACTATGGTTGATTTTATGTAAACAAAATCCCGGCTGGGAGGCTTCCGGCCTGCTTTGTCCGGGATATTCAGGAGAAACAAAGAAGGGAGCAGACATGAAAAAGCTTGGCATTTTTGTTGCAGCAGGGGCGATGATGCTGGCACTTGCCGGCTGCGGCAAGATCACTGTGGATCCGAGCGAATTCGTGACCGTCAATTTTGAAGGTTATGATACTCTCGGCACAGCTACCTATGAGTTTGATTACAAACACTTCATCCGTGAATACGAGGATACCCTGAAACTTACCGGAGCCGGAAAGAAGGCTTCCGAGGAGATGGAGGAAGAAGCTGATAAAAAGGGCGAAGAGCTGGGTGTGAAATTCCACGACAGTCCCGCTGATTACCTGGCCGTATATATCGGCGGATCCCTGGATAAGACGGACGCTCTGTCCAACGGCGATTCCGTTACCTGGAAATGGGATGCGGATACCGATAAGATCGCTGAGTACTTCAACTGCGATATCGTACTTGAAGATAAATCCTTCAAGGTGGAAGGCCTGACGGAAGCGGAAGCTTTTGATCCCTTTGAGGGGCTGGAAGTGGTCTTTTCCGGCACCGCCCCCAACGGACAGGCACGCCTTTCCACTTCCTACTGCGAGAAATGCAGCGGCATTTCTTTCGAGATCGACAAGCAGAGCGGTCTTTCCAACGGCGACACCGTCACCGTTACCGCCAGCAGCTACGGCGACGATCTGGTAAGCTACATCGTGGAGAACTACGGCATGCTGCCCACCGAGGAAGTCAAGACCTTTACCGTGAGCGGACTGCCGGAGTACATCCTTTCGGCTGCGGATCTTTCCGATGCGACCCTGGACAAGATGATCGCCCAGGCTAAGGATGCCCTGACGGCCAGTGCTGCCAACTGGGGAACTGCCGAACTGATCGATGCGGAATACATCGGAAACTACTTCCTGGCAGCCAAGAATCCCGATGTCTGGGGAGACCAGAATTCCATCACCCTGGTGTTCCGCGAGGATATGGAATGCACTTACACCAAAGATAAGACCGACTTCATCACCTATAACAGCATCTACTACGGCTTTACCTGGACGAATGTCATGGTCCTGGAAGACGGGACCGAGACTCTGGATCTTGGGAGCTACAGAAAACGCTACAGTTACATTCCGGTGACCTATTACTATAAAGATCGTAAGGGAAAAGAGTTATCCACCAATTACTATTTCGACGGATACTCCGATCTGGACAGCATGTTCAACGATATCGTGACCAAGAACGTGGAAAACTACAGTTACGAAAACAACGTCACCGACACCGAACCCCAGTATCCCGTAGAGGAAGCGGAAGAAGAGGAAGAAGAAGACGAATAAATCGAAAGCCCCGCGGCACTCGGCTGCGGGGCTTTTTTTTGTATAGAAAATTGCTTCTCTTTTCCATTTGTACCCTGATCTTTCTTATTTTTCTTTTTCCTGTGCAAGCTCCAGAGAAAAGATGAACTCCGTTCCCACCCCCTCGGTGGAGATCACATTGATGTTCTCACCGTGAGCCCGGATGATCTCTTTGGTGATGGAAAGCCCCAGGCCCGTTCCCTTTTTATCCTTGCCCCGGGAGAGGTCGGATTTGTAGAAGCGGTTAAAGACCAGGGGCACGCTTTCCTTCGGGATACCGATACCGGAGTCTTTCACGGATACGAAGACCTTGTTATGCTTCTCGCTGGTCTCCAGCTTTATCGCGGAATTATGATGGCTGAATTTGATGGCGTTATCTATCAGATTGTATAGCACCTGCTGGATGCGGGTCATGTCGGCATGCACGGGGAGGGTCTGGCCCGTGAGGCGCAGCTCCATGGTGATATGCTTGGCGCGGCAGCTGCCCTCAAAGGTAGACACGCAGCGCCGGATGAGGCCGTTGATATCGAAATCCGTAAGATCCAGTATCATGCCCTGGGTGTTCAGATTGTTCAGGGTAAGCAGATTGTTGGTCAGACGGGTCAGGCGCTCCGTCTCGTCCAGCACGATGCCGATGTATTTCGGATACTGTTCCTCGGGGATGGTGCCGTCCTGCATGGCACTTAAGTAACCGTTGATGCTGGTCAGCGGGGAGCGGAAATCGTGGGACACATTTGCCACGATACGTTTCTGGTTATCCTCTCCCCTGGCCAGTTCCTGGGCCATGTAAGCCAGAGAGGCCGCCAGATAACCAATCTCGTCATCACTTTCCACGCTAAGCTGGTAACGAAGATTTCCGGAAGCATATTCCTCCGTAGCCGCGATGATATGCCGCAGGGGCATGTAGACCATCTCGGTGAAGAAGATCAGGATGATCAGGGACAGCATGAAGAGGATCAGCAGCAGGATATAGTCGATGTCCACCAGATGATTCGAAGTGGTGACCAGCCGCGCCGTATTGTAATGGATCAGCACATAACCGCGGAGCGCATAACCCTGGGTGATGGGTGCCGCCACGGAAAGCCACTTCCCTTCGAACTGATGATAGAAATCTCCCACCGTAAAGAAGGAGCCGGAAAGGGCCGTCATATCAAAGCCTTCCACCGTAGGGGGATTCTCCACGTCTACGGGGAGCTCGGAATCCAGCACCACCAGGCCCGAAGGGTTCAGGATCTGCAGGCGAACGTTCAGCATTTCCGCATAGCGGTCCAGGGAAGCCTTCACGCTTTCCAGGGAGGCTTCGTTGCGGTACAGCTCGGGTGCTTCCCTCTCGCTGATGACCCCGGCGATACGGTATAATTCCTCCGCCTTATCCTGCTGCAGACGGTTCAGGGTCATCTGCGGCATGAATATGGCTATGACTATGCCTCCGAAGACCGCGAAGATCAGGTAGGCTATGAGCAGTTTGAGATAAAGTGTGCGCTTCATTGGAGAGCTTCAAAACGATAGCCGCGGCCCCAGATCGTGGAGATCTTCCAGGCCGTGTGATCACCGATCTTTTCCCGGATACGCTTGATATGCACATCCACGGTACGGGTATCGCCTACGTAGTCGTAACCCCAGATCTGATCCAGCAGCTGCTCGCGGCTGTAAACACGGTTGGGTGAACTGGCCAGGAAATAAAGCAGCTCCAGCTCCTTGGGGGGCATCTCGATACGCTGCCCCATGCAGGTCACGCTGTAATTGGTGCGGTTGATGGTCAGATCCGGGAAGCGCAGCTCCTCGCTCTCTTCCACCTTCGGCTCCGCCGCCGGCTGTGTACGGCTGCGCCGCAGCACTGCCTTTACCCGGGCCACCAGCTCCTTGCTGTCGAAGGGCTTCTCCATATAGTCGTCCGCCCCCATCTCCAGGCCCAGCACCTTGTCAAAGATCTCGCCCTTGGCCGAGAGCATGATGATGGGTATCTGGGAAGAGATTCGCAGCTCACGGCATACCTGATAACCGTCCATACCCGGCAGCATCAGATCCAAAAGCACCAGATCCGGTGCAAAGGTCTTTACGGCCTGAAGCGCCGATTCCCCGTCCCCTACGGACTGGGTCTCAAAACACTCCTTTGTAAGATAGAGGCTGATGATCTCTGCGATGTGCTCGTCGTCGTCTACGATGAGGATCTTCTGTTTCTCGGCCATTATTGTTCCTCCAGCATTTCACGGTTGAAAAAAGATACTGTTTATAATATGATACCACATATGAATGAAAAAGTCCTGCATACTTTAGAATTTGATAAGATCACGGCCACTCTTTCCGAGTACTGCGGCAGCGAGCCCGCAAAAAAGATGTGCGGAAGCCTGCGTCCCAGCAATAATGCCGAATGGATCGCCTCTGCCCAGGCTGCCACGGCGGACGCTTTCACGCGCCTTTTAAAGAGTGACCGTTTAAGCTTCGGGGCCAACTTTGACCTGCGGCCCATACTGAAGGACGCTTCCATCGGCCGCTGCCTTTCCATGGCCGAACTGCTTAGGATCGCACGTCTTTTGCAATGCATCGCGGATGTTTCGGAATACGGCGAAAAGACCGCTCCCGATACCGGAGACAGCTTAAGCGAAGCCTTCAAAGCCCTTTATCCCAGCCCGGGTTTAAAGGACGAGATCCTGCGCTGCATCTTAAGCGAAGATGAGATGGCCGACGACGCTTCTTCCGAACTGAAGCGTATACGCGGGGAATACGCCGTGATCGGCGGCCGCATCCATAAAGAACTGAACCGCATGGTCAGCAGCACCTATGCAAGCTATCTTCAGGATGCGCTGATCACCCAGCGCGGGGACCGTTACTGCATCCCCGTAAAGGCAGAATACAAAGGCCAGGTACCCGGCATCGTGCATGACAGTTCTTCCAGCGGGAGCACCCTCTTCATCGAGCCGGCGGCCATCGTGGAAATGAACAACAAGCTGGCCATGCTGAAGCAGGAAGAGGATGATGAGATCCGCCGCATACTCATGGCCTTAAGCGGCCGCGTGGCCCAGGAAGAGGAGAGCCTGAAGGAGAGCCAGCACATGCTCACCCGTCTGGACTTCGCCTTCGGCAAGGCAAAATACGCCCTGGCCCTGAACGCCGTGCGGCCTCTCTATAATACGGAAGGCCGCATCAAGCTGATCAAGGCCCGCCATCCGCTTCTGGATCCGGCCAAAGCCGTACCCATCGACGTGAAGCTGGGGGGCGAATATGACCAGCTCATCATCACCGGTCCCAACACCGGCGGCAAGACCGTATCCTTAAAGACCGTGGGGCTGCTCTGCCTCATGGGTCAGTCCGGTCTGCACATCCCCACCATGGACCGCAGCGAGCTTTCCCTTTTCGGGGAGGTCTTTGCGGATATCGGGGACGAGCAGAGCATAGAACAGAGCCTGTCCACCTTCTCTTCCCACATGAGCAGCATCGTGTGGATCCTGAAGAAGGCCCGGGCCGACAGCCTGGTACTCTTCGACGAGCTGGGTGCCGGCACAGATCCCACGGAAGGGGCTGCTCTGGCCATGGCCATACTCACGCGCCTGCATCAGCGGGGCATACGCTGCATGGCCACCACCCATTACAGTGAATTGAAGCTCTATGCCCTTTCCACGGAAGGGGTGGAGAATGCCAGCTGCGAATTCGACGTGGAAAGCCTAAGCCCCACCTACCGCCTGCTCATAGGCATACCCGGAAAGAGCAACGCTTTTGCCATCGCAAAAAAGCTGGGCCTTTCGGAAGAGATCATCGAGGATGCGGGCAAGTATATCAACAGTGAAGACGAGAGCTTCGAGACCGTCATCAGCGAGCTGCAAGATAAGCGCCTGCACCTGGAAAAACAGCAGGGTGACTTCGACGCACAGCGCCGGGAGCTGGAAAGAAGGCTTAAGGAACTGGAAGACCGGGAAGAAAAACTGGAAAGCCGGAAGGACAAGATCTTAAGCGACGCAAGACAGGAAGCCAAGGAGATCCTTCAGGAAGCCAAGGATGTGGCGGACGAGACCATACGCGCCTTTAACAAACAGGGCGGACAGATGCGCATGGACACCATGGAAAAGAAGCGCAGCGGACTCAGGCAGCGTATCGCCTCCCAGGACGAGGCCCTGTGGCGGGAAGAGATGAAGCGCCGTCCCGGCAGCGATAAAAAGGAAAGCGTGGGCGCGGCCCTTTCCGCAAAGGAAGCCGTTCCGGGCACAACGGTACACATCCTTTCCATGGATATTGACGGCACCATCGTAAGCCCTCCGGATAAGGAAGGCAAGGTGCAGGTACAGGCCGGTATCATCACCAGCCGCGTAGCCCTGGAGGAACTGGTAAAAACAGATAAGACCGAGATCCCCGCAGCGACGGTGAAACGCAGCGCCCGTCCTCTGGATCTTTCCAGAGCCTCCAATGTGAGCAGCGAGATCAACGTACTGGGCTGCACCGTGGACGAAGCCATCGCAAAGGTTGATAAATATCTGGATGATGCCTGTCTGAGCCACGTGGAGAGCGTACGCATCGTACACGGCAAGGGAACCGGCGCCCTGCGAAAGGGCCTGCACGATTACCTGCGCTATAATTCCGTAGTGAAGAGCTTCTCCCTCGCGGAGCACGGCGAAGGGGACGCAGGCGTGACCATAGTTAAGCTTTAGATCAGGAGTTTTTATATGAGCAAAAGAAAAGAAAAAGTCCGCATCGCGGATCAGGAACAGCTCTCTCCCGGGATCTTCAGCCTGTGGCTGGAAACCCCCATGGCAGAGGAAGTAAAACCCGGGCAGTTCGTAGGGGTATATCCGAAGGACGCATCCCGTCTGCTGCTGCGCCCCATCAGTATCTGCGATGTAAATGAAAACCGTACGCGCATGCGCCTGGTCTACCGTGCCGGTGGTGCGGGAACAAAGGAACTGAGCACCTACCGCTCCGGAGAGGAGCTGGAGATCCTGGGACCTCTGGGTAACGGCTATGATATCGAAGCCATCAGGGGCAAAAAGACCCTGCTGCTGGGAGGCGGCATAGGCATCCCGCCCATGCTCTATCTTGCAAGGGAACTGGATCAGGCCGGTGTGGCTGCAACGGTCATCCTGGGTTATGCGGATTCAAAGACCTTCCTGCGGGAAGAGTTCGACCGCCTCTATCCCACCTACATCGCCACCATGGACGGCAGCCTGGGAACAAAGGGTACGGTGATCGATGCCCTGAACGAAAACATGGTCTTTGCGGATCTGGCCTGCGCCTGCGGTCCCATGCCCATGCTGAAGGCCGTTAAGGAATTCGCAAAAGACGCGGGCATGAAGGCCTATATCTCCCTGGAGGAGCGCATGGCCTGCGGCGTGGGAGCCTGTCTGGGCTGCGTAACAAAGACCACTGCCGTAGACGAACATACACATGTAAATAACACACGGGTCTGCACGGAAGGTCCCGTATTTGAAGCATCGGAGGTGGAGCTGTGAATCTGGCTGTAAATTTCGCAGGTGTGGAGCTGAAGAATCCGGTGATGAACGCCTCGGGCACCTTCGGCTCGGGACAGGAATATGCGGAGCTGACGGACTTAAACCGGCTCGGAGCCGTTGTAACAAAAGGCGTGGCCGCAACGCCCTGGGAGGGGAATCCCACCCCCCGGGTGACGGAAGTCTACGGGGGCATGCTCAATGCCATAGGGCTGCAGAATCCCGGTGTGGACGTGTTCATCGAAAGGGATCTTGCCTTTCTGGCGGGATACGATACCCGGGTGATCGTGAACGTCTGCGGACATACGGTGGAAGAATACTGTGAAGTGGTGGAAAAACTGAACGGCACTTCCGCGGATATGTACGAGATCAATGTCTCCTGCCCCAACGTAAAGGCCGGTGCACTGGCTTTCGGACAAGACGCAAAGGTACTGGAGCAGACCACAAAGGCCATCAAGGCTGTGGCTGCAAAGCCCGTGATCATGAAGCTTTCACCCAATGTGACAAGTATACGGGAAATGGCCCTTGCGGCGGAAGCCGGAGGCGCGGATGCCATCAGCCTCATCAATACGCTGATCGGCATGAAGATAGATATCGAACGCCGGCGCTTTGTACTGGCCAATAAGACCGGCGGTTTTTCCGGACCGGCGGTGAAGCCCGTGGCCGTACGCATGGTCTACGAAGCTTCACATGCGGTAAAGATCCCCGTGATCGGTATGGGAGGTATAGCTACGGCAGAAGATGCCGTGGAATTCCTGCTGGCCGGGGCAAAAGCCGTGGCCGTGGGTACCATGAATTTTGTGGAACCCCGTACCATGGAAAAGGTCGTTGAAGGCATTGAAGCCTATATGGAGCGCCAGGGAATGAAGGATATCTCGGAGATCCGCATGGACTGAGTTCCTCAGCGGTAGCTGCCGTACTCCTGCTTGAAACGCTCTTTATCGGCATACATGGCCTTGTCGGCACGCTTGAACACAAACTCCGCCGTCACATCATCGGATGCATTTTCCGCCATGCCCACGGCGGCGGAGAAGCGCAGCCAGGGATCCTGCTCCTTCTGCTGGTAGCTCTGCGCATAATCTTCTTTCAGTTTTTCCACCAGGGACTTGCGGTGTTCGTAATCCTTCCCCGTAAGCACGGCCACGAATTCATCACCGCCTATACGGTATACGGGGGAATGCTTGAAGGCTTCGCAGATCATGGAGCAGCAGCCCCTGATATACTGGTCCCCGGCTTTATGGCCGTGATCGTCATTGATCTGCTTCAAGCGGTTCATGTCCACCATGACCAGGGCAAATTCGATGGTTTTCCCTTTATTGATCTTTTTGTTCAGTTCTTCGATCTCACGGATATAGGCCGCCTTGTTTCCCACACCCGTTAAGGCATCCCTGTAGCTCTCGATGCTCAGACGGTCGATCTTTTCTTCCTTATCCCGGATATCCTTTTCGGCCATCTCCTTTTCCTTCAGCCGATTCAGGATGTTGATCTGCATGGAACGGATGCCGTCGTAGATCTCCGAGATCTCATCATGACTTTCGATGGTCAGGCTCATCACGCCGGAAGATTCCTCGCCCAGATCCTCCGCAGGCCGGAAACGCTTCATCTCTGCCGTCATGCTCTTTAAGGGGGTTACCACAAAGCGGTTGATATAGATCATGGCGCATACGAGTACGATAGCGGTAAATACCAGGGCACCGATGATCAGGACTATAAAGAGACGGGTGCGTTCCTGCATCACCTCGTCCATACCCACATCACAGCCCACGATACAAACCTCGCTGCCGTCGGAGGCATACACGGGTTTGAAATCGGAACACAGCCAGCCCCAGTCCCCGTTGGAAATGGTGGGTTCCGGCAGTTTGGCTATATCGATCCCGCGGAGCTCCGCTTCTCTTTCTTCATAATATCCGGTCTCGTAAAGAGGGTTCTCTTCATCATCCACCAGATACATATCGTATTCGGCATTCGCATCCCCGTGGGCAACCACATAGAGATACTTCACATTCTGCATATTTCCCAGATATTCCGTGATGGCACTGCGGATCTCGTAATAGCCTTCCCACAGGCCGTGGCTCCGGAGGTATTCTTCAATAGCTGCCTCGTCATCGGCGGCTTCCGCAGCTTCCCGCAGCTGCTGGAATTCTTCGCTTTCCGCCGCTGCCTTGAGCTCTTTCAGATAATCACCGTCCACCATGGAGGCAAAATTACGGGCATTGTCCGCCGTATTCTGCTTATAATAGCGGTCGATCTGATTTACGCTGGCCAAAAAAGCAATGGCAGCCGTTCCCAGCGCTACCACCAGCACCGTCAGGATCACAAAGATGTACATCTTCTTTTTTATGGAAAAGCTTTTTCTCTCGTTCTTCATCATACACCTCCGCTATTATATTATATCACGAAAAAAACAGAAAAAAAAGAGGTGCGGAAGGCGTAACTCTTGTTATAACCGTTCTCACCACCCATTGTCAACGCGCAATCGGGGACATGTCTTCAGTAAACGGGTTTTATACTTTCATCAAAAAAACGGCCGCAGCCGTTTTTTTGCCGTATAAGCTTTCTCGCCGCTTTATCTCCTGCGGATGCGTTTTATCACGCGTATGATGATGATCAGGACCAGCAATGCGCCTGCCACCGAGATGGCCGCGATGACCTGTTTCCGGTTAGGTTCCGGCTTGGCCAGGGCGTAGATCGCCGATGAGCCCTGCATCGTTAGCTGCACATAGGAACCGCGTTTTATGCTTTCCTGCTTCACCCAGTTCCCGTCACTGTATCTCCACAGCTCCACCTCGTCCCCTTCAAAAGGATCGTAAAGCCGGATCCGCACTTCTTCCGTATCGGGCAGATCCGTTGCATCGATGGACAGGCTGTACACGACACTGGCTTCATAGCCGCTCTTCGTAAAGAGCGTATCCGCGACCACCGACACCGACAGGCTGGCACTGTCATCAAAATCCCTGTCCACCAGGGCCAGGAGCCGCCCGCTTTCGGGATCTTTCGATTCGGAAGCCAGGACCTTCACCGCATCCACATACTCTCCCGTGATCACCAGATTCCCCATCACCGTATCCCAGGGCAGCTCGGGCCAGCGGCCAAAGTAACCTTCCTTCTTCGGGATCTCGGGGTATTCCAGGTCGGAGAGCTTGTCGCCGTAGTTTACGGTCTTCGTGCCAAGATACACATCGTCCACCCGGAAGATCACCGTAAGCTTACGGAATTCCGCGGGGATCCCCGGTGTATCCAGAAGCTCCCGGTAGCTCAGCTCCGCTGCTGCCGCGTCATAACTGATCTGGTCGATGCCATAGAGCACATCGCTCACATAATGATTATCCGACAGGGCGGAAAGCTCCGGTTCTTTTGTATCATCATTGATCTTGATGGAGCCCGCCACCGCTCCGCAGCGGCCGCTGCAGCGCTGCACCATGGGCATGGCATAGCAGCCGGTGATGATGGTGCCGTAGCCGGCGATGCCGCCCACATAATTTCCTCCGGAAAGGGAACAGAGCACGGCATTGTCCCGCAGTGCGGAAAGGCTCTGTCCCGCGATGCCCCCCACGTAATTTCCTTCCGTACTTTCCACGGAACCGTAGCCGAAACATCTTACCACCACGCCGCTGCGCATATAGCCCACCACGCCGCCGGCCCCATCGTTCTTTGCCGTTACATAGCCCCGGTTGGTGCAGGACTGTATCACGTTCTGGGTGGTATAGCGCCCGTTAAGGTTCATATTGGAGGTACCTGCCGCGTTTTCCTCAGGGTCCTCCTCGTCAATGCTCATGGAGCCTGTAACTCCGCCTATATTGATATCCCCCCGGATCACACCATAGTTCACACTGCCGGATACCTTCCCCAGGGTGATGGTCTCCAGTTCCGCATCGGAGATGTCGGAATAGATCTTTCCTCCTTCCTTCCCCGTAAGCTGTTCCGCCTCCTGCCGTATCTTTTCATAGATGCTGTTCATCTGATCGTTGATGCGGCGCAGCTGCTCGTTCACTTCCTTAGTATATTCCTCACTGTGCTCTCCCAGCTTGGACATGGTCCCGCTCATGGCATCCAGCTGCTGGTTGATGGAGTCCACATGATCGGACCACTGCTCGTCGATCTTCACCAGCTGCAGATCCTGCTGGGCATTCAGATACGCATTGATGGAGCTAAGGGCATCCTGGGCCGCAGCTGCGGCTTCGGCGGAATCGCTCAGGTGATCCAGGGCCGAATTCACATCCGTATCCAGATCCCCTCCGGCATCCTTTACATAGGGAGCATAGAGGCCGGTCAGCTGGGCCGTATCACTGGAAAGCTTACTCACGATCTCGGCTTCCCGCCGCAGATCCCGTATGGTGGGATCCTGCTTTTCCCGTAATTCCTTCAGCTCTGCCGTAAGAGCCTCTATCTCGGCCCGGAGTTCTTTGACCTTCTTCCGTTCTTCCTTGGTCATATGGGAGAGCAGATCCGTATCGTCATCGATCTTCTGCAGATACTCCAGACTCTGCTGCATACTGTCTCCGGCTGCGGTCACATTGGTCGTGACCTCCGGCATCTGCTGCAGTACGTACTTAACCCGGCGGTCCGCTTCGTTCACCACATCGATATTGCTGTTGACATAATCCTCCGCCTGGCCGGCCATGGCATCGCCTATATCCGCCGCATTGTCGGCCTGGGCCTGTAAAAGCTGCAGATCACGGCGCACGGTCTCGTTATCTTCATCCATCATATCCAGCAGATCGTTCACCATATCGTGGAGCTCCGTTACCTCATCACTGAGCTCCTCCCGGTCCATCAGCTCGATATAGGGCTCCATCTGGCCCACGATACCGCCCACATCCTTCCGGCCCAGAACGGTGCCGTTATTCGTGCAGGTAGCCAGGCTGCCACTCTGGCGTCCGGCGATGCCTCCGATATTGTAGCCCGTGTGCTCGTAGCCTACGGTACCCTGATTGGTGCAGCCGATGATAACCCCCCGGCTGAAGCCCGCGATGCCGCCCGTATCCACACCGGTCTGTACCCGGGTCTCCTTCACATCCTCACCGCCGGTAAGGCTTCCGATCAGATCCCCGCTCATGGCATCATCCTCTTCCACCCATTCCACGCTGGCGTTAAGGCTGCCGCTGTTGGTGCACTCCGCGATCATCCCGTAGTTTTTCCCGGCAATGCCTCCGGTGTAATAATATCCGCTCACACCGCCTTTATTCTCGCAGGAAAAGATATTCCCGTCCGACAGATTGATGCCCGCTATACCGCCGCTCTCACTGCGGCCCCGGATGCGGCCCTCAAAGCAGCAGTTCTCCACAGTACCGGAATTCATGCCCACGATGCCTCCCGTCACCTGCTGGGAGCCGGTGGCAAAGATCTGGGCCGAGATGGTGAGCCCTTCCACATAAGCATCCTTTTCCAGATAGCGGAAAAAGGCTGTCACATATCCGTCACCGCCATAGGAGTATCCCGTGATGCGATGACCCTGTCCGTCGAAATGACCGTTAAAGATGGGGATGGAAGTAAAGGCCGACTCATTTAAGTTGATGTCGTTCATGAGCAGCACTTCCTTATCCACAGACCAGGCATCATCATGGCAGTTGAGGGAAAGCTCCTCCAGATCCTCCGCCGTGCGAAGCTCGATACGGACCAGCTCCTTTGTTTCCGCAGCAGGGGCTTCTTCCGTGCTTTCTCCGGCCTCTTCCGTCACGGTTTCCGTCGTTTCGTCCTCCGGAGCCGCCAGAAGCGATACAGGGAGCAGGTTTGCGATCAGCACCGCACTTAAGAATACAGTCAGCATCTTTTTCATGACTTATCGCCCCCTTTCTCATCGTAGTCTACAAATCCCTCTTCATACCAGGGGCGTTCATTTCCGCCTTCCTCATCACTGCCGGGACCGCTCTGTGCGGCAGGCTCTTCTCCGGCCGCCGTTTCAGCAGCGCTTCCGTCTCCCGCAATCTCATCTCCGGAAGCATCGGCCAGCTGTCCCATACGGATCACAGCGTTCACTTCCCCGCGGACCAGGGCGTGCATCTCGCCGATCACCAGACCGTTCACCTGCCCGTTCACCAGGCCGTCCACCCGTACCAGGCCGCTGCCGCGGTCCAGCTTCAGGGGTACCGACACTTCAAAGCTGGTACGCTCGATGATACTCTCGCCGATGAGCAGGATCTGGGGAAGCACGAACATGACCAGGAAAATGGAGATCAGCGTGCCGCGGCAGAGGCACTGGCCTATACCGCAGATGGCACCGTCGGAAGAAAGCTGTCCGATAAAATACCCAGCCAGCGCCATCATGGAACCGCTGGTGATGATGGTGGGAAAGGCAAAGTTCAGGGTCTCTATCATGGCCTGCTTCTTCGGCATCTGGTTCTTGATCTCCATGAAGCGGCCGCTGATCACGATAGCGTAGTCGATGTTGGCACCCATCTGTATGGAGCTTACGATCAGGTAGCCCAGGAAGAAGATGTTCTTATGCTGCAGGGCGGGGAAGGCAAAGTTCATCCATATGGCGCCCTGGATCACGGCGATCAGCAGCACCGGCATCCCCGCGCTCATGAAGGTGAAGAGCAGCACGGCCAGCACCGCCAGGATGCTCACCACGCTCACCACCGTATTATCCCGGTCGAAAGTCTTCTTTAAGTCGTACTGGCTGGTGGATTCGCCCACCACAAGCACATCGTCGCCGTAGTATTTCGCGGCGATCTCGTGCATCTCGGTCAGGAAGGCAAAGGTCTCTTCCCCTTCCTGAGGCAGGTTCAGATATACCAGTGCCCGGCTGTAATTCTCGCCCTGCAGCTGGTCCTTCGCCATCTGCATCTTGGCATGGGCATCCTCCAGGGTCTTGTACATCTCGTCATCCAGCGTTATATAGCCTTCCTCCACTTCCTCGTATAGGAACATTATGATATCGATGAGGGGGATGGCGTAGGAGCTGCGGCCGTTGATGAGCTTGGCATAATTCTCGTCATCCACGGCATAAGCCATATAAAGGAGCTGGGCCACTTCATAATCCAGATCCAGCAGCTCGGACAGCTGCCTGGCCGTAAGCTTATCCGTCAGCATGTAGCCGTTCATGGCCTCGGTGTTGGAAAGGCCCTGACTGTAGTCCACTTCGTCACGACGGTCCAGCTCGGCAAGCAGTTTCTTTTCCTTTTCATAGTCTCCCGCAGGCACCACCAGAGCCACAAAGTTGGCATCACCGAAGCTTTCCGTGATCATCTCGTCGGCGATCTGGCTGGCATTCTTCACCGGGGTCTCGATCATGGAATAGCCGTATACGTACGGGGTCTTCTGCGAAAAGATGCAGGCACCCACCATGGCTACCACAAAGATCAGGGGCACCAGATGCCGGGTATGGTAATCGATGATACCCACAAAGGGGATCTTGGGAACGAATTCCCTGTGACGGGTCTTATCCATGGCTTTACCGAAGAGCATGATGAGCCCGGGCATCAGCAGGAATACGGAAAGCAGGGACAGGAAGATGGCCTTGATCAGACAGATGGCCATATCCTGACCTATGCCGAACTGCATGAAGAGCATGGCGATGAGGCCGCCTATGGTGGTAAGGGAGGAAGAGGATATCTCCGGTATGGCCTTGGAAAGGGCCACGATATCCGCCTCCCGGATGTCCAGGGTCTGGTGTTCTTCCTTATAACGGTTACAGAAGATCACGGCGTAGTCGATGGACAGGGCCAGCTGCAGCACGATGGTCACGGAATCGGAAACGAAGGAGATGGTGCCCAGCAAAAAATTGGTACCGGAGGCCAGCAGGGCTCCCGCACCGAAGGTGAGGATCAGCACCGGCACCTCCGCCCAGGTCTGGGAGGTAAAGAGCAGCACGCTCAGCACGATCACTGCCACGATGACGCTCACCACCTGCATCTCGCTCTCGATCTGCTCCGCTGCCGCATTCCCCATACTTGTGGAAACATACAGGTCATGACCTGCAAGCATCTCCTTCACTTCCTCCAGGGACTGCAGGGCCGAAGGGTCATCCTCCGCCGCGGCAAAAGTGATATCAAAAAGGGCCGAGAAATTGTTAAAGTGGCTCTCACTGTTATCGAAGCTGATCATGTATACATCATCCCGGGCTTCGATGGCATCCGCCAGCTTCTTTGCATCATCATAGGTGACGTTCATCACCATAACACGGGCCGAACCGTAGGTGATGAATTCCTCACCCATGCGGTCCAGACCCTGTGATGTCTCGGAGCTTTTCGGCAGATAAGCTGCGAGAGCGTTTTCCACTTTTACCCAGTTGGATGCGATCAGACAGAAGACGATCGCTATTCCGAACAATAAAAAGAAGAGGTTTCGCCGATCCACGATGAAGGTCGCGACCTTTATCATCGCAGAGGGCTTCTCCTCCGGACGTGTATTCTTTTCAGTCATTAATCAAGTCGCCTCTTTTCCTGCTGTATTAGGGAAACCCCATTGTACGCCTTTTACAGCAGGAATTCAAGCGGCTGATTGTGACAAATCTGTGAAATTATTTCTTGGCGAACAGATCGCGGAACCAGCGCAGGCTTTCCACATAAGCCTTGTAGACCGGATCCAGATCGATGCCGCCTACTACCATCTGGCGGGAAACTTCCTGCCAGGAGGCATTCTCGTACTGCAGCATGAAATCGTATACGGCTGCGAAAGGCCCGCTTCTCTCCACCAGAGCCTGGCGGATCTCCTTGGAGACCTTGACCATATCCAGGGCCTGCTCCAGAGGCTTCTCGATGATCACATCCAGTACCGAGAAAAGTCCCATAAGGAAGAGCTCGGAGGACTGGCTGGCAAGTTTGAAGATGGGTGCCAGATTCTCGCAGAAACGGGCACGGATCATGGACAGACGCATGATCTCGCTGGGACGGTCCACGCACAGCTCCTTGGTAGCTGCGGTGTTGATCCAGCGCTTCAGTTCCTTCTGACCCAGCATGGCTGCGGCATGCTTTACGGAGGTGATGCCGGAATTAACGGTCATGCGGTTAACCATCTCGAGAAGGGAAAGAACCAGAGCCGGGTCGCGCTCGATAACGGAAGCGGCATCCGTCAGATCGAAGTCCACATCGTTAACGACTTTGATCAGTTCCAGATAGTTCACCTTCAGGGGAGCGATCTCTTCCACACCCTTCTTGATGGGCATACGGAAGAACTCGCCTTCGTAAAGGTCGTAACCGCCGCCTTCCTTCAGGCGGTCGTATTCTTCCTGGGCATCCACGTTTACGGCGATCAGTTTGATGTTCGGATAGACCTTGGAGAAATATACCTTGGCCTTGCCGATATCGATCTTTTTATGGTTGAGCATGATGTAATCCATCAGGCTCAGAACCTCGCGGTATTCCTCAAAACGGCCTACCGGAAGCTTACGGATGGCCAGCTTGTATTTCTGCTGTTTCAGATCCTTTAAGCGGTTGATGTAGCGCTCTTCGGGAGGCATCTCCTGATCCAGGAGAAGCACGATCTTGTCATGAGGGGCATTGCACTGTTCTGCGATATCCGCGAAGATCGAGATATTGTTCATCTCAATGAACACGCTCTCCCCGCCGGCTACGGTCTCCAGTCCCATGCTCTCGATGATCTCGAAGCCCTCTACATTGGAAGCGCCGTCATAACGGCCAACCCCAAGCATACGGGGATTCAGAAGAAAGTTCTCCTTCTGGGCAAAGACCGAATAGGCGCATACACTCATGGTGTGATCGAATAAGGGAATCAGCGTAGCTAACATGATGCTCCTCCTTGTATACAATCCTGCATGATATTATATCACACTCCCCGTAAGTTGAACAGTACTATTTTACTATTTCCTGCTTCCCTACTTCCAATAGGGGCCGTATTCCACGCCGTCTGCCGCCGGCGGACGTTCCTCCAGCGGGTAGATCCAGCTTTCGTTATAATAGCGCTTCAGGGATTCCGGCATATGGTCGATACCGCCGAAGCGGGACCCGTCCCAGCGGCGCCCAAGGATGCCGAAGAGAATCTGCAACACGCCTCCCATACACACGGCCTGACGCCCCGACTCCTTCACCGCAGCCGCCAGGGGATAGCCGTAGGCTCCCGCAGCGATCAGGGCGATATCGAAATCCAGAGCCCTTATCTCGTTATTCATGAATTCGAGGCCTTCAAACCAGGTCCCGAAACGCTCATCCCGCATATCCCCTATGGTGATGAGGGGCTTGTATACCTGAAGATCCGCAAATTCCGGAAGGATCTCCGTACCCGGATAGATCTCTTCCCTTCTGGCATACTGATGCTTAACAGAATCCGGGAAAGAAGTGACCACCAGAACACGCTTACCCTTAAGGGCCGGTGTCCAGGGGTTCTTCAGGGCAAAGATATCGTATAAGCCCAGATCCTTCGAGACGATGCTGTCCTTCGGCAGGTAAAAGCTGCGGTAAAAGCCTTCCATAGGCTGCCGGTTACAGGCATATACGTCCGTCTTCCGCATGCAGTCCTTCATACGGGCCGTGAACTTCCTTCCCAGGCGGGTATCCTCGGGGAAAAACCCGCACCAGGCCGAAAGATTGTGCATGATCTTGCGGTAGGCATCGATGCGGTGCAGATCGTAGATCCGGCTCACCGCCAGCTCCGTAAAGCCCATACGGCCGGAAAGCAGAGGCTTTCCCTCGCGTATCTTTTCCGCCAGGAGCAGGGAGACTTCTTCGTTTTCCTGTACCTTTTTCAATCCTTTACGACCAGCTTTCTTTCCTTCATGATGCTCATATAAGCCGGGCGGATGATCTTGCCGTTACCCACCAGCTCCTCCAGGCGGTGCGCACTCCAGCCCACGATACGGGCGATGGCAAAGAGCGGTGTGTAAAGCTCCACAGGGATCCCCAGCATGCTGTATACAAAGCCGGAGTAAAAGTCCACGTTGGGGCTCACGCCCTTGTAGATATGACGCTCGGCGGCAATGACCTCCGGCGCGATCTTTTCAATATTGTTGTAGAGCAGCAGCTCATCACAGCAGCCCTTGGCCTCAGCCAGCTTGGTCACGTAGGATTTGAAGATCTGTTCCCTGGGATCCGAAACGGAATAGACCGCATGTCCCATTCCGTAGATCAGGCCTTTTCCGTCAAAGGCCTTGCCCCGGATCATCTTTGTCAGATACTTCCGTATGGCATCCTCGTCCTCGTAATTACGTACGTGTTCGCGGATATCCTCCATCATCTCCATCACCTTGATATTGGCACCGCCATGGCGGGGACCCTTTAAGGAGCTCATGGCGGCTGCCATGGTGGCATAGGTGTCCGAGCCGGAGCTGGTGATCACATGGGTGGTGAAGGTGGAGTTATTACCGCCGCCGTGCTCCATATGCAGCATCAGGGCCACATCCAGCACTTCCGCTTCCACGGGAGAAAACTTCCCGTCGGGACGCAGCAGGCGCAGTATATTCTCCGCCGTGCTCTTACGGGGCAGGGGATGGTGGATGTACATACTCTGGTTATTCTCGTAATGATTGTAGGCATGATAACCGTAGACCGCCAGCATGGGGAAGGTGGCGATCAGCATGATGCACTGCCGGAGATTGTCCGCCAGTTCCGCCGAAAGCGCGTCGGGATCGTAGCTGGCCAGGGTCAGGATGCTTCGGGTCATACTGCTCATGATATCCCGTCCCGGAGCCTTCATGATAACGTCACGGGTAAAATTGGTGGGAAGGGAGCGGCTGCGGGCCAGATGACGGATGAAATCCACCGCATCCTCCTCTCCCGGCAGCTCGCCAAAGAGCAGAAGATAGGCCGTTCTTTCAAAACCGAAGCGCTTCCCGTTCATATAGCGCACCAGATCCCGCACATTATAGCCGCGGTACCAGAGTTCGCCGTCACAGGGGGTACGTGTCCCGTCCTTTTCTTCCTTAAATGAAACGATCTTTGAGATATTGGTCAGACCGGTGAGCACGCCTTTGCCGTTGATATCACGCAGGCCGCGGTTCACCCCGTATTTTGCAAACAGCTCGTCCGAGATCGTATCATGCGAAACGCACGCAGGAACCTGTTTTTCCGCGTATTCCATGATGGTCTTGTGATAAGTCATTCGCAACCTCCTTTAAACTATAGCAAACGGCAGCTTTATCTGACGTTTACCGCAAAAATGCCACAGGTATTATACCACATACCTCAGTATTCGTCAAAAGAATATGCTTTGTTACGGACTTAAGAAAGCCCCCCGGTTCTCCCGGAGGGCGCTGCTTATGCCTGTATCGTAAAATGAATAATCTCCTGCGTCTTTGGCGGGTATTCCCAGCTTTCCGGGAGCGATATGGTAAGGCTTGCCTCTCCGGCTTCCCCGATGGTCTTTACATAGGTGCCTCCCATACCGCCGGCTATGTAAGCGGCCTGTGGCCCGATGATACGGATCGGTCCCTCGGCAAGGAGCGGAAGAGGCGTCTGGAAATAGGGTACCACATTACCGTATTCGTCGCAGACACGGATGCGTATACAGGACACATCATAGGTCTCCGCATCCGTGAGGTCCGTATGATCGACCCTCACATCCAGGGTCAGCTGTGTAAAGGCAGACCTGATCCGGGTACATACCACTTTGCCGTCCCGTATCGCTTCGAACTTAAAGCTTCTGGCCCGTCCGCCCCAGTTACTTACATATTTCCCGTGCAGTGCGACCACATCTTCCCACTTCATCCCGTAGAATGCCAGTGCGCGTTCCAGTTTCTTCCGGATCGCTGCCGGTACATGAGTCACTCCATACTTCGTCATAGCGTGGATCGCTGCCTTTACAAGCCTGCATTGACGCTCGCCGAAACCCTCCTCTTTCTTTAAGCTGTCTCCCGCGTAATCATCGATCAGGATCGGAGGATGCCTTAAAAAGCCATACTTCGGATCCCCGGCAGTATATTCCTTCAGCAGCTCGTCGTTCCTGTACATCCGTACACTGTCCGCATTAGTAAAGATATAGACCGGACCACGGGTCCCTCCGGGGAAATCTCCGATATCCATGGTCGACGAGATCTCCAGTACCGGTCTGCGGTCCTGCTGGGAAGAATACAGATATGCCGCGGTTTTCGGGTTGCGGAACATATCCGTCACCCCGTGATAGCATACGCGGTCACCGCTGCCGAAATCCTTATGGGTGTTATAATCGAACATACACCAGCCGAAGCTTCCCGCAATGTCCTTTTCCCCCCGCACGGCGTTCAGCACAGCAGCGTGCCGCAGGGCATGCTCCAGACGATGCTGTTCACAGTCATAGCTTTTGGTCGGGAACATGTGGCCCGCATATTCAGTGATCAGATAAGGTTTGGAACTATCCGTTGTGATATCGGCCTTTTTATCGCAGCCGGGATTCGTTCCGTCATGGGAAAAATCATTATAGGTATACACGTCCTCCAGCAGATGACTCTTTTTCAGGAAACGCACACCACCGGTCGGGCGCTCCGTATCCAGCTCATGAGCAAGGGCATTCGTCCTCTCATACAGGGCATCATCGTCACCGGATTCGTTAATGCGCACCCCCCAGAGGATGACCGAGGGATGATTACGATACTGCAGGATCATCTCCTCCGTGTTTCTTATCACCTGCTCCTTCCATTCCGCATCCCCGACATACTGCCATCCGGGGATCTCGGTAAATACCAGCAGTCCCAGCTCATCACAGCGGCGGACAAAATGCTGTGACTGAGGGTAATGTGAAGTGCGTACGGCATTCACTCCCAGCTCCAGACGCAGGATCTCCGCATCCAGACGCTGCATGGACGCCGGCATCGCATAACCCGTATAGGCATAGCTCTGATGCCGGTTCAGCCCGCGGATCCTGAGTTTGCGGCCGTTCAGATAATACCCGTCTTCACGGAACTCGGAACGCCGGAATCCGAAACAGTCTTCCGCCACATCCAGTTCCGTTCCGTTTTTCATCAGGCGTAATGTAACATCATATAAGAACGGAGAGCACACATCCCACAGCCGGGCTTCTTCAAGCTCTGCCTCCAACTCCGGCGCATACGGCATCGTCTGTTCCGTAAGCTTCACGCCGCTGTTGTGTTCACGTATCTCCAGCTTTACGGAAAGATCTTCCGCCGGGCTGTCCCCCGTATCCAGGCTCATCCCGATACCTAATACCCCGCGGAAACGGAAGTCCTTAAGTTTCCGGGGATGTACCCCTTTCTTCGGAGCCTCCGGCTTAAGATGCAGGTCCCGGATACGGATCTTCTCCTTCAGCTCCAGATAAACCTCGCGATAGATGCCGCCGTAGGTCATATAGTCGATCACATTTCCGAAGGGAGGGATGTTCTGCGATTCCCTGCTGTCTACACTTACCACCAGCACATTATCCTCACCGTAACGCAGCGCCTCCGTGAGCTCCACGCTGAAAGCGGTGTAGCCGGAATGGTGCTCCGCCAGTTCTTCGCCGTTCAGATATACGTACGCACTGTGGGCCACAGCCATAAAGGTAAGGAATACCCTTTTCCCTTCCCACTCCTTTTCCGCCCTGATGATACGGCGGTATCCGCTCACCATCTGGTAGAGCGATTCATCAAAATAATGAAGAGGAGTCTCTTTTACTGTATGCGGGATGCGTACCATGGTATGATCGCCATGGTATTCTTTCCTATGCAGATCTTCCGTATATGTTTCGCTGAACTGCCAGTCGTCGTTCAGCCAGAATCTTTTTTGCATGGTAGCTCTTATCTCCCGTCGTTTCTTCTATGTAAGCCGCTCATCACGGATCCGCTCACGCGTATCACTTGAACAGCTCCACATCATCAATGGTACCCCAGCCCTTGGCTGCTCCCTGCACGGAAATGCCGATGGTCACTTCGTCCCCGGCCTTTAACGGGATCCCTTCCAGACTCAGCTGTTTCCAGCTTCTCCATCCGTCCAGCATCACCGGCTCCGACGCATAATATGCATCGCCGACTTTCGCAAAGAGGACCACTTTATGATCCGCACCCATATCACCGCCCTGTACACCGGCTGCAGCCGAATAAGTTCCTTCCGCTGCTACCGTTACGGTCTGAAATACATCAAAATCGATGGCCTCCGTCGAATAAAAGTGAAAAGCATATTCATCGGAAAGTGCATCCGCCGCCTTTTTCTGGATATCCGTCGTGTTCCCGGCTCCGCGGTCTTCTACCTGCCATACGCTGTGATCCGCCTCATCAAAGCCGGGATCCTTCAGATAATTCACGTTCATCACTTTGATCTGGGCCGTGACTTCCGCTCCGTCTTCCGCCGTTCCCTGCACTTCATACAGGGCTCCGGTATTCACATCGACCGCCGCCAGCTCCTCCGCGTCCCATTCCACCTGCATCGTTCCTTCGACCGAAGGATCGTTATAGTATACTTTGATCTCTTCCGGCAGCAGTATCTCTTCCCCTATGCCGCTTTCCATATACACTTCTTCATAGGCCAGCGTCTGCAGCGGCGCCGAAGTGCCGTGATACAGCCACCTGAACACATTGACCGACGGCAGGGCTTTACCGGAATCATCGAACATAGCCTGATTATCCCAGGAAGAGCCGCCGAAATACTTACCTGCATCCTGCGGATCGTATTTTGTTGCATAGGAGCTCGCCCAGCCGGATCCGTGGGCCTCCCATATGGGCTTGTTACTCTCAAAGTCACTGCCCACCGGCACCCAGGCCGGCTCCCAATAGAACACACCAAGGGCTCCCGCCTCATTTGCGTAAGCACAGACATCCCGGACCATTTTGGCCTGCCCCTGGGGATCTGCCGGATAAGCGGTCAGGGCTTCCTCTGCGGCTACACTGTTCGCAAAGCCGTCTCCGTCCCCGTCGGTCGAAAGATAGGAGGTCTCCAGCACACAGGTATCCACCCCATACTGTGCATGGATGCTCTTCAGCACATCCCGCATGTTTTCCAGGGTGCCGTGCCAGTACGGATAATAAGATATACCGAACACATCATAATCCACCGAGTGCTCCTTAAGCTGCCCGGCTTTTTTAAGCATTCCCGCCGCGTCATCCACCTGGGTATAATGGATCGCGATACGGATCTCCTCATCATGCTTCGCGGAAAACGCACGGATGGCACGGGAAGCCGCCGACAATAAAGACATCTTATCTTCATCGACATACACACCGCACATACCGCTATTGATCTCGTTACCGGTCTGGACCATGCCGATACGGGCCCCGGCCGCATAGATGGTTTCCAGGCTTTGCGCGGTAAACTCTTCGATCAGTGCCGCCTTTTCCTCCGGATCCTTTCTTGCCCATTCCGTCGGTGCGTACTGCTTATTCGGATCGGCCCAGAAATCGCTGTAGTGAAAATCCACCAGGAGCCGCATACCGTGTTCCGCGGCACGCTTTCCGATCTGCGCGGCCTTTTCCGTATCGCAGTTTCCTCCGCCATAGCCGTTTCCGTCGGCATCATAGGGATGATTCCAGATACGCACACGGACATAGTTTACTCCGGCATCCGCCAGGATCTCGAAGATATCCCGTTCGCTGCCGTTTTCATCGTAATACTTCACACCGCTTTCTTCTTCCACGATCACGGAGGAGATATCCACGCCGCGGACAAAATCCTCCGAAAGCCCTTCGATCGGCTCCACGAAAACAGCTGCTTCTTCTTTTCCTTCCGGAAGCGCCGCCTGATAGGTGCCCCATATTTCCGTATACGGTGCCTTGCCGCTGCCCGCTTCCGCCGCGGCCGCAGGGACCTGCTCCGATACCGATGCAGGCCCGTTCTCTGATGCTTTACCGCAGGCGGTCGCAAGGATCAGCAGGCATAATGCCGGTACTTTGATATATTGGGATCGCTTTTGCATATTTCTTTTCCTTTTCCCTCCGACCGGAGTTCCGTGCGGATCAACCCTTCGTCGAACCGCTGGTCACACTCTCCACATAGTACTTCTGCATGATGATGAACAGTACCGAGATCGGAACGGATATGATCAGGCCGCCCGCGCAGAATGCCGCGAAGTTATTGTGGATCAGGGTCTTGTCCAGCATGTTGTACAGACCGATCGCCACGGTCCAGTCTTTCGAGATACCGGAGTTCAGCATCAGTCTTGCAAAGACGAAATCGCTCCAGGGGGCCAGGAAGGCCGATATGATCTGATAAACGACGATAGGTTTGCAGAGCGGCATCATGATACGGAAGAAGATCTGCAGTTCATTCGCTCCTTCGATCCGCGCCGCTTCCCGCATCGAAGCGGGGATCGTATCCATAAAGCCTTTAACGATCAGGTATCCCAGTCCCGAACCGGCAGAATACACCACGACCATACCGATATGGCTGTTGGTCAGGCCGATGGACTTCATGATAAAGTACACTGCGATCATCGAGAGCACACCGGGGAACATCCCAAGTATCAGGGAGAAACTGATCATCCCCTGACGCGCGGGAAAACGCATGCAGCTGAAAGCGTAACTGACCATCAGGATAAAAGCGGTAGAGATCGCACAGCTGAAAACCGCAATGACCAGTGTGTTCCAAAACCATCTGCCATACTGCAATACCGAATCCGGTGCAAAAAAGACTCGTTTAAAATTAGCCAGGGTCCACTTCTCCGGGAAAAAGCGGGTATAACTGATACCGGGATTGGCACTGAACGCCGTGACCACCAGCCAGAGGATGGGGATCAGCCAGATCACGGCCAGGATTGCCAGCAGCGTATTCTTAAGAATGCTCCCGATCAGCTCTTTCTGCTTCCTTCCCATGCCGTGTCTCTCTTCATATGTAACCTTCATCTTGTGTACGGAGGTTTTCTTAGCCTGCACGCTTGTTTCTGTAGTGGGCTGTTTTTCATCCATCATATCTGGTAATCCTCCTCTCTGCCCCCTGCCATCAGCCTGGAATATGATACCAGTGTAAATGCCACGCAGATGATAAATACGATGATACCGATCACGGAAGCCATCTTGTAGTTATAATATTCATTTGTGAGCCGGAACAGCCAGGTGACCAGCAGATCCACTTCCTTCGCGTTGGAATTTGCCAGCATCTGATCCGTTGTCGTATACACATCCTGGGTCAGCAGGTAGATAACGTTGAAGTTGTTTATATTGCGCACGAAATCGGTGATCAGTGCCGGCCCCTGTACGACCAGGATATACGGAATGGTGATCTTCCAGAAGATCTGGGACTTGCTCGCACCGTCTATACGTGCACTCTCTACCTGATCCAGCGGCGCGTTCATCAATACGCCTGTTGCGATCAGCATCTGATAGGGAATACCTACCCAGATATTGATGAGCACGATCATCACCTTGGCCCAGCCTTTACTGGTCAGGAAAGGGATATAGTTCATGTTTGCACCCAGCAGTCCGATGCTCTTGAAGAAATCGGTGATCCCCGCATTGGCGCAGAGTGTGTTGACGATACCGTCATCCCGGAAGAAATTCCGGACCAGGATCAGAGTGACGAACTGCGGTACGGCGATCGCCACCACGAACAGGGAGCGCCACATCTTCGGATACTTTACTCCCTTGGAATTGATCAGGACCGCCAGCACGATACCTCCGATAAAGTTGGTGAACGTGGCCAGTACAGCCCAGACCAGCGTCCAGCTCAGAACTTTCCAGAAAGCATAACCGAAGGTGATCGTCATCCCGCCATTACTGATCAGAGCTTTAAAGTTTTCGAACCCTACCCAGGTGAACAGTGCTGCCGGCGGCATATGGTTCTGGTCGTAATTAGTAAAGGCGATCGCCACCAACACCAGGATCGGCAGGATGTTCATCACGATCACGCCGATGGTGGGAAGGGTCAGGAGCGAGAAGTGAAAGTTCTTACCCAGCATTTCCTTCATGTCCTGACGGAAGCTGTTGACAGGCCTGCCGGCCCGGGCATCCTGCTCCACCTTATAGGCCGCCTTTATATTATGTATATAGTACATCACAAAAACCACCAGCAGGAAAAGCGAGATCATGCTGTGGATCAGTATCAAAAAGGAATTATCGTAATCATTGGTCGTCTGCTGCATTGTGATGGGGTCAAAACTCTGCTCCATCTTCACTGTGCCCAGCGTCCCGAACTTTGACAGATAGGGCACGGAATAGATCGCAAAAATAATGAGATAAAGGATCTGCACCAAAGTGATCAGTATCCCTTTAACATATTGTTTACGGGCCACAAAGCCGCTTCCCATCACCAGCAGGGAGGCACGAGTGCCCCAGTCTCCTTCCTTTACGGAGGAAACAAAATCCGCAAAGTATTCTTTTATTCCTTTGCCGAACCCCCTCTTTTGTTTTTTTCTTCCGCTCTCTTCTTTCTTCTTTATCCAATTTGCCATAATCACACCCCAGTGTTCATACCTATAAAAAACCCCATATGCCTTTCGATCCCGAAAGCATATGGGGCTTGCAAACAGTTCGATCAGTTGGCTGCCGGTGCGTTGATACCTTCTACGGCATTATCCAGCAGGGTCTGAACATCGGTCCCGTCCGGATTACCGTTGCCCAGGATCTCGCCGAGAGATTTGGCAGGATCCCAGAAGTTTCCGCCGATACGCTGAGGCGTAGCATATTCCGCCTGAGCAGCGATGGCAGCGATGGCCGGATCGGACTTCACTGCATCGGAGGAAGCCGCTTTGATATTTGCGGGCCCGAGTCCGCGGGCTTCAAATCTTGCCACCTGGCTCTCTTCATTGGTCAGGTACTCTGCCAGCAGCATGGACCAGCCGACAAATTCGGAGTGGGGATTCACACCGATCAGCTTGTAACCTGCGAAAGAGCTCATCTGATACTCTTTACCGCCAGCGGTGAAGGTAGGAAGCTTAGCTGCGCCGTAATCATCACCCAGCGCCTCGGAGATGGCCGCTGCACTCCAGGTACCGTTAACGATGGCTGCATATTTACCGTCCTTCATATTGGAAACTGCGGAAGCATCATCCGCTGCCTTTACGAATACACCGCTGTTTACATATCCCAGAAGTGCATTTGCGATATCGGGGCCGACACCTTCATTCCAGTTGCACTCATTTGTCATACCATCCGAAGACAGTCTTGCATACAGATCCGTTCCCTGTGCCGAGAAGAAACCGAAGAGGTACCAGGCATTTGCAAGCTCAAAGCCGATCTGCTTGTCCGCTGCACCTGCCGCTTCGATCATCTTATCCAGGCTCTTGATATCGTCATCACTGAAGACGCTCTTGTTGTAGTACAGGAAATAACCGTTATCAGCGGTCATCGGATATGCATAGACCTTGCCGTTCACGGTAGCTGCCGCAACGGATCCGGCCACGTTTTCCTTGGATACATCATAGGTATACGCGGCGGCCACCTCCTGCAGCGCGCCTGCGTTCACCAGCTCATTGATCTGGTCATCCGCAAAAGCAAAGACATCAGCCGCTGCCGTGGGATCGGCCAGCACATTATCCTTGGCCACGGATTCGGAGCAGGCTCCCAGCTGGATATCGAAGCTGACATCCGGATACTGCGCTTCAAATCCATCGATCAGTTTCTTAGTCAGATCCTGGTCTTCTTCAGATGCCCATACCGTAAGCTTCACCGTACCGGTCGTTGCCGCAATAAGGTTTCCCACAGCGGAGTCATCCGCCTTTGCCACCTCTACGACCGGCTCCGTCTCGGTCTCACCCGAGCCTTCCGTAGTTGCCGTCGTAGGCGTTTCTGTTCCCTGCGTTTCCGGAGCAGCTGCCGGCTGCCCGCCGCATCCTGCCAGGGACGCAGTCATGATCATAGCCATGGCAAGTGCAATCGCTCTCTTTTTCATTTTCCTTCCTCCTTTTTTAATGATAAGCATAAGATTTTGCGCAATCGGTTGCTCATAAGCTGATACTAACATTTACTAAATATTCTGTCAAACGAAAATACCTGTTCATTTTTCACAATCTTCATTTTCGCTTTTAGACAGATTTCACATCATCTCCTTCTCCCGCTGCATTTGTCGGTGTTTATGCTCCATAATGCGAAATTGTAAATTCCGCCATTTCAGCACCACCGACCGGTATTTATACTCTGCCCTGCTCATCCATTCTTAAATACCCGGACCAAATACCTGCTTTCCCGACAGCACACGCCGGATCCGGGGATCATAATGTCGAGGCTCTGAGCATCAGTTCATACCCCAGCATCTGTCTGCCTTTCGGTTTTTCTCCCCCGATCATGGACAGCAATGTCCTGCAGGCTGTATTCCCCAGCTCCCTCGGATCATACTCAAGAGAAGTGATCGCCGGCTGGTATTCCTCTATCAGGGCGCTGTTGTAAAAGGAAGCCACGCGCAGGTCTGCCGGTATCTGTATCCTTTCTTTCTTCAGTTTGCCCAGCACCACATAACAGATCCGGTCATCCTCGCAGATGATACAGTCTACTTTGTTGCGCAGAACATCCTCTACGGCACGCTCGATCTCTTCCGTTTTTTTACAGTTCATATGGATCAGTGTATGCACACCTTCCATTCCTTCTTCAAAGCCCTGCCGTCTTGAACGGGTCACTACCTTGTCTTCTCCCCCGCCGATCAGCGCAGCCGATCTTATTCCCTTCATTTTCAGAATGGAGGACAGCTCTCTGCAGGCAGTGACATGGTCATGATCCACCTGGATCACGTTTTTCTCTTCCGTGCTGCCGATGGTCACGAAAGGAATGCCGCTCTTTTTCAATGCGCGGATCCCCGGATCCCGGATCAGGGTCTGTCCCAGGATGACCCCGTCCACCTTGTGATTGTCCAAAACTCTCAACAATCCACTGATATTATGATCATATACCGTGGTGATCAGGATATCGTAATCGGCCTCTGTTGCAGCATCGATCACGCCCTGCATACACTTCTGATAAAAAAACAGCGTGGTCATCTCCGAATCTCCCGGGACGACCCAGCCGATATTATATGTCCTGGATTGAGCCAGTCCCCTGGCGATCAGGTTCGGTTTATAGTTTTTCTCCTCGATAAGATCCAGTACCCGCCTGCGTGTCGTTTCGCTTATCCGTCCCTTTCCGGAGATGGAGCGGGATACGGTGGTCTTGGAAACGCCCAGCTCTCTGGCAATGTCATCGATTGTCACATTCTCTGTTGTCATTCCATCCTCCGGGAGCGGATTCTGCGCAAACGGTTGCTCTAATCCAAATATACAAAATGTCCTTTTCATTGTCAACAGGTTTTTGGCTACGTATTACCGGAGTGAGGTGATCGATACATGAATGTTAACTTCCAATCATTTTCACACTCAAACTGCCATTTTATCCGCCTGTTCTAATTCCTGGGACAGCTTCTGAGCTTTATTCGGTATCGTAGATGGCGTGATCCCTACGGCATTCAGGATCACCTTCTGCGTTGCTGTCA
>JAFZOW010000099.1 GCA_017552715.1 Lachnospiraceae bacterium
GATGGCGATACGCTCGTTTCTTGCTTCGTTCACATAGTGGGCGCCGCGGCGGGGACAGTTGGGTATACAGAGGGTGTTCACCAGCACCTCCAGCTTTTCGGGATGCTCCACCTTTTCCAGCAGATCCCAGCGGTTGTTCAGATTGTAATCCAGCACCACATACTTGTAATTCCGGGAGATCTCTTCGTTCAGCGTATCGATGTCCTTGATCTCCTTGCAGGTGGAGCTGTTGTAGGCGAAACGGGGATATTTATTGCGCAGATACTTCTCCAGTACCGGGTTGAAGATCATCACTTCGTTCATCCCGTTATTGGCGCAGTCCATGCAGAAGTTGCAGTAGGGGTCCTCCAGATCCTTCCTGGTGATCTCGGGATTGGTCCAGGTGTAACGGATGGGAACGCCCTTGTCATTCAGGCTCTTTATTACAGCCTTGATATAACCTGCGTCACACTGATCAAAACCGGCAAAACGTCCGCCGGTCCATAAAGAAAGGGGAAACTCCCCAAAGCAGCTGCCGATCTCCACCCCCTCGCGGAACCATTCCGGATACTGCTCCAGCATGGTGATCCAGAACATGTTCAGGGGGTAATTGTACCTGAGTCCCGGCAGATGAAATCTCGCTTTTACTTCTCCCATAGTCTACTCCTCGTTGCTCTCGCTTACAGTGCTCTCCGGCTCTGTGCTCTCTTCCGCGGCAGCCTCTTCTTCCGCAGGCTGTTCCTCTTCCGCCTTCTCCTCTTCCGGGCTGGAGATGATGATCTTTCCGTCCTGGAAAGCCACCCGCACCTTGTTGTCGCCCAGGTTCAGGCCCTGAATCATTTCCTGAGGCAGCTGCAGACGCCCCACGCGGTCCAGTACCGCATATTCGTCCTGGGTATCCTCGCTCCTCCAGTCGATCTCGGATTCCTTCAGGCGGTCCTGATAGGCTTCCTTCAGCACACGCTCCGAACTGATCTTACCGTCCCGTATGGCCACCACACGTTTTACCTTTTTGGAAAGGGCCACATCATGGGTAACGATCAGTATGGTCTGACCGTTGCGGTTCAGTTCGGAAAACACATCAAATATATAATTGGCGGTGCGGTAATCCACACTGCCTGTAGGCTCGTCGGCCAAAAGGATCTTGGGTGAATTGGCCAGGGCGATGGCTATGGCCACACGCTGCTGTTCACCGCCGGAGAGCATGTTCATGCGGCTCCCCTTCTTATGTGCCATGCCAACCATCTCCAGCAGTTCCATGGCCTTTTCCTGCTTCTGCTTCAGGGAAGACAGGTACATGGGCATCATCACGTTTTCCAGTGCGGAAAGGAAGGGCAGCATATTACGGCCGTTGTTCTGCCACACAAAACCGACGGTTTCTCTCTTGTAACGCACCAGCTCGCTCTCCGACATGGTGAAGAGGTTGCTGCCCGCCACAAAAAGAGCCCCCGCACTGGGCTTATCCAGGCCACCGATCATGTTCAGGAAGGTGGACTTGCCGCTGCCGGAATTTCCGATGATGGCCGTAAGCTCACCGCGTTCCACGGTCATGTCCAGACCCTGCAGCGCCAGTACCTCGGTCTCCTTCGTCTTGTAGATCTTGACCAGGTTGTCAGCCCGGATCATTATATCACTTTCGGCTTCGGCTGTCTTCTCTTTTACTTCCGCTTCATTCGTCTCCGCCATCGATCCTCTCTCCGTTTTCCAGCTCGATCAGGGAATCCGCAGCCCCCATCAGACCCACGTCATGGGTGGTCATCAGGATGGAGATCCCTTCTTTCTTGCAAAGCTCCGCAAAGAGTGTTGCCACCCTGGCAGCCATGGCACTGTCCAGCTCTGCCGTGGGCTCATCCGCCAGGATCAGTCTGGGCCGGTGGGCCAGGGCCCTGGCAATGGCTACACGCTGCTGCTCACCGCCGCTCATCTCGGCAGGCATATGGGTCATACGGTTTCCCAGGCCGATGAGCCGCAGGCATTCTTCCACACGCTTATCCCGCTCTTTTCCCGCTTTGATCCCCGCCATACGCATGGAAAACTCCACATTCTGAAAGGCGTTCAGGGAGGGGATCAGGGACACAGACTGAAATACAAAGCCCATCTTGGTACGGCGCAGTTCTTCCCGCTGATAGTCGTTCAGCTCCGCCACATCCTGTCCGTCGATGCGGACCAGGCCTTTGGTAGGCTTATCCAGTGTACAGATGATGTTCAAAAGCGTCGTCTTACCGGAACCCGAACGTCCCTTCAGGATCACGAAGGAAGATTCCGGTATCACGGCATTGATATCCTTCAGTGCCCAGAACTCACCGCCGGGCACCGGAAAACAGCGCGAAACCCCTTCGACTTCAATGATATTTCCCATCTTATTCCTCTCCCAGCTTAAGGGCCTTGGCCACATTCATCTTAAAGAGCATCACCGTAAGTACCGCCAGACAGGTGACCATCACAAGAGCGATAACGATGATCAGCCGGATCAGATCCGTAGGATCGCTGATGAGCTCCAGCGGAAGCAGCTGCTCGGCGGAAGCGTACACCTTCTGCAGTATGGGCACGAAGAGCACCGAGGTGAGCTTGCCTATGCCGAAGCCCGCCAGTACCGAAAGTCCGCCGCAGAAGAACTGCTCTAAAGCCAGCATGCCGAAGAGCTCTCCCTTATGGAAACCGGAGGCCCGCAGCACACCGAAGACCAGCTCCCTCTCCTTCAGAGCCATGATCCAGTAGATCAGATAACCCACGCCGCAGAGCAGCAGGGTCACCACAAAGCCCAGGGTCAGCACACCGTTGGTACCCTGCAGCAGGGGATCCGTCTGGGCCTCCAGCAGATCCACGTCACGGTTTACGTATTTCGTCAGCCGCAGGTCGTAGGTCTTGGTCCACTCATAGATCTCCTCTTCCGTGGTCCCTTCCTTCAGACCGATCATCACCTCGTAGGGGAGGTCTCCGATCTTGTCCTTTACGTATTCAAAATGACTTACCATCAGATAATTGCTCTGGGTATCCACGGAACCGTCGGGCTGCTGCACCGTTACCTCGGCGGCATAGCCGGGCCAGTAATCGAAGAAATCAACGATCACGCCGTACGCGCTTCTGCCGTTATCCCTTTTATAGCTGATGGAATCCCCGGCCTTAAAGCCCAGCTTATCCCGGAAATTGGAAGAGACCAGCAGTCCGTCCTCCTTCACCGCCAGCTCATTCAGCAGTTCATAGTAGTGCTTTCCGTTCAGGGACTTATCCACCCAGGTCAGCTGTCCGTATTCCTTCGTATTGATGCCCAGAAGGGTCACCGTGGTCTTGCCGTCCTTGCCTCCCGCCACTTCGATGTTCTTCAGGTTATAAACCTTGGTGTAGGCCTGAATGAAGGGGGCGGTGATATATTTCCCCGCATCCGGCTCGATGAACACACCGGTACGGGCACCGTTACGGTCGATGACCTCGGTCCAGACTTCCTTCAGCTGCAGGTCGCAGCCATCGATATAATCCTTGTTCCGCACCGCATTCTCCACGATGGTACGGGCCACGGTGGAATGGAACATACCCAGGGATACCGTCATGATCAGGAAGAGCATGATGAGCTGCTGCTTGCGGCCGTTCTTCACGTTCTCCATGAAGGCGATAAAGCTTGAGGGCTTCCAGAGCCGTTTTCCAAGAGTATAGACCAGCTTCAGCACCAGGGGCTGCAGGCGCAGAAAGAGCAGGCCCATACCCACGATCATCAGGGAAGAAGAAAGGTAGAGCAGCGGATCCATGGCCTTGTTGTTCAGCACACTCTCCGCCATATCCTGCGAGGTCCTGTGGAAGCTGTAGTAGCCGTATGCGGCTATCCCGATGCAGATCACATCCAGGAAGAGCAGCTCCCAGAGCCGTTTCTTATTCAGAGCCTTCTGCTGCTTCAGGTTTACGATGGAGACCCGGCTGTGCTTGATGGCCGGGATCGTAAGGCAGATCAGCCCCGTTCCCGCCGCTGCCAGCACATACATGGCAGCGCGCTTGTCAAAGCTGACTTTGAGGGGCTCGCTGAAATCGAAGATCAGGAAATTCCGGGTGGACCCCAGCAGCCTGGCCAGGACCATGCCCAGAGGGATACCAAGGAGTATGCCCAGGGCGCTCAATACCAGTCCCTGATACAGATAGAGCAGAAAGATCTGCAGACGGGAGCTGCCGCGGCTCTTGATGACCGAGATCTCGTTACGCTCCATCTCGTACATCTGACCGGAGATCATCAGAAGGAAAGCCGCCAGCATGATGAGCACCGGGATCTGCAGTATGGTGAGGGTTGCGCTGATACGGGAATTCTTGTTCTTATAATTCTTCAACACCTCCAGCAGGGGAGGATCGTCGATAACGTTCCTGTAGTTACCCACATGAGCGTAGTACTCCGTCTTCTGCTCCAGCTGATCCACGTCATCCGCCTTGATGTCTTCATACTCAAACATAACCGTATAACGGCAGACCAGGGAAAACTTGCCGGACTTTTCTCCCGTGAAGGTGCTGCGGAAGAGCTCCGGGTTCATGAGGCAGAGGTCGTCGAACTCCGACTCCTTCTCATTCCAGTACAGATCCCCGGCGGATTTGGGCTGGAACACACCTACGATATTGAAACGTATGGGATCCCCTTCGAAGGTCCTGAGGTTGTCGTAGACCATGGTCTCGCCCACCAGATAACCCTGCTTCGTCATGCACTTCTGGCTGATCACCACCTCGAAGGCTCCGTCGTCGGTCCGGCCGAATTCGCTGTACATGCGGCCGTTCACGATATCGATATGCTCCTCCAGGTCACTCTTGTAACCCAGACGGGCGGAAAGCTCGTTGGCATCGTTACGTTCATATTCGGAATGGATCTGACTCCCGGTGATGTTATAAAGATAAATAGTATCTTTTTCCGTGACCCCCAGATCGGGACAGATGGTGGGGATAAAGCTCTCCATAGCCAGGATGGATTTCCCTCCCGCTTCCTTTTTGGTAGAGATGGCCAGGGACATCTGCGTTGGCCAGACGCCTTTGGAGCTCAGATAATGGTCGAACTCGTCCGTGAGCATACGGTTGTATGCCGCGGACTGATAAAGGGGAAAACTCACTGCCGTTGCCACCAGAAGAATACAGCCCAGCAGCAGGCTTAAGTTCATCCATTTCTTATGCCACATTTTCTGCAGCATTATTCCCAGCATATACGCATCCCCTCTGAAAGACCGGTGATCACCCAGTAGTTTTCCGAATCGGAGCCGCCGGGCACAAAGGCCTGGGTGCGCCGGGCTCCGTTATCCTCTATCACAGTTACATAGGTGGTCCCGCTCACGTCCTTTACGGCACGCTTCGGAACCAGCAGTACATCGTTTACCACTCGCAGCTCGGCCTTTACACCCACGCGGCTGATGCTCCACCAGCCCTGGGTATTCTGGCTGCTGCCCGCGATCTCGGAAGCCACCTCCAGGGGAAGCTTCACCACCGCGTAACCGGACTGCAGGCTCTTGTCCAGCATCAGGGGATTTACCGTGGCCACCGTGCTTTCCACGGTCTTCTCCTGTCCCGCATCATCCTTATAGGTCACCGTTACCGTTGTACCGTAGGAAAGCTTGCCGTTCTCGTCCTCCACCATCACAAAACAGGACTGGGCATCCGCCAGCCGTCCGATGACAAAATTGGGATCCAGAAGTTCTCCGGCTTTCTTATCGGTGATCTCGGTGATGATACCGTCGTACTCGGCGGTGATCTCGCTTAAGGCCGCATCGCTCTGCATCTTGTTCAGACTCTCCTGCTTGTCTTCCAGCTGGCGTCTGGCATTTTTGATCAGATACTTGTTATCCTCTTCCCCGTCCTCGATCCAGAAAGCGATCTGTTCGTTCAGGCGCTGGATCTCCCTCTGGGTGCGGGCGATGTCCACACCGTCCGTGACCACATGCACCCTGGCGATGACCTGACCGGCCTGTACCTGTTCGTAACGGCTGACACAGATCTCATCCAGATAAACGGTACCGTTCTCCACGGGATTGATCACGCGTTTTGCGGAAGGGTAGAAGAGAAAGCCGCTGGCGGAAAAATCACTGAATACTCTTCCCTTTGCCAGGACCGCTTCACTGGCTCCTCCCCCGGGCTTGAACTCGGCTTTGATCACATCTCCGGCATTCAGTCCCGAAAGGATCTCGGTATACTGTCCGTCCGAGATGCCGCATACCACGGTATGCTCCACAAAGGAATCCCCTTCAAAGAGATATACATAATCCTCGCCGCCTTCGTGGATGATGGTGCTCTTGGGAACCGCCAGTACATTCGCTTTATGTTCCTTCTCCATCACGATGGTGGCAAAGGTCCCGAATCCGATCTCATCGGCACCCTCAAGGATGGAAAAGCTGCTGTATACCTTTCCGTTCTTCTCATCCAGGCGTTCGTGCTCTTCGGGGCTCATGCTCTCGTACTGCACTTCATAACGCTTGCCGTTGATGAGGGCATACACATCCTCCGCCTTGTTCACCTCGGAGCTGCTGATGTAATCGCAGCGCAGCTGTTTAACGGAGGTATCACCCAGAGCCATGCTGACGGTGTTCTCTCCGATCCAGTCCCCGGCGTAATAGAAATCGGCGCCATAGTTGTAACGGTTCACAAAGCCCAGAGCCACCACCACACCGGAGCGTCCCGCCGTGAGCATCTTACCGTTCTTCTGACGGTTCAGCTCATCCAGCACCTGTATCGCTCTGGAATGATCCAGTTCGTAAAGCTCGGCGCTCTGTTTTGCGTTAAGCTCCGCACGCTGAAGTGCAAGGGATGCACGCTCGGAGGCCGTGTGATAAGAGTTATATTTCGCCTGCCACTTATCATGAGGGGAGGGGTCGTTCTCTCCCGGTTCCTGGGTCCGGACCAGATCCAGCAGCTCCACGCTTTCCAGATATTCCTTCTCCGCTTTATCCACAGCTTCCTTCTGCTGTTCTTCCTCGTCCACCCGGTCTTCTTCCATCTCGGTGATACGCTTGGCCTGGGCTTCGATCTGCTTGTCCAGATCCCCGGAATCACCGCTGATCAGGACCTCTCCCTCTTCCACTTCCTCCCCGGGAGTCTTTTCGTAAGCCAAGAAGGTCATACCCACTTCCGTTACACATTCCGAAAGGGCCGGGCAGCAGACTGCCGAAAGGATCATGTAATCGTACATGTCCCTGTACTCTGCCACGGTGCTGCTGACCGCCACGCTGACGGGATCCAGGAGCACCACTTCCTCCGCCTCGGATACCTTCTTGCCGCAGGCAGACTGAAGCAGAAGGCAGCCCATGCTGAGACCTGTCAGAAGGATACGGGATATTCTGTTTTCTCTTTTCCCTCTGCTCATCCTCTGCGAATCACCTTATCTCCTTCCTGCAGGCCGGAGGTGATCTCGGTCACTCCGTCCCCGTGCAGGCCTATCTCTACCCATACCACGATACGCAGGCCTTCCGCACCCACGGTATAGACGTAATACTTTTCTCCCGCATTGTGGATACATTCGTTCGGCAGATAAAGGGCATCATCCTTCTTTGCCGTCACAACGGTCATATCCCCTTTGTCTTCCACCTCCAGGCCTTCGATATTATCGCCCCGTTTGATGGAGAAATACTGCTTATCCCCCCACTGATCCCGGTCACGGGGAACCAGCTCGTATTCGCCCCGGCCGTTACCGAACATCACCGTCATGGAATAGCTTTCCGCGGTCAGATAGGGGACCAGATCCTTCGCTTCGCATTCAAAATAGCCTTCCTGATCATCCACCACCGTCATGATGCACTGCTCCACATTGCTGGTGCTGCCGATGAGGCCCTTTTCCACACGGCTCACCTTGCCGTCAAAATCCGCATAGATACGGCTGGAAGCCAGCTGTCCCCGGAGGACACCCAGCTTTTTCTGATCGAACTCAATGGAATCGTTGATGCTGTTACGACGCTGTTGGTTCTGTATCTTCAGTTTTTTGATGGAGTATTCGTACTCGGCAAAGTCCGATTCCTCCTTGAGCTTCTTACGCTCCTCGTAGGCATCGTCTTCTTCGCCGTCGTAGCGCTCGGGAGGCATCTTGGGCCCCATGACATAAGAAAGATACATGCTTTCGATATCGATGGCTTCCTGTTCATCGATGTAACCCAGCTGCAGCTGGTTACGTTCGATGCGGTATTCCAGTTCATCGATCTGGTCTTCGATATTCCCTACGGAAAGCTCTGCCAGCAGATCACCCCGCTTTACGATATCACCTTCCTGCACGCAGATCCTGCGGATCTGCTTACCGCTCACAGGGAAGTAAACCTCCTGCTCCGCATTCTTACGGTAGATGCAGCGCAGGCTGGCCGTCTCTTCGATACTGCCCCGCATGCATTCCGTCAGGCTGTATTCGGCGGCTTCGTCCCCGCCCTCCAACACTACGGGAGGTGCTTCCGCTTCGCTTTTTCCGCAACCAAACAAAAGCGTTGCCAGGAGCAGCGCCGTAAGCCTGTTCTCTATATGCGTACCTGATTTTTTTATTCGCATAATTTCCTTATGTTAACCTTCCAAAGTCCTATTTTACCCCGAACAGCGCAAAATAGCAATCCTTTTTATAGAGGATCAGAAAAAAAGAACAGATAAATTACACCGGAAAATATGATTTTGTCCAAGTAGCAAATAACTCTTGACGCACTTGCACCCATGATGTATCATATGTATCACATTGTGAATTCCCTGTACCGCCGAGATCCCAGGTGCGGTACATCCAAGCCGGCATTTCGCCGCTGATTCACTGAACAAAGCATAAAGCGCGGTCTGAAAGGCTGTGAATTCTGTCTTGTGATCACTCCTTTTATTCCGCCACCACTCGAAAGGAGAATGCTTATGTCAAAGCAAAGCACGAATCAGAAACTACAGTTCCAAAACGCCACCGGTCCGATCCGTATCCGTATGACCAATGACTATTTGTTCAAGGCCACGCTTCAGTCTGACTCATTTGCCCTTGCAGGACTCAGTGCAGCCTTGCTGCATCTTCCCCCGGAGAACATCCAGCGCGTTGAGGTTACGAACCCATTCATCCTTGGTGAAGAATATGAAGAAAAAAACATCGTCCTGGATGTGAAGGTATGCTTAAACAACAATACACGGCTGGATCTGGAGATGCAGGTTGCCAACTACCATGACTGGCCGGAGCGATCTACATATTATGCCTGCCGAAATTTTGCAAGACTTCACCGCGGAGAAGAGTATCACGATGTAAAGCCATCTCATCAGATCGGTCTCCTCGATTTCTTCCCCTTCCCGGATCATCTTTCTTTTTACAGCACATACCGGCTCCGGGACGATACCAGCGGAAGGCTTTATACCGACAAATTCAGCATCCGTGTCCTGGAACTCAATAACGTTTCCCTTGCGACAGAGGAGGATAAACGCTATAATATAGACAAATGGGCCAGATTATATAAAGCTGAAACCTGGGAGGATGTCAAAATGATCGCATCAGAGGATCCGGCGATCTTTGCCGCCGCAAACACCATATATAAGCTCTCGGAAGACGAGCGCATCCGCGAGCAATGCGAAGCACGCGAAGATTTTCTCCGGCGCGAACTGGCGACTCGAAGGGAACTGGAAGAGCTGAACAGGCTGAAAACCGAAAACGCCCAGCAAGCCGCTGAGATTGCCCGCCTCAGAGCCCTGCTTGCCGAAAAAGAAAAGTAACATCCCAAAGAAAGCCAGAAGTAGATATTTATATGATCAGTAAAAAAGGAACCGCATCCTGCGACACGGTTCCTTTCTTTTTACTTTTGTTCTTCAGCAGTATGATCTGTTCGCTCTCTGCTTCTGCTTAGTTTCCGTTAGCAGCGTCAACCTTAGCCTGCCAGCTCTCAACGATAGCGTCAACAGCCTCGGAAACCTTAGCTTCACCGTTGATACCCCAGATCAGATCGGGACCGGTCTGCAGGTCGGGGATCATGCCGGCATAAGAAACCATACCGTGAGCGGTCTCACTCATCATAGGCAGGGTCTCATCCAGAGCTCTCTGGTCAAAGATACCGGAACGGGCGCGGGATACGATGCTGTTCTCCTCCTCGATCTCGGGGGGAACTTCGAACCATACATCATATGCGAAAGCAATGTTCCAGGCCTTCTCGGCATCATAGCAGCCGGGGATCAGAGCAGGGTTGTTGCTCCAACGATTCAGGTTGGTCTTTGCATTCGGGCCGTAAGGCATCATTACGAAGCCGGCGTCAAAGCTGATGTCAGCCAGGAAGTTACCGGGAGTACCGGCATACTCCTGCTCAAGCAGGAAGCAGGCATCACCGTTCTTCCAGGAATCCTTGTAGTAATCCCAAGGAGCATCCTGCATGGTGCCGTCTTCACCCTGTACCTGAGGATCCTTATGACGATATTCCTTGATCATCTTGTTAGCGAACTCAAGAGCATCAAGGGTAGGCTGCTCGTTAACCTTCAGAACATACTTGCCGGAACCGTCCTTACCTACCATCTCAGCGTTGTTGGAGTAGATGAAGGCTTCAACAGCACCACCGGTGTTAGCAGTCCAGCCTGCTACATCAGCAATACCATCGTTATCGTTATCCTTCTGTACATCCTTACAGATGGCTTCGAAAGCATCCCAGGTCCACTTGCCGTCCTTCTGCAGATCATAGATCTCGTCAGCGGTATGGCCGCCGTCTTCCAGAAGCTTCTTGTTGAAGTATACACCGTCACGAGGCTCAGCAATGCTGCCGTAGAAAGCGTAAACGCCGCCATTGTAGCTGTACTGCTCGTTCAGTCTGTTCTGGGTGTACTTGTGATCGTTGAAATCAAGGCAATCCAGAGTGGACAGATCATACATCTGACCGTTACGCATTGCTGCGGTCATTTCGTTACAGTCACGAACGGTGAAGACATAAGCCTTGTCATCACCACCGGTGGTAACGTAATCTACGAACTGCTGAGGAGCATTGCCCCAGTCGCAGTTATCTACGATACCCTGGCTGAGCTTGAAGTTGTACTTCTCCATAGCCCACTCACGATACTCGCGGATCTCTGCCTCGTAGCTGCTCAGAGTGTCAGGATCAGCCTGCATGATATCGGTCTCGTCGGTGGAGAACCAGTCACGGATGACGATCTCCATGCCGCCCAGGTCGATGGCGCTGCCATCGGGCTTGGTACGTACGGTGTAAGGCTCAACCTCTTCATCCGTACCGGGATCGGTGGTACCGGGATCCGTGGTGCCGGGATCCGTGGTGCCGGGATCCGTGGTGGTTCCAGGATCGGTCGTACCGGGAGTCGGCTGCGCATCGCCGCCGCTCGAGCAGGCTGCCATGTTAAAGGCCATCACAGCAGCGAGAGCAACAGGTACAAATTTCCTTTTCATACTTTTCTACCCTCCATTGTTTTTTTGCTTATACTGACCGTTTGGGTATACCCTCCCGGCTGTAACCATTCATATAATATCGCAAGTCTGAACAAAAATCAATACATTATTCAAAATTTGTTCAAAATTTGTTCATTATTTACATCTTGATACCACTGGATGCGATACTCTCCACAAATTTCCTCTGTGCGAAGAGATAAAGGACGATCAGCGGCCCTACCACCATCAGGGTACCGGTGGACAGGATACAGTTGGAATAGGCTATGGAAACCGCCACCTTCTCACCTGTCAGACGCTGGATATACACACCCAGGGAATCCACCACCGTGGATATACTGGTGCTTACCAGTCGCTTGCCGCCCAGGAACATGGATGCGTAGAAACCGTCCGTCCACTGCCACACAAAGGAGAAAAGGAAGCAGGAGGTGATGATGGGCGTAGCTTCCGGAAGCATGATCTTCACAAAGGTCTTGAACATGCCGCAGCCGTCCACATAGGCTGCTTCTTCCATATCCATGGGGATATTCCGGAAGAACTGGCGGATCATGTAGATATACAGACCATCCTTCAGACCCATGCAGCCGAAACACATCATATAATAAGGAATGATGGATCCGCGAAGGTTCAGCGGCTCTCCCCTGATCAGCTTGAAGATACCGAAGATATCAAAGAAACGGAAGCGCAGGAAAAGCGAAGTGGAGATAACCTGCGGCGGGATAACGATGATCAGCATAACGAATGCAAACCACAGCTTCTTCAGAGGGAAACGGAAACGTGCAAAACCGTAACCCACCAGAGTACACATGGCGATCTGAATGATGGATGTGGTAAGGGAGATCACAAGGGAGTTGATGAAACTCGTCTTGTAGGTCATAACATCCGCTGCGATCTCGTAATTCTTCAGCGTAAAGTGCAGGGGGATGGAGATAACCACCGGATCAAAAAGATCCTCCTCCGTCATCAGACTGACCGAGATCTTGTTCAGTATGGGCTGAAGGATCAGGAAGCACAGACCGAAGAGCAGAATGAACCTGCAGATGCTCACTGCGATGGCAGTAGCCTTTTTACGCAGCAGGTATCCTCCGGACTTTCGGTTCCGATCCCAGAAGGTGTCTTTTTGGATATCAACATTAATCACTGTAATATACCCCCTTAGAAATCCCTAACGAAGTGATGCCGACAAAGGCGATGACCACCACAAAGTAGACCCAGGTCATGGCCGAAGCGGTACCGTAGTCCTGCTTCGCCACCATGGTGGTGCTGATCTTGTCGATGACCTGATTATCCGAACGCATGCAGAAGTCTACCACGGTGTACACCCAGTTCACAAGGAAGAGGGAGCTGATCATGGGGAAGGTTACCTTCCAGAGACTTTCCCATGCGGTACAGCCTTCGATCTGGGCTGCCTCATACATACTGGCAGGTATGGTCTGCAGACCGGAAAGGAAGATGATGATCTGGATACCGCTGGCCATAGCCACGTCATAAATGTTATTGATAACTTCGAAGACCTTTTCAAAGGCTCTGGTACCTACGCCGGTAGTTCTCAGTATAGTCTGCAGGCCGGCGGTGATGCTGATACCCGAGGTGGTGGTCTCCACAGTCTGCTGCAGCTGAGCGATCAGCTGGTTATTGGATTCCAGACCCAGCATAACACCGGAGGAAAGGATGACCGGCAGGAAGAAGACCGCACGCACCAGTGCACGGCCCTGGAATTTCTGGTTCAGCACCAGGGAAACGAAGAAACTGAACACGATGATGGCGAAGGAATAGACCACCATTCGCAGCAGCTCCTCGGTGAGCAGACGGACATATTCCGGATCCACACGGAAAGCGTAGATATAATTGTTATATCCGCACCAGTGAAGGTTGAAGATACCGGCTCCCAGCTCTACCGTGGTAAAACTCATATAGAGAGACTGCAGGAAGGGCCTCAGCATAAAGAGCAGGAAACCCAGTATGAACGGAAGGATGAACAGATAACCTGCTCTGGCCTTTCGTTTCTCCAGTCCTACCAGTCTTTTTTTCTTTTTCTTTTCCATGTTCAAAGCCTCTCTTTATCCGTAAATACTGTGAGCTCAGCGTACGACCACATAATCCCTGGTGGGAACTTCCGTGCCGTCTTCCGCCGTATAATCTTCGGTAAAGCTGTAATTCACATATACCTTGGTTCCGTCCGCGAAGGTGGTGCAGCGTACATAATCCGTCAGCACTTCATGATCGCTCATCTCCTGCTTGAAGCAGTGTCCCAGTTCATCATTGTAGCGGGTGCACATATCGATCAGGCGGGTACGCCATGCGGCATATTCGCAGCCGTAATACTCGGAATACAGGGTCTTCTGCAGAACGAAGGAGCTCTCGCTCATCAGGGTAAAGTACAGACCTGCACCGTATTCGGCACTGCGCAGCAGCTCTTCCTGGTCATCGCCGCAGATATTGATGGGATTACCGGTGTAATCGATATATCCGTGGATGGCGATCTGGTAGAAAGGAACATTGTGATCGATGATAGTATATTCGCTTCCCTTCAGATCCATATTGGTGATCATGTCCACGTAAGGTACGGCATAATCGTTACCCATGTTGATCATGACCTTCTTGTCATCCATTGACTTTAAGAGCTCTGTATTTTTATTTTTCACATCCTCACGGCTGTGCATTTCCTTACGATAGAAATCGGAGGACAGATCCATACCGATATCCTGGAAGGATACGCCGGTACCGTAGCTTCCCGCAGCCGCCACCAGGTTGTTGGCCATCTCCATGGCCAGACCGGTATGCAGCAGATAATAGCTCTTGAAGCCTTCGCGGGCTGCGTAGGTCACGTGACTGTAATTGAAGAGCTCCGCACGCTCCTTGGTCAGCAGTCTGGCAGCATCCCGATAAGAGATGAAGCCGTTAAAGATATTACTGCGGTGCTCGTACTGGGTGATACCGTCAAGGTAAAGATCCACACCCAGATTGGAAGCCGTGGTGGCCAGATTCTTCAGATCGTTCTTGGAACCCAGCTGCCAGATGGGATTGACACTGGTCAGGATCTTCTGATCCACACCGCCGTTGCACCAGCCCGTATATTTTACGGAAAGCTTACCGATGGGCAGTGAATTCAGGTCTTTGATGATATCCTCAGCATCCTTGAACTTCGTCAGCTTCAAAGGCAGGGATACGGGAACACCCAGCACCTGCTGCACCTTATCCACAGCGCCGACGAGCTCCACGGCTACGGGGGCCTGCTCATCTTCGTTCAGAGTCATATAATCGCCGTAGTTACTCTCCAGATAATCCCTGTAGGCATAGGCCATATCCACATAATCCGTGGAATCCAGGAAACGGTAGCGCTGTACGATCTTCTCATCCCTGGGGATATTGGTCTGATACGAGTATACAGCGGAACTGGACATATTCGCGATCTCGAACTCTTCCTTCGGGCAGAGGGTATATTCCGCGTCTACATAGTTGTAATCATTCAGCTTCCCGCCGATGAAGGCCTTGACGGCTGCATAGGAAGTACCGTCTTCCATGATGCAGAGGAAGGAGCCGTCCCCGCAGGAGTGACCGTAAGTGTTGAAATAAGCACGGGTGTTATGTATCACATATCTGCGGCGCTGGCACATATCCCAGCCGTAGACATTGGCATAATAGTTGTTCTGTGCGACCTTGCCGTTGTTGTATTCGATGATGCCGCCGCCGCCTTCGGGCACCAGCATAAAGCCTTCATCCTCTTTGCCGCCGGCTCCGAAATAAGGAAGCGGGGTCAGGAGGGTGATAGGCGCGCTGGGATCGAACTCCAGCTTATCAAAGGGAACTTCCACAACCAGATCATCCCCTTCCAGACGAAGGTCCATCTCCACATTGAACAGCTGGTTTTCTTCATCGGATTCGGACTCATCCAGAGCCTTATCCGCTTCGTACTCTTCATAGGTGTAGCCCGCCTCTTCCATGGCGGCTTCGATCACCTGCTTACGGTCTTCTCTGGCATTGGCCTTCAGCACATACACCGGCTCGGTAGCCAGGATGGGATACTGGGCAAGCAGGGCTTCCTTGTCGTCACCCTTCTTGAGCTTGTTGATATCGTACTTTTTGTACATATCCTTGACCAGGGAAGCCTTGTTCTTTTCCATCTTATCACGCAGGGCATCCATCTCAGCCACACGCTTCACCTTGGGGATGATGTACTCACGCTCCACCTTACCCAGAGTATATTTTAAGTTGATGCCGTTCTCCACCTGCTCGATCTCATAGATGGAATTATCCACGCTGTAGGCTTTGGTATCGTAAATGGTCTCCAGACCGCTCTTGATACCGAAGGTCAGCAGCAGATTGGACTGCATGCGGCTCTTTTCATCGGAAAGGGCACGGCTGTCACTGTCCGCATCTTTGATATAGGAAGACCACTCTTTACCGGTGGACTTCTTGGTCACGGTAAAGTAAGTGGTAGCCGGATCCATGGTAAGGATGAGTTCGTCATTCTCCACCACGATGGGGGTCTCCGGATCCCCTTCAAATCCATAAGGTATGATCTTCACCGTTTCATCCTGGGGATTGACAAATTTGATTATGGCAAATACACCCAGTCCTATCAGAGCCAGGAAGCAGACCGGGAAGATCAGGCTTTTCAGGAAATCTCGGATCGCATTATTGCGCTCCACATTTCCTTCACCCCTTACTCTTCTGACCTTGGGCGCTTTTATCGGTTTTTCCTTTTTTTCCTTCTTTTCCTTACTCATGGCAACTCCTGTTATCTGTTAGTATGCTTTTGCAGCCGCTGATATATCCTTTTACATTCGGTACATCAGCTCTCGGCCGATGGAGATAAAGTAAGATACACCCTGTGTGACCATACTGAAGAAGATCATCAGCAGGAAGATCATGACCAGCACCGCTGCGACGGATGCTATGGTAAAGAGCAGGGTCTTGGCTGCCGAATAGGCGTGTACCTGACCCATGCCGCATATGATCAGTATCAGACACCAGACAAGCGAAAGTACACTCAATACCGAGTAGAACTGTCCTTCCTGTATGGTAACAAAGTTACTTACGATCATCAGAGGGATCTGGATCAGCGGATAAGGGAGCATGCCGTAGCAGGTTCCTATATATACGTCGCCCAGACGTCCTTTACCGTCGAAGAGCGTGGTCAGCGCCCAGTTACCCACCACCCAGAGGGACAGGGGGAAGATGATACTGGCGATGTAGAGGAAGATGTTGATATCCTCCCAATATACCTGGAGGAACAGGAAGCTGGTATATTTCAGCTTGATGATACGGGTAAAGATCGCAAGGATCAGGATCGTATTTGCCGCAGCAAGGCTGCCCCTGTGTTCATGGGTCAGTTTCCAGAAACCGTCCAGGGGATGGGAAATACAATAGAAGCCGAATTTCAGCGTCTCCTTGTAGCGGGCGAGGTTTGCCGCACGCCTTTCCCTTCTGTCCTCTTTACTCTCTTTTTTTCTGTAAGCTCTGCTCATAAAGGTCCACCTTTACTTTTTCATCAGTTTGAATATATCCGCGTTGTCGATCTCTTCTTTGATCTGGTAGACCCGGCCGATGCTCATGGGTACCAGGAAGATGGCAAGGATGATCACGATGATACCGATGATATTCTCTCGTATCCACTGCTTACGGTACTGAGCAAAGGCACGGGAGTAGTTCTCGTCATCGTACTTGGCTTCGAAATACTTCATGGACTCTTTATACTGGCCCTTCCGGTACATGGAACGTCCGATACCGATATATGCCAGAGCATAGTTACCGTTAAGAGTCTTTACTTCCTCCCAGGTAGCCTGGGCATCATCATACTCACCGTTATCAAACTGCTCCATGGCCTGATAGATCAGAGAGCCGTAATGGGTGGGAATGAACAGGGTGATGGTGCAATCCAGCTGATCCAGCACCAGTAGGTCATTGCCCATATGCTCGATGGAAACGGGATTACGGAAATATCCGGCCTGGTTTCCGTTACCGCCGAAGGCGTATACCATGCGTCCCTGATCGTCATAACCGAAAAGACGTCCGCGCTTCTGATCCAGACAGATATAGATATCGTTATCCAATACCGTTACATCCTTGAAATAGGAAGGTCCGGAGATACCGCCGCCGCCGCCCCAGTACAGGTCGCCGAATACGGGATAATCACCGTTACGTACCAGGATATCGGTACCCATCATGTTCAGCTTACGCACCGCATCCACGGTCTCGTTCTTCAGATCCTCTTCCTTCAGGCCGCCGGAAACCGCATAGATAAATCCTTCTCTGTCCATATAGACGTTATCATATTCCGTAGGAACGAAGGATACCATCTGTTCACGCTGTGCCTGGGAGGCAAGGCGCTTCCAGATGTAATCCATAAAGTTATAGGAAACTCGTGTAGCTCCCACAAAGCCGGAGAATACACCGTCGGATTCGAACTTAAGGAGACCCTTGTTGATACCGGAAGCCTCGCAGTAGATACGGCCCGCCGTATCACAGACGATCTTGTCGGGCTTGAAGCCTGTGCCTGCATCGAGAGCGGAATCATCGGGCCGGGTGAACTGCATCAGATAGTTCAGGTCCGGATCCGTCTTGATCACACGGTTATTATCACGGTCGGCAATGAAGAGATTTCCATCTTCATCCACAGCGATATCCGCAGGAGCTGCAAAGGTCTCGGGATCGGCTCCCTTGACGGACTTGATCTCATCCACGAATTCCAGCTGGTCGGAACCCTTACGTTCAAACAGCAGGATACGGTTATTACCGGTATCGCAGAGATATACCTTATCGCCGTCCACAAACAAGGATTCGGGATTGTTTAAATTGGAGGAAAGACCCAGGGCGCCGAAGTCGAACACACGGGCAACGGTATAGGCATCCGGAGACTCCTGCACATCCTCCCAATAGTCATACACATAGGTATAATTGTCTTCGCCGGCATAGGCTTTCCCGAAACAGGAAATAACAAAACCGGAAAGCAGTGCAGCCGAAAGCAGTCTGCGCATGATCTTCAGTTTGTTCACTCTCTTCTTCATCGGCAGCTCCTTAATCTTTCAGACCCGAGCTTGCCATGGTCTCGAGGATCTGGCTCTCGGAGAATACGAAGGTAAGTATGGGTACGATCATGACCACGATCAGCACCGCGGCACCCTGACCGGTACGGGCGATACCGCCGGCCTGCACCTGGCTCAGTGCGAAGACCAGCATCTTTCTTTCCTCGGAATAGATGAAGGTTGATGCACGGTTATTCCAAAGGCCCTGCACCGAGAAGATGATCAGCGTCATCCACGCGGGCTTAACGTTGGGCATAACGATCTTGGAGAATACCATCCACTCGTTGGCGCCGTCGATCTTGGCCGCCTCGATGAGGGAGGTAGGCAGACCTTCCATAAACTGCTTCATAAGGAAGAGTCCGATAGGAGATGCAAAAGCGGGAACCACGATGGCCCAGTAGGTATCAACCCAGCCCAGCTTGTTGATGATGATATAGTTGGGGATCTGGGTAACGTAACCGGTAAACATCATAGCCACGGTAACGATCTTGAAGAAACCCTGCCCGCCGGGGAAATCGTATTTCGCCAGCACGAAGGCACCCATGGATGCGATCATCAGGTGACCCGCCGTACCTACCACGGTGATGAACACCGTATTAAAGAGGTAACGGGAGAAGGTGACCCAGCTCTTACCCATGGTAACAAAGAGGTCAGAGAAGTTGTTCAGTGTAGGTCTCCGCGCAAAGATCCTGGGCGGGAACATGAACAGCTCGTCCAACGGCTTCAGGGCTGCGTTCACGGCGTACACGATAGGGAACACCATGATGGCCGCCACGATCAGCAGGAAGATATACAAAGCGATATCTCCGTGGATGGAGCGGTTGGGCTTCCTCCTTTTGATGAGAGGCTTGTGATAAGCCTGCTCCTTGATTTCTTTCATTTTTTTGACTTTTTTACTCATGCTTTAGGTTCCTACTCTTCTAAGTAAACTCTGAATTGCCTTGTTGCAAAGGATCATCATCAGGAAAAGTATGGTTGCGATAGCGCAGGCGTAACCCATTTCAAAACGCTGTGAACCATAGTCGATCAGGTGGGCCACAATGGTACGCGCCGCGTAATCCGTACTGGGGAAGCCGCAGAGCTGCATGGTAACGTCGGCCACACCGAAGGAGGTGGTGATGGTCATAACCGCACCGAACATCAGCATGGGCTTCATGTTCGGGAGGGTGATGTACCACAGCTCCTGCCAGCGGTTCTTGATACCGTCCATGTAACCTGCTTCGAACTGGGAAGAATCCACACCCTGGAGACCTGCCACGAAGGAAAGGAATCCGGTACCGAGACTCATCCACAGGATAACGATCATACAGATCGGAAGCATGTATCTGGGATCCGTGAACCAGTAAATGGGGTTATCGATGATACCCAGGTTCATCAGAGCCGCGTTCACATATCCGTAAGCATCACCGCGGAAGAACACGGAGAAGATGACGTAACAGTTACCTGCGATGGAAGGAGCATAGAAGACTACCACCGCAACGCTTCGCACCCAGCGTGGCAGCTCGTTGATCAGCCAGGCGAAAAGGAAGCTCATGATATAGCCCAGGGGCCCGGTGATCAATGCGATGATCAGGGTGTTCTTCACACCGATCAGGAAGATATCATCTTCCAGCAGCAGGCTGATGTAGTTGTTCAGCCCGATGAAACGGGGAGGCTCCAGCACGTTATAGTACGTGAAGCTGAAGAAGATGGATGCGACCACCGGGAACACAAAGAACACGGTGAACAGGATCGCATAGGGTGCCAGGAAAAGATAGCATCCCTTGCTGATCTTCATCTTCTTCCAGGCCGTAGAGAGATTATGCTTCCGGAGGGTTATATACTTCTGAAAATAGGTATCCCCCGGAGAAGCCATGGCTCCCCTGGCTTTTTTCCCCTTTTTGTCTTCTTCGATGTTGATCTTGATCTTAGGATCCGCCATTTTATGTACCTCTTAATCGATTTCGATACTCATACCGAACTCTTTACGTTTCTTGATGATCTCCTCATCGATCTTGATGGAATAATCGATGATGGTCTCTCGCGTATCATCCTTGTCGTTGATGCACTTACGTACCGCATTGGCCAGGTGACGGCCGGTGAAGTAACCGCCGGGAACCTCGCGGATACCCACGGTCTGGTCCCACTGGGCCGCCAGCACTTCCACATCGTCCATACTCCAGGACAGTCTGGAGAAGGAATCGCGGTTAGCGGTATTGTAACGGGCGGAAGCACCCAGCAGAGCTTCGATCTCGCGGCCGAAGCGTACCTGCGTGTCCACGCCTGCCCACCACTTCATGAATTCCCAGGAATTCTGCTTGCACTGCTCGTCATCGTTGGCCAGCATCATGGTGGCGTTACCGGTGATGAAGCAGCTGCGGTCGATATAGGTATTACCGTCCTCGTCCACCTTCTCCGTGCCCGGGATCAGAGTGAAGTCCCAGAGGCCGCGGATCTCGGGTGCGGATACCATCAGAGTATTATAGGTCGAATACGGTGCGATACCGATGGGCATCTCGCCGGAACGGAATCGGCTCACGAAGTCGAAGTAGACGGGGATGCCGTAATCGTTGAAGTAGCGTACGTAATCATCAAAGGCTGCGATACCGGCCTCGGTGTTAACGGTGGTCTTGGTGCCGGCTGCGTTGTACATGTCACCGCCGTACTGGAAGAGCAGGGTGAAGTACAGGGACAGATCCGGCTGGTTGGAAGCAATGGTGGTACTTGCCGCCGCGCTGGAAGAGGAACCGCCCGCACTGGGGATACCGATGGAGAGGTTGTTACCCTGAATGGTGGGCAGCATCTCGATGACTTCCTTCCAGGTGTTGGGGATCTCCAGCTCCAGCTCCTCCAGGATGTCCTTACGATAGAACATAACGTTGAAGGTCTGCTGCTCGGGCACGGCATAGATATGGCCGTCCAGGCTGTACTGTTCATAGGAGCTGGCGGAATAGTGGCTCAGCACCTCTTTGTAATCCGGGAACTGGGTGATATCCTCTGCAGCTTTACGCAGAGCATAGTTGACTGGCTGGTCGGCACCGACGGAAAGCACCACATCGGGTCCGCGCCCGGCCGTAACCGCGTTCAGCAGGGCATCCGGTGCAACGATCTCCACGTTCACCTTAACCCCCGAGTTGGGAGTAAATTCATCATCGATCATGGACTTAAGGATGGTACCCTGGTCACGACCGGTGAGCACCCATACGGTGATGGCGTCGTTGGCATCGCTGCCGGAGTACACATCACCCACGGAGTTGTAGTCCACCACGAAGGATGCGGCGAAGGAACGGATCTCATGCCATGCAGCCTTGAAGAAGTTGCTCTTCACGATCTGGGGCTGAGTACCCGTGCCGGTGACTACCAGATAGTCGATATCCAGCTTGGTCTCGCTCATGTTCAGAGCAGCGGTACCGAGAGCCGTGATGTTATCTTTGAAAGCGGTGAATTCCAGCGTGATCTTCTGGGGCTTTTTCACGAAACGCTCCAGCTGCTGGGCCATGGTCTGAGCCGTGGCGATATTGTCGGCCTTCTGGCCGCTGAATTCCACCAGATCATCCACCAGCTTGTAAAGGCGCTTGGATTCCAGATCCATGGCTTCGATGATCTCGGGATAGGTCTTGTCGATATTGTAATCGCGGTACTGATCGGGTGTTGCACCGGTATACACCAGAATGCGGCGGTATACCTGATTCAGACGATAGGTGGAGCTTTCCAGATCGGAAAGCAGCTCACCCAGACGGCCCAGTGTAGCCTCCAGACGGATGGTATGCTTACCGGCGGTCAGATAGATATTGTAATCGTTACCGGAAGCATCCGCAAGACGCTTGCACTCCCAGTCATTATCATAGGAATAGGAAATGCTCCGGAGCTCTTCGAAAGGAAGCTCGCCGTCGATGAGTACCGTACGGCTGGAAACATTACCGCGGGCGTAGTTCTGACGGCCCTTGATCATGAAGTTGTAATAGCCGTCGGCGGGAACTTCGAATTCCCATTCCACCCACATGCCGTTGCTGCGCCATGCTTCGCCGCCCACATAGTTGAGCACCGTGGTGGTCACACTGGAAGGAGACGTGGTGGGTGAGGAACGGTCATATTTTGCATACAGGGAACTCTCGGAACGGACCGTGGAGCTTTCGCCCTCTATGGTCAGATAGAAATCCTGGCCGCCGGAAGCGGGAGGGCAGGATGCGGTGTAATCGGCATAGCTTACTGCATCGCGGACTCCGCGCACTTCCAGTTTGCGGATAGCCAGAGGCTCGTTCTCCGCATCCAGAGTGATGGTATTCTTACCCTTTTCAAAATAGAAAAGATAGGGCTCGTCAACGTAACCCATATCATCTTCGAAATATGCATTCTGCCAGTCAAAGACTTCTACCTGGGTGGGACGGATCTCGTTGCCCTGGTTATCGATCTTTACCAGGCCGCCATCCTTCCAGATACGGGTGAACTCTACACTGGTGGCATCTTCAAAAGGCAGCTCCCCGTTGATGAGGACCTTACGTTCGGCCGCCACACCGCGGGATTCCGCTGCAAGATATTCCATATAAAGATTATAAAAACCGGCTTCGGGAACATTCACCTCCCAGGTGACTACAGAGCCGGTATCGGTAAACAGGGCCTTTTCCTCACCCTCGTAATCCTGTTCCACCGTAACGTTTCCTTCGGAGGTGTACTGGTAGATATCCACCTCGGTATCAGCGGAAGGAGTAGCCGCGCCCTCATGGCTGCGGATATACTTATCATAGGTACCGATGCGCTCTGCACCCGCTACCTCCCTGGTAAGATCCGCTCCTTCGTATTTATCATGGAAATCCAGCACTTTTCTGTGGGAAAGAGCAAAGAGCAGACCTCCCAGTGCCAGCAATACAAGAACAACAATGATCCAGGTATTTTTTTTCTTCATGTTTTCCTTCCTTCTTGCTGTATTGCTCTGCGCCCCCCGAACGGGGAAACACGCCATTAAAAATTATACCAAACCAACGGGAAAAAGCAAGGCTTTTTTGTGCATTATTTGGCCAAATTTTAATTTTCTGTGAAACTTTATCCCTTTTGTTTGTCCAGCATGTCCCAGGCCCCTAAAATATACATGATACCCAGGGCCCTGTCGTAAAGTCCGTAGCCCGGACGGCACTGCTCGTTCCAGATATGACGGCCGTGGTCGGGACGGATATAGCCGTCGAAGCCGGCGTCGTGATAGGCCCTGATGATATCCAGGATCCCCACATCACCGTCGCAGTCACGATGGGAGACTTCACTGAAATCGCCGTTTTCGTAGATCTTTACATTACGGATATGGGCAAAGGCGATACGATCGGCATATTTACGCACGATGTCCGCCACATTGTTGGCGGGATTGGAGCCCAGAGAACCGGAACACAGGGTCAGGCAGTTATAAGGATCGTCCACCAGCTTTAAGAAGCGGCCGACACTCTCCTCATCCACCAGAAGCCTCGGAAGCCCGAAGATATCCCAGGGGGGATCATCCGGGTGGATGGCCATTTTGATGCCGCATTCGTGGCAGACAGGCATGAGCTTTTCCAGGAAGTAGCGCAGGTTCTCCCAAAGCGTCTCCTTATCCACACTCTTATATTTCTCAAAAAGTTCCGTAAGCTTTGCCAGACGCTCCGGTTCCCAGCCCGGCATGGTAAAGCCTTCGCATTCCTTCAGGATATACTCTGCCATCTCCTGCGGATCCTGTTTGATCTTGGACTTTTCATAGAAGAGGGCCGTGGAGCCGTCCCCCAGGGGATGAAACAGATCCGTACGGGTCCAGTCAAAGACGGGCATGAAATTGTAGCAGATCACCTTCACGCCGAATTCCTTCAGGTTCCGTATGGTCTGAATATAATTGTCGATATAAAGATCCCTGTCCGGGCCGGCGGTCTTGATGTCGTCGTGGACATTCACTGATTCCACCACGCTCATGCCGAAGCCGTAGGGTTTCAGCTCTTCCGCCACCTTGGCAATCTCTTCGGGCTGCCATACTTCGCCGGGCAGCTTGTCGTGCAGGGCCCAGACGATCTCCTCCACTCCGGGGATCTGCCGGATCTGCGACAGGCTCACCGTATCATTGCCGCTGCCGTACCAGCGAAAACTCATCTTCATCTTTCTTTACCTCCGTCTGCTTTCTTCGGGTCCGAGATAGGAACCGACTGCTTCACTGCCCTTCCGGCAAACTCCCACGCGCTCCAGTACCAGTTCGGGCTCGGTGCCGAAGAAGCGCAGGCTGTGACGCCCGGAAGTAAGGGAGAGCTTGTCCGTCACAAGGATGAAGTGCTTAAGTACTCCTTCTCCCCAGTCCCATGAGGCCCCTGCCTCATGTCCTTCCGGAAAGACCGGCAGTCGTTTTATCCCGCCATTGTCCATGCTATAGCACAGATATACCTGCGCTTTGTCACGATAGGGATTGGTGGGCAGAAGCTGGAAGCCCAGTACATATTCCCCTTCCGCCTCACTTTCAAAAGCATATTCCGCATAAGGCGCCGATTCCGGATCTTCGATACGCGTCCGGAAAGGCATAAGTCCCAGACCGTCCTCCCTGCGTCCCAGGGCCGGAAATACTGCAAGTGCGGCAGCGTCCGTATCTTTCTTATCGGAATAATGGGCTGCATCCATGATGATGCGTCCCTTACGTTCCGCAAACACCCCTGCCTCTGCAGGCTCCTTCGGGGCATGTACCCGGATCTGTGCGCAGCCTTCGCTGTATTTCACAAAGATGCTGCCTTCCGCTCCGGCGGCCTTTTCCTTATCTATCACAAAACCGATCTCCGCCAGCGGCGTATCGGGACTTACTTTCTCTTTTTCCGAAGGCAGGCGGATCCAGTCCGCATCCGTGCTCAGTGTAAACTCCGTCTCCGTATCCCCGCAGAGGGCTGCGAAGAAGGATGCCTCCGCCGTCTTTTCCGTTTCGGCGGCAAAGGTGTATAGCTGCAGGGTCTTTTTACTCCAAACCATGCCTCTGGTGGCACCGGCATCTCCGAAAAGTCCCACCACCAGTGCTTCCCCTTTGATGGGGGTCACATACTCTTCTATGGGATTGCGGCATTCCTCGGAATTCCACCGGGTAAAGCCGATATGCAGTGCATCGGCGAAACCGTCCCATTTCCCTCCGGCCGCTGTGCTCAGCTGTTCCTTCAGTTCCCCGTCCCGGGCAAGAGCCTGCCGCATCCGCTGCACATAGGCATTGGCGGCCACACTGCCCAGGGAAGCATAAAAGTGATCACAGGCACGGAGCAGCCACAGCCTTATGTGGTTCAGCCCCGCCAGTATATTATAGCCCAGAAGCTCGAAAAGCGCATCCGCATATTCTGCCGGGCAGCGTGCCGCGATGCTCTTGTATTCGTTCTCCAGCATCTCACACTGCTTAAGGACCCGGGCTGCCTCGTAATCCGCATCCACCCGGTAGACCTCCGCATTCATATGCTCCGGCCTGCGGTTATGGATCAGGCGGGAAGCCGCTCTCTTGATCTCGGCCAGACGCATATAGTCCGGACGGGAAAAGGCATGGCCCAGGTTTTTCTCCATCCAGTATGCGCAGTATTCGCGGGCTGAGCTCATATTGCTGCTGCCCCATTTATCAAAATCGTAAGCCAGCTCCAGGAAATAGGACAGGGGGAATTCCTGCAGTCCCAGGTCTCCCACGTTCACGATCCACAGGCGCTGCACGCCGTGTTCATAGGCCGTGCACATCTGCTGCCATACCTCCGGCAGATGGGTGGAATCGATCCACTCATAGGATATGGGACCACCGTGATAATCAAAATGATAATACATGCCGAAGCCACCGGGATGGGAACGCATCTGCTCGTCCGGCAGGCTGCGCAGATATCCCTGGTTGTCCTCACAGAGCATGAGGATCACATCCTCCAGCTCCTTGCAGCCTTCCTTCAGGCCCGGTGTATCTTCGTTTCCGTAGTAATAGGCTTCTACTTCCTTATACAAGGCCAGCATGCGGGGCACTTTGGAAAGGTCTTCGTTCACCTCTTCCTTTATCAGCTGCTCCTGGGTCCGGAGCACATCCCGCAGCAGATCGATATTATCCTTCAGTGTGGCATCTTCTCCCAGGATCTTGGAATCCTGCTCCCCCCGCATGCCTACGGTGATCACATTCTCCAGATGGCCGTTGCGCTTCAGGCCGTCCCGCCAGAAACGGGTGATGCCTTCCTTATTGGCACGGAAATTCCAGGCGTCGCCGTAGATGGAATCCTTTCCGCGCACATGGCTGTATTCTTCCCCGTGGCGCAGGCAGGGCTCGTGATGGGAAAGGCCCATGACCACTCCCAGCTCATCCGCCAGCTCGGCACTCTTAAGCCCCGGGCCGTCCTCGGCAAAACAGCTGGACCACATGGCGGGCCAGAGGTAATTACCCTTCAGCCGCAGCAGCAGTTCAAACACGCCCTCGTACATCTCGGCCGTAAAGCCGCCGAAATGCTTGTCGCACCAGTTGCCGAAAGCCGGCCATTCATCATTGATGAAGAAACCGCGGTACTCCACGGAGGGCTCCTTCGAGATGAACTTCATGCTCTCATCCAGGCTGAAGCTTTCTTTCTTCGCAGGCTTCAGAGCCGACCAGTTCACATAGGGCGAGACTCCCAGCAGTTCGGACAGATGAAAGAGTCCGTAGATGGTGCCTCTTTTATCGCTGCCGGCAATGACCAGTGTCTTTTCATCCAGCGGGAAAAAGCCGTAGACCTCACGCTTCCCTGCAATGGCAGCCGTATCGATGCGGCCTTCTTCCGAAAGCTTTTTGATCAGCGGGCTTTCCGAAACGATACCAAAGATGAGCTGTGCACCTTCCTCTGCGGGAAGCTCCGTGCGCCCGGGCTTAAAGCCCAGTACCAGTTCCACATCCGTCCGCACCTTATCGGCGATCTTCTGTATCCCCGAAGGGCACTCCGCCTCATACAGGAAGCTTATGGGATGCTCTTTGGATAAAACGATCATGCTCACTACCTCCGCAGGATATGCACACTTTGTCTATAATATCACAATCGAAACCGTGCCACAAGCTTGATCTGTGCCAAAAAAGTTGCTCTCTGTTACACTTCTCCGCCGAAACGCAGGCTCTTTAAGTCAAAGCTGCTTCCGGGCAGGAATACCAGCTGCAGAGTACCGGCTCCCGTGAAGGGCCCGACAGGGAAACGCTGCGTTTCTCCCGCTTCTGCCCGGAATTCCAGGCTGTCCCGCTGCGTACCCTCTTCTGTTACAAAGAGCAGGTGTAGGGTATTGACGGGTACATGGCCCAGACCCGTGATCTCCACTTCCTTCGCGGGTGTATCGCCAAAATCCATATCCCGGAACTCCACCGTCACATTATTGCCTATGCCCTCGATCCGGTCTTCCAGCTTTGTATAGCTGTCACCGTAGACCGCATCGCAGTCCCCGCCGGAGATCAGAGACCATGCCCGGCTCTGCTTTTCAAAGGAAAAGCCCGCGATATGTGCCTTGTCATGGGTCAGGAAATACAGGCTGTGTACTCCCTTTAAACGCTTCTTCAGCGTATAGCTTTCCTCCTGGTACACGTTCCATATCATCTCTTTCTGATAGACCGCATCCAGAAGCAGCTCGCCGCCCTTTTCCGGGATGCCGTCCCATAGCTGGAAAGGAAAAGGATCGTTCCCCAGCACAAAGATGGGGATCGTGATACGGTCCGAACCGTAGGAACCGAAATCCATATTCTCAAAACCGATGACCAGGCGCTCCTCACGCTTGGTGGATACGCCCCGCTCATTGCCTATGCCCGGCTCCCCGTCACTGTAGCTCCATAAGCCGCCGGCGATAAAGCTGTAGGGATCCAGACGGGCCGCACCCAGTCCCCGGGCGGAAAATTCCAGAACGGAGATCACCTTTGCCACCCCCGCTTCGTCCATATACATGCAGCGCAGGCGGAAATCCCCGTCTCCAAGGGCGGTGACTTTTGCACAAAGCCCCTCCGCTTCCGCCTTTGCAATGTTGGTCTCTATCCCGGCATCGTTCACGCACTTCCAGACCAGGGATTCCGGATCGACAGCCGCCTCCTTCGGGAAGATCCCGGCGGTGACTGTCTGCTCCCTGTGCTCCGCATCCAGTGCCGTAGCCCCGCTGCAGGAAAGACGTATCTCCCGGGGGCGGATCTGCTCCCCGGAAAGCTTAAACTGTACTTCTTCCGGCTTCCCCTGAGCGATGACCAGCATTTTTCCGCCAAACAGGCGTTTTTTCCTTCCCTTATATTCATCCGTATCCGTGGAATCCCCGTTATCCAGGCCCAGGATGCGGGTGGAGCCGCTGCTGCCCACTTCCACATAATCGCAGGCGTTCTCCACGGGGTATCCGTCTTTATCCACGGCACTCACTTCGATGAAGCACAGGCCGTCATCCGCATCCATGGGGAATACCTTACTTACCAGCCCTGCGGTATCCCCGAAGGAATGCCGGCTCTGTCGGGCGATCTCTTTCCCGTTCTCGTCATAAGCCACAGCCGTGATCTCGCCGTCTGTATAGCGCAGCTGCCAGTCCGCCGTGAGCTGCTGCCCGTGGGCGTGATCGATCTTCTTTCTGCCCCGGGACTCCCCGTTTAAGAAAAGCTCCGCCTCCGGCGCATTGGTGGCGATGCGCACATCAATGAGCTGGCCGGGATTGAAATTCCAGTAGGGGAACAGGTGCACAAAGGGAGCCTTACGGTGATCCGTCCAGGCGCTCTTATATACATAGTAGCAATCCTTGGGAAAACCTGCCGTATCGATCTGGCCGAAATAGGAATTCCGTGTATGAGAGGGAGTGGGCTCCCCGATATAATCGAAGCCCGTCCAAAGGAACTGGCCCAGGGAGAAATCGTGGTCCCGCTCCGCGATGATGCAGTATTCGGTATTGGGGGCGCCCCAGCTGGTGCTGCTGTTACCCAGGGAAGAACACTGCAGGTCATCATCCGCAAGCACCGTCTGTTTTAAAGGAAAATGATAGATCCCGCGGCTCTGGACCGTGGAGCAGGTCTCGCTGCCGAAGATATACCAGTCGGGATGGGCGGCATGCTGTTCGTCGTAGAGCCGCTCACCGTAATTAAATCCGGCATATTTCAGGACCTCCGCGCAGTTCTGTGCCCCTTCCCAGGCCATGTAATTGGAGGCGATGCCCACCACGGCATTTTCATAAGGGTCGTTCTCGCGGGCCAGCTTCTTAAGGTCTTCGGTGATCTCGCGGCCGTGGGCATCCTTATGGGTGTCGTAGATCTCGTTGCCTATGCTCCACATGAAGACGCAGGGATGGTTACGGTCCCGGCGGACCCAGCTGCGCACATCCCGAGCGTGCCATTCCTTAAAGAAACGGGCATAATCGTAGGTGGTCTTGCTGCCTTCCCACATATCAAAGGCTTCGTCCATCACCAGAAAGCCCATCTCGTCGCAGAGCTCAAGAAGCCCCACGGCAGGCATATTATGGGAGGTACGGATGGCATTCACCCCCATCTCCCGAAGGATCAGAAGCTTCCTGCGGAAGGCATTCTTATAAAACACCGCCCCCAGGGCTCCCAGATCGTGATGCTCGCAGACCCCGTTGATCTTTACATGCTTATTATTTAAGAAGAAGCCCTTCTGCGTATCACAGACAAAACTGCGGAAACCGAAGCTGCTCTTTGCACTGTCCCCGTTACTCAAGGAAAGCTCCGCATCAAACAGCTGCGGATCCTCCGGGGACCAGAGCTTCGGCGCCGTTACGCTTTCCGTAAATTCCACCCTGAGGTATCCGTCCCCTTCTTCCGTGAGAACATCCTTAAGGGGCAGCTTCTTTTCTATGCCAAGAGTCTCGGCACGCAGGCACAGCTCCGCCTCCCTGTCCGCAAACCCCGCCAGTTCGGCACTGACACGCAGCTTCCAGACTCCGTCCAAAGCGGCCGTATCCTCCGGCTTTGCCGAGATATACAGGCTGTCGGTAATGATATGCATGGCGGGATGTGTGATGAGATACACATCCCGGTAGATCCCGGCCCCGCTGTACCAGCGGCTGTTGGGAGACAGATGCACCACCTGAAGGAGCAGGGTATTCTCCCCCTCTGTAAGCAGCTCCGTGATGTCAAAGAAAAAGGAAGAATAGCCGTACTTCCAGCAGCCGGCTTCCTTCCCGTTCACATAGAGGGTGCTGTCCATATATACACCCTCGAAATAGATCTCGCAGCGTTCGTCGCCGCTCTTATGATAGCTGAAGCGTTTCCGGTAAAAACCCGTAGAGGACTCGTACAGATCCGAGGCCTGATAAATGAGCCAGTCGTGGGGCAGCTCCACGGGGGTATAGGAAAAACTCCCGGCCTGTGCCGCTTCCGCCCCCGGCTTCTGCTTGGAAAACTCCCAGCCCTCGTTAAACAGAGTCCTCATAAGGCTTCTCCTTCCGCTATATGCTCTTTATGCAAAACACCAGTCAAGGATCTCGTAACCCTCGCCGGCAAAGGTGAAATATACATCCTGCTGTCCGCTGATGGCCTTATCCAGCTTTGCTTCGCAGACGCAGTCCCCTTCGCCGCTCACAGGCAGATAGCCGGCCACATCCCCGTCGGGGGCGCCGGTGCTTACGCGGATCACACCTTCTTTTCCGTTGGTACGTACGGTGGCTTTGATCACCGTCGCCTCGCGGCTTCCGAAATCCAGACCCTGCAGCTTTACAAAATCGCCGTCATCGATGCCCGTGAGCAGAAGCTTTCCGCAGCGGTATTTTTTGCTCTCTTCATCCGCCGGTGCCGTATCCACGCCGCCCATAACCGCAAAGGTAGCTCCGTTGATGGGGCTGAAGGCATCCAGGGCACCGCTCTGCTTACGCCCGTTCCTGGTCTGGGGGATGTCTCCTATGCTTCCGTCGGCTCCCATGGTGAAGGCATCGATGCTGGTGGAACGGTAATTCTTCAGTATACCCTGCTCCTTCTCCAGCATGCGCGAGTGATAGCATATGTACCACTGATCCCGGAAGCAGAATACCGCATGATGGTTGTTTCCGCCCACGCCCCAATAGTACTCCGGATTGCGCAGTATCCTTTCCTTATAGGTAAAGGGCCCCAGAGGCGAATCACTCTCCATGACGCAGATCTCGCCGTTCACAAAGCCGAATTCCTTCGTACCTTCTTCGTCTACGTTGAAATTGCTGCAATAGCTGTAATAATACTTTCCGTTGTACTTATGGATGCCGGAATCCTCGAAAAGATAGGGAACATCGATGGTGGTGGGCACATCCACCAGGCTCATCATATCGTCCCCCAGCTGAGCGCAGCGGCCGGTGCCGGGACGGGCCGCCTTCCCCTTGGGAACACCGCCGCCGAAATAGATATAAGCCTTGCCGTCATCATCCACGAAGACGGCGGGGTCGAAGAGCCATTCCACATTTCCGCAGTTCTCCATATCCCGGCGGATCAGGCCGTGGCCCAGCTCGTCACGGAAGGGACCCACAGGACTGTCGGCACAGAGCACACCGATGCCGCCGCCGTTATCCGCGAAATACAGGAAGAATTTGGGCTTGCCATCCACTTCCTTCCAGGCGATGGCCGGTGCCCAGGAATTGTGCGCCCATTTGGCAGCACCGCCTTCCCCCGCCACCATGATCTCGCCGTGATCGGTAAAGTTCACCATATCCTTCGTGGAGACCACATAGATGCTGCGGATGTAGCCGTAGTTATTCTCCTTCAGCTCGCCCTTTTCATCATAATCATAGGCGTCGGCTGTCATATAAAGATACAGGGTATCATCATAGACCAGCGCATAGGGATCCGCCCCGTAGTGCTGCTCAAAGATGGGATTGCAGTTTTCTGTCCCCTTATAGCTCTTCGCGATCTTCAGTCCGTCAAAACGTTTTGCGTAATCCATTCGGTAACCCTCCTTATTATTTGTCTCCCGGCTTGTACCCGGGCAAACTTACGCTCAATCCATCAATATCTCCAGAGCCTCTTCATCAAAGGCCTCCAAAGCCGTATCATCCAGGCGCGTAATGGAGATGCGCTTCCGCTTGCGCCGCACCACTTTCTCCACAATGGGAAGCTCCGCTACCGACAGGGCCGGTGCAGTAACTTTCAGCTTCCGTCCCAGGGTATAGAGCATGTAGGGGAAGATCACCATCCCCACGGCGGAAATGCTCATCCAGGTGTAGATCTGCGTATGCCTGTCACTGTAACGCTGTACCAGATATTCCAGCACGCCGCAGCCCGTCATACTGGCAACGACCCCCAGCCAGATGGGGATGAGATACCAGCGGAAACCTCTCCGGCGTATGGCCCGGATGGAAAAGTAGATGGTAAGGCCAAGAACGGAAAGTCCGGCAAAGATCTGCAGTATGCTCACAAAACCGTTGAAGGGGAAATACTCCGGATCGTAACGGGTGGAATCCAGCACATATTCCGACGCGGAAAAGAGCAGCAGGAAAAGGCAGGCCGTCATGCCCTTCTCCTTCTTGCGCAGGAAGAAGAACTCGGTGCATATATAGGAGATGAGCATCAGCATCAGAAAACTGATAAAGAAGGTGGCAAAGCGGTATTCCATCTCGCCTCCTGCTCCCGGCACCGCCGAAGCAAAGGGCAGATGATGAAGGGATTCCCCTTCCACCAGGAATTTCCCGCGGCATTTATAATTGAAGAGATCCGCCAGATACAGAAGACCCAGCCCCATGGCCGTAGCCGGGGAAAGAGCATCCAGAAAGCCGGGCAGATCGTCGGTGAGACGCAGAAGACGTACCAGCACCGCCGCCAGCACTATGCCCGGCAGTATCCCCAGCAGGGAAAAGCTTTCGGTACTGCGATCGTGCAGGGCCTGGGAAAGGCTGGAATACTGCTCGATATGGGTATACCAGAAGAGCATGCGGGAAGAAAAGAGTCCGAAGACCAGTGCAAAAGGCAGCCAGAGCCAGCTTGCAAGGCGCTTTCCGCCGCTCCCCGCATTCAGGGAATGGGCCTGAAAGAACCAGGCCGGTATGGCCAGCAGGATGATGATCAGATCCCAGTGGATCTGCCGGTTGTCGATGATGATGGCTATAGGGTTCATTTATTCATTCTCCGCTTCCGGCAATGCCGTTGCAAAATATATGATATCACTTACCATACGTTCGTTCAGAAAGTCCACGGGATTGAACATCTTTCCGTTGATCACGATCTCGGCGGTCTGGCCCCCGTCCATGGCGTAGGCTCTCTCCACTCCCATGGACTGCATGATGTTGCGTGAATCCTCGATGGTGGCGCTGCCGGTGCCGTAACCCGGATTGATGTTCATCAGAAGGTAATGGCAGCTGCCCCGCTGTCCCAGGGCCGAGCGGGAGTAATGCTCCGTGACCTGTCCCAGAGGATAGCCGTTCCCGGCTTCATGCACGGTATAATCCTCCACCAGCACAGGCCCGAAGGCCAGGCTGAAGATGATATCATTATCGGCGATGTATTTCTCCGCGTCTTCCTTTTCCTTAAGCTCTCCGGCATAGGTGAAATGCATGTTCCCCTTGCTGTCCACATGACAGAGCTCCAGCAGGTAGGGATTGAAACGGTAAAGCTTGCGCTGGTAGGCTGTGATGCCTATGCCCCTGTGCTTGTAAAAATCTCCGTTCAGGGCGATGACCGCATTTGCCTCCTTAGCCAGCTCCGTAGCGGGCTTATGTACGTTGGAACCGTAGGTATCTTCCGTGAGCTTCCGCCGCAGCTGGGAAGGATCGGCAATATAAACATCCGCGAAGGTGCAGTTCTTGCCGCCGTAGAGTTCCCTCCAGGCCACAAAGACGATGGTATCGTCGGCATAGTAATTGAACTTCCCTTCCAGCAGCTTGATATCCTTATTCCAGAAGGGCTCGTCTATACCCGTTACCCGGGGATAGGAAGCCAGCAGCTCCTCAATGAAGGCGGGATCGTCGGTCTTGCCGTACTTTTCCTGATTCGGCGCAGGCACCAGGGTCACATCCTCGGCGATGACGTAAAGCTTGGGAATGTAGGTCAGATCCCCCAGCACATCCGCCTTGGCATTATTGGCAAACATGGCTCCCGAGCTGTCCCCTCCGGCAAAGCAGAGGAGCAGGGCATCGTCCGGGGTGATGTACCAGCGGCCGTCGTAATAATCCAGGGAGAGGGTCAGCTCCCTTGTCTGGTAATAATCCTCCGCATGGGAGAGCACGCTCTCCACGCCGTCTCGGTAGATGGCATCCAGCACTTCCGGAAGGTAGTTTTCTTCCTCATCGAAGACCTCTCGCTTCGGATGATTCTCCACCACTTCCTTCAGTTCCTCGTTAACAAAGGCACTGATGGGCTCCGGCAGTTCGGAAAACTTAAGGGAGGTGAAGCGCACCGTCTGCTCCATATGGGTCTTCTCGCCCCGGGCCGCACCGGTGAGGCTGTAGGAGTAGCTCTCCTTCAGGGCCTTGTAATACAGGGCCGCAGTATCATCCACATCCTCGGGGGCGGTAAAAAGCTGCCTGGATACGGTAAGATCCGACACGGCGGCTTCCATATCTCCGGCAAGAAAGCTGTCAAAGAAGTGCTGCACCGTATGCTCCGGCGTATCCGAGGGCCGGAATACCAGTGTTCCGGATACATCCGCGATAACGATGCTCACAAAGAGCAGTCCCACAAAAAGGCCGCTGGCCACGGACCAGAAAAGGCTCATGCGGCGCTGCAGCTCCCCCCGCATGCCACGGAGGATCACCAGTATCATGCCCGCCGCGATCAGGAGGCAGATGCGGCGATGGGTCGTATCCATGCTGCGGACGCAGTTTACGGCCTCTTCCATGGTATATTCCACTATGCGCAGCGTGTCATCCCACATCACTTATTCTCATTCTCCGGCAGGGCCGTGGCAAACCAGATAAGATCGCTCACATAGCGCTCCCCGCCATAGTCCACCTTGTTGAACATCTGGTTGTTCAGCACGATCTCGGCGGTCTGGCCTCCGTCCAGTGCGTAAGCTTTTTCGCAGTTAAAAGCCTTCATGATCTTGCAGGAATCGGCTATGGTGCCGTTGGGCGTGCCGTAACCGAAATTCATGTTCATAAGCAGATAGTGCCCGGGGCCGCGCTGGCCGATGGAGGAGCGGGCGTAGTTTTCCGTCACCTCTCCCAGGGTGTAGTTGGGACTGGAATAATGGATCTCGTAATCATCGATGAGCACCGGTCCAAAGGCCAGGGTAAAGATGATGTCGTTATCCTTGATATACTCTTCCGCCGCCGCTTTGGAACGCAGTTCCCCCGCATAGGTGAAGTTCATGTTCCCCTTGCTGTCGAAGTGGCAGAATTCCAGACTGCCGGGATTGAAGCGGTAGAGTGTCCGCTGGTAGGTGGTGATGCCCACGGTGCGGTATTTGTAGAAATCCCCGTTGATGGCTACCACGGCGTTGGTCTCTTTGCTCATGTTGGTGGCCGTCTTGTGGATGGGAGAACCGTAGGTATCCTCCGAAAGCTTGCGGCGGATCTGGGAGCCGTCGGCGATATAGACCTCCGCAAAGGTGCAGAACCTGTTATAGATCAGCTGCTTCCAACCGATCACCAGTATGGTATCATCGGCATAATAGCTTATGCCCTTGCTCTTGATATCGATATCTTCGTTCCAGAAAGTCTCGTCCACATCGGTAAGACGGGGGTATTCTGCCAACAGCGCCCGGATCTCGGCAGGGTCGTCCGTCACCCCGTATTTGTCGCGGTTGGGTTCGGGAGCTACCAGTACGCTTTCGTCTATGGAGTATTGTTTGGGGATGAAAGTCAGATCCTGAAGAACTTCACTTTTTGCGTTGTTTGCGAAATTGGCTCCGGGAGCGATCCCCCCGGAAAAAGCGGTAAAGAGCTCGTCTCCGGCCTCGATGTACCAGCGCCCCTCCCTGTAGTCCAGCTCCAGGGTAAGCTCCTTGCTGCAGCGGTACCTGTCGGCACTCTCCAGCACATGCTCTACCCCCTCCCTGTATACCTGATCCAGCACCTGCGGAAGGTAGTTCTCTTCTTCATCGTATACCTCCTGCTTCGGATGCTCATCCACATAGCTTACCATATCGTCCATCACGTAGAGATAGATGGGCGCGGGAAGCCGGGAAAGATCCAGATAGGAGAAGCTGAACTTCTGGCTGGCATGGCCCTTGCTGATCACAGGCTCCTCCAGAAGCACGTAGGAAAAACTGTCTCGCAGGGCATTATAATAGAGCATGCCCGTATCATCCACATCTGTGGGGATGTAGCAGAGCTGTCTGGGATTGCTCAGATCCGCCAGGGCCAGCTCATCCTCCCCGGCGATAAAACAGTTGAGAAAATGGGTCACCGTATCCTGGGGCTTGTCGGAAGGCTCAAAGACCAGCATACCGGAGGCATCCGCCAGAACGCATACCAGAAGCACCAGGCAGGCAAAGGCCGCGCTCAAGCCCGACCAGAGCAGCTCCATACGCTTTTCGCTCTCACCCCAGATGCTCCGGAGTATCAGTATCACAAAAACAGCAAGGATCCCCGCCAGCAGCAGGACATGCACATAGTCCATCTGCCGTATGCAGGCTCCCGCCTCACGGACACTGTAATCGATTATGCGAAAGAATTCAGTCAACACGGGAAATATTATACCATATCCGCCTGCGGAATGGTAGGGATTTTTTCGATCTTCGTATTCAGAAAACCGCCCCCCGGTTTCCCGGAGGGCGGTAGTGTTACTTATTGCTTTGTGTTGCTTTCAGCCTGTATTACTCGGCCTTCGTTGCAGGGATCTCCTTAGCCTTGATCGGGACCTTGAAGGTCTTGATGCCGGCATAGCCGTTCTTACCTGCTACGGTAACGATCATGGTTCC
>JAFZOW010000100.1 GCA_017552715.1 Lachnospiraceae bacterium
AATGCATTATCATGTACTGTTCTGCATCTACAATTGGAACTATTGTGGCACTTTTGTGGTACCTAAGTTCCTTTTACCACTTGAAACCCTTGATTTTACCGGGGTTTACTTGCCTGTTGACTTCAAGGTCGGGAACAGCAGCACATCGCGGATCGCGGGGCTGTCGGTCAGCAGCATCACGAGGCGGTCGATGCCGTAGCCTATGCCGCCGGTGGGGGGCATGCCGATCTCCAGGGCGTTGAGGAAGTCCTCGTCGGTGTGCTCGGCCTCTTCGTCGCCGGCTGCCGCGTTGGCATCCTGTGCCGCAAAACGCTCCCTCTGGTCGATGGGGTCGTTGAGCTCGGAATAGGCGTTACACATTTCCCAGCCGTTGATGAAGAGCTCGAAACGCTCCACATGGCCTTCGTAGCCGGGCTTCTTCTTGGTAAGGGGCGAGATCTCGATGGGGTGGTCCATCACGAAGGTGGGCTGCACCATATGCTCCTCGCAGTATTCCTCAAAGAAGAGGTTTAAGACATCCCCCTTCTTATGGCGTTCTTCAACCTCCAGGCCCTTCTCCTTCGCCAGCTTTTTGGCTGCCGCGTCGTCGGGGACCTGTGCGGGATCGTCAAAGTCGATGCCGGCGTATTTCTTCACGGCTTCCGCCATGGTGATGCGCTCAAAGGGCTTGCCGAAATCCAGCTCGATCTCGCCGTAATTGAACTTGGTGGTACCCAGCACCGTCTGTGCCAGATGACGGAACATATCTTCCGTCAGATCCATCATGCCGTTGTAATCGGTATAGGCCTGATACAGCTCCATCAGGGTGAACTCGGGATTGTGACGGGTGTCCACGCCTTCGTTACGGAACACGCGGCCGATCTCGAAGACACGCTCCAGACCGCCTACGATCAGTCTCTTCAGATAAAGCTCCAGGGAGATACGCAGCTTCAGATCCTCGTCCAGCGCATTGAAATGCGTCATGAAAGGTCTTGCGGCAGCGCCGCCGGCATTGGCCACCAGCATGGGGGTCTCCACTTCCAGGAAATCCCTTTCCGCAAGGAAGTTACGGATCTCGCGGATGATACGGGAACGCTTCACGAACACATCACGGGAATCCGTGTTCATGATCAGGTCCACATATCTCTGGCGGTAGCGCGCATCCGTATCCGTAAGCCCGTGAAATTTCTCGGGAAGGATCTGGAGCGACTTGGAAAGCAGGGTCATCTCCTCTGCGTGAATGGAAACCTCTCCGGTCATGGTCCGGAAAACATAACCCTTTACGCCGTAGATATCTCCGATATCCGACTTCTTAAAGCCGGCATAGGATTCCTCACCCAGGGCATCCTTTGATACATATACCTGGATATCGCCCTCGCGGTCGCGGATATTTGCAAAGGAAGCTTTTCCCATCACGCGCTTGAAGAGCATGCGGCCCGCGATGGAAACATGGATGGGGCTTGCATCCAGCAGTGCACGGCGGGCATTGTAAGCTGCCTTTTTCGCCTCACGATAAGCGCTGACGGTCTCGTTATCCGCTCCCTCCGCAGGTTCGGGGGGAAGCTCCGGCTCCCTGTAATCCTTAAGAAGCTCTTTTTCATGCTCCTCATACAGACGGATCACTTCGTCCGTGTGATGGGTCTGGTCATATTTTGTGATCACAAAAGGATCGCAGCCTGCCTCCTGCAAAGCTGCGAGCTTTTCGCGACGTACCTTCCGGAGCTGGTTTACATCCTGCTCCTGAGGCTTATTCTGAGTCTGCTTTTCTTCTGCCATCTTAACTCTCCATCCAGATATCCAGTACCTTGAACTTCAGCACACCCGCGGGTGCTTCCACTTCCACCTCGTCGCCCTTTTTGGCACCCAGCAGGGCCTTGCCCATGGGAGATTCGTTGGAGATGCTGCCGGCCAGTACATCTGCCTCGCTGGCACCCTTGATGGTATAGGTGGACTCTTCCTTCAGCTCCACATCTTCCACACGCACGGTGCAGCCGAAGCTGACGGATTTGATCTTGCCGCTCTTCTGGTCCACATCCACCACTTCAACATTCTTTAAGATGTTTTCCAGTTCCTCGATCCGGGCTTCCACATCACGCTGCTCGTCCCGGGCTGCATCATATTCGGCATTTTCGGAAAGGTCGCCCTGTTCGCGCGCTTCCTTGATCTTCTGGGAGATCTCTTTTCTGCGGACGGATTTCAGCTCGTGCAGTTCTTCCTCATATTTCCGTAAGCCTTCTCTTGTCAGATAGTTTTTCTTCTCTGCCATCTCTTTTTCCCTTTCATGAATAAAGTTTTAAAAGCTATTTCGATCCGTTCCGCCCGGAACGGTCATCCGCTTACAATCCATAGAATTATAACCATCTATGATGGTAATGTCAAGCTGTCCAGCAGGGCTTCCAGATCCTCTTCATGCTCCATTTCGCAGGCCGTCTTCCGAAGCTTTGCGGCTCCGGGGAAGCCCGCCAGATACCAGGCCACATGCTTTAGCAGCTCCCGTATGCCGATATACTCGCCCTTTTTCTCGAACATGAGCGCCGCATGTTCCCGTATCATGGCCTTGATCTCGGGAAGGGACGGACGGGGCGGGATGCTGCCACCCGACTGAAAAGCCGCGATCTCGCGGAAGATCCAGGGATTGCCCTCCACCGCACGGCCGATCATCAGCAGCTCACAGCCGGTCTGTTCACGGCAGGCCGCTGCTGCCTGCGGACTGTCGATATCCCCGTTGGCGATGACGGGGATGCTCACGGCCTCCCGCACCTGCCGTATGATATCCCAGTCGGCCTTTCCGCTGTAGTACTGCTCCCTGGTGCGCCCGTGCACCGCTATGGCCGCAGCACCCGCGTCTTCCAGGCGTTTCGCCAGCTCCACCGCATTTACATGGGCCTCGTCAAAGCCTTTTCGTATCTTGGCCGTCACGGGTTTCTTTATAGCTTTTGTGATAGAACGGACTATTTTTTCTGCCAGCTCCGGTTCCTTCATGAGGGCCGAGCCTTCACCGTTGTTCACCACCTTGGGCACGGGGCAGCCCATATTGATATCCAGGATATCGAAGGGATGCTCCTCGATGGAAGCCGCCACCTCCGCCATCAGCTCCGGCTCGCGGCCGAAAAGCTGCAGCGACACGGGATGCTCCGCCGGATCGATGGCCATCAGTGCAGCCGTGTTGCGGTTGCGGTAATGGATGGCCTTGGCGCTCACCATTTCCATACATAAAAGACCTGCCCCCATCCTCCTGCACAGGAGCCGGAAGGGCAGATCCGTCACCCCCGCCATGGGGGCAAGTATCAGTGAATTCTCTATCTCTATGTCAGCGATCTTCATGCGTGAGTGCAGTTCTTCTCATAGATGATGCGCAGACCGTCCAGGGTGAGCATGCGGTCATAGACCTCAATGGCATCGGTCTCGTCCGCGATGAGGGAACCCAGGCCGCCGGTGGCTACCACATGCATCTTATCCAGCCCCGCTTCCTCGCGGACCTTGCGGATGATGTACTCGGTCTGGCCGATCTGGCCGTATACCAGGCCGGCCTGCATGCTGGTAACGGTATTCTGGGCCAGGATGGAATCCGGCTTGCGTATCTCCACCTCCGGCAGCTTAGCCGTATCTTCCCACAGGGCCTTGGCGCTGATGCGTATGCCCGGGGCCGTGATGCCGGCCACGAACTCGCCCTTCTCATTGATCAGGTCGTAGGTGGTGGCGGTGCCGAAATCCAGCACCAGCACGGGGCCGCCGTATTTTTCAAAGGCACCCACCGCATCCACGATACGATCCGGCCCGATCTCCTTGGGGTTCTCGGTAACGATATGGATGCCGGTCTTTAAGCCGGGACCCACGATCATGGGCTTGCGCTCCAGGAAGCGCTCGATGCCCCCCACCAGGGAGTGCATGATGTTGGGCACCACGGAGGAGATGATCACACCGTCCACATCCTCTTTTTTAACACGATAATACTCCAGCATCTGCATGATGGCGGCACCGTATTCATCCGAAGTACGGGGCGTGCGCGTCATCAGGCGGAAAGTGCCCAGGGTCTCCTTTTCCCTAAACAGGCCGAAAGTGATATTGGTATTTCCCACATCTACTGTAAGCAGCATTTATTCTCCCTCCAGGTCCTTCGAGATATCTTCGTGCAGTACAAAACTACGGTAATAAAGGCTTAAGGACTCCAGCAGCTCCTTGCGCTTCTGACGGATCTGCCCCACCAGAAGGCCCGCCGAAACCTCGTCGTAAAGATAATCCTCATCCGCTGCCATGGTATCCATGGAAACGCCGCCGTCTTCTTCGAAGACGATGGTGAAGATCCCGCCCACCTCTTCGGTAAAGAGCACGCAGAGGATGTGCAGTTCTTCCTGTATGGATTCCGGCAGATTACCGAACTGTTCTTTATTGAAATAATACTTCTGCTCGTAGGCATTGGCTCCGCAGAGCACGGAACGTTCAGACATAGCCGTAGATCCCCCGTACCGAGACTTCCCCGGAAGCCACCGTGGTACTGCTGCCGTCGGGAAGCTTTACGATGAGCTCGCCCTTATCGTTGATGCCCTCGGCAACACCGCTGTATTCCCCCTTGGGATCCAGCACACGTACTTCCCGGCCCCGGTTCACCAGATAACCGTCGTAAATATGTACAAAATCCGAGACATCCAGCCGTTCTGCAAATATCCCGTAGTAGTACTCGAAATAGTCCATGATCCCCACGATGATCTGGGCCCGGTCGATCATCTCGCCGTGAACCAGTCGCAGGGAAGTGGCAAACTCCTCTATCTCGGGAGGAAAGTCCTTCCGGTTTACATTGATACCCACACCGATGATGACATTGTGGATATAGTCCGGTTCCGCGTTCATCTCGGTAAGGATGCCGCAGATCTTGCGCTCTCCCACCAGTATGTCATTGGGCCATTTGATGTTCACCTTCATATCGGGATAAAGGCCGTTGATCACCTCTGCCACGCTCACCGCCATGAGCAGTGTGAGCATGGAAGCTTTTTCCGGGGAGAAATCCGGCCGCAGCAGAAGGCTCATGTAGATATCCTGACCGGGAGGGGATTCCCAGCTCCGGCCCCGCCGGCCGCGTCCTGCCGTCTGGGCATCCGCCACCACCAGGGAACCGTGCTCCTTTCCCTCTTCGGCCATGTACTTCGCATCTTCATTGGTGGATTCCGTTTCTTTGCGGAAATAGACACGCTGCCCGGCCCACTTCGTGTTCATGCGGCTCATGAGCTCGCTTCCGGAGAGAACATCCGGATAAGAAAGCAGGCGATAACCTTTATTGGTCACCGCCTCGATATCATAACCCTCGGCCTGCAGCTGCTTGATCACCTTCCACACGGCGGTGCGGGAAACTCCCAACTGCTCGCAGAGCTCCTGCCCGGAGATGTGATCGCTGCTGTTGCGTATGGCCTTGAGGATCTCGGCTTTGGTACTTACTGCCACGCCTCAGCCTCCCAGTGTTGCGGCCATCACGGCCTTTATTGTATGCATACGGTTCTCCGCTTCCTGGAAGACTCTGGACTGGGGCCCTTCGAAGACCTCATCCGTCACTTCCATCTCGCTGATGCCGTACTGTTCGCCCTTTTCTTTTCCTGTCTCGGTCTTCAGATCGTGGAAGGCCGGCAGGCAGTGCAGGAAGATGGCTTCCTTCTTTGCATGGCCCATGAGCTCCGCGGTAACCTTGTAAGGAGAGAACTCTCTGATGCGCTCCTCCCATACTTCGTCCGGCTCACCCATGGAAACCCATACATCCGTATAGATGATATCCGCATCTTTGGCAGCTTCCGTCGCATCCTCGGTAAGAGTGATGCTACCGCCGCTTTCCCTGGCCCATTCTTTGCAGGTCTTCACCAGCTCGGGATCGGGGAAATACTTCTTCGGTCCGCCCACGGCGAAGTGCATGCCCATCTTGCTGCACAGCACCATAAGGGAGTTGCCGGTGTTGTAACGGGCATCGCCCATATAAGCCAGCTTCAGACCTCTCTGGTCCCCGAAGACCTCACGTATGGTAAGCAGATCCGCCAGCATCTGGGTGGGATGATACTCGTTGGTAAGTCCGTTCCACACGGGCACGGAGGAATACTTCGCCAGCTCTTCCACCTTCTCCTGGCCGAAGCCGCGGTATTCGATGCCGTCGAACATGCTGCTCAGCACACGGGCGGTGTCCGCCATGCTCTCCTTCTTACCGATCTGGGAGCTCTTGGGATCCAGATAGGTGGTACCCATGCCCAGGTCATGCGCCGCCACTTCAAAAGAGCAGCGGGTACGGGTGCTGGTCTTTTCGAAGATCAGGGCGATATTGCGCCCCCGCAGGGTATCCACGGGAATGCGCTGTTTCTTCTTGCGCTTCAGTTCTGCCGCCAGATCCACCAGATAAAGGATCTCCGCCGGGGTAAAATCTTTTAATGTAAGAAAATCTCTTCCGAATAAATTCATAATGCTCACCTCTTATATACAGTATCTCCCTGACTCTTCAGGGAAGTAAATATCACCAGAATACGTGACCGCCGATCACGATGCCCTCATGGGAACCGGCCGAACGGAAATGGGTGGCAGCACCCACATTGGAGTAGCCGTCCAGGGCCTGCTGTGCGGCCTGCAGACAGGTATCCGGCACACCCGCGGCGATCCTCCGGTCCACTGCGCCGCTGCCTGCGGGAGTGAACTGCCCCGAAGCGTAGATCACGCCGTAAAGGGTATTGGGATAAGCCGGATTGCGCAGGCGGTTCATGACCACCGCACCTACCGCCACCATGCCCTCAAAAGGCTGGTTGCCGGCTTCGGTCCAGATCAGGGCTCCCAGAAGCTCCACGTCGGAGGCCGATGCGGCATATACGCCGTAATACTGATAGCGCTCCGCTTCCCTGCGGGCCTTCTCCGCTGCTTCCTTCGCCTTGCGTTCCTCTTCCTCCCGGGCGGCAATAGCCTCCACGGTCTCGCCGTAGTCCACATGGAAGGAAAGTTCAAGGTACTCTTTATTAATGTAACCGGGCTGACCTTCGAAATCGATCTTCACCCAGTCGCCTTCTTCACTGATCACTTCATATACTTCGCCGGTACCTACCGTCCCGCAGGTATTACAGTCGGTACTCGGCTCTGTTCGTACGCGCAGGGCATCCGTCATTACTTCGGCACGGGTAACACCCACTTCCTCCTGCAGCTCTTCCGCCGCATCCCCGAAGAGCAGGTAATCGTTACGCACCCAGCCTTCCAGCTCGCCGGAACGGATATGTGTCCAGGTATCGGTGTATTCGATGATGCTGCCGCCGCAGTCCTTATACAGCATACCGGCGCGCTCCGCTTCCTCGGAAGGCTCACGGCGCACGTTCACGGATTCAAAGACATTGGCCATCACCAGGGAACCCGGATTCTTCCAGGCATTGGCTTCCAGCTCCTCGATGACCTGCTGCACCTCTTCTTCGCTGGGTTCGATCCCGGCTTCCACAACCTCCGCAGCACCGGCACTGGCTTCCTCCAGCACCTCATTGCTGGCTGTGATACCCGTGGCATATATGCGCAAAGCGGCACCGCCTGCCAGCAGGACAAGCAATACCGCTCCGATGAACATTGTTAAATACGCCGCGCGCTTCATACAACCCCAATACGAATCTTTTTTAACCCTTTATTTGTTACAAAAATGTTACAAATGGTGGACTTGTATAATAGCACAGCGGAAAATATTTGTCAAATCCGCAATTTACAGCTCTCTCGAGCGGGCGGCGGCCTCTTCTACCGCATCCATCACGGTTCCGCGGAAGCCGGCCTCCTCCAACACCTGTACTGCCGCGATCGTAGTGCCTGCCGGAGAACAGACCATGTCCTTCAGCTCCCCGGGATGCTTGCCGGTCTCCAGCATCAGTTTTGCGCTGCCGTACACTGCCTGGGCGGCGAATTCATAGGCCTGGGCCCGGGGCATGCCTTCCTCCACCGCGGCATCCGCCATGGCTTCGATGAACATGAAAACGTAGGCCGGGGAAGAACCGCTGACACCTACCACCGCATCCATGAGCTTCTCGGGCACCACACTGGCACGGCCGAAGGAGGTGAGGATCTCAAGTCCCTTCTCCAGCTCTTCCTTTGTGACGGGGCTGTTGGGTGTGACGGCCGTGATGGCCTCTCCCACCAGTGCCGCCGTATTGGGCATGCAGCGCAGCAGCTTCTGCTCACGGCCGATGGTCTCGGTGAGCCACTGAAGGCTCTTGCCTGCCATGATGGAGATCACCACGGTATCCGGCGAAAGCTCATCCTTAAAGCCGTCGATGGCTTCCTTTGCATACTGGGGCTTTACCGCCAGTACAAGATAGTCCGCAGCCTTCACCACTTCCCGGTTGTCGGTGGTGGTAACGATGCCAAACTCCTCCTTGCGGCTCTTCACCAGGGCTTCACTCACATCTGCTCCGTAAATATCCTGAGGAGGGACCAGCCCTTTCTTCAGCAAGCCTCCGATCATGGCCCCTGCCATGTTTCCCATTCCGATGAATCCGATCTTCATGACTTATATCCTCTCTGCCGCGCCGCTTCGTACATGAGCAGCGCCGCGCTTACGGCGGCATTCAGGGATTCGGTCTTTCCCGCCATGGGAATGCTTACCGCTCCGTCTGCCGCATCAATGGTTTCCTTTTTCAGTCCGTTGCCTTCATTTCCTATTATAAAGGCTGTACCGCCGGAGTAATCCCTCTCCGCAAAGGGCAGGGCCCCGTCCGCTGCTGCCGCGTAGATCTTCACCCCCCGGCTGTGCAGGGTGGAAAAGCAGATGGGCAGCCGGCTCACACAAAGGCAGGGCAGGCGGAAGATGGCGCCCATGCTGGAACGCACCACCTTGGGACTGTACACATCCGCCGTATCACCACCCAGGACCAGCCCGGTGGCGCCGGCGGCTTCCGCCGTACGCAATATGGTCCCCAGATTCCCGGGGTCCTGTATCTCTTCTAATAAAAGAAGGAGCGCCGGCTTTCCTTCCGGAAAAAGCTCCGGCCAGTCGAAACTCCGGCGCTTCACCACCGCCAGGGCTCCCTGAGGCGTCTTCACATCGCTCATCTTCTCAAAGACCGTCTCACTCACCGTTTCCACACGGCTGTCGGAGATCAGCTTATCACAGTCGATATGCCCTCTCTCTTTAAGGCGGGCAAAGGCTTCCTCCGTAAGATAGGCTTCCTTTATGCGCTCCGGCGGGACCTCCTCAAAAAGACGGACGCCCTCCACGACAAAGACTCCCTCTTCTACCCGCAGGGACGCCTTTTTCTGAAGGGCGGCAACGTGTTTGACTTTCTCGTTGGCGGTTGAGCTGATCACAGGATCTTGCTCACCTCATATTCATATTCGGGTATGCTCTTCTCCATGGCCAGAGCTTCGTCGATATCGAAATCCACGAAACGTCCGCCGCTCTGGGCAATGACGCGGTTGCTCTTTCCGGCTTTCAGCAGGTCTGCAGCCATGGCACCCATGATGGAAGCATAATAGCGGTCCTTACAGGTGGGGGAACCGCCGCGCTGCATGTAGCCCAGGATGGTGGCTCTTGTCTCCATGCCCGTGGCTGCCTCGATACGGCGCGCCATGGAAGTGGAATGGCCGATGCCTTCGGCATTGATGATGATATGATGCTTCTTGCCCTGCTTGCGGTTCTCTATGATATGGTTGATGATGCGCTGTTCATTGTAATCGTATTTCTCCGGAAGCAGTATATCCTCGGCTCCGTTGGCCACGCCGCACCAGAGGGCGATGTAACCGGCACCGCGGCCCATTACCTCGATGATGGAGCAGCGCTCGTGGGAGGAAGAGGTGTCGCGCACCTTATCGATGGCTTCCATGGCCGTATTGATGGCCGTATCGAAACCGATGGTATAATCCGTGCAGGCGATGTCCAGATCGATGGTACCCGGCAGGCCCACGGTATTGATGCCTTCGTGGGAAAGCTTCTGGGCTCCGCGGTAGGAACCGTCACCGCCGATCACCACGATGCCGTCGATGCCGTGCTTGCGGCAGACCTCAGCGCCCTTCTTCACTCCTTCATCCGTACGGAACTCCGCACTGCGGGCCGTACCCAGGATGGTGCCGCCCAGGCCGATGATCTCGGACACGGAATGCCGGTCCATGTCGATGACCTCTTCATTCAGAAGGCCGGCATAGCCCTTCTTGATCCCCTTCACTTTAAGGCCGTTATCAATGGCTTTGCGCACCACGGCACGGATAGCCGCGTTCATTCCCGGCGAGTCGCCTCCGCTGGTGAGCACTCCTATGGTATTTATCTCCCTGGTCTCAGACATGATCGCTGCCTCCTTGGATTATGATCAACTTATTATATATATTGCAACATACAAAGCGTTTCATGCAAGCATGAGCGCTTTCCGAGTTTTTGACCCTGACATCATGTATTATAAATCGAAACTATAGTTTATTTCAAGAATTTTTAATATCGGGGGTTGGACGGGGGGCGGTAGGTGACACGCACGTTCTTCTCCCCCAGGATGGCCGCAAGCCTCTTGCAGAGCTCCGGATCCGCCTGCACGCAGAGATTATGGGGCAGCTCCTCCGTCTTCTTCACATCCGAATAGTAAAGCCGGATCAGATCCGTACCGTCACTCTCGTCCAGATAGGGCTTGATCTTCTGCCACAGCTCTTCCTTCTGTGCCGCGGATGTAAACTGCAGCCAGAGGATGCGGGGGATCTCCGAAAAGGCCGTGATGCTCTCGGCGATGAGCTTGCCGTCCTTTTCCTCCTCCAGGGATACCCGCCCCCGGATCAGGATGCGGCTGTCTTCGCCAAGAAGGCTGCGGTACTGCTGCCAGGTCTTCGGGAAAACGATGACCTCCGCCTGGCCCACCATATCCTCTATGGTCACAAAGGCCATGGTATCGCCCTTTTTGGTATACATCACCTTCGTGTTCTCCACGATGCCGCCCAGGCTGATCCGTTCGCCGTCCGCCACCTGCATATCGTCCGCCTTCTGGCCGTCTTCGCTTTCGTGATAATACAGGTCCGTGGTGGCATTGGAGATGACCTTGTCCCAGAGCCCCCGGTATTCCTCCAGGGGATGGCCGCTGACATAGATCCCCAGCATCTCCTTTTCGAATTCCAGGAGCATCTCCTTGGGATACTCGCCCATGCTCTCAACGATATGGGGACGCAGCTCGGCCTTTACCTCATCTCCCGCCAGGTCGAAGAGGCTCATTTGTCCGCTGAGCTGCTGCTTCTTTTCTTTCTGCACGCTGTCGATCATGGGCTGGTAGGCCGCCATCAGCTGCTTGCGGGTATTGCCGAAGCAGTCCAGGGCTCCCGCCTTGATCATGCTCTCCACGGCTTTTTTGTTCAGGATCTCGGAGCAGCGCTCCGCCAGGTCGCTTAAGGAACGGAAGGGGCCGTGGCGCTCCCGTTCGGCCACCATATCCTCTATGACTCCGGGGCCTATGCCCTTGATGGCCGTAAGGGCATAGACTATGCCTTCATCGGTAGCGGTAAAACCTTTCCCCCCGCGGTTGACATCCGGGGGCAGAAGATTCAAGCCCATCTGTCTGGCGATCAGGTTATAGCCTGCCACCTTTCCGGCATTATCGATAACGGAGCTCATAAGGGCCGCCATGTATTCACTGGGATAATAGACCTTCAGCCAGGCCGTCTGATAAGCCACCACGGCATAGCAGGCCGCATGGGATTTGTTGAAGCCGTATTCCGCGAAGTCGATCATCATATCGTAGACCTTCTCCGCCACATCGCGGCCGATGCCCAGCTTTACGCAGCCGGGTACCTCCTTCGGGAGCTTGGCTTCCGCTTTGCCGGCATTTTTTGCCTCCTCCAGCTCGGCTTCGTTGCCGTCCACGAAGATCCCCCGCTCGTATTCCATCTTCTCCCGCTTCTTTTTGCTCATGGCCTTGCGCACGTCATCGGAACGGGCCATGGTATAGCCCGCCAGGCTGCGCACGATCTGCATCACCTGCTCCTGATAGACGATGCAGCCGTAGGTAGGCGCCAGGATGGGCTCCAGTTCTTTGCAGACATAGCTCACCCGGGAGGGATCCTCCTTATTGGCGATATACTGCGGGATGATGTTCATGGGACCGGGACGGTAAAGGGAGATACCGGCGATGACATCCTCCAGGCTGTGGGGCTTCAGTTCCTTCATGAAACTGCGCATGCCCGAACTTTCCAGCTGGAAGATCCCTTCGCATTTTCCCGTACCTATATAATTGAAGACCTTCGGATCATCGTAATCCAGTTTCGACAGGTCGATCTTCTCTCCCGTCCGGGCCTCGATGGCATCCAGGGTATCCTGGATCACCGTCAGGTTGCGCAGACCCAGGAAGTCCATCTTCAGCAGTCCCAGATGCTCCAGGGGATCCTTTTCGAACTGGGCCGTGACGGAACCGTCCGCACCGCGGCACAGGGGCACCAGCTCGTCCGCCGCCACGGGGCAGATCACCACTCCGGCAGCATGCATGCCCGTCTGTCTCGGCAGGCCTTCCAGGCGCAGCGCCGTATCCAGGAGCTGCCGCACCGTATCATCCGTATCATACAGGGCCTTCAGGTCGGGGTTCATCTCCATGGCATCCTTCAGGGTAATGCCCAGATCATCCGGCACCATCTTGGAGAGCTCGTTACAGCGGTCAAAGGGGATCTCCATGGCGCGGCCCACATCCTTGATGACCCCTTTGGGCTTTAAGGTCCCGAAGGTGACGATCTGCACCACCTTTTCCGGGCCGTACTTCTGCCGTACATATTCGATGACCTCGCCCCGGCGATCCGGGTCGAAATCCACGTCGATATCGGGCATGGACACACGTTCCGGGTTCAGGAAACGTTCAAAGAGCAGGTCGTAACGCAGGGGATCGATATCCGTGATGCGCAGGCAATAGGAGACCAGGCTCCCGGCGGCACTGCCTCGCCCGGGCCCTACGGGTATGCCGTGTTCTTTTGCGTAATTGATGAAATCCCAGACAATAAGGAAGTAATCCACAAAGCCCATGCTGCGGATCACGGAAAGCTCGTAATCCAGGCGTTTGATCAGTTCCTCCCGGCTGTAGGCTTCCTTTCCGGCGTATTCCGCAGGCACCTCCCCTTCCCCGAAAGCAAAGGGATAACGTTTCTCAAGGCCGTTATGACAGAGCTCGTTTAAGTATCCCCAGGCATCATAGCCTGCGGGCACTTCAAACTGCGGCAGGCGGCTGCGGCCGAATTCGATCTCCACATTGCAGCGGTCCGCGATCTTCTGGGTGTTTTCCAGAGCCTCCGGCGCGTAGGGAAAGATAGCACGCATCTCCTCCTCGCTCTTGACATAGTACTGTCCCCCTTCGTAACGCATACGATCGGGGTCGGAGATACGGGATTTGGTCTGTATGCAGAGGAGCACATCATGAGGCTCCGCATCGGATGCATAGGTATAATGGCAATCGTTGGTGGCCACCAGGGGGATACCCAGTTCCTTGCTGATGGAGAGCAGCTCCATGTTCACCTGGCGCTGGGCGGGTATGCCGTGATCCTGCAGCTCCAGGAAATAGTTGCCCTCCCCGAAGGTCTTAAGGAACCACTTTGCTTCCTCCCGGGCCTCTTCGGGCTGGCCCCGGCGTATCATACGGGGGATGGAGCCCGCCAGGCAGGCGGAAAGACAGATCAGCCCCTCGTGATATTTTTCCAACACTTCCTTATCTACACGGGGACGGGAATAGAAGCCCTCGGTAAAACCGATGGAGACGATCTTCATCAGATTGTGATAGCCCAGATCGTTCTCGGCCAGGAGGATCAGATGGTTGTAGCGCTCATCGCCCCCCGTTATCTCTTTATTGAAACGGGAGCCCGGAGCCACATACACTTCGCAGCCCAGGATGGGACGTATGCCTGCGGCCTTTGCCTCTTCATAGAACTGCAGCACGCCGTACATGACCCCGTGGTCCGTGATGGCCGCGGCATTCATGCCCAGTTCCTTCACCCGCCTCACGTAGTCCTTTATCTTGTTGGAACCGTCCAGCAGGCTGTATTCCGTATGCGTATGCAGATGGACAAATGCCATTATCTTTCCTCCGATAAACATTTCTATTCTACCAAAAAAAACGTAAGCTCACAAGGAAATTGACATGATGCGCCAAAAAGCTTACTATTATCATGTTCCGGGCTTTCCCGGGAAAAATGTGAGGGGAGAACGAGGGAAATGAAGGCTTTTCTGAAACGCCTGGGGGCATTTGCATTCACTCTGGTCTTTATCCTGGTGACAGCCGCCTCCTCTGCCGCAACGGTTCTGGCCTACAATTCGGAAGTGACCAAGGGCGTGGTGGTGATCACCATATATGCCTACAATGCGGCGCTGGTGGACGAGTACGGAAACCAATACTCCGAATACTTTGACGGTGATATGTGGCGGGGCTCCGGTTTTTTTGTGGGAGAGGACGAAGCCCGCTATATCGTTACAAACTGCCACGTTATCCAGCAGTATCTGGATTCCAATGAAGGCGGGTCCGGATATTCCTATGCCTTTACCGAGGAAGAAGTCAACTATTTCTACATCTGGGATTCCTGCGAACTGAGGGTGTATTACTCCAGTGATGATTATGATAATGCCACGGTGGTGGATCACGGAGATGTGGAAAAAGTCGACCTTGCCTTACTGAAGCTCCGCAAAGCTACCAATAAAAGAAAGCCCCTTTCCATACTTGCCATAGATGAAGACGACCAGGAATCCTATATAGGAGAAGAAGTCTATACCGTCGGTTATCCCGGAAATGCGGATAATGATTTTTCCAGCGCCAGCCAGTATGATGTGAGCGATGCCACCATCTCGAAAGGCTCCATCCAGCGCTTTGTCATGAACGACAAGAAGGTCCGCAGGATCCAGGTGGATGCCACCATACAGCACGGCAACTCCGGTGGACCGCTGGTTACGGAAGAAGGCTATGTTATCGGCGTAAATACCAATGTGGAGTCCAATTCTCCCTATGCCGAGCAGATCGAGGCGGATTATTATTCCATCAACTCAAGCCATGTTGTTGACATGCTTGAGAAAAACGACATCCCTTATATCGATGCCTCCACCCTGTCTTCCCGTTCTGCCTTTCCCGTATGGATCATCATCGCCATGGCCGGCGCAGCAGGCGTGATCGTCATTGCGGTGATAGTGATCGGCGTGATGTCGAAGAACAAGAAGCAGCCTTCGGCCCCTGCACAGCCTGGGCAGCAGGCAGCCATGCAGCAGCCCCGGCCTCAGACTCCCATGCAGGCGCAGCAGCCCATGGCTCAGCAGCAGGCGGGCATGATGCAGCAAAGACAGGCCCCTATGCAGCAACAGATGCAGCAGGCTCCCATGCAGCCCCGGCCCCAGGCACCCATGCAGGCGCAGAGGACGCCTCTTGTACGTTCCCTTGCTGCCCAGCATAAGGGGGCAAGCTTTTCCTTCTCCAGAGGGACCATCGTTGTAGGCAGGGATGCGTCTTCCTGCAGCATCGTATACCAGCCCGGGACCGTGGGGGTCAGCAGCAGGCACTGCACCATCGACTACAGACCCCAGACAAATGTATTCATCATCACGGATCTTGCTTCCACCTACGGGACCTACCTTATGGACGGAACTAAGATGGAGCCCAACCGGCATTACGCCCTGAACCCCGGCGACAGCTTTTATGTGGGTGAAAAGAGCAATGTGATACGGGTGGAAGTTCACTGAGCAATAAACAGAGTATAAAGAAGGGGCTGTCGCTTTAGATGATTAAAATCATCAAGGCGACAGCCTTTTTTCTTCAAAAATGAGTTTTATCCAGGATTATTTCCGGAATCACTGAAATCAGGGGTACTTTAACAAACCGACCACCCGATCGGTTTAGATGC
>JAFZOW010000101.1 GCA_017552715.1 Lachnospiraceae bacterium
TATCTGCAGAAATACAACGAACTGCAGGATATCATCGCCATCCTGGGTATGGACGAGCTTTCCGATGAGGATAAGCTGGTGGTGGGTAGAGCCAGAAAGATGATACGTTTCCTTTCCCAGCCCATGTTCGTAGCGGAAAAGTTCACCGGCACTCCCGGTGTCTACGTGCCCGTGGAGGAAACGGTGCGGGGCTTCCGTGAGATCCTGGACGGGGAGCACGATGAACTGCCCGAGGCTGCGTTCTATAACGTGGGTACCATAGAAGATGCGATCAGGAAGGCGGAGACCTTATGACCCTTTTCCCCCTGGCCATCTATGAGTCCGACGGGATCTTTTTTGAAGGAGAGGCCCAGAGCCTTACGGTACCCGCTGCGGACGGGGAATACGGCGTGCAGGCCCTGCACGAGAATGTGGTGCTGGCTGTGGTCCCGGGGATCCTGCATTATATCGATGAGGATGGGAAGACCTGCTATGCCTCCGTGGGCGGCGGTATGATGCGCGTGGAAGACGGGGATGTGCTGGTGCTGGTGGAGACCGCCGAGCGCCCGGAAGAGATCGATGAGGAGCGTGCCCGGAGAAGCGAGCAGGAAGCGAAAGAGGCCATGCTGGCCAAACGTTCGATGCAGGAATACTATATCGCGGAAACGAAGCTGAAACGCGAGATCGCGAGACTCGAGCTCTGGAAGAAAAAAGACCGAATCTTAAGTTAGGGCGGCCTTGAAGGTGATGGCTTCTTCCGGCGGAAGGGGCCTGCTGAAATAAAAGCCCTGTATGGTATCAGCGCCGAATTCCTTAAGGCGCATATACTGCCAGTTCTGTTCTACCCCTTCGATGATGATCGTCTTATCCAGATCGTGGACCAGACGGATCACGTCTCTGATAAAGGCATCCTTTCCTTCCACCAGATAATTATCCACCAGGCTTTTGTCCAGCTTGATCACATCCACGGGGATGTAGGTCAGATATCCCAGGGAAGAGTAACCGGTACCGAAATCGTCCATGAGGAGCCGGATCCCCATCTTTTTAAAGGCAGCAAAGAGTTCTCCGGTCTGGAGGGTCTGATCCAGGAGAACGCTCTCCGTGAGTTCGATCTCCACATATCCCGGATCGATATCATATTTCCTGAGCAGCTCCTCCAAAAAGGCCGCATAACCCGTGTCGCTCAGCTGGCAGCTGGAATAGTTGATGGATACGGGATACAGGCAGTGTCCGTCATCCCGCCAGGCTGCAAGCTTCCGGATCACCAGTTCGGTGGTGAGGCGGCCGATGCGCCAGATCCAGCCGTTCTTCTCGGCTATGGGAATGAAGGTCCCGGGAAAGAGATCCGGGTCCGTCATACGGACCAGCGCTTCAAAGCCTTCCAGTTCAAGGCTCCGGACATTGACCTTCGGCTGATAGACCATGAAGAAGCCGTCGCTGTCCAGGGATTCCAGGATCTTTGTACGGATCAGTTTCTCGTTCATGGCCCTTTCGCGCAGTTCCCGGCTGTAGAAGAAGTCCCGGTTGCGGCCCAGGGCTTTGGCTGCGAGCATGGCTTCTTCGGCATTATTGATATGGTCTTCCACCAGCAGATCCGGATCCGAATTACAGATACCGATATACACCGAAAGGGTCAGCTCAACATTGGAGATCCGGATACGGTCCGTAAAGGCCTTCCGGATCTTTTCCAGAGCCGGATGTCCCTCATGAAGGAGCTCATTGAGCATCAGCAGAAACTGGTCTCCGCCGTAGCGCGATAGCAGCCAGTGCTCTTCCAGGGAAAGCTTTTTCAGGCGCAGGGCCACAAACTTTAATACTTCGTCGGCAAATTCATGTCCGTAGGTGGCATTGATGCTCTTGAAGCCTTCGATATCGATCATGACGAAGGAAGAACAGGTCCAGAAACCTTCCGCCTTGGAGAGGAATTCCAGGACATAATGACGGTTGAAGATATCCAGCAGCTCGTCGTGCTGTGCCTGATAGACCAGATTCTGCTGTTCGGCTTCCACGGTTGTTTTCAGATAGTGTACGCAGTTTTCCCTGTGGTTGAAGCCGTTAAAGATGGCGGTAGCCATATCCCTGCAGGTATTGTAGCCGCAGGAGCCGCAGTTGATCTGACGGGACGCCCTGTTTTCCTTGTCCATGGACTGGAAGATTTGTTCCAGCTCGTTGATGTCGGGGATGCGCACGGCACATTCGGAGGAAAGGTCACGGTAGTGCCGCAGATAGTCCTTCAGATCCAGTTTTTCGAACTGCCTGTTCAGTGCCTCCAGGCGCTCCGGAGGCGTAAGGCTGCGGGACAGGGAGGAAGCTCCGCTGTCCTTCTTGAGGCTTTCCCGTATGTTCAGAAGGTTGAACAGTGCCCAGTCCGAGGAAGCAAGCTCCGGATCCGTGGCCGTACCGCAGAGACAGCCGTTCCTGCAGTTTAAGGCATCGATGAAGAGGAAAGGGATCTCCTTTGCTGCGATGCTCTTTGCGTGGTCCTTCAGGTATTCGTACATGTGACGTTCGCCCTCGATCTGGCGGATGAAGGCGCCGTCTCCAAGAAACCAGCGTATATGATCCTTAAGCCCCCCGGGCATGGGATAGATGCTTCCCAGACCGTATTCCATCTCGTCCCAGGCCGGCTCACCGTACAGTCCCTCTTCCCGCACCCTCTTCATGAAGTGACGGAAGGTCACATTGTAGCTCACCAGTCCCGCATTTTCGGGATCGTCGATCTCCATTTTTTTTGCGATGCAGGGGCTCAGGAAAGCGAAACGGTCCGTAATGCCCAGCTCTTTCCGGGCATAGATGGCGGCACACATAAGAGGGCTCTGCACGGGAAAGAGATTCGGCAGCAGCTCCGGCAGATACTTTTCGATATAGGTGACCACGGCGGGGCAGGGCTGGGAGATGCCTCCCGTAATGCCGTGTTCCTGAATATAGCGGATATACCCCCAGGTGCTGATGTCCGCACCAAAGGCTACGCTGATGATATGTTTTACGCCCAGGGCTTTCAGACCGCCCAGGACACGCTCGTATTCGTCGGGATAATTGGCCCGGAAGGCAGGTGCGATCAGCAGGGAGATGGATACGCCGTTCTTAAGGTCCTCCAGGAAAGCATCGGTATCATCCCTGTATTCCCTGGCATCATGCTCGCAGGCATCAAAACAGGCTCCGCAGCCCACGCAGCGCGCGGGATCCACAATGATGCGGGAATGACCGTTTGCACCGGTACCCTCCGAGATACAGGCGCCCATAGCGCTGCATACATTGATGCATTTGTTGCAGCCCACGCAGTTTTCGTTGGTATAGATCAGTTCCTTGGCATCAGGCATTTTATTCCCCTCGGGATCGGCGGAAGAGCTTTCGGATGAGCGGCAGCTCTTTCAGTCTTTCTGCAGTGACCAGCTTCAGGCTCAGGAGTGCAGGTATGTATACGATAAAAGCAACGATCATGGCCAGGATCATGGAGATCAGCATGCCGCAGGCTCCTTTCAGCAGATAGTATACGCCTGCTGCCGCAGCCCCCATGATCAGCGAGGCCAGCAGAGGCTTGATCAAAAGTTTATGGAGCAGGAAGTGCATATTCAGCAGCTTTTCAACGCTCCGGCAGTTCAGGATGCTCACCAGCAGCGGGAAAGTCACATTCCCTATGATCAGAGCATATACCCCCAGATCCGTAAAATACACAAGTACAGCCACCAGGACCACGTGAATGGCCAGGGAAAGGCCCGAGTGGATCACCGGCAGGCGCATGTTATCACAGCCCTGCAGTATGGAGGTTGTGAGGGTGGAAAGTGCGTAGAAGACCACTGCGCTGGAACCCGTACGCAGAAGCATCACCGCCGTGTCCATGTATTCGTTCAGCCTGGGGAAGAGGACGCCCATAATGGGCTCGGCAAGCACGGCCAGGCCAACGGCGGAGGGCAGGGCGATGAGCATATTGAGCTTCAGGATCTGGTCCATCTTAAGCTTTGCGGCCTGCTTTTCTCCGCGGGTGTGCAGCACCACGATGCTGGGCAGAGTGGCACTGGCCATGGCCGTAGCTACCGCGGTGGGAAGGTTGATCATCTGGTTATACTGGGTGTTGAAGACGCCCTGGAGGCTGGTGGCCACTTCCTGTGCCATCCCCTTTGCAGCCATCAGGTTTCCGAAGATCAGGTCGTCCATGGTATAACCCAGCTGGTAGATACTCTGGCTGAGGATGACCGGCAGCACGGTGAAAAATATGGCCTTGAACAGCAGACGGTGTTCTTCCGTTTCTGTCTCCGTTTTTTTGACAGGCTGTCTTTTGCGTATCAGTGTAAAGATGATAAGAAAGAAAAGAAGGGCGGCAGCGGCGCCGGCCAGTGTTCCGGTGGTCCCGCCCATGGCTCCCCAGGCCGGGGCATTTTCCCCGCGCTGCGTAGCCAGCCGTACAAAGCCGGAAGCGGCCACCACACTCACGATGGCGTTGACGATCTGTTCCAGCACCTGGGAAAGGGCTGTGGGCACCATGTTCCTGTGCCCCTGGAAATAGCCCCGGCAGCAGCCCAGCAGAGCCACCACAAAGACCGTAGGGGCCAGGATGCGCAGAGGATACTCCAGACCTTCTTTCCGGTACAGGCGGGCAAAGGCTTCTGCACCGAAGAAAAGAACGAGCGCTGCCGTAAGCCCCGTACAGAGAGCAAAGAGCAGCGCATCCTTAAAAAGGCGTTTCGCATTTTTTTCATCCCCTTTTGCCAGACGCATGCTCATAAGCCTTGAAACGGCCAGGGGCATGCTGTAGGAAGAGAGGGTCAGGGCGATGTTGTATATACCAAAAGAAACGGAATATAATCCGTTTCCCGTGTTTCCCATGATATTCGCCATGGGTATGCGATATACAAAACCGATCGCTTTACTGATCAGGCCGGCCAGGGCAAGGATACTGCCCTGCAGTACAAGGGATTTTTTCAGACGCGCAGACAAGATCCCTTAGCCGAGAGCTTTCTTTTTGTACTCGCGGCATTCCTCGGGAGTACCGATGGAACGGTATTCCGTCAGCTCCTGTAAAAGACTTACCAGATAATCCACATCCTTCTGGCGCATTACCGCGCTTGCGGAGGGAACCACGCCGGCTCCGTCGTCTGCAATGGACAGGGAATCCATCAGGATCTTTAATTCTTGGTCAGTGTTTGATTCAGCCATGGCACACCTCCGACTAAAAATAATTTACATAAGTATATCATGTACAGGCGGGGTTTGTAAAGATGGGAAAGCTGTGTTATAATACGCGGTAGGAGGTACTAAGCCTATGGATTATCAGGCCTTTTGTGATGCCAATGCCGCCATGACCTGTGTGGTCTCCGTCGAAAAACTCAAAGACGGCCGGCCCGGGAAGTTCCGTATCGTTACCGGGAACAAGGCATACATCGACAGCATAGAGCATCCCGCACCGGGAACCCGGATGCTTACCGACCGATTCATACCCAACTCCGAATATACTCTCTATCTTACCCGGGATCTGAATTTTGAAGATTATTGCTACCGAGCGGCAGTTGAAGGGAAATGCCTGCATTCCTATGCGCATCCCGACCGCATGCCGGTCTGGTTCAACATGACCTTTCTTCCCTTAAGCTCCGATGAAGAAGATATGGCATACTGCAGCTATACCATGGAGATCAACATGGAAGCCCACACGGAGAAGATGTCGGCCATCTCCGGAGACCTGGCTTCGGCGGTACTGGAGACCGGTCTGAAGATCAGGGGAGCTTCCGACTTCAGGAAAGCCATGCAGGATGTGATAAAGGATATCAGGGATCTCTGCGACGCAGAGCATTGCTGTGTACTGCTCATGAACCATGCGGAGCATTGTTGTACGGTATTGTGCGAAGCTTTAAGCGACAATACGGTCCTGAAACCCATGGGGGTTTATCTGGATGAGAACTTCTACAGGATCGCAGCTTCCTGGGAGAGTACCGTGATCGCCGGAAGTAACTGCCTGATCGCAAAGAACGATCATGATATGGAAGTGGTCAGGGAGCGCAATCCCGTCTGGTATGAATCCATTACGGCTGCCGGAGGGAAGAACATCGTTTTGTTCCCTCTCAGATCCCAGGGGGAGCTGCTGGGGTATATCTGGGCCATCAACTTCAATCCGGAAAACTCCGTTAAGATCAAGGAGACTCTGGAGCTTAGCACCTTTATCCTCGGTTCCGAGATCGGGAACTACCTGATGATCGACCGGCTGAAGATCTTAAGCTCCCGGGATATGCTCACGGGAGTGATGAACCGTAACGAAATGAACAATTACGTGGATCGGCTGACCCGGGATCCAGAAAAGGATGAGGGTTCCGTGGGGGTCATCTTTGCGGATCTGAACGGACTGAAAAAGAAGAATGACAATGAAGGACACGAGGCGGGAGATCAGCTGCTCCGCAATGCGGCGGCTTGCTTACGCAGGATCTTCGATGAGGAAAGGATCTTCCGGGCCGGCGGCGACGAGTTTGTCATGTTCCTTTCGGATATAACGGAAGCGGATGTGGCGGAGAAGATCGCGATGATACGCGAAAAGTCACAGGAGTATGAAGGCCTGAGCTTTTCCATCGGCGGCGGCTGCACTCCCCATTCCGGAGATATACGTAAGGCACTGCGCATGGCAGATCAGCGCATGTATGAAGACAAGAGGGTCTATTACGAGACCCATACGAGGATATGATATGAGCGAAACAAAAAGTAAGAATCCCATCATCACTTCCATGTATACGGCCGATCCGGCACCCATGGTATACAAGGATACGCTTTATCTGTATACCACCCATGACGAAGATGAGCTGGTGAACAATTTCTACACCATGTACGACTGGAGATGTTTTTCCACGAAGGATATGGTGAACTGGACCGACCACGGTAAGATCTTTTCCCTGGAAGATATCAGCTGGGCGGATGATCGGGCCTGGGCCCCCCAGTGTATCGAGAAGGACGGTAAGTTTTATCTCTATTGTCCCGTACACAAAAAAGACGGAGGCATGGCCATAGCCGTGGGCATTTCCGACAGCCCTACCGGCCCCTTTAAGGATCTGGGATATCCCCTGGTGGATGAGGGGGACTGGAACGATATCGATCCCACCGTGTTCCGGGATGATGACGGGAAGGTCTATCTCTACTTCGGCAATCCCGAGCTCCGCTATGTGATCCTAAATGATGATATGATATCCTATGATGAAAAAGTGGGTATCGTGAAGATCCCCATGACCGTGGAATCCTTTGGCAAGGGCAGTCATATGACCGGTACCAGCTATGGGGAAGGACCCTGGTTCTACAAGCGCAACGGGCTTTATTACATGGTCTTCGCAGGCTTTGCGGAGGGGGAAAAGAGGAACGAGCATTTCGGCTATTCCACCTCCGTTTCTCCCGTGGGGCCCTGGGTCTACCGGGGGGTATTGATGGAAGAAGGCCCCTGCTTTACCAATCATCCCGGTATCTGCGATTATAAAGGGCATTCCTATCTTTTCTATCATACGGATGAGCTTCCCGGCGGTAGTCTGTTCCACCGCAGTGTATGCGTTGCGGAATTTACTTATAACGAGGACGGGACCATAGACACCATCGCAAAATGTGACGGAGTCAGTGGGATATAGTGTTTATGTGTGAAGAGGCAGCAGAGGGGGGCGGGCATCCGTCCCCCTTTTCGTTTTGTTGTAAACGGAGGCCATTCCTGTTATAATCTACGGCAAAGAATGGAAAGAAAGGAAAGGACATGACTTCGGAACAGAAGGAGTATTACGGGGAATATGCGGAGGCCATCGCTCAGGTGCGGGACAGCGTGATGGCCGAGCTTGAGCGCATCCTGGAGGGAGTGAGCCGGGACCCGGAACAGGCACCCTTCGAGCATCTGATCAGCCGTATCAAAGGGGCGGAGAGTGCAAAGGAGAAACTGCGCCGGAAGGGCTGTGCCGAGGACGCGGCTTCCGCACTCGTAAACCTTAACGATATCATAGGGATAAGAGTGGTCACTCATTTTATCGGGGACATCTATCAGATCCTGGAGATGATCTCCGGGGACGGGCTGTGGAAGGTGGAGACCGTCAAGGATTACATCGCCTCCCCCAAGCCCAACGGGTACCGTTCCCTGCATGTGATCCTGAGCCTTCCGCTGCCGGAAGGAATGGCCGGCCGCTGCGGGGTGGAGCTGCAGCTGCGTACCATAGCCATGGATTGCTGGGCCGCCTTGGAGCATCAGATGCGATACAAGAAAGAGGTTAAGAATACGGCGCTGATCTCGGCCGAGCTGAAACGCTGTGCGGACGAGATGGCATCGGCGGATCTTACCATGCAGACCATAAGGGATGTACTCAAGGGGAACTGAAAATGAAGATATTATATGCGGAAGATGAAAAAGGGCTTTCCATGGCTGTGGCAGAGATACTGAAGCTGGAAGGCTATGAGGTGGATGCCGTGTATGACGGCGCTGCGGCCCTGGACAGGGCCCTGGGAAACCGCTATGACGCCATGGTGCTGGATATCATGATGCCCCAGCTGGACGGGGTCAGCGTCCTCAAAAAGCTGCGGGAAGCCCAGGATTACACGCCGGTACTGCTGCTCACCGCCAAGGCAGAGCTGGATGACCGCATCACCGGTCTTAAGGCCGGTGCGGATGATTATCTGGCCAAGCCCTTTGCCATGAAAGAGCTGGTGGCCCGGATCGAGGCCATGACCCGCAGGAATTCCAGCTATGTCATTAAGGATATCACGGAAGGAAATCTGACCCTGGACTGCGAGAACAACGAGGTGCGGACGGATAAAGGGAGCCTGGTGCTGAGCCGCCGGGAAACCGCCCTGCTGGCCTTTTTCCTGCAGAACCTGAACGCGGAGCTTAAGGAAGAGGAGCTCTTTTCGGTGCTGAAGACCGAGGAGGAGGATGAGATGGCCGTCCTTCTTTATGTGACTTATCTGAAGAACAAACTGAGGCAGATCCATGCGGAGGTGCGGATCGAGCAGGAGGAAGGCCTGTATCGTATGGTGAAGGGCGTAAGATGAAGAAGCTGCAGTTAAAACTGGTGAGGGTGGCATTTACCTCGTCCGTGACCGTATTCCTGGTCATGGGCCTGGGGCTCTATCTGGCTCTGGCCAATTATAATACCAGTCAGGCGGATGCGCGAACCAGCCTGATCGCTTTTAACGGCGGGGAAGTTCCCGACTACCAGACCTTTTCCGTGACGGAGTTTGAAGATACCACAAGGTACCGCATCCGTCTGGATGATGAGTCGGAATACCGTATCCGTTACTTTATCGTTTACCTGGATGAGAACGGAGGGGTTAAGGATATACGTGTAGACCATATTGCCTCCATCGATGAGGAAAGTGCCGAGGACTACGCTTCGGAAGTGATCTTCCGGGGCAGGAAGCGGGGCTATTATCAGGGATACCGCTACCGCCTGGTTCAGGAGGAGGATTCGGACAGCTCCTTTATCGTTTTCCTGGATTGCGCGGAATCCATCTATGCCCAGCGGGAGATCCTGCTGCGTATCGTGATCATCACCCTGCTCTTTGCCCTGGCGGTGACCATCGTATTCGCTGCCTTTTCCCGGCAGATCCTGGAGCCCTTTGAACGGAACCAGCGTATGCAGAAGCAGTTCATCACGGATGCCAGTCATGAGCTGAAAACTCCTCTGGCCGTGATCTCCGCCAATGCGGAGGTGCTCCGCTATAAGAACGGGGACAACGAATGGCTCGATAACATCACTTCACAGACGCAGCGTTTGTCCCGGCTGATCGGACAGCTTCTGGTACTTTCCCGTATGGAGGAAGTGGGGGATGCCCCGGAAAAGGAAAAGCTCGACCTGTCTCAGATGGCGGAGAACTCCGTGGCCCGTTTCCGGGAAGTCTTCGGACGAAAGGGCGTGAACTTCGAGACGAAGATCGAAGAAGGCCTGATGATCGAGGCCAACCGGAACCAGATGGAAAACCTCTGCGATATACTGATCGAGAATGCATCCAAATACGTGGATGAGAACGGCCAGGCCGGGGTTATACTGTCTGCGGCCGGAGGCAGGAAGATAAAGCTGGAAGTCTTCAATACGGCGGAAGGCTGTGAGAATATGGATTGTGAACGTATCTTTGAACGCTTCTACCGTACGGACGAGTCGCGTTCTTCTTCCACGGGCGGTCACGGTATCGGCCTTTCCATAGCAAAGCGTATCGCGGAGCAGCACAAAGGAACGATCTCGGCTGCCGCGGAAAAGGGGAAGGTCACTTTTACGGTGCGGCTTCCGGGAGCCTGAGCGCTTTCTGCTTAAAATACATAGAGGAAATTTTTATATATTCCCATAAAAACGACGGTCCTGTTCCGTATCCTGATCAGCGGCGCAAAAGGCGCTGGCAGGGAGGAACGATACCGTTATTCGGGGAGGTATGCTTATGAAAAAGAGAGTATGTGCACTGATAATGACAGGAATGATGCTGTTTTCCGCCTGCGGTAAGAATGAAACGGAAGCAACAGGGGCTATGCCGGCTGCGGAATATCCCATGTCCGCCGGAGCCGCAGCGGAGGGTTTTTCCGCGGGGCATTCAGCCGTTATGATGGATGCCGCGGTCGAGACATCGGCGGGTACTGCGGCAGAAGCCATGTATACGGGAAGTGCAACGGGGGCCGTAACAACGAACCAGCAGCAGGTGAAGAGCGGTGTGCTCACGGCAGCTGTATGGAACGATCTTGAGAACTGGGATTTTTTCACCGGACTTGTACAGAACCAGACCATCAGTTTCCCCGCTTACGGGATCGATCCGGTCCGTCGGGTGGCGGTGACCGTACGGGACGGAAATCAGAACCCGGTGGAAAACGAGCCGGTGGTGCTTAAAGATGTTCAGGGAGCGGAGCTGTGGAGTACCGTTACCGACGCCGAGGGAAAGGCTTATCTGTTCTACATGGATGGAGAGGAAGCGGCAAAGGTTTCCGTCTGCGGTGAGAGCCTGGATGTTTCCGATGAGATGGAGTTTGTGACGGAAGATGCCGGCAATGCCGGAACGGGGCTGCAGGTGATGTTCATCCTGGATACCACGGGGTCCATGGGGGATGAGCTGAACTATCTGAAAAAGGATTTCCAGGCCATCGTTGCGGATGTGGACGGCGATAATATCCTGTATTCCGCTAATTTCTACCGGGATCAGGGAGATGATTATGTAACGAAATGCAATCCTTTCACCGACGATACGACTCTGGTACAGCAGCAGTTTGATGCGGAAAGTGCCGACGGCGGCGGAGATGCACCGGAAGCGGTGGCGGAGATCCTGGAGGAAACCATGATCCAGGGCGCCTGGAAGAACGGATACCGTAAGATCGCATTTCTGATCTTTGATGCCCCGCCTCACGATGGTATGGAGGAAACTCTCGACAAGGCAGTGCGGGCAGCGGCGGCGAAGGGCATTCATGTCATCCCGGTGGTGGCTTCCAATGCGGACCGCAGCACCGAACTCTTCGGCCGGGCCCTGGCCATCTGCACCAACGGAGAATATGTTTTCCTTACGGACGATTCCGGTGTGGGTGATTCCCATCTGGAGCCCATCGTAGGACAGTACACGGTGGAAGCGCTGCACGATATCATCGTTCGCCTGATCAAGGAATATCAGCCGTAAAAAGTGACGGAGACATTTCATTCAGGAAGATAAGAAAAAGAGGGGGCATCGCGCCAATGTCATTAAGTTAACATTGTGATAACGCTCGACCCTAAAAAAGGAAGCCTATACGCTGGTATATGGCTTCCTTTTTTGCGTGTTTGGAACACGTCAAGTAGGCAGACCCTATAATCTGCCTCAAAAAACGTATTCA
>JAFZOW010000102.1 GCA_017552715.1 Lachnospiraceae bacterium
ATGGATCCCGATGGAGGTGGCTATGGGAAGCAGGATCGGCGTAGCGATCAGGATGATGGGAGCCATATCCATGATGCAGCCCAGCACCAGCAGGATCAGATCCAGCAGCAGTGCAATGACATACGGATTGTCGCTGATGCCGATGATGGCCTTTGCGGCCATGTCCGGCACATGCAGCCTTGTCAGGCAGTTTCCGAACACGGCAGAGGTAGCGATCAGGATCAATACGATGGACAGGGTATTGACACATTCATCCAGCGCCTTCCATACGCCCTTCCAGTCCATGCCCTTGTAGATAAAGACGGATACGATCAGGCTGTAGATGACTGCGATGGCGGCTGACTCCGTAGCCGTAAACACTCCTCCGACCACGCCTACCACCACGATGATGATGGCGGCCAGCGCCCAGATGGAAATGCTCAGCTGCTTCAGCAAAGCCTTGATGGAGAATTTCGCGCCCTTGGGATATTTCCGCTTCTTGGAAATGATGTAGGACCCGATCATCAATGATGCCGCCAGCAGCGCTCCCGGGATATATCCTGCCAGAAAGAGGGCTCCCACGGACACGCCGCCGGCCGACATGGCATAAATGACCATGTTGTGGGACGGAGGCACCAGCAGGCCTTCGCAGGAGGACGTGATGGTTACGGCCGTGGAGAAATCCTTATCATATCCCTGCTCTGCCATCATGGGGATCAGGATGGAGCCGAGGGATGCCGTATCTGCCGATGCGGATCCCGAGATGCCTCCGAAGAAATAGGAAGCCACGATATTCACCATGGCCATGCCTCCGGTCATCCACCCCACGCAGGAATCCGCCAGGGCAATGAGCTTTTCGGAGATGCCTCCCTTCCCCATCAGGACGCCCATGGTGATAAAGAAGGGCACCGCCATCAGGCTGAATGAGCTGATCCCCTTCACCATAAACTGGCACAGCGTGGAAAGAGGAAGGTTCTGCACCCTAAGGCACAGCACCGAAGAGATCGCCACCGCGTATGCAATGGGAAACCTGAGCAGGATCATAAGGAAGAAGCTGCCGAGCAGTACAACAACCGCCAATGTGCTGGTACTCATTTCTTATCCCCCCCTTCCTTCTCTTTGTCTGCTTCCTCCTTTGCCGGCTCTGCCGAAAAGAAGGATTTGATATGGTTATAGATGGCCTCGATCTCAAAGATCAGCATGGCGATCCCCGCCAGAGATACCGGAAAATACATCCAGAAGCGGGACAGCCAGGGCATGCTCTCATAATTTCCTTTGCTCCCGATCTGTATCGCATATTTCCAGCCTTCAAAAATCATGATGAAAGCCAGGATCAAAATCGCCGCATCGGCGCATATGTCCAGGACCTTCAACAGCTTCTTCGGAAGATACCGGTCAAAAGCCGTCATGCGGATATGGGCCCCCCTCCGGATCGCAAGGGCGGCGGAAAGCACTGCCATATAAGACATCAGGGTCAGCACCACCTGCTCCGTCCAGGAGGGATCCGGAATGAAAGGGATATACCTTCCTGCCACCTGGAAGCTGACCACCAGGATATCTGCCACCAGAAACAGCTTGCAGACCACCAGAGTCACC